>CAZYNP010000020.1:70170-85225 GCA_964647995.1 uncultured Cytophagia bacterium
GGAAATGGCGGCAAATATTGCCATCGAACAAAATCCAACATAACCCGACCAGTGGTAGTAGGGAAAAAAGAGCAATAGACTCCAGGCGATCCCAGGCAAAAAAATGGTCAATACTACAAATCGCCAGTAGCCCCTGATGTCTTTGAGAATTAATTTTGCGATCATCATGTTACAGGTCTTTCTTGTTATAAATTTGAAGTGAGAGAATAAATGAAATAAATGGCAGAGCAATGATAACCAGGCTCAAGATGATAAACTCACCCTGCGTTAAGTATGGAGCAAACGATCTTGTCCAGGGCTTGAAAATGGTTGCCACCAGGAATATGGCGGTTATGATTGCGATGGCGAAGGTGATCGCCATCCCCATGAATCGGAAACCGAACACGGCGGGCAAATAAATGCTCATAAATATCGCTAGAAAAAATAGGACCAAAAACAAAACTTTGAAATTGCTGATCTGCCAGAATTGCGTGGCAGGATCCGTGTAAAGGAAATCAGCAACGTAAGCATTGGCATAAAAGAGTACGATTGCCAGTATTGAGATCAAACCTGAAATAAGGTATCTCGCCGTTACAATAGCTGACCTCGTTACTGGCAGGCTGCACGTTAAAATTTCAGTCTCTTTCTTTTTTTCAGTAAACAAGAATCCTGAACTTGCCAAACAGAGGTACATGCACGAAAACATCAGGTAAACGTCCCACCGATACAGTTGGATGACGAAAATGCTGCCTAACAGCATCGGCAGAAGTATTCGAAGGAAAATTGTGCTTGAGTAGGCTTTGAAATCTTTTATCATTAGTTTTAGTATCATGTTTTCACCTTTTTTTTCTCACGCTAAGCCGCAAAGACGCCAAGAACGCCACGTTTTTTTATTCAAGTTTGCAAGTTAATTTTGGTCTTCCAATTTGTTGACGATACGGAACAAGCCATCTTTGATTAAAGCTGATCCGAAGTTGATTAATAAGCCCAGTCTTTTATCTGCAAGGCGGAGATAAGTCAAAAGCTGCTTTTGATGAACCTTTGCAATTTCTTCAACTGATGTTAGCTCAATAATTACTTTGTCTTCAACAATTATGTCGGCTCTAAAGCCTTCTTCAAATTTTAAATCTTCATAGGTGATAGGAATGCTCTGCTGTCGTGAGACATTTAATCCAAGCTTCTTTAATTCATGCGCCAAAACAACCTAATAGACCGATTCCAACAATCCAGGGCCAAGCGTGGTGTGGATTTTATAGGCAGCATTGACGATCATTTTTGCAATTTCATTTTCGCTCATTTTTTGTCACTCCATGTTTTAATTTTTATCTTTGCGTCTTGGCGTCTTTGCGTGATAAATTAAATATCCCTTCTATTATAAAACCTGACCGAAAGTCCGATTGAAACCAGGATTACCAAAGCAACAATCCCGAATATCAACGCATACGCCTGAAACACTGTCAGCCCAACAATCCATTTAATCGCAGCATGAAGCATTCGGTTAAAAAAAGCAAATTCAAACACCAGAATCCCCTGGAGCGCTTTGAGCACAAATTTGATGACGGGGACAGCGATCATCAAGCTGATCTGCGTAATCAGGGCTGCGGTCACGCCTTTGCCAGCGCCAAATTTAAAAATGAACGGAAAGATAAATGAGAGAATCATGAATAAAAATGAAAGCATGGCGATGATCCCTCGAAAAGTTAAAATGATTTTGAAAGCGGGATCGGTATGACCAAAAATATAGACCATCGAAAGACAAGAAAGCACGGCCAGGCTGAAACTTCCTGTCGTCAAAATAAATGATGACAGATAACGGGCAAGCACAATCTTCGATCGTTTGATCGGCAGGCTGGCGTAAATCATCTCGGCTTTGTAGGTCGTATCGACGCCTAAAAAGATAAATGATGAAGCGATGCACAGTGCCATCACGATAAAAGTAAAAACGCCGATGATCACCCCACCGAAATCATCCATCATCGCCCACATGGCGATCATGCTGATGAAGGGAATGATGAGAACGACACCGATCAGGAACATCCAGCCAGCGATAAAATCTTTTTTTATTAGATTGAACATGATTGCCTCTTATTTTTTCTCACGCAAAGTCACGCCAGAGGCGGATTCGCTGTGGCGAACCGCTAAGACGCCAAGAAAAGAACTGCCTTAAAAATCGGAAAAAATCTGATGCTTACTGCAAATCATTCCAGAAGCAGCACCAAAGAAATCTTTGCGGCTTTGCGTCTTAGCGTGAGCCAACTTAATTTGCCCCATTCTTCAAATTGCTGAAATACATAATATCTTCAAGACTCGCCTTGTCGATAACCACATCCGACCCAAAATTCTTTTTGATTTTGTTGACATCATCGGTCAAAGCCTCAAAACCGAACTGGCTTTTGCGAATGCCTGTAAACCAGGTTTTCGTCTCTTCATTCAGCAAGTCATTCCCGCCTTTCACAAGGGCATAATTTTCTAACACATCATCCTTGCTTTTTGAAAAGACAATTTTGCCATGATTGATAAACGTGATGTAATCGGCGATCCTCTCCAGATCGGAAGTGATATGAGTGGAAAACAGAATCGACTTTTTCTCACTTTGCAGCAGTTGATACAACAGATCGAGCAATTCTCGTCTGAACACAGGATCGAGCCCCGAAGTCGGCTCATCCATGATGATCAGATCGGCATGATGGGAAAGCGCAATAGCGATGGCAGCTTTCATGACCATGCCTCGGGAAAATTTCTTGATGGTCTTTTTCAATGGCAGCTCAAATTGATCAGCCAGGCTCATGAAGACTTTTTCATCCCATTCCTTATAAAATGGGCGGATAATATTTTTGATCTGCTTCAAATTCAGGTGCTCATAATAATTGGGATTGTCATAGACAAATCCGATTCGGGATTTGATCTCGACCTCGTGCTCCAGATTATCCTTTCCGAAAATTTTGATCTTGCCGCCATGCTTCATAATCAGATTCATGATCAATTTGATGATCGTAGTTTTACCAGCGCCATTCGGCCCGATCAATCCCATGATATAGCCTTCTGGCAGAGCAAAAGAAACATCCTGGAGCGCAAAGTCCCCGTAGTTCTTTCTGAGATTTTGAATTTCAAGTACGTTTTCCATTATTCGGCCTCTTCGTTATATAATAGTTCCAGCATTTCTTTGATTTCTTTGAAATTGATGCCAAGCTTCTTCGCTTCGAAAACCGCATCGCTCAGCAAATCTTCCACCGTCTTCATCTTCTTCTCCCTAAGCAGCTCTTTATTCTGCATCGCCACAAAGCAACCCTTGCCGCTGACCGCATCGATAAAGCCTTCTTTCTCGAGCTCCTCATACGCCCGCTTGGTGGTAATCACGCTGATTTGCAATTCCATGGCAAGATTTCGGATCGAAGGCAGGGGATCGCCCTCGGCCAATTCGCCAGAGATAATGGCTGCTTTGATCTGCTTACTGACCTGCTCGTAAATCGGATCGGGAGATGAATTGGAAATGATGATTTTCAAGGTGATTTGACCTCCGCTCGCTGATACAATTTTCAGGACTTCAAAATCGTTATAATCGTATTTATCGTTATTACTGTATATAGCGTATATAAAGCTACGCCCATAATACAAAATAGTTTCATAAAAGTCAAGAGAAATTTTAAAAATTATTTTCGGTTGCTTTTTAATTTGGAGATAAATAAAATGAGAGCGAGAATCGTGCAGGATGTTTGAATTTATTCATTCATAAGCGGGGCAATTTTTTCATTGTAGAATTGTTCCAACTCTTTGCGTTGCGATTCGATCTGGTCGCGAATTTTATTTGACAGCTTATTATTTTCATGAATAGCAGTGACCGAGACTTTCATTTCAGTCTTCTTTTTATCGGACCAATTTATCTCCCAGCCGCCGATTATCTCACCATTCAGCCAGATCGATGGAAATATTTGCCCCCGAAAGATAACGCCCTCTTTGTAAACCAGCGGCGCGACTGCATCGGACAGGAACCAATTGCGAATGAAATACGCTTTGGGAAAATGATCTTCATACGGCAGAAAATTGATGACGGGGAGTCTATTCTCAACGATTGTGAATTGATCGAAATTTTGATGATCCTCTTCTTCCATGTAATATTTTTGACTATGAAAATCGAGCGTGACCAATTGCTCTTTCAACGAATCCAAATTTTTGCGAGCCATCGTTTTCCTGATGGAGAGCCACCAGCTTAGATCGTCAAGACAGACTGGTCCAAATTTTTTGATGTATTGGAAAATTAGCGATTGCAGTGCTTGCTCTGGATCAAGTTCGTTCCGAGCAATTTCTGGAAACCATTCTGCCATCAATCCATACCTGATTGCCCGATCCGTGAGATAGCGATGATTCGTTCTGATCAGCTTGCCTGCAAATTCGAAATAACGCAGGGCATACGACAGATACTCCCCCTTCAAATGTTCAGGCAGGAGCTTTTTCAATTCATTCGCAGATAGTTCTTTATTGGAGGCGAGCAATCGAATGACTTCCTGCTCGATCGATGCCAGATCGAATCCTGCCTTTACCAAAAATTTTTCATTCTGTTTCAGGATCGAATCAAGGAAAATCTTCGAAGCAGCTAAGATATTATCCACATTGCGTCGATGGATCACAAAAATAGTTCCTCGAAACAGTCGCATTCTCAAAGCATTGAACGGATCGTTCAAATCGTTGAATAAATTTTGGGGATCGAACTCATTGACTCGCGCCCATAGCGAAAGGTAGGGCGTCGAATAATCTGTCGAATGAAGTGCGATGTGATCGAGCATCAATTTTTGATACTCGCCTGGATCGGCTTTTGTAAGGAGATTTTGTTTGTGAAGCTGATAGAATCGAATTTTTTCAATATCCATTTTCAGCGTCTTTCTGACATGAATAACAGCTATAAAAAGGAAAAATTTTACTTACAAAAATAACTGGGATAAAAATCACTCTTCAGGCATCGGCTTCGATTCCGGAGCCATCAGGTCATCACAAATCTCCTCGATCTCGTCGCGATATTTCTCCGGCGCCTCCAGATGCCCCCACCCTTTTTGAAATTGATAGAGACCATTCAGGGCAAAGTCATGATAGGATTTGATGAAATGAGGGATATTTCGTTCTTTTAAAATTGCCTCCATATGCCGGGCTTCCACTTCATTTTCAAAGATGATGATTTTGACAAATTCTTCGTTCATGGTTTGATCCTTCCTTAAAAAATAATTTTTTCCAACGGATTGATGAAGCCAACTGATAAAAAAATCCGTTGGCATCATCTATCAGTTGGGGGCACAAATGATTTTTGCAAATAGATTCTCATCTGAATATTTCTTCCAAATAAGCTGTTTTCCCGGTATCAAGAATCTCTAAAATAATCCGTTCGGTCGTTCGTCCCACGCCCTTGATTTTTTGCAACTGGCCTCTCATTGAAGATAGCGGTTGTTTCAACTGCGAGATCGAATACGCTGCATAGCCGAACGGCGATGACCTTCCCTGAATCTTGCACAGATAATCGATCTGTCCCAACAGCACTTCCACCAGATCATTTTCTTCGAGAATATCAGAAAACAAATGCTGTGGCATCCGAATGGGAATTTTATATTTCCTGGCAATGGGGAGAAAGGTCTGGTGAATCGAAGCGTAGTATTCATCAGTCGCCTGTCCCCATTCATTCGGTTGAAAAATGTACTGGTATTCGGTAATCAGATCAGGGTAATATTTTTTTAATACATTCAAAAAGTATTGTTTCTGTCTTCCATCTTTCATGGTCATGCCACTGAAGATGATGTAGTCGATGCCAAATTCCTTTGCCTTCTGAAATGTTCTTTCGATTTGGACAGGCGTATCGGTAATGAATGGAATGACTGGCATTAGAAATAAGCCACAGGGGATTCCTGCCTGCTTGAATTTAAGGATCATTTCCAATCGCCGACTGGGCGGCGGAACGCCAGGCTCGAAAATGGCGCTGATCCCGTCATCCACCGACGAAAAGCTGAAATTGACAATCGCCCGAGTTTGTTCATTGATCTTTTTGAGAATGTCAATATCTCGTTCGATCAACGTTGATTTGGTGAGGACATGAGTGGGGAGATTGAATTCCAGCATCAATTCTAAAGCCTGTCGGGTCAATTGATACTTTTTCTCCACTGCCTGATAGCTATCGCCCACGCCGCCGCCGACCATCATGAAGCATTTTTTCAATGGCACTCGCTTGCGTTTCGGATCGAGCTCTCGGCGCAGGATGTCGATGGCATTAATTTTTACTGCAACTTCCTCACCAAATTCTTCCTCCACCTGATACTTTTCTGATCTCCCATCACAATAGACACAATTATGGGCACAGCCTCGATAAAAATTCATGCCATAGCAGGAGACAAACCACGAGTCGATTCGCTTGTGCTTGCGCAGAATAGATTTGGCTTCAATTTCCTTGATGGTCATTTTTTGCAACCATTAAATGAATACAGATTACTAAACTCAAATCTGTATTCAAGAAGACTCCAACGGATGGACGAAGCCAACTGATGAACACCAGACCGTTGACTTTATCTATCCGCCGAACAACAATTAGGCGGTACGGTAGCTACTTCTTTTATAAACTCTCTTTTTGTATTTGTATTCATCGATCTTTAGCAGGTCCATTACTCTTAGGGGATCGCTTTTCACCAGATTGCGACAGGCCCGATATGCGATCCAATAGGAATTTTTATCGCCGTTTTCGACTAATTTTTGGACCAGATCGTACACCAGCTCCGGCAACTGTCGAGCCAGATCGCTCAAATTATTGCCCACCGCGGTTCGGGGATAGGCTGCCGCTTCTTTGAAGAGATTGCCAAGAATCGATAGCGGATAATTTGGATCCCGATAGAACCAGCGATTTTCCTGAACCGGTCGTAACGTCTCCGCCACAAAGCGCCGCAGGTTCGGCTTCTCGGATTGAGCTAATTTCAGCAGATAATCCTTCATTGGTGCCGGATATTTCTGGATCAGCTTTTTGAAAAACATCTGGGACATCTCGCGCACATCCCAGTTTTCATCATTGGCCGCGGCTGCAAAATATGGGAGCACCGGTTCATAATTTTCTAACCCAATAAACGATAAAATTCCCAGCGCCACACCTCTGGTTCTGAAATCGTCGCTGTGCAGAAAAAGCTCGGCAGCGATCGAAAACCGAGGCAGTGGTGGTTCTTTCAGGGAAAGAAAGAGATATTCACTAAGCGTTCTAATCGTAAAAATTCTGCCACTGGAAATACGCTTGCCGGCGGGAATCTGACCATAGAGCTCGGCAACTATCGACGGAATAGCCTGCACCGCCAGATCATAGCGGCAATCCTGAATAGGATCGATGATGCCGCGCTGGATTTTTTGACGCATTTCTAAATTCAAAATATTCATACGGGTCTTTGATCCTTCGCTTGCCAGCAGGGATTAAATTCGATGGGTGATGGATCTCTGATCATCAACTGCTATCAATGACTTTAAAAAAAATTGAGGCGACATGAGACCCGAATTTCAGCGAGCCATTGGCAAAAGTCGATCCAATGACCGCCCCTTGCTCGATAAACAGAGGCGGTCATACTCGTTAGGCTAAATTTTAGCTACACTGCGGCACGGCGCATCCGGTTCTTCAGCCTTTTCATTTGACGGCGAATTGCTCTCAATTTTTCAGGATCGTGAGCCGCCATGGCCTGGTTCCGTTGTCGTTTTAGTTCACGGAAGCGTTTTTTCAGGGTCGATTTTTCCACTCCCTTGATCTCGTGATGAACATGCATATCGATTTTCAAGGCGGTGCAGATCGCGGCCAGCAGATGCTCTTTATTCAGTTGGGTGTATCCCTTCACCGCTTCATGCTCAATGCCCTTGGCAATTTCTCTCAGTTCAGCAACGGTTTTTTCCTTCAGCTCTTTAAATGTGTAATCCATTGACTTATCCTCCTGAAAGATTGATTCAAGATTTGGCCTGGCATTTTCAAGTGCACTTTAAAAACCGCTAAATCTAATCCCGGCCACCCGGCTTTTGGCGCCAACTCAGGAATTTTGATGCCACGACGACTCGGCGGCACCAGGAAATTAGCTTGCATTTTAGAATAAGGATTTAAAAGGCATTCATTTTTTATCAGAGCTCACTGGTATCCCAAAGAGCTTGAACTTGTAAATTTTTCCATGGCAAAACGGATCGCCAACAGCGAATTCAAAACAAGATTCTATTCCCATTTATCGGCCAGTTGGCGAATTTTCTGTTGCTGCCCCAAATGCTCAACCAGCTATCCTATCGGGGACAAAAGTGCTATACCACAAATCAATAGGGTTGGTGCTCGCTGAGATTTCATCGCTTGTTAAGGTGGCGGGGATCGAGAATTGGTAATGATTACTCAGATTTTATTCGCCTCCCAAAGAGACAAATTCACAAAACCTCAGTGACCTCAGTAACCAACCGAATCCCCAAACGCTTTAAGATTACCGGCCTATTGTTGCGTGTGAGTATCCAAAATGCTCCCGAAGAAATTACATCCTGTCCAATAGCAATCAGAGCTTTGTTTTAGATGATAATTGGTACTCGATGCATGGCGCCCTGGCGATCAATTTTATCCTTGGTTGAAACGCATGGCTGCCTAACACATAAAATGGAATCAGCCTCAATGGATGGGTCCGCCAACCGGTGATGGATCAAAGCATACTTAGAATCGGCTCTTTAATATAATTTTTTCAAAGCAAAATGTCAACCGAAAATTTTGATACGATCTATGCTTAGCGCAACAACAGCAGCTTTTTCTGCGACGCCCAATCCCCGGCAATCATCCAGCAAAAGTAAACCCCACTGGCGGCTGAATTGCCCGCGCTATCTTTGCCATCCCAGAGCACCTCATAAGTTCCCGACGACTGCAAATCATCCACCAGGTGACGCACAAGCTGGCCGGAAAGGTTGTAGATCGACAATTGCACCGGCGTCGCCCGGGGAAGATCATAACGAATTCTGGTACTGGCGTTGAAGGGATTGGGATAATTTTGCGCCAGGAGGAAGCCGGAAGGCGTCCCTTCGGACCGTGGAACAATTTCTACTGCGGATAATTGATCCAGATGGGATTCGATCCAATCGATGCGCGCAATGAGCCAATTTTTCATCTGCTGGATTTCTGCCTCATAGCTATGTTTCGATGCTGTCTCGGGCCAGCGGGCAAAGTTTCGAGCTCTGGCCTCCTCCAGGGTATCGACCAGGCCATCGATCAGGCGAAAGACGCGATCCGGTTGCAATGGCCCCTGGATCAACTCCTCCCAGCGCCAGCGGACCTGGCGCGCAAATTCGCGATCGTGTCCCAGACGCTCCCACCAGAACGGCACCTTGGGCCAATCATTCGGTTTGTAGCGGTTATGATCGATCTCCCATTCGTCCACTCGAAACGCATCCTCTGCAAACCAGGTTTTACCAAATGCCAGATTGAAATCCCAGATGGGTCCTTCGGTCAATTTTCCGCCTTTGCTATCACGGTCCTTGTACAGGTAGTTACTAATGCGATAGGCATCGATGTTCTTGCAATATTCGCATAATATAAAATGATCGACAAACGAAGCCACATCGATAAATTTGGGGTAGCCGAAATTGGAATCGGCGATATCGGTGCGCAACATCACCACTTCAAATTGATTCATGAAATCACGGAGGTAATTTTTTTGTTCCTGGATAATCTCATCCGCGGCAGGATAGTGGTATTGATAAAAAATGTTCCGATTCGACCACCAACCGCCGACATTCTCGCCCTTATCTTTGTCAAATTTAAAAATGTAGCCGCCAGTGACCGCATCACCGGTTTTGTCCAGCGAATCCAATTTGGAGATGTTCACCCGATTCTTATCTCGCTTGATTTTCTCCATGAGCACATAAACCCCACGATAGTCATTATTCAGAACCAGCTCACAGAATCGGGTGCGACTGGCATAGCGACCAATGTCGTTGGATAGCATATAAGCCAGTACATTGCGGATCAGCGACTGATCGTCATACGGACCGTACAGAATCCAATCATTCTCAGCCGGTAGTCCCATTAGCGAGACATTCAAGTTATTGCGCTGCGAATCCTGTGTTTCGAAACGGTACTGCTTTTTGGGATAATTCAGCGACGCGCTTCCGCGCAGTTCGATATCGATCCAGCCATCGTAGTTATTGGGCGGATTGGTGAGATAGTTCCGCTGGCCAACTCCATTGTCGATAATTTGCAGATTGGCCTGGATGCGATACAGGTCTCGAATCGTCTGACCATAGGTATCGATGATAACAATTGGCAAATTGGATGAGGAAAAGCTCAAATTGGCATTGATGCGGATCGATGGCGGCACCTGCGGCAACACCACTGCGTTAAAGCCAATTAGCAGCAAGCAAATCGTTTTGAAAATGGGCGATTGCATCATTTGATTTGAATCCAGATTAGGATATTTTTTTTCTGCGACTGATTACTACTTCCTTCAAATTTCTCTGCTGGATCTGATCAATAAATTTTTGAAAAGCAGCAAATTGCTCAGGCGGAACCGTTTCGCCGTTGAGCTGATAATTGATTCGAAATACCAGTTGGCCATTCGTTGCCGAAGCTTTCCAGGCAGCGTTGCCAAAGGGCGAGATCAGCGAATCATTCCACCATGGAGTCACCAACTCCCAGCCATCCGGCCACTCGATCGCCAGGTCCAGTTCATGATAGCTGCCCCAACTAAATTGAAAGGGATGGTGCCGCTGGCTCGCTCGCAAATAATTGGGCAAGTCAAAAGCCAGTAGTTGCCCCGGACGAAAACTCAGTTGCTGATTCCATGCGGCAGCAAATGCGTCGACATGAAACGCATAGCTCAAAATCAGCGGACTGCGCTGTGGGGAGAGATCAGAAATCACCAGCGAATCCACCTGCGCACCAGGGCAGCGATTGGCCAGATCGGTCTCCAGCCTGGTTCGCTGCAAATCCAGGGGCAAATAGTAATGCAAATTTCGCATCTCTGCGGCCGCGATGCCGGTTAGACGTGTGCTTCCCACCACCTGGGCGCTGCCCGTGCTATCCAGATGAACCCGCCAATCCAGGACGATGCGATTGCTATCGGCTGGCAGCGACGGGGTAAACAGCATTTTGTCTGTTCCATCTTTCTCGATAACCAACGCGGGCAAACCCTGATCATACCAGGGCAGTTGGCCAAACGCACAACCATGCTCGGTGGCATCCATCCAGGTGCCGCTCGCGCCGACGGTTGGACAGTAAGCAATGGCATGATTGAACTGCAGCGGCGATGGCAGACTGGTATCGGCGACGCCGTTTTGCCAGGTACTAATCAGCGCCGGGTAGACGGTCAGGCTGGCCGCTCGAGCCAGGGCACAGATCAGCGTGGTCAGGTCTTTGCAGTCGCCGTAGCGATTCCAAAGCACCTCATCGGCCGAATGCGGCTGGAAGCTGCCGATTCCAATTTCCACCGCTACATACCGAATATGATCGCGCACCCATTCGAAAACATTTCTCAGCTTTTCTTCGGGCGATGCAGCGCCTGCCGTCAATTCCACTGCCTTCGTGCGAATTGCCTTGCTGGCTGAGGTCTGCGGCTCTGCTAGTTCGTAGTACCAGGCCGCCACATCGTCCCATGCGCTCATTCCCGCCGGAGCGATCTCCAGCCGCGCCAGGCAATCATTCAAGGCAGGCATTCCCAATTCCGGTCGCAATGGAGGTATTTGGGATGCCTCCCAATGATACATCGATTTAAAGCCAGCCGGTGCTTTGGCAATTGTCGGCTGAATGTCGAGATGATGAAGCCGATATTTGATTTCCCATTCCGACGGCGCAGATAGACTAAATTTGGATTGCAGCGTGGGCGAAAAATCCTGGAAATTCCAGACCGGCCATAGGCTATGGCTGCGGAGATGAACAGAATAATTGATTTCGATGACACTACCCGGGGCTACGGCCGGCAGAGTAAATATCTTTGCGCGCTGATCCGAATAAAAAATGAATTCAGGATAGAGATTCACATCATAAATCTTCTTCCGGTCCAATTCAAAAATTTTGCCATCCGCAGCGATGGTTCGGGCTTGAATATGGTCTACCTGGCTTTGTGACGAATAAGGAATGGTGATAAAGGCATATCGCTGTCCGCGGGCATTCAATATTTTGACAATTCGATGTCGCTCAAAGACGCTCAACGGCATTGAGCCAATATTGAGAATTTCCATTTTGCCTTCATCCAGAATGACGATCGCATCGGCTTCTGGAAATTCCTGTTGCCCCGGCAGATCTGCAAACTGGTTCGTCTGCAATCGCTGCCGCCCGCCCCAGCCGCCATCATGGGCACAAAATAAACCAAACAGCAGACCCGTGACGCCAATCGCCATCAATACAATTTTTGATATTTTCGCCATGGAATCCCTGTCACGCTGATAGCATTTTTTTTATTGTTTCCAACGTTGCCCGGTCAGTTGAAGCTGGAAGGTGTCACTCCGAACGCATCTGGCACCAGGCCGAGGAATGAGGAATCGGGATCTGGTACAAGCAATCGGTTCAATCACCAGATTTCTCGCTGCCGACCGCCGCGTCGAAATGAGCTGGACGAATTTTAATAATCTGACCGAATAGAACTATTTGAGCCGCTCATAAAGGTACTCAAATATTTCACAACTTTCAACATTTTTTTCGGTCAATAATAGAAACGAGGTTAAGCCTATCGTCAGGCATTGATTCAAAATTCGAAAACTTCGGCGATTTGCCACGCCGAAGTGGAGCGAGCAGCGAGTGATTGGGGCTTCCACAGTGGGGCAATTTGAAGTCTGTGGTGGAGTTGCCAGTATCTGGCCAGAAACTGCAGTCTGTCATTTCGCACGCGCGGCATTTCTGCTGAGTCGATAACCTTGCTTTGTGCCCACCGCGCTATCTAGAAAAAATTACCACGCCCAAAATTTTCTTATTGACATTGATGATTAGTTTCAATAAATTATTTTAGAATTTCATGACATATTTTTATAACTGTTGAATGAAAACCAAATTCAAATTAGTTCTTCTTTTCTTTTTTTCTCTATTGGCGCAATGCCGATTCATTGAAATCAACCAGCCGAAGCACGCCCAGCCCGGTGAAACCATCGACATTTCCGTTACTATTTTCGATAACATCGTCCCCGAGCCGAATCCTCATCCAGGCGTCCTGTGCATCTTGATCCCGCAGGATTGGTCATTTATTTCCGCCGAATACAGCGGCGATCTGGGGACAGGGATCATGAATTGGGCGCCAAACTGGGCCGACTCGGTGGAAGCGCATTATCCCGCCATTGATTTTGGCTTGAACATGAAATGGATCGGACTGATTTCTGATACGGGCTACACCTATCAGAATCCGATTACCGTAGCGGCCAGGATCCGATTGCAGGTCGGCCTCAGCGAAGGGCAGTTCAATCTGGCCTATCTGGCCACCAAAGCCACAGGCGGACTGATCGGCAGCGATCCATCCTGGGCACCGCTCTCCTATCCCCATCCCATCGGCGTTCCCGATTCGGGACAGGTGGTTCAGCCGATCGTCGTCGAGCGAGCTTCGGCTTGGGATGCGCTATTGGATCGAACTTCTGGCTGGACAGGCGCCGATGGCATCTATTCCATTCCGCTGTCAGGCCGTGAAATCCCTTCCGATCCGAGCCATGAGCGAACCCTGCTGGTGTTCAGCGATACCTTCATCGGCAGCGTCGATGCCAATGATCAGCGCAAAAACACAACGATGGTCAATAATACCTATGCGATTTTGAACGGCAATCAGCCCGATCCCCAGAACATCCAATTTTTCTGGCGCACCAATGCCAGCCAACAGCCGCAATCGGTGTTTGTCCCCAGGACGCCAGACGCCCAGCCAGGCGATTGGTACTGGCTAATGGACGGAGTGGTGCTCCAGGACAAAATTTATGTTTTTGGATTGCGTCTGAATACGGGCAGCGGTGGCGGCATTTTTAATTTCAAGATCGTCGGCGTCAACTTGCTGACATTTACGCTGGATGCCACCGATAGCGTCCGAGATTGCCAGCAGTTCGATACGCCACTTTTTTACAGAAATGACGCCGAGGGCTGGGAGATCGTATTGGGTCAGGCCGTCATGCCGATGACGGAAGCCTCGGGCAATCCTCATCCCGATGGCTATCTTTACGTTTACGGTCCCCGAAGCACTTCCAGCAGGAAAGAATTGGTGGCCGCCCGAGTTTTGCCCGATGAGATCGAAAATTTTTCGAAGTGGCGATATTGGGATGGTCAGAATTGGTCAGAGAACATGGCCGACTGCGCTCCGATTACCCCTGGCATCAGCCAGGAATTCAGCGTGTCGCCGATTGACGGGGGGAAATTTATCCTGGTATTCCAGTTTGGCGATCAGGTGGGATTTCGCATCGGGGATAGTCCTGTGGGGCCGTTTCATTTTTACAGGGGAATCTGGAATTGCCCCGAAGTGCTGGAAGATCCAGATATATTGGTGTACAATGCTAAAGCCCATCCCCATCTTTCGACGCCTGGGAAACTGCTGATCAGTTACAATGTCAACACGTTCAATTTCTGGGATCATTTTTCGAATGCGGATATTTATCGCCCCCGCTTCATCACGCTGGAATTGAACGATCAGGTGACCAGGATCGAAAAAAAAAGTGAACCACCCGAATTATTTTCCCTGCGCCAGAACTATCCCAATCCATTTAACGCCATCACCCGAATCGAATTTCAATTGGATCGAAACGCACCTGTCCTTTTGAAAATCTATAATGTGTTGGGCCAGGAATTGAGGACGCTTATCAACCAAAATTTGGCTGGTGGAATTCATTTGGCGAACTGGGATGGCAAAGATGCGTCTGGCGCAGATATGGGTTCAGGAGTTTATATTTATCGACTGCAGGTCGATGGAGCTGTTAAGTTTGATAAGATGTTGCTGCTGCGATGAGATGATTGGGTTGGTAAATTTTCCCCCAACGGATTGATGAAACCAGCGGATAAAAAACCAGAAATCAAAAACCATTTCTGTGGGATTCCGCTCTGCCGAAGGGCGGACCGCCAACTGGCGCTTCTGTGGGAGAAAATTAGCCTCCCACAGAAATGTTGTCCCACAGAATTGAA
>CAZYNP010000021.1:0-85059 GCA_964647995.1 uncultured Cytophagia bacterium
CGATCAATTCCTGCTGGCTTTGACTATTTCAACTTCGTGCGATGGAGTTAGCGTGGTAACCCTAAAATGTTCCCGCATGAAATTATGAAATGGTGTACCAAATTCAACAGGGTCGATAGGATTTGATCCATTCCCCTGGCTGAAAAAAAACTTTTTAACCTTGGTAACCAGGCCGACCCAGGAGCGCCCGAACCTTATTACTTTTTCGGGAATGTTGGTTAAAAGAAAAATAAGCGAATAAGGTTTGGCATCGTTGGATCATCTTAGGCTACTAAGGTTAATAAGGTCTAATGGAATTGGTCTATTAAACCGAACTTTGGTAACGGAAATAAAATCGTGTCCAACGAATTTAATTCCTTCTCGCTTTGAATATTTCAGCAGAATGGGATTAAGCTGTAGAGCTTTTAATAACTCTACCAGAAATTAGGAAATGGTGTACTTAGTCCCACATTCCCAAATTAGTTGTAGGATTTGAAAACGCACAGCTATTAATTCTAAAAGCGCGGTGAGCAGAATCAATTCCTGGTTGCTTTGACCCTTTGCAACTGGTAGGATAAGATTACGCCGAATAATTGTGACAAAAGCGTGCACCACCGTCGGCATGGCCTATCCGATTCGATCCAGCCGTGGGCGGAGAAAAAATCTTACTGATCTTATTAATCAACCCGTCAGCGGAGAGCACAGACCTTAGTGCCTGCTGAGGAGTATTACACAGGATGAAAATAAGCGAACCCGGTTAAGCAAAAGTGGATCATCAACGGACCCTGCGGCTGTTGAGATGGTCTACCGGTTTTGGTCACTTGCATTCGCCCCAATAAGTTGATTGCCCTGGCGAGAGGGTGACCAAATTTGAGACGAAGGATTAGCAACCAATCCCTGGCGATAGTTCACGGGCTGTGCCAGGGATTTTTGTTGGGCTGAACTTTTGGTAGCGGTCGAGAGTTGAACTCTGGAAATTGGTGGGTACTTTCCAACTGAAAATTAGCGCTAAAATTCGAGCAATCGTTGAGACAGCATCATGAATCCTTCATTTTCCAGCTCGCTGACAGATTCAAAGATACCATCGCCTGCGGTTCATATTCGTGATTTGAGCAAAAATTACGTGGTTAGCCAGCGGGAAACGGGCATGGCGGCGGCAATCAACAGCCTGGTGCATCGGCAGCGGCAGGTGGTACCGGCGGTGCGGGATATTTCGTTCGATCTCGCGGCGGGCGAGATCGTGGGCTTTCTGGGGCCTAACGGGGCGGGAAAAACGACCACGCTGAAAATGCTGGCCGGTTTGCTGCATCCGACCGCGGGCGAGGTGACGGTGCTGGGACATGTGCCGTACCGACGGGAAAAGGATTTCCTGCGGCAGATCACGTTGGTCATGGGACAACGCAATCAACTGATCTGGGACATTCCAGCGGGAGATTCTTTCGAGTTGAATCGGGCGATCTATCACATCCCGGCGGAAGATTACCGGCTGATGTTGAAGGAACTGACTGAGTTGTTGGAGCTGGGAGTTTTGCTGCGCAAGCCGGTGCGTAATCTGTCGCTGGGGGAGCGGATGAAATGTGAGATCGCCGCCGCCCTGTTGCATCGGCCCCGAGTGGTATTTCTGGATGAGCCCACCATTGGTCTGGATGTGACCATGCAGCGCCGCATCCGCAGTTTTATTGCCGAGTACAATCGACGCTATGGCGCCACAGTGTTGCTGACGAGCCACTACATGGCCGATGTGGAGGCATTGTGCCAGCGGGTGATCGTGATTCACCATGGCCGGCTGCTATTCGATGGTGATCTGGCGGATTTGCTGCAGCAGTTCACCAGCTATAAGACCATCGTGGTACAGTTGGCGGATTGCCAGGTAGATTTGAATTCTTATGGCACGGTAATTTCCTGTTCGGATGGCTATTTTACGCTGCGGGTACCCAAAGCGGCCACGGCAAAAGTTACCAGCCAACTGCTGGCCGATCTGCCCGTGATCGATCTGTTGGTGGAGGATCCGCCCATCGAAGAGGTGATCGAGCGGGTATTTGCGCAGGAGGTGTGATGCGATACTGGGTGAATTTATATCTGCAGCAACTGAAGGCCACTACGGCGCTGATGTTTCAGTATCGGGCCGCGCTGGCGATCTGGATGATCGGACATGTTCTGGAGCCGCTGGTGTATCTGGTGGTGTGGTCGGCTGTGGCCAGCGGTCGTGGCGGCAGCGTGGGGGACTATTCGGTGCGAGAATTCGCTGCCTATTTCATCTTGCTCATGCTGGTCAATCATGTCAGCTATACCTGGATCATGTACGAATTCGACTATCGCATCCGCCATGGTCGCCTATCGTTTGCGCTGCTGCGGCCGGTGCATCCGATTCATTCGGATATTGCAGATAATATTTCTTCAAAATTGATTACCTTTCCGTTCATGTTGCTGGTGGCCGGCGTGCTGGCGCTGCTGTTTCACCCCGATTTTCATTTTCAGTTGTGGGCATTGGCAGTCGCAGTGCCAACGCTGGGGCTGGCTTTTTTGGTTCGGTTTCTGCTGGAGTGGACTCTGGCCAATGCGGCGTTCTGGACCACCCGAGTGAGCGCGATCAATCAGACCTATTTTGTGTTGGTGCTATTTCTTTCCGGACAGATGGCGCCGTTGTCGCTGTTTCCCGACACGATTCAATGGCTGGCGCGGCTGCTGCCATTTCGCTGGCTGATTGGGTTCCCGGTGGAATTGCTGCTGGGGCGACTGTCGCTGCGGCAGGCATTGATCGGATGGGGGGCATTGGCCGGCTGGCTGCTGGTGGCGCTGGTACTATGGCGATGGATCTGGCGATTGGGAGTTCGTAACTATTCGGCGGTGGGCGCATGAGCTATATGAGACTATTCTGGATGTTCTTGAGGGTGAATGTCATGGGGGAACTGGCCTATCGCGTGAATTTCTGGCTTCAGCTTTTTCAATCCCTGCTGGAACTGGGCACGGCAGTGGCGGGTTTGGCGGTGATTTTTGCCCATACCGAGGCGATCGGCGGCTGGTTGCCGGATCAGGTATTGGCATTGGTGGGGATTTATTTTTTGGTGGGAGGCATGATCGGCCTGGTGATTCAGCCCGGCATGGAGCAATTGATCGAATCCGTGCGCGAGGGGAAGCTGGATTTCAGCCTCACCAAACCCGCGGATGCCCAACTGCTGGTTAGCATTCGGCGCATCGAAATCTGGAAAATGATCGATATCCTGCTGGGATTGGGGGTGCTGGCCGTGGCGCTCATTCGTCTGGGCAGGCAGATCAATGACTGGCAGGCGGTATCATTTATAGTCATACTGGTAGCTGGAGCGGTTATTATTTACAGCTTCTGGCTGATTTTGGCCACGCTGTCGTTCTGGTTCGTGCGGGTAGAAAATATCCTGCTGATTTTTCAAAGCATGTACGAAGCGGGTCGGTGGCCCATCAGCCTGTATCCCGGCTGGTTGCGTTTTGCCCTGACGTTTATTGTGCCGGTTGCGTTTGCGACAACGATCCCCGCGGCGGCGCTGACCAGTCATCTTTCTGGAAAGACCTTGCTGGTCGCGTTATTGGTGGCGGCAATGCTCGGTGCGATTGCCCGAGCGTTCTGGAAAATGGGATTGCGACGCTATGCCGGTGCATCGGCGTAGATTGGGGGTAAAAAACCAATCAGTTAGAGATAGCACTGACTGGATAATTGGCTGCCAACTGCGCAAGCCGGCGTCAATAATGCCAGCCACTGGTTCATCAGGCGCTGGTCATGGAAATAGCCCCTTGCGAAGGCTACTGCCTCCGCAAGGGAAGATAGCACGGCTATTTAATCTTTTCCTGCTTGTAATTCGCCGGTACGGTAAACTGGCTGCCATCGATGGGCGATACTTCTGAGCTCAAAAGTTCGTCGTGGATCTCCATCAGCACATTGGATTGGGTCTGTGGCTGGTCGGATTTGGCCATTTTTTTGCCCAGCCCTTTGAGCAAGCCGCCGACGGAGGTGGGGATTTCGGTGCGTTTTTGCTCGGCAGGCTGCTCAGCGCCGGCCACGGGTCGGGATTGGGCCTCATAGATCGTATGGGTGCGTACGGCCACTCCTGAGAGTTTTTTAACCTCCTCCTGCAGCTTGGCCATGGCTTCGGCCAATTGGGGGTGGCTCTGCTGAAGCTGTTTCATCATCTCTGCCATGCCGCTCTTGCCGGGCACCATGCCCAGCTTCTCACCCAGTCGCTGGTAGAAATTATTTATTTCATTCTGCCCTGCCAGGGATTTGACCATCCAGTTAGATGACGTGACGATCAAATCGCCCTGTGCGGTCTGGGCTGGCTGCTGATCGGTGGCAGGCTGGGTGGTTTTGCTGGTGATTTCCATTTTGATGATCACCTTTTCGGCCGATTGACCGGCAATCATTTCGGTCTCGCCGGTTTTGGTGACGTTGACCTTGAAATCCCATTCGACGTTGGCTTCCTGCTCCCGGGCCTGCTGCGGCTCATCTTCCATCTTTTTTAGATTTTGGGCCATCAATTGACGGAATTCCTCGAAGGTCATCTGAGTAAATTTTTTACCCTTGTGATCGATGTTGATGAATAGCTCTCGATCCAGATCGATGATCTGGGAGGTGGTATTCTTGCCTTTCTCATCGAGATAGTCGGAGCGGTAAACGTTCCCCTGATAGTACTCGACCGCGGTCCTGGGCTTGCCGGCGCCGAAGAATTTCATGACGACGCCCAGCGTACCGGTAAAATCGATGCGATTGGTGGATTCGCGCTTGACGTCGGCTTGAAGGCCGACCGAGGCAATGAATAACAAGAGCATTGTGGCGACAAGAATTCGATTCTTTTGGGTCATGTTTTTGTCTCCTTAAAAAATGAATTCAAATGGTTGCTGATTAACTATTGTCCAAAATGACTTAACCTGGTGAATTGGTTCCTTGCGAAATGGGCAGTTGCCAGCCGAATGATTGGTCGTTCAAAATAGTAACCATTTCCATCGGATCGGGTTGAATGTTACGGTCCCAAAGGCGAACTGAGCCATCTCATCCTGGACAAGCGGGCTTTTCAATAAGGCAATGAGGTCGGCGATCGCTGAGGGGTCATCGTTTACTCAGCTTGTTCGCCGCTCGGTCCGATGAGATAAGATCGCAGAATCTCAGTAACACTGATATGCATGGAAATCCAGGTGGTTGAACAGCTTGAGCCTGATGCATCCAAATTGCCTATGGTGTGAGTTGAGCTGCTTCTCCAGTAAAAGGAGCAGGTTTCTGGTATCAAGGATAGTGATAAGTTCCTCAGATTCCGCTTAGCCCGCCCCAAAAAACAAATTCAAAAATTCTTTTAGCCATTTAATAACCAAGCGACTCCCCCCAACGATTGAGCCTTGTAACTTGTCGTTGCAATTGGCGTTCCATGATGCCAAACCCAGTGCAGTCAAACCGCGATCCCGGAGTTATGAATTAGTATTTTGGGATAATTGCATTCTTGCACAGCACTTCAACAGCGCCGGGCAATAGCATAAGGCCCGATTTGGGACCAGAACGCTGGTGATAAAATGATCATGCTGCTGAATTTGATTTTCATTTACCAGGCAAGGTGCAAATTGTTCCCATAGGATTGAAATTTCCGGAGAAATTGTAGCCAAGGGATAAACGGACTCCAGTAGGCGCAATTCTCTCATCGGCTCACCAAACGATGGCTCAAGAGGGTTTTTTAGGGCAAAGGGATCGATCTAAAAAAAGATGTTGTATTTTTGCGCTGGATTTGGTAAATATAACTACCAGGTTGAGGTCATTTCTGATGAAAAAAATCATATTCTCTATTAGCATTCTTTTGTTAGTTTTCTGGTCGGTGGCGTGCAGGGGACAACTGAAGCGCTTTGCCAGGGTCTATCCCACCGTGGTGTCGGATTACCGCCATTTTTATTCCCTGGAGAACATCGGCAAATTGGCGCTGGGGCTGGGCGTTGGCGCAATCTATGCCAATACGACGTTCGATCGGGAAGTTCAGAATTTCTATCACGATTACATTCAAAGCGGCACGACCAATGATATTTCGAAGATGGTCAAGCCGCTGGGGAATGGGCGGCTGATGGTGCCGGTCTATCTGGGAGCAACGCTGTTAGGAGAATTGCTGTGGGATAGCCGGCTGAGCAATATCGTGGGAGACTTTGGTCGGACCAATTGCCGGGCATTGCTGGTGGGCGTGCCGCTGGTGTTGTTCTTGCAACAGGCGACCGGCGCCTCCCGTCCCTATGAGAGCAGCCGGTCGCGCTGGCGCTGGTTCGCGGATGACAATGGGGTTAGTGGGCATAGCTTCATGGGGGCAGTCCCATGGCTGGTGGCTGCCCAATTGACGCCACACCGCTGGCTGAAATATCCGCTTTATTTAGGATCGACGCTCACCGGCCTGTCACGAATCAACGACAACCAGCATTATTTTTCCCAGGCCTTTTTGGGTTGGTGGATTGCCTGGCGGGCCTGCCATGCGATCGATTCGAATCGGCTGCAAGTGATTCCATCGGCGAACGGTGTTGGTATGGTGCTTTATTTTTAAACTTAAATTTCCAAAAGGAATCATGGCAGCCAAATGCCAGCTACTTTTGCCCAGGAACTGCCCGAAATGCCCCGAAATGTGGATGCCAAAGAACGCTTTTCGCTCATGTTCGACGGTTTCCCGGGGCAATTTTTGATAACAATTTTTAGGTTAAGATCTCAAGACAATCACGTTTGTCCAAAACAGGATTTCCCGTTTGGCCTTTGGGTCAGCAAAATATAATCCGGCAACTGGCATCAAGCTGGGATGATCCTGGCCACAAAGGCACAAAGACGCGAAGCAATTTGCGACCAATTATCTTATGAAGCGAAGCTATGGCCAAAGAATTCGATGACCACGGAGTGGTTTTTAGGCATATTTTCTAAAATGCAATCTTGTTCTCTTGGTGTCTTCGAGTCTTGGTGGCATTACCAATACTAAAGCTGACGACAATGGCCAACTGGGAACAACCACCGAATCGCTGGGACACCTCTTCTGAGCAAAGGCGGCGCAATTGATAGATGAGTAAACGATCTCGGTCTTTCCAATAAAAATGAAATTCATCGCTTGAGGAGCAAATCATCGAGCAACGGGACGCTCCAATTTCCAATTGAGGTATTGCCATGGGTCATATTTCCTATTCGAAACATAATTTAGTTCCCCTGATCGATCGCTTGAACAAATATCCCATCGGTCTGGTGGATAATGAGATTCTGCGGGAGATTTTATCGCTGTTGTTTTCCGAAGAAGAGGCGTATGTCGGTTCCAAATTTCCGCTGATGGAAGCGACGCTCGCGGAATTGTGTCATTCGACCAAAATGACTTCCGATGAGCTGCTGCCGATTCTGGAATCGATGGCGGATAAAGGTCTGATCATGGATATGCCGTATGGCGACACCACGTATTATTTGCTCATGCCTGGCGTGATTGGCTTTATTGAATTCAGTTTCATGAAACATCGCACGGACCTGCCGGTGGAAAGGCTGGCGAAATTGATGACGGAGTATTTTCATCAAGACCCGAAGCAGGGCATGGCCAGCGAATTTTTCGGCAGCAAAACCCAATTAACCCGGTCCCTGGTTTATGAAGAGCACATTCCGGTGACCAGTGTGATCACTTCCTACGAGAGCGCTCGGGAGATCATCAAACGATCGGAGTTTGGTGCAGCGGGATTGTGCTATTGTCGCCATAAACGGCATCACGAGGGCAAGGAGTGCCAGAAGGGGGCACCGATGGAGGAAATATGCATTTCCCTGGGCAACGGCGCCCGCTTTCTCTCCCGCCGCGGATTTGCGGTTCCCAAAACGCAGGCAGAGTTGCTGGCGATAATCGATCGGGCGCACGAATTGCGGCTGACGCATGTGACGGATAATATCCGAAATCGGCCCACGTTCATTTGCAATTGCTGCGGCTGTTGCTGCGAGATCATGGCCGGGGTGCAAATGGGATATTTCGATGGGGTGGCCAAAACCAGTTTCATCGCTGTGATCGATCCGGAGCGCTGCGACTATTGCGGCAACTGTTTTTCGGTCTGCAATGTCAAAGCGATTGGCCGGGATCGCACCGCAGCGACCAGGGTAAGCCAGGTGAATCAGCAGATTTGTTTGGGGTGCGGCGCCTGCATTTCCGTCTGTCCTAATCAGGCCATTTCATTGATCCCACGGCAACAGGCTGTGATTCCCCCACGCACGAAGCGGGACCTGTTCCGGGCGATCCTGACCGAAAAAGGCCGGCTACGACCTTTCATCTGGGAGTTGACGCGGCGGAAGCTGCGCAGAATGTGGCCTGGCAGTCGCTCCCGTAGCAAGTAAATTCTACAGAGGCTATTGCAGGATCATTATCGCAGAATGATTGTAGCAGAATGATTGTAGCAGAATGATTGTAGCAGAATGATTGTAGCAGAATGATGGTGGCAGGATCATCGTAGCAGGATGATTTTCAGTGGAATGGTCTGGTCGTGGGGGAGTTTTTCGGGTTAACCGCCATGGGGCCAGGACCAAAGCAGTTGGCAGCTAATTGGGACGAATTGATTTGGGGCAGCAATGGGCGGCTAATTCGGCTATGCTCCTATTTGTCGAGGCTGCCACTCCGTTCCTCGGGTTTCACTTCACAGAAATTTGATTTCTGAGACATTCAGTGTTACTGCGCCAAATTCTTCCTCGACCTTGCCTTTTAGGACGTAGGGTCGCGAATGGCTGAGCATGTAGCAAAACTGGCGATAGGTATTGGGGAAGAAAACCGTTTCATAAATGGCCGTGGTATCTTCGAAGCTGATGAACTCCATCAGTTCGTTCTTCCTGGTACGCGTCATTTTGTGAGTGACCAGCCAGCCGATGGTAGTGACATGTTTGCCGATGAATAGCGGCAGGTCTTTGGCCAAAATATAGGACAATTTTTTGAGCCGATCTTTGTACAGGGTGAGGGGATGGCGGCTGATGAGCAAGCCCAGGGTTTCGGCCTCATGCTGCAATAGGGTTTTGAGATCATAATTGTCCGCCGGCGGTATGGGCGGCGGAGTCTCCTGAAACAATGCGGCCATGCGCCGGCTGTGGTGGGTCTTCTGATGATGCCAGAACAACAGTCGCCAGATCAATTGGGGCCGGGTCTGGTTCGGTTCGATTTCATCGAACAGGCCGGCTTTGATCAAAATTTTGGCGTCGCTGGATTCGATGGGCACTCGTGTCAGAAAATCATCGAAACTGCGGAAGGGACCCCGCTGTCGGCGTTCGGCCAGCAGTTGATCGATGCTTTTGCGCTGGATGCCCTGAAGCTGCATAAAGCCCACCCGTACGGTTTTATCTTTTCCGGTATAATGCCACTCGCTTTTATTGATGTCCGGCAGCACCACCGTCAACCCCATGCGTCGGGCCTCGGAAATATAGGCGAACGTGGAATAATAACCGCCCTGGTTGCTGATGACGGCGGCGATGAACTCGGCCGGGTAATGGGCGCGCAGGTAACACGATTGGTAGGAGACCATGGCAAACGAGGCGGAGTGCGGTTTGCAGAAGCTATAGCCGCTGAAGCTCAGGATCATGTCCCAGATGCGATCGATGGTTGCTGGCGCCACGCCTTTGTTCAATGCGCCGTGATAGAATTTGAGCTTGAAATCCTCCATCCGTTTGGTGATCCGTTTCTTGGAGAGGATGCGGCGCAGGTCATCGGCTTCGGCGGCATCGAAATCGGCCAGGGCCATGGCGACCTTGGACACATCTTCTTGATAGCACATGATGCCGTAGGTCTCTTTTAAAATTTCGCCCAGCAGCGGATGCAGCGGCTGGAAGGGTTGTCCGTGGAGTCGTTTCAGATATTCCCGGATATAATCGTTCGCTGCCGGACGAATGATGGAGCTATGGATGACCAGATGCTCGAAATCACCGGTGCGGGCTTTCTTTTGCAGCAAGCGCATGGCCGGTGATTCCACATAGAACACGCCGATGGTATCGCCGTTCCGGATCAGTTCCTGAGTGGCCGGATCGTCGCTGGGATTCCAGCGCTCGTATTGAATTTCCACGCCGTAGTTGTGCTTAATGGCCTCGAGCGCATCGCGGATCACAGCGAGGGAGCGATTGCCCAGAATATCGATTTTCACCAGACCTGCCTCTTCGGCCTGATCTTTTTCCCATTGAATGATAGTTGTCCCTTTGGCCGCGCGCTGTCGGGGGACATAATGGTCCATGTCTTTAGGAGTGATCACAACGCCGCCGCAATGAATCGATAGATTGCGGGGACAGCTCTGCAACTTCTCGGCCAGCGCCAGAATCTCGGGCCAGGGCGGTTGGAACTGATGATAGCGATATGCGGGGTGCGCCTCGATGATGTCGTTGATGCCTTCGACCTCCCAATAGCCAGAGAGCTTTTTGGTAACGGCATTGATTTCGGCTTCGGGCAAACCATAAACTTTGGCCACCTCCCGCACCGCGGCTCTGGCTTTGAAACCGACATGGTTGGCAATCATGGCCGTCCGCTCGACGCCGTATTTCCGAAAGATATAATCGAGAATTTGGTCCCGTTCGTCCCAGGGAAAGTCGACATCGATATCGGGCGGGTCTTTGCGCTTCAGGTTGAGGAACCGCTCGAAAAACAGGTCGTGAGCAATGGGATCGACATGGGTGATCTCCAGGCAATAGGCCACAATGCTGGCCGCGGCCGAGCCGCGACCACAGGTGCGTCGTGATTGCTGCACAATGTCGTGCACCACCAGAAAGTAGGGCGCAAAACCTTTGTGCTGGATAATGTTCAGCTCATACTCCATCCGCTGCTGCACCTGATTGGTGATAGTGCCGTAGCGTTTTCTGGCTCCTTCATAGCAAAGTCGGCGCAGATAGTCGAATGACGATTCCCCGGTCGTCGGCTTAAAATCCGGGAAAATCGGACCACCGAAATCCAATTCATGAAGACATTGATCGGCAATGCGCTCGGTATTGGCCAGTGCCTCGGGGCAATCGGGAAAGGCCTGGGCCATTTGCCGGGGGTCTTTCAACCAGGCATCCGAGGATGCCAGTTCCCGCTCGTCCAGATTGGAAAGGGTGGCGTTGCAAGCGATCGCCCGCAACAGGCGATGGACGAAATAGTCGTCGCGATTGATGAAATAGACGCCATTGGTGGCCACCGGTGGAATGCCCGCCGCGCGCGCATACTGCAACAGTCCCAGCCGTCGGGGATTGGGTTGCAGTTCGACGAACAGGTCTTCGGGCGGGACGTGGTTCTTCAAGGCGTTGAGCAGGGGCGTGGAATCGCTGATCATGAACAAACCCGCGGAGTGCCGCAGCAGCGCTTTCAGCAGCGAAAAATTACTGTCCAGATGACGCTGGGACAGGATGCGGCACAGGTTCCGATAGCCGATTTGGTCTTTGACCAATAGAATGATCCGCAAATTGTTGGAAACGACCTCGGCCCCGATGATGGGTTGAATGCCCATTTCCCGGGCAATTTGCAGAAACCAGACCAGACCATAGAGACCGTTGGTATCGGTGATGGCCAGCCGGTTCATCCCGCGCTTTTTCACTGCGGTGCATAGCTCCTCGATGGAATTGGCCCCGCGGCAAAGCGAAAAATGGCTATGGGTATGGAGGTGTACAAACATGGCGTCATCACTCCGTTGAATTGCCGGCGCAGTGAAATCGGTTGGTTAGCATCGGACACTTTGACCTGTTGGGATAATTGTGCCACCAGAATTAATTGGCCCGCGCCAGTTTCAGGGAATTGGCACCAAATTTTTGCCGGATCTGGTCGATGGCGCGGGTAAGGTTCTGGTTTTTGTCGTTCACCTGGTTATCAAACAGGGACATCTGTTTGACTGCGGGAGTGAGCTGAAAATAGCGAACCGCCAGTCGGCGCACCCGAATGCGCCGGGTCAAAATGGTGGTCAACAGTTGTTCGGCCACTGCGAAGAGCTGTTGATCCAGGTTCGTGGCCTGGGGCAGCTTTTTTTGGCCCATGGCTTCCCGATGATCCGAGTAATAAATTTCCAGCATCATTCGTCGCGCTGTTTGCGATGATTGCCGCAGCCGATCGCCCACTTTCTCGACCAGTTGATACAATGCCCCGCGCAGCAGATGGAGATCATTGGTGTCCTCGGGCAGCGTCAGTTGTTCGTAGATGTTGGGCAACTGCTGCGGCGGGAAGACCGGCGTTGGATCGACGGCGTGTGCTGCCTGATATAATTTCAATCCGGTTCGCCCAAACACGATGGTCAAATGCTGCAACGATAGCGCTGCAATGTGTTTGATGAGGCGGAGATTCAGCTCCAATAGTTGCGATTTGATGGTCTGCTGAACTCCCGGCAAATAGCCCACCGGCAGGGGACTGATAAAATGGGGCTCGGCGCCATATTCCACTTCCTGAATGCCAATGGGCCGGGTGACCTGGGCCGCGACATTACTGACCAGTTTATTGCTGGCCACGCCCAGGCTGGTGGGCAACTGCAATCGGGCCTGGAACTCGCGCTGGATTTTCATGGCGGCCTCACGGGGCGAGCCGAACAAGCGGGTGGTGCCGGTCAGGTCCAGATAGAGACGACCGTATTGCACCGGTTCGACCAATGGCGAAAACTGCTGCAGCAGTTTTAGAATCGCCTGCATCGCCCGGCTATACAACGGCTCATTGGGCGGAATGACGGTCAGGTCGCGGCAGAGTCGCCGCGCCTGCTGCAACAACATGCCCCGATGGATACCGGCCTGTTGCGCCTCGCTGGAGGCCGCCTGGATCATCGAGCGCGGCAGGGTCGGGTTGGCCACCACCACCGGACGTTGTCGCAGCCTGGCCGCCACGATGCGCTCCACCGTGATCGCAAACGTATCCACCGCCAGATGTACAATTTGACGCTCCATTGCTTCTCGCTCCCCAAGATGTCTGTCCCCGAAGCGCCCCATTTCGGGATCGTTCCCGCTCATGTTGGGCGTAGGTGTCGTCATGGTATTTGATTAATGGGTCATTAACAAAAAGCCGATATCGGCAGAACAACCACCAGATGCACGTAACACGTGGTGCCTCAAGCCGAGGCTTCCCACGCGGCCGGCAGCACACGTCCCAACTAATGCACCTGCTCCCGGATCAGCGCCAGCACCTTGCCCTGCAATGACCACGGCTGTTCCGGATGAATGTCGGAATAGCTGGGATTTTCCGCTTTCAAGTAGCGCTGATTATCCGTCACTACCAACCGCTTCACGGTGACCTCATTGCCGATCAATGCCA
Organism: uncultured Cytophagia bacterium; assembly: GCA_964647995.1. Taxonomy (GTDB): domain Bacteria; phylum Zhuqueibacterota; class Zhuqueibacteria; order Thermofontimicrobiales; family Thermofontimicrobiaceae; genus Thermofontimicrobium_A. The sequence goes on from CAZYNP010000021.1 coordinate 13,185, forward strand.
CCACGATATCCCCGTTATGGGCCAGTTGCGTGGATTGAACGATCACCAGGTCGCCGTCGTGAATGCCGGCATTCCGCATGCTATCCCCATGTACCCGCAGCGCAAAGCAGGGCTGTTTGCTCTGCACCAGATAATTGGGCACGTAGATAAATCGTTCGATATTTTCTTCGGTCAACACCGGCGCGCCCGCGGCCACCGTACCGATCAAGGGAATTTCAATCTCATGGCTGATGTCCATGGCTTGGGGGGTGGCTCGTTCCAGGCCGTTTCGTTTCAGGACGCGAATATCGCGGGCCTTGTTGGATCGTTCGATGTAACCTTTTCGCACCAGCGCTTCCAGATGACTGAGCACGGCATTTTTGGAACTCATCCCCAGGTCTTCCCGCAACTCCTCCAGCGTGGGCGGGACTCCATTGCCATTGATTTTTCGAGTGATGGCCTGCAACACTCGATGCTGCTTGGGGGTCAACTTTTTCATCGCTCCACCTTTTAACTTAACTTTTGAAAAGATAACATTAATTAAGTTAATTTTTGTACAGTATAAAATAATCAAATTCAGTTTAAAAGTCAAGTGAAAAATTCATTCCCGAAAAAATTTTTTGGGACCGGTCGCGATGAAGGGGACAGTTTGGGGAGGCGCATCGATTGGGCATTGCCGACAAACCGATCGGAAACGGTGGTGGCAGAATCGAGATTTTGGGAAGGGAATTAATTTTATGGTGATCTAATTGATTAGCCCATGGATTACCCTGAGAACACGGATGGTTCTGATTTTGTTTTTGGGGGAGAATCAAGAGGGGTGTTCTTACTCAAAAATAGGTGGACATTTGGGTGATCGGTGTCAGCCACGTTCGATGATCGAATCGAATCACCCGCGGCTGGAAAAATGTCGGTCAGGAAAAGGAAACCAGCCAGGCATCGGCAGAGATGCTCCTGCCATGATGGGCGCCAGTGAGGGAGTCGGCTGGCTGGCGCGGGAATGGATTCCGGCAGCCAGCCGCGATTGGTATCGGTGGCCGTCTAAAAAAAGGACGAGATCGCATTTTGAAAGCTAACCACCCAGCGAAATTTGGTTGCCCGCTGTCCGACCAGTGGGTCGCTCACCCAGATGGGAAAATCACAGCGGAAGTTTAACCTTTGGGAAAAGATAACTGGACTGAATTGCAATCCGATTCCGGCATCCATTAAATTTTGGTATTTTTCGCCCCTGACTTGAACCCGGGCAAAATCAAAAAATGGGTACATCCGCAGCGTGGTCCGCCGCGAAAACAGCTTACGAATCAACGGTGTCAATATGCCCGATCGCCATTCGGTGGTGATGGCCAGGATTCGTTCGGTGGCCAGTGGCTGATCGATATAGCCGCGCAGATTGCCGCCACCGGGACAATGGTAGTGCAATTCGGGCGGCAACGCAGCCACGCTCCGCAGATAAAACTTTTGAAATCGCTCCAGGGGATTGGCGCCATCGGTGAAGAATTTCTCCTGGAGCGGTAGCGAATGGCCCCAGGAATTTCCAGCAAACATCCGCCCGTAGAACCGATGGCTGCCGGAACCGGCGTTGAAGCTCAGTTCCGTTTGCAGTTTCGAAAAATCAAATTCGCTGCCCCACAGCGATTGAGCGGTTTCTGCCGTCACCTTCAGAACAGACGCCCAGCCGCGCTGGAACAAACTCAACCCAAAACTGCCTCCGATCTTGCTGACCCGACCGGGAACCCATTCGGAAACTGCGGTTGAGTTGCCTGCGGCTTCGATCTTCCGCTGGGCATAGCGCTCCTGTCCCTTGAGCAATTGGGAGGTTTGAAAACTCAGCGTCAGATCATAAAAAGGCGGCGTATATCGTTCACGACTCCACTGGTACAGCAGGCGAAGGTCGCCAAGGCCCCGTCCTTCGCGATGGATCACTGACAGGTCGAAGTGCAACCGGTCGCTATTGGGAATTACCCGCCGTCCAAGCTTCAATTCATATCCCGCTCGCCTCGATTTCAGGCCGTAAGATAAACTCAATTCGATGGGATAGAATTTTTCCAGATAGCTGCCCCGAATGCGAGCGCCCAGCCATAAGCCGTCCACATCGTTATACCACGCTTGCGGTGCATATCTGATGACGTAACGATTTCGGGGACGGTAGTACCCGCTCGGTAAATCCGGCAAGAATTGAAACTCCCAATCCCCATTGTTCAAGCGATTTTTGTCCAGGATCATATCCTGCGGATCGAGCACCACCCGGTCGGCTCTGGAATCGGTCACAAATACAAGCTGTCCGGATTTGGCTTTGCCATCCCAGCGCTGGAGGAGCCGTTGGCCGTTTTTCGTGGTCAGTTGGACGTCGACGGGCATAATGCCGTTGTCGTTGCGGCGGATTTCGACCATGGTTTGCCATTGGCCATTGGCCTGCTTCGCCTGGGTGATTTTCCCCAGGGCATAATCCACGACCACGGTGCGGTGCAACCATTGGTCAAAATACCAGCCGAAATTTTCGCCGGTCACATCTTCCACGACCTGCCGGAACCGCTGTTCGTTCACATGTTTGAACTTCCAGCGATCGAAATAGGTATGGCAGATGCTATCCCACAGGCTATCCCCGACGATATAATGGAGCATGCCCAAAAAAGCAGCGCCTTTGGTGTAAACATTGATCCCATAGCCGCCTTGGAACTTGTGGGCATACTGAGCGATGGGTTCGTTGAAACCGCTGGTTAGATAATCGACCAGATAGCCCGTCGTCCGATCTTTCGTGGTCAGCCCTGGGTTCAATTTGAATTTCCAGGAGGTGGTGTCCGGGATATCCTCTTGATCATATCCCCAGCGGTTGAATTTGGCGTGTTGATACCAATACTCCTGATAGCTGGTGAAGCCCTCATCCAGCCAGGCTTCGGCCAATTCATCGTTGGCCAGAATGCCATAAAAATAGATGTGCCCCACTTCATGCGAGATCAAGCTTTCCCAGGGACCGGAGTTCATCACCAGCATGGGATATTCCATGCCGCCGCCCATCAGTCCGTGCATGATGGTTAACTGCGGATAGGGATACCTGCCAAACCGAGTGGATAGCCATTCCAGCACCCGGCGGCCTCGTTGAGCGACCTTCTTGCTCCAGCCATCCCGGTCATACGAGCGATAAAGCACATGAATGGGAATGCCCTGCCATTCGCCGCGTTCATAAACAAAATCGGGACAGGCGGCCCAGGCGAAGTCATGGACCTGCTCCGCCTGAAAGGTAACCGTTCGCTCTTTATATTCCTCGGTCAGGCTGTCGATCATCGCCAATTGCTGTTCATAACGCGCCTGCCATTGTTCGTCAGTCAGGCTCGTATCCACTGCGACCCAATTCCAGCCAGGATCGCCGGCTATGGGAACGCCGGTGGCACAAACGACGTAGTTATAGGGCAAGGTAATGGTAACATCGAAGGTGCCGAACTCCCCATAGAATTCGCCGTTTGCATGGTACTGGTCGGGATGCCAGCCGTTCTGGTCGTAAACGGCCGGTTTGGGATACCATTGTCCGAAATCATATTGATTGCCCTGGCGCCCCCCGCGAACGATGAGGCTGGGCACCTTTTCATAAAATTTGATATAGAGTTGCATGCTTTGCTGCGGGGCCAATCGCTCGGGGAGTTTGGCTTCCAAAATGGTATCGTCCACGCGATAAGCGACAATTGGGGCATCGCTGGGCACCACGCCGGAATCCTGCCGGGCGATTCGGAATTCCAGAATATCGATATAGCCGTTATTTTCCGGCGTGATGCTTTCGCCGGAGTAACGGCGCCGGGCTTCTCTGGCAAAGGTCGAGGCGCTGTTTTTGAAGGCATTGGGATAGAGATGGAGATAAATGCGATCCAGCGTGTCGGGTGAATTATTGTGATAGGTAATAGTACTTTCGCCGCTGAGCGCCTGCGCTTGTGGATTCAGCCGCACGTTCATCTGGTAGTGCAGGCTTTGTTGCCAATACGACACCTCGGCGCGAGCCGACGACAGTGGCCATGATACAAGTAGCACGAAAATTGAGCGAAGTAATTGAGGTTTCATTCTGGCTGACCTTTGATTGGGAAGAGAAGCGTTTTGAATTAATGGATCAATATATGATATTTCCATTTTCATGTCAAGAAAAAATTTGGATTTTTAGAATTTTTAGAAAAAGTTATTGACTAAAACTAATTTATTTTCTATCTTTTAAACGCTCGATCGAACCATGAGACGATCCGCGATATCGCCCATCATTCCTTCTGGGGCTGCGACCGAACGAGGTCAAGCTACCTTTCGCCATTGGTTGGCCAGAAGCCATGGCATGGGATTTGTAGCAATTGGACGCTTTGCTCAACCGCAGCAATTGGGGCAGAATGAATCCATTGGAAGGAAAGCTCATAGCAATTTTTAGCAAGGTTATTCTCATGCGAAGAGTTCTCATCTTTTCGATTATTTTCTTGTTCAGTTATGGGCCCATTGGGAGCCAACAAAAAAAAGACGCTCGCTTTCCAGAGACCGACATCGAAGTCGAAAAGCCGGCGCAGGAATCCATCATTGCCGAGGCCAGGCTGCCAGTGGTCGCGCCAGAAACGCTGCCATTTTTCGGACATAATGCCTTTGCTGTTTCCGAGGAAATGCTGAAAAACTATCCCGTCAGTGGCGCTATGTTTCCGGAGCGCTATCGCCTGGGGCCCGGCGATCACCTGGGCATCTATTTGTTAGGAAAATTTCAACAGACCTTTGATATTTTGGTCAATGCCGAAGGCAAGATTCTCATTCCCACCGTGGGCGTATTCTATGTGGCCGATTTGACGATCGAGGAATTACACTCGTTTCTGGAAAAGCAATTGGCTCGCTATTATGAAAACTTTTCGTTGAATATCATGCTCATCGAGCCGAAGAAAATGCCCGTGATGGTTGTCGGCGAAGTCAATCGGCCCGGCAAATACTTGCTGAGCTCATTGAATACAGTGCCGGATGCCCTGGTCATGGCCGGTGGCCCATCGATTAACGGCTCATTGCGGAATATTCAGGTTTATCGCCAGGATCAATTGCTGACGACTATCGATCTCTATCAGTTCCTGATGACTGGCAAAATCGAGAACGAAACGTTTCTGCAGCGCAATGATCGCATTATTGTTCCGGTCCTGGATGCAGTGGTCGTGGTGACCGGCGAGGTGAAACGTCAGGCTCGCTTTGAACTGAAGCACGGGGGCAACGAGCGACTCTCCGATATCATTTATCTGGCGAGCGGCTTCAAGGAACTGGCCTATCTCGACAAAATTGAGATCAGCCGATTATTAGCCACGGGCGAGCGGTCGGTTTTTTATGTGAACTATCATCAAGTCCTGGCCGACGAAAACAGCCCCATGAATGTGGTCTTGAAAAACGAAGATCACATCCATGTCTACTCGGTGCAAGAACAAACCTATCCCAAATATGTTTACATTGAAGGCGAAGTCAAGCGGCCGGGACAGTATCCGTTGGAGCAGAATCTCCGGGTGCTGGATTTGATCTTGAAGGCGGGCAATTTGACCCGAAGCGCGTACCTGCTGCAATGTGACCTGGCCAAGATCGATCCCAATCAACCGGTAACCTATATCCAGATCAATTTGCAGCGGCTATTGGCTGAACCGCAGAGCAACGAAAATTATCTGCTCGAAGAAGACGACCGGCTGTTCATCCGTCGCATTCCCGACTGGGAAGTCGGCTGGACCGTGGAGGTAAAAGGAGAGGTTCAATTCCCTGGTGTTTATGCGATTACCAAAGATAGCACCACCCTGGCCGAAATCATCGAAAAGGCGGGTGGTTTCACCCGGGAGGCATTGATCCGCGAGGCATCCCTGATCCGCCAAAGCTCCAAAGTATTTGCCGACAAAGAATACGAGCGGCTGAAATTGCAAACCAGGGATCAAATGACGAAAAATGAATATCAGTATCTGGTGATGCGGGAGAACACGCAGGACATCGGCCGTGTCGTCGTTGACTTTTACAAATTATGCGTCTTAAAGAAGAAATCAGAAGATGTCGTCCTGGAGGATGGCGATGTGATCATGGTGCCCAAAATACCGCAAATGGTGTATGTCACCGGTCGGGTAGGCATTCCCGGTGGCGTGCGGTATCAGCCCAAAAAAGATATTGGTTATTATCTGAAAAAGGCGGGCGGTCCGGCCTGGGATGCCAAAACCAGCGCCATCAAAGTTACCAAAGTGACCGGACAGGTGCTGGATGATGAACATGTCAGCCAGCTCGAGCCGGGCGACATCATCTGGGTGCCCCGGCGACCGGATCGGGATTGGTGGGAGGTCTTTCGACAGACGATTGCCATCATGGCACAAATTGCCACAATTTATATCATAACCGACAATGCCTTGAGAAAATAGAGTGATTATCCATGTCCCTGTTGACAACCGAAGCCCAGAATAGCGATATTGATCTGTTCGATTATTTTACCATACTCGTCAAGCATCGCAAGAAAATCATCCGCAATGTGCTGGTGGTGGCCATCCTTGTGGCCGCGATTAGCCTGGTGTTGCCGAGCCAGTATACCGCCGTAACGACGCTGCTGCCACCCACGGATGACACATCCACCAGCATTCTATCGGCGCTGTCCAATTCACCCCTATCCAATTTGATCATCCATGAAGCCACCACTACCTCGGATCTCTTTGTGGAAATTTTGAAAAGTCGATCGGTGCTGGACGGGGTGTTGCAAACCGAATTTATCTTTCCGAAAAACAAGAAAAATGCTCGATCGATGAGCTTGCTGCAAATACTGAAAGCGAAGAGCCTGGAGAAAGGGCGAAAGAAGTTAGTTTCACGATTGTCGGTGAAAGCTTCGGCTGAGGGTATTGTGAGCGTAGCCGTACAATTGCCGGATCGCTATCTGGCCGCTGATGTGGCCAATGCTCTGGTGCTAACGCTGGACAAAGTCCATAATGAAAAAACGAGTTCCCGGGCTAAAAACACCCGCATCTATATTGAAAACCAGTTGCGCCTGACCGAAGAAAAGCTAAAGACGGCCTCGGCCGAGTTGGTCAAATATCAGCAAAAGTACAAGGCCATTTCCCTGGAAGAGCAAACCAAGGCGGCCATCGAGAAGGCGGGGGAACTGAAAGGCACCATCGTGGCGAAAAAGGTGGAATTGGGCGTGGCGCTGCAGACCATGAAGCCGAATAATGTTTATGTGATTCAATTGAAAAATGAAATCGCGGAGCTGGAACGGCAATACAACTATTTGCAGTATGGAAATAATCAAGCGGTGAAGGAACAAGCGGAATTTTATGTCCCCTTTGCCGATGTGCCTGAAGTTGGTTGGGAACTGGCCAATTTGATGCGCGAGGTGAAGGTTCAGGAAACCGTCTGGACGTTGTTGAACCAGCAATATTTCCAGGCCAAAATTCAGGAGGCGCGCGACACTCCCACCATTCAAGTATTGGACGAAGCGGTGCCGCCAGAAATTCATAGTCAGCCCAAACGCAAGCAATTGGTGCTCATCGGGTCTTTTCTGACACTTTTGTTCAGCATATTCTGGGCTTTTGTTCTGGAATATCTGTCAAAGCTGCAGGCCGATGTCGATAGCTCCCAGAAAACCAGGGCCATCGCTGATAATTTACGAAGCGATTGGCGAGAAATTAAATCAGTTTTTCGACGAATTCGTTACAAGATCAGCAGAAGGAGTTGACCCATCGAAACACAAACCAAAGTTCGATTGGCACAAATTGGGGTGGGAAGTTGGGGTAAAAATTTGCTGCGCAATTTTTACAATCTGCCTCAGGTACAGGTGCCCATTATTTGCGATGCAGACAAAAAAGTCCTCTCTCGCCTGGCAACGGAATATTCTGGCCTGGCAACCACCGAAACGGTGGAGCAAATCTACGCGCGCGATGATTATGATGCCGTCGTTATTGCCACACCGCCAGAAGCGCACTACGAACTGGCCCGGGAGTGTTTGCTGCGCGGCAAGCATGTCTTCGTGGAAAAGCCCATGGTGCTGGAATTGAAGCACGGCGAGGAATTGACGCGCCTGGCAAAGGAGCAGCGTCGCATCCTGATGGTCGGTCATATTCTCGAATACCACCCCGCCTTTGAGCGCGTCAAAGCCATGATCGATGCCGGGGAATTGGGCGAAGTTTATTACATTTACACGTCTCGTGTCAATCTGGGCGTGATCCGCCAGACGGAGAACTCGCTATGGAGCTTCGCGCCGCATGACATTTCGGTTATTCTGATGTTTATGAATCAGGCACCGATTCGGGTCGTCAGTACTGGCCAATCGTTCATTCAGCCGGGGATCGAGGATGTGGTTTTCACCACGTTGCATTTTGCGGATGGCAAAATGGCGCATATTCACGTGAGCTGGTTGGATCCGCACAAAATCCGGAAGGTTACCGTGGTGGGATCCCAAAAGATGGCGGTCATCGATGACATGGAGGCCTCGGAAAAAATTCGCGTCTATGACAAGGGTGTAAATTTCACAGGCAATTATACCGCCTACGGCGAATATCTCACCCTGCGCATTGGTGACATCCTCATCCCGAATGTGAAAAATATCGAGCCGCTCAAAGCGGAATGTCAGCATTTCATTGATTGCATTCTCAACAACCGCACGCCACGCTCCGATGGCGAGGACGGCCTGCGCGTGGTGCGGATTTTGAATGCAGCGCAAAAATCGTTGAAGCAGGGTGGCCTGCCTGTGGACGTTTGATGGGGCGAATTAATCCGGACTATTATTCAACCTGCCAGCGCGGTTGGCCCTATTTTTTGATGGGATGAATGGGAGGGCAGCTTGGGCAAAAAATACAAAAGTGACCGCCAAATGCGCATCGATTAGCAGTGCTTGTTTTGGCCATGAAGGAGATATTCGTTGATCGAATCCAGGCAAGCGCCAGTGTTCCGTCAAATCCTTCCCGGTTCACTGATCGGGCTTATCCAGTTCATGCTGTCGGTTTGGGTGTGCCCTATCAGCATGAAATTTATTTGCAAAATAGGAAAACTGAATCATGAAAGCAATGATTCTACCTCGCATTACCCCATTGAACCAGAATCCGACTCCGCTGCAATTGGCTGATGTGCCCATACCCCGACCGTGGGATGGGGAAATTCTGGTGAAGGTCAGCACCTGCGGCGTTTGTCATACGGAACTGGATGAAATCGAAGGGCGAACCCCGCCGGCCTTTCTGCCCCTGGTGCTCGGCCATCAGGTGGTGGGCCGGGTGGCAGAAGTTGGAAGAAATGCCTCAAAATTCAAGCTCGGCGAACGGGTGGGGATTGCCTGGATTTTTTCGAGCTGTGGCACCTGCGAATTTTGTCGCAGCGAACGGGAAAATCTATGTCCGCAGTTCCGGGCTACCGGTCGGGATGCGCCGGGCGGATATGCCGAATATCTGACGGTTCCGGAGGACTTTGCCTTTCGCCTCCCGGCTATTTTTTCTGACAGCGAGGCCGCGCCCCTGCTCTGTGCCGGCGCCATCGGTTATCGCTCATTGCGCCTGGGAAATCTGGTCGACGGCCAGAACCTGGGTCTGACCGGATTTGGCGCTTCGGCCCATCTGGTGCTACGGATGGCCAGGCATCTATTTCCCAATGGTCGCGTCTTTGTCTTTGCCCGCAGTCGAGAGGAACAGGCGTTTGCCTGCGAACTGGGCGCAGACTGGGCCGGCGATACCGAAGCTGAGTCGCCGGAAAAGCTCCACTGCATCATCGATACCACTCCGGTCTGGAAGCCCATTGTCGCCGCCATGAAAAATTTGCAGCCGGGTGGGCGATTGGTGATCAATGCCATTCGCAAAGAGGATCATGATAAAGATTATTTGACGCAAATCGACTACCCCCGGGATTGGTGGCTGGAAAAGGAGATAAAGAGTGTGGCCAATGTGACCCGTCGCGATGTGAGCGAATTTCTGCAACTGGCGGCGGCCATTCCCATCCGGCCGGAAATTCAGGAATATGCGCTGGAGGATGCCAACCGCGCGCTGGTTGAATTGAAGGAGCGCAAAATCCGCGGGGCAAAAGTTCTAAAAATTTAAAAAATTGCTTGACTATTAGGAAATTTTTTGTTATGATTTAGTCAAACCACTAAATCCTAACAATCTGCCAAAGGAGGCGACACATGGCAATGCTTGGACGCGGTACAGTTAACAAGGTAATTCTGCTCGGAAGACTGGGTAAAGATCCTGATTTGCGTTATACGCCAAGTGGAACCCCTGTCGCTACAATAAGCTTGGCGACAGATTTAGTTTGGAAAGATCAGGATGGCAATCAAAAGCAGCAAACGGAATGGCACAGAGTTGTCTTATGGCGCAAACTGGCTGAAATCACCGGTAACTACTTGAAGAAGGGTAGTCTTGTTTATATCGAAGGCCGATTGCAAACAAGATCCTGGAATGATAAAAACAATGTTACCCGCTATACTACCGAAGTCATTGCCGATAGCCTGACTATGGTTGGACCCAAAATGGAACGCGGCGCTGAACCGGTGGAGATTCCGCCGCCGATGGAAGAGGTTGCTCCGGTTGAACCCGAGCAAGCGCCGGCACCATCGGAAGATGACCTGCCGTTTTAGTATCGCAGCAGGTAATGACTGCTTAGATTTAGAATCCGAGAATCCAAAATTCTCGGATTTTTTTTATCAAAGGTATTGCCTTTAAAAAATATTTTGCTATATTATACTGACTATAAAAATGGACCTCGGCGCTGCGTTGCGCAAATCAAAACGTAAGTCGAGGCGGATGAATCGACCATGCCGGGAAATTCATGACCACAGACGCCTATATTCACGCCGCTCTGGAGGCGAAAGGGGCCGCGCAGGCACCGTTTTCCCATTTTAAAGTGGGTGCGGTGCTGGTGACCTCGGATCAGCGCATGTATCGCGGCTGCAATATCGAAATTAGCTCCTTCGGGCTGACCATTTGCGCCGAGCGGGTGGCGATTTTCAAAGCAATTTCCGAGGGTGAAAAAGCGTTCCGCGCCATCTACATCGCCTCGGATGCGGAAAAATTCACCTCGCCCTGCGGCGCCTGTCGCCAGGTGCTCTGGGAATTGGCTGGCGATATCGAAGTGTACATGATTGACCGGTGGGGGCAATTCCAAAAAAGTTACCTGCATGAACTGCTACCGTTTGGCTTTGATCGGTCTTTTTTTATAACCTGAACCAGGATGAAACCACACATTTTGATTGGCATTGCCGGCGGCTCTGGCTCCGGCAAAACCATGGTCGCCCAACGCATATTCGACGAATTGGGCTCCGATAAGGTCATTATCATTCAGCAAGATTCATATTATAAAGATCTAAGCGGGATCCCCTTCGAGCAACGAAAGCAGCAAAACTTTGATCATCCGGACGCCTTTGATCATGAATTGCTTATTTCCCAATTGCGCGATTTATTGGCCGGCAAATCTATCCACCAGCCGATTTACGATTACACGATTCACTCCCGAAAGGCAGAAACCCGACGCCTCGGCGAACATGTGATCATTGTCCTGGAAGGTATTCTCATTTTGCACGATCCCAGATTGCGGGAGCTGATGGATATCAAAGTCTATGTCGATACCGCCGATGATGTGCGGCTCATTCGACGCATTCGTCGCGATGTCACCGAAAGACAACGAAGTTTGGATTCGATCCTGGCGCAGTACGAAAATAGCGTCCGGCCCATGCATCTGCAGTTCGTTGAGCCCACCAAACGCTACGCCGATATCATTGTGCCGGAAGGCGGCTATAATTGGGTGGCCATCGACTTGCTTACCACCAAGATTCGATCGCTGCTGGCGGAGCGGGGATTCTAACGCTGTTCCGCCCGCTGCAGGCAATAGCTCACAACTCGTTTTCATTTCAATTCGATTAATGGTCGTAAACCGAAAGGATGCTCATGCTGGAAGTGATCGCCGGCGCCATGGAAGCCGGCAAAACCTGGTTGCTTTACAAACGAATCAGCGATGCCAAATTGATGGCCAAAAAAGTACAGGTGTTTGCCTTTCCGGTTCATAACGAACAGATCGTCTCCCGCATCGGTTTTTCCAGCGAGGCGATCACCGTGCCCACCGTGGCCGAGATCGAATCGGCGTTGATGCCCGATACCGATATCATCGCCATTGACGATGCTCAGCTTTTTGAAAAAGATGATCTCATCAAGTTTTGCAATAAATATCGCACGCAATTGGACATTATCATCGCCGGCGTGCACCTGAACTGTTTCAACGAGAGCTTCGGTGCCATGATTGAACTCATGGGCCGGGCCGAGCGAGTGGTCGTCCTGCTGGCAGTGTGCGAATGCTGCAAACAGCAGACGGCGCTGATTTCCCAGCGCTATCGGGATCGTGAACATACCATTCCCATTACCAAGGACGATCCCCGCATCGAATTGCGGAAAGAGTTCTATGCCCCAGTTTGCTGGAGTTGCTACCGCCCACCGCAATGAACCGGGATGGTATGCATATTCCCTCACCAGGTCTCCCTGGCCAGGCGATTAACAATTGATCGAGAGCTATGGAACTGGTGCAATCAAATTGAATAAAGGGCTAACGTTGATATTAGTGATAAACCTGGAGAAAAACCACCGTGATCCAAAAAATTACTGCATTTTTCGGCATCTTTGTTCTAATGGGCATTGCCTGGTTGCTTTCTAATAATAAACGCAAAATCAATTATCGGGTGGTCATCTGGGGAATTTTGTTGCAAGTGATCTTTGCGGTTCTAATTTTGAAAACCGGACCAGGTCAGGCGGTCTTCTTCCTCGCTCGAGCTTTTATTGCCCGGCTTTTGAGCTTTACCGATGCCGGCGCCTCATTTTTGTTTGGCAATCTTTACCGTGGGGATGCCGATATTGTGAAACAACTTGGCGGTATCGGTCCCCTGGAATTGCACGATCCGGTCTCCGGTCAATTCGTTAGCATTGGCATTGTCTTTGCTTTTCATATTTTGCCAACCATTATCTTTTTTGCTTCGCTCATGAGCGTCCTCTACCATCTGGGCATTATGCAAAAAGTGGTGCAATTTATGGCCTGGATTATGGCCAAATCCATGGGCACTAGCGGCGCCGAATCGCTCTCGGCAGCGGGCAATATCTTTGTTGGCCAAACCGAGGCCCCCTTGCTAATTAAGCCGTATGTTCCCAACATGACGGTGTCGGAATTGATGGCCATCATGGTTGGCGGATTTGCCACCATTGCCGGAGGAGTAATGGCGGCGTATGTCCGCTTTGGCGTGGACGCTGGACACCTGATGGCTGCCAGCGTCATGTCCGCACCGGCAGCACTGGTGATAGCCAAAATCATTTATCCGGAGACCGGCGAACCGAAGACGCGCGGTATGGTGAAACTGCCCACTGAAAAAACCAGCGCCAACGTTATCGATGCCGCTGCCGGTGGCGCTGCCGATGGTTTGCGCCTGGCGCTCAATGTCGGCGCCATGCTCATGGCCTTCATTGCTCTCATTGCACTGATCAATTACGGGCTGGAAAAAATCGATGATGTCGTCAATTTCATCACTTTTCACCATACCAGCTTCCAGTGGGATCTGAGTCTGAAGAAAATTCTGGGAATCATCTTTTCGCCCATTGCTTTTTTCCTGGGAGTGGCACCCAAAGATATCATGAATTTCGGCAATTTGCTGGGTACAAAAATTTCCATCAACGAATTAATCGCCTATCTGGATCTGGTCAGTTTGAAAGGAATTATTTCGGAGCGCTCTTATATTATCGCCACCTACGCTCTCTGCGGCTTTGCCAATTTTAGCTCGATTGCCATACAAATCGGAGGCATTGGCGGGATTGCACCGGAGCGCCGGGGCGATCTGGCGAAAATTGGTTTGAAAGCCATGATCGGCGGCGCCCTGGCCTCCTGGATGACGGCCGCCATTGCTGGCATCCTGATCTAATTGAGCTACGGTCTCATGGAACAATCACAATTAGCAAAATCGCTGACATTCGTCAATCAGCATTTGCCTCAACCACCCGAGATCGCGATTATCCTCGGTTCTGGTCTCGGAGGTCTGGCCGATGAATTGCGCGATCCAATCGTAATCAACTGCCGGGATATCCCTCACTATCCTGTACCACGGGTAGCGGGACATGCCGGTGTTTGGATCAGCGGTAAGCTGGGCGATCTGCCCATTCTGGCCCTGAAAGGGCGGGTCCATACCTATGAGGGCTATTCGGCCCGGCAGGTTACCTATCCCATTCGTCTGCTGGCTGAGCTGGGAGTGCCGAGGCTGGTAATTACCAACGCGGCTGGGGGGATCAATCCCAAATTCAAGCCCGGCGATTTGATGGTGATCAATGATCAAATCAATTTCTTATTCGATAGTCCATTAATCGGCGATCGCTCGCCGGCGGAAAGACGATTTATCGATCTGTTCGGCGCTTACGATCCGATCTATGTTCGAAATGCTTTGGCTACCGGTCAATCGCTCCAGATACCGCTCCAATGCGGCGTCTTGATCTGTTTTCGGGGGCCGACTTACGAGACCGCGGCGGAGATTCGCATGGCACGCGTGCTGGGAGCCGATGCCACCACCATGTCCACCATTCCCGAGGTCATTGCCGCCCGCCAGGCTGGCCTGCGGGTGCTGGGAATTTCTTGCATTACCAATATGGCCACCGGCATTGGCCATCAAAAACTAAGTCACGAAGAGGTCACGGAGACCGCGAATCGCATCCAGGACCAATTTATTCGTTTAATGAAAGCGATCCTATCCCAACTGCCCCGGTGGTAGGAAGACCGCATCGGCAGCAGGATGACGGAGCAGCTCCGTCAGTTTCGCTGTCTCGCGAAAAGCCGAATCGATTGTTTTTTATTCGGCGCGCGTTGTGACTTCGTGCTGTGGCGGCTACTATCCAGGCATCATCCGAAATGGTCATTCTATCCAGGGCAGAACCGCAGGGGGCAAAAGATGAAGAGCGAGTAACAAGCGTTCGCTGGCTAATTTTTCTCATGAAGCATGATTGATCGATCGAAAAAATGACGAACAAGAACCCAAGAAAAGGAACCCAAACCAGTTCATTTGGCTCGCCGGGACGCATCAGCCATGATGCGACCATTTTTTATAATAGCAAACTATACGAGGGACAGCCAAAGGAGCACAAAGGTGGATTTGTGGAACAGCCGATTCCAGCCCATCTATTGGATCAGATTTTTTGCCGGACGGCTGAAAACATGGCCGAGTTGCCCGACAATAGCGTGCACTTGATGGTTACCTCGCCGCCCTATAATGTGGGCAAAGATTATGACGAAAATTTTACTCTGGCAGAATACCTTGATTTTTTGAAACGGGTTTGGCAAGAAGTGTTACGCGTGTTAGTGCCTGGCGGCAGGGCTTGTGTGAATCTGGCGAATTTGGGGCGCAAACCTTATATCCCATTGCATGCATTTGTGATCGAGGACTTGCTGGAGTTGGGTTTTTTAATGCGTGGCGAGATCATCTGGAACAAAGCCTCCAGTTCCAGCCCCTCCACCGCCTGGGGGAGCTGGCGTTCCGCCGCCAATCCGACGCTGCGGGATACGCATGAATATATTCTGGTATTTTCCAAACATCGGTTTGACCGGAAAAAGAATGCTGCGCGGCCCGATACGATTTCCAAAGAAGAGTTTCTCGAATTCAGCAAAAGCGTCTGGACCTTTGGCGCCGCACCCGCCAAAAAAATCGGCCATCCGGCGCCATTTCCCATGGAGCTGCCGTATCGTTTGATCCAGCTTTACACCTTTCAGCGGGAGGTGGTATTGGATCCATTTATGGGCAGCGGCCAGACTGCCCTGGCTGCGATCAAAACCGGTCGACATTTTGTGGGTTATGAGATTGACGATGAGTATGTGCAACTGGCTGCCCAGCGCATTCAGGAATTTCGGCACGAGCAAAATATGAATCAACCTATTTAGCAAAAACCATGGCCTTTTTTTCGAACCGTAATCACCTCAGCCCCAAACGGATGTTGTTCATCCTGAAATGCTGGAAGGCGTATCTCCATTTCAAGCAGGCGTTGATGCTACTTGAACTCCGCCTGAAAAAGCAGCGCGCATTTTATCTTTTAAAGCTCCATCTCGTGGCGCCCTTTTCCTGGCGCCAAAAGATCGCGTTGCTGGAATATCGCCGGCGCTATGAAGAGGCGATTGCCTTTTGTGAACATCGCTTGTACCGTCTGAAGGGCTCGAAGCCGGGCGAACGTGCCGAATTGTACGAAATCATCGGTCGGAACCAACGCAATTTGAATTTGATCGAAACAGCGTTCGAGTCGCTGCAGCAAGCCCTGAAATTTGACTCCCATTCGCCATCGCTTGACTACGAAATTGGATTGATCCATTTCATCAAACGCAACTATCCCCAGGCGCGACGCGCCATGGAGTTGGCTCTTAGTCGCGGCTACGATACCCCCTCGTTGCGCATTCACCTGGGCAAGGTCTATTATCAGATGGGATTGCTGAACTTGGCCGAAGAATGCTTCCAGCGCGTGCTGCAAATCTACCCGCAGGAGGGGAGCATCCATTTCTTGCTGGGAATTGTGTACAAAAGCAAAGTACAATATCAAATGGCCATTCAGTCGTTTACCAATGCCATAAAATATGGCAGCGATCAGAAAGAGGAGCATCTCGGCCTGGCCGAAATTTATACCCGGCTGGGCTATTGGCAGGAAGCGATTCATGAGTATCAACGAATTCTGGAATTTGATCCCCGTAGCTTCATTGCCCATTATTTTCTCGGTCGCATTTATGAGATCCTTGGCTTCGAAGACAGCGCCATCCAGGAATATATTCAGGCCAACAAAATCGATCCCCAGGATGAAGATACCAAACAAAAATTGACCGCAATGCTGTCCACGCCGATCCTGGAATACGATTAGATGGTGTCCGTTGAATACCAGCTCAGTGGATTCGAAATAATCGGATTCAGATCAAATGCAGCTTGATAACGGCTCTCGCTGCTGCCCCAACCAGCCCAACAGAGCGATCGGCCGTGTTGGCTCTCCCCGGTTCTCATTCATCCATTCCGTTTGCTAATCAACCAGGATCTACAATGAAATTTCGCCGGAGCTTCGGGCATAGGTGTCCATCACCGAGACCAGCAATAGCAACTTCACCCCATTTGCCTATTGAACAGCACTCCTGGCCAAAGCAGAATTTTTCATTGAGTTTTTGGGACAGCAAATTACCACAATAAGCTAATCCGGTTGAAAGGTTAATGGATTCAGTTGGTTACCAAGCGCTAAACAGCAGCCTGGAGACTGATTAACGGTTAATAAAACCTTGCTTATGAGGGGACAGAGCTGCTGACCGGTCGCTTAATTTTTTGAAATTTTGGAAGCATTTTACTTTTGAGCGATCGGTCAGTCCACCTATAACTGATCTTTTACAGCGGTTACTAAAAAAAGCTTGCATGGCACAATTTAATTTAGTAATTTTCAGAGAATTCAGCAAGGGGCAAAACCACCAGCCAACGCTCTTTTCATGAAAAAAGATCGCTTCTTCGTTTTAGAAAAAATTCTGGCCATCCCGGCTTTCTTCCGGGCTGCAACCGATGAAAATCTGCCGGGCTTTCTGCTTGATGATACCATTGAAAATATCCCCACCAACGAAACGGATTTGGTCAACGAATTTTTCAATCCGGCGGCGGATTTTATTCCAGCCGAAGACACCACGGTACGAACTCAGATGTTCAATTTGAGGGAGAAGTTGGATAGTTATTATCCGCTCACCGATCCAGGTTGAAGGCAGCCGATGAAAAGGGATACAATCCATCTGAATAACTAAAATTATCTCTCAAAAATTGAATTTAACCCCAGAAAGGACGGAGCTATGAAAAAACTAACCCTTCTAATTGTTTTAATCTTTTCAACTCCTCTTTTTGCTCAAAAATTTGCCGGTCTGGCATTAACACCACCCATGGGCTGGAATAGCTGGAACAAGTTCGCCTGTGATGTGGATGAGAAGATGATCCGTGAAATTGCCGACGCCATGGTGACCAGCGGTATGAAAGATGCGGGCTATCGTTATATTGTTATCGATGATTGCTGGCATGGCGAGCGGGATGCGTTCGGCTTTATCCAGGCCGACCCGGAACGCTTTCCTTCGGGCATCAAAGCATTGGCCGATTACATCCACTCCAAAGGATTGAAATTCGGCATCTACTCGGATGCTGGCTGGAAAACCTGTGCGGGTCGCCCCGGTAGCCGCGGCCACGAATATCAGGATGCCATGAAATACGCGGAATGGGGTGTGGATTATTTGAAATACGATTGGTGCAACACCGACGGCCTGAAGGCCGAGGGTGCTTATTTGACCATGCGCAATGCCCTCTATGCCGCCGGCCGCCCCATCGTTTTTAGCCTCTGTGAATGGGGCAGCAATAAGCCCTGGGAATGGGCCCGGGATATCGGCCACCTCTGGCGCACCACTGGCGATATCACGGCTTTTTTTGATCGCGATGTCGATCATGGCACCTGGAAATCGTTAAGCGTGATGTCCATCCTGGATCTGCAGGAGGGATTGCGAGTTTACGCCGGGCCCGATCATTGGAACGATCCGGATATGATGGAAGTTGGCAATGGGATGTCCGTGAACGAAGACCGCGCCCATTTTTCGATGTGGTGCATGCTGGCCGCGCCACTCATTGCTGGCAATGATTTGAGAAATATGTCGCCAGAGACCATCGCCATTCTTACCAACAAAGAGGCCATTGCCGTCAATCAGGACTCGCTGGGGATTCAGGGATTCAAGTATTCCGCCAGTGATAGTCTGGAAATCTGGTTCAAGCCATTGTCAAAAGGCGAGTGGGCGGTCTGCTTTTTGAATCGAAGCGCCCGACCCAGGACAATATCATTCCCCTGGAAAGAGCACGTGATTTCAGATAATTTTGCCAATCGGGAGATTCATTTCAATCAAGCCACGTTCAAGATTCGGGATCTGTGGGCGAAAAAAGATATCGGGACAACGAACAAGGGTTTCGCGGCCAAGATTGGCGGACATGATGTGGTGCTGTTGAAATTGACTCCGGCTAAATGAAATAAAAGAACGAAAAAGAATGATCTGCGGTCAATGATCGGCAAGCAGTACCCAGCGATCGGTGTCAGAGGGAACAGGAACCAGCAGCCCATACCGAAATCGAAAGCGGATGCTTTCAATCGGAGTAGCCATGCCATTTGATGGTGAAACATTGGCAACGGTCGGAACAACCCCCAGAAGAAAAAATTGTTATGCCCGAACGTCAAAGACGAGCGGCTGGTTCCTTTCGATCTGAGCCGTTTAAGTTGCCTGGGTGAAGCGCAAAATCGCTGGGCCGAAGCAACTTTGATCATTGGAGGAAAAAAATGCCCATTGCCTAACAGCGATGTTCAACCAGAACCAATGAGCTGCCGGGCGGTCTACGATCCATCTCGGACCTTCCCTGGATCATTAATTCCCCAATTTAGTCGCTTCCAGGGTAGCAGCTTAAAATTTTACTTGATTATTGACAAATATTTGATAGATTAGCTATCATCAATTCTGAGGACGTGCTGTCCTGGGGCACCAGAACATTTCACCTGGACTGGATTCTGCCTGCGGCATAAATCAAAACAGAAATCATCAGAGTAGAGGTAACTATGAAAATTGCGCTCACCAGCGTTTTTGTGGATGACCCCCTGAAGGCGTTTAAAATCTATACAGAGAAGCTCGGCTTTGTGAAACGGATGTATGTTCCCGAGGCGCAACTGGCCATTGTGGCTTCGCCAGAGGATCCTGAGGGAACCGGCTTGTTGCTGGAGCCGAACAGCAATCCCATTGCCAAAACCTATCAGGAACAGGTTTTCGGTGCCGGAATCCCGGTAATCGTATTTAGCACCAGGGATATCCAGGCCGATTATGATCGGTTGACCGAATTGGGGGTGATCTTTCGAGGAAAGCCTACGCCGACCGAGTGGGGAATCCAGGTACTATTTGAAGATGGATGCGGTAACCTCGTTCAACTGCATCAGAGGTAGAATTCTTAATTGGGCTCATACGCCCTCTGACCGGTCGCTGGGAGCGACCGGTCAGTTGCGCAAGAATTGCGGTAAATGATGTTATGAAGCGCGGCTGTCAACTTTTTTTTCTCATTGCTTATTTCATTTTCTGGTCAATCGTCGGGCGCTGTCTGGCCCAATCGGCCACCTATTGCAATCCGCTCAATCTGGACTATGCCTATTGTGCCATTCCGAATTTTGTCGAGCAGGGTAAGCATCGGACCGCAGCCGATCCGGTGATTGTTTTGTTCAAGGACAATTACTATCTGTTTGCCACCAATCAATATGGCTACTGGTACAGCTCCGATTTGTCGAACTGGCACTTCATTTCGCGACGCTTCCCCAAACCCTTTCATCAAGTTTATGATGAACTTTGCGCTCCAGCCGCGGTGGCCCTGGGCGATACGCTGCTCCTGCTGGGTTCAACTTACACCAAAGACTTTCCGCTGTGGATGAGCACCGATCCCACTCACGACACCTGGACCGAGCTGACCGATTCATTTCAGGTTGGCGCCTGGGACCCGGCATTCCTGGTGGATGAGGACCAGCGGCTCTATCTGTATTTTGGTTCCAGCAATGTCTATCCCATTTATGGTCAGGAGATAGATCGGAAGACCTGGCAGCCCATTGGCACAAGACAGGAGTTGCTTCATTTGCATGACGATTGCCATGGATGGGAGCGTTTTGGTGAACATGCCGATAATACGTTTCTGCGGCCTTTCATCGAAGGTGCCTGGATGAACAAATACCACGGCCAATACTATTTGCAATATGCCGCACCGGGTACGGAATTCAGCGGTTATGCCGATGGTGTTTATGTGAGCGAGTGGCCGCTGGGACCATTTCGCTACCAACCGCATAATCCGTTTTCGTACAAGCCGGGTGGCTTTGCCTGTGGCGCAGGACATGGAGCAACCTTTCAAGATCGCTCCGGTCACTGGTGGCATGTGGCTACAATTGCCATTTCGGTCAAAAATAATTTCGAGCGCCGTATCGGGCTGTGGCCGGCAGGTTTCGATCAGGATGGTGTGCTGTATTGCAATACCGCTTACGGCGATTATCCGCATTACTTGCCGGACGAGCGATTGCCGCATCTGACGGGTCGCTTCACTGGCTGGATGCTGCTGAACTACAACAAGCCGGTGACCTCTTCATCGGTGCTGGGTGGTTATCGGCCGAATTTTGCTGTGGATGAAAATATCAAAACCTATTGGAGCGCGGCCTCAGGAGATGCCGGCGAGTGGCTGCAAAGCGACCTTGGCGCAATCTACCTGGTGCATGCCATCCAGATCAATTATGCCGATCAGGACGCCGAACTCATGGGCAAGCAAACCACAGCCTGTCACCAATATGTGATCCTCGCATCGGCGGATGGCAAAAAATGGCGGATATTGGTCGACAAGCGGAACAATCAGACGGATGTGCCCCATGACTATGTCGAGCTTCAGCCGCCGATCGCGGTTCGTTACCTGAAAATCGAAAATAAGCAGGTGCCCACGGGCAAGTTTGCCCTGAGCGGTTTTCGTGTCTTTGGCAAAGGGAACGGCACAGTACCCGATACGGTGAGCAATTTCATGGTACTCCGCGGGGAAAGCGAGCCGCGTAACGCCTGGCTCAAATGGCGCCAATCCGATGACGCTTTTGGCTATACCATTTATTTTGGCATTGCCCCCGACAAGCTTTACAATAGCATTATGATTTATGGCGCCAATGAATTTTGGTTTACTGGCCTGGACAAGGAGAGAAGCTACTATTTTCAGATCGAGGCTTTTAATGAAAATGGCGTTGGCAAGAGGACTCAGGTAATTAAGACGATTTAAAGTTCCGGGCGCTTGCGGTTGCTGGTGGAGCAGGCAAAATGCCGGGGGTTCAGGATATGCGGCAATATCTGCCGCCGGCGATGGATCAGGATCATTACCAAATAAAAACGGCAGGTTGAAAACCGCGACGGTGATCAGCCTGCCTGATAGTAACGAAGTAATCTGCTGCCGTTTGGTCGCCGATGCCACCAGAATCCCTGGTTGAGCGATTTAGGAAAGAGCAAAAAGGTTGTGTTCAACTTGCTCCCTGGCGTTGGATATGTTACACTGGCGGTGGTGGCGGTGGCGGCGTCGGCGGTGGATTGGGCGGTAACGGGGTTGGATCGCCGCTGCTATTGGGATCGCCATTCAAGCTCGAGCCGAATAGCTGATTAAAGCTCGAGCAGGCAGCCGGCAGGGTCCATGGGCCGATAGCCCAAATCATGATTATCAAGCAGCAGAGGCAAATGAAGCAGGGTTTCATTGGATCCTCCATTTTTGATTTGTTCCCCCTGTGGTGTGATTTGATTTTGTTGGTGACAATTACTGTGCCAATTTTTTTCATATTTTACTGTGCCAGGTTATATTCATGATCTTACAAAGATTAATAGCCAAAGGCAAATGATGGGAAATGCCGGTAGCGTTGCATTTGTGCAACAACTGGCTGACAAAATGTTGCATTTATGCCACTATCAAAAATGCAGTTCATGGTTACTCATTGAATCCGGGGAAAAAACATCCGTGAAATTAGTACCGCTTTCAGAAAAGATTTCGACGATTAGGCACTTCAGGTCCATCCGTAAAGCATTGCGGCATCATGTCGACGTGCTATCGAATGAATTCGGCCCGAGAAATTCCCAACAATATGGTGCCCTCACCAAAACCGCTGCCTATATCGAGCAACAAATGCAGCGCTGTTCTGGGATAAGAATCGTTCAAGATTTTGAGGTCGAAAACAAGCGCTACCGCAACCTGACTTTCGAAAAATTGGGCAAGACGAAATCGGATGAGATAATTGTGGTTGGTGCTCATTATGATACCGTGGTGAATTCCCCGGGCGCGGATGACAACGCCAGTGGCATTGCCGGCCTATTGGAAATCTGTCGTTTACTGGAAACTTACGAGAACCAACGCACGATCCGGTTTGTGGCGTTTACTCTGGAAGAACCGCCTTTTTTTGCCACTGCGAACATGGGGAGCCATGTTTACGCGCAGGCCTGCCGCCAGAAAGGAGAAAATATCATTTGCATGATTGCGCTGGAAATGCTGGGATTTTACAGCCGGCAAAAAAATAGTCAGCGCGCACCCTTTGCAGTGCCAACTAAAAAATATTCTCATCGGGCGGATTTTATTGCAGTCATCGGTAACCAGGCATCGCAGCAGATCGCCCGGCAAATCGCCAGCTTCCTGCAGCAGCCGCTGCTCATCAAAACCGAAGCCTATATCCCTCACTCCTATTCTGCGGAAATCGAATTATCGGATCATGCCTCGTTCTGGAAGCAGAACTATCCTGCAGTGATGATCACAGACACCGCGTTTTATCGCAATCCCCATTATCACGAGCCCACGGATACCATCGATACCCTCAATTTTCGCTATTTTACGCGCACTGTCTTTTCGCTCAGCCAGGCGCTGATCCAATTGGATGGGGCCAATCTGGAATCTGATGTTGATCTTTAGATGGCAAGCGACAAGCTGTTGATTTTTCGCTCGCCGGATGGCTGGCGGAGCAGGCGATTTTGGAGTGCACCCATAAAACATTGATCTCATTGGGATCGGGAAAGCAACCTGTCGGCTAAGAAGCCACCAGCCGAACGCCTCGATCGGAAAAAATGCCAATTATTGGTCAACTATGAATTTAAAAAACTGAAATACCCATTCAACTGGTATTTGCAAAGCTCCTTTAACGCTTTTGTGAATTAGTGGCTACCAGATTAATGCGATTTTGCATCCTGGCCCAGCCACAACCCATCGGGGTCAAAATGGCAATAACTTTCGCCGGTAGGACTAAATCGAGGTAATTAAACCCCACTGTTCCAATGCTTGCCAGTAGGACTGTTGCAGATTGCGGATGAAACCGTCGCCAAAGTTTAGGCGATAGCGACTAAAAATACCATCGGTGATGATTTTATTGGCAAAGGGCAGCAGCACCGTCTCGACATAGATCGGCAACGGTTCCTGGAAAATAGCGGTGAAATTCTTGTTCAATGCCACCACGCCATACGCTTTGATGGGTTTGATATTGGAAAGAAAAATGGTGGAATCGGTGGTTTCGCAAAAGATAAAAAAGCGCCCCAGGATCGATCGTTTCCAATCAGCGACAATGTCCAATTCGCTGGCGGAAAAGTGGAAAGGATTCTGGGAAATGAATTCATCTATCAGATTTATTTGTTGATAGAGAACTCCCCGCAGAATTTTGAATTGTTGCAGGCTGGCCTCTTTTAAGCCGCGGCGGGTAAAAAGGCGGGGAAAAATTCGCCGCTGCTGGTTCGTGAAGATCAGCAACGAATGGTAGAGATCAAAAAACAACTGATTTTCCAGGGCCGTAAGCTTCATGCCGAGCGACCTTGTTTATTTGCCGATGCCGCAGCATTTCTTGTATTTTTTGCCACTGCCGCAGGGACAAGGATCATTGCGGCCAATCCGGGGTTCGGTGCGACGATAGGTTTCGACTTTTTTGAATGAGAACAGCGCGGGGTCATTTTGCTGAACTTCGGCTGGTGTTTTTCCCCCGAAAGCAGCCCGTGGAGTGGCCAGCCACCGTTCATTGAGTGCGTCCAATTCTTTGGCATTGGTCACTGAGGCTATGTCAATCCCTTGCTCCTGACAGAAAACCCCAAAGTCCGCTAAAAAGGCACCCTGCGGCGAGTCCATAATTTTTTTAACTGCACCCAGGTCCACGCCCGCCGGCAGCTTCATGCCGGTCATGGCCTCCAGTTCAGATTCCAGGTCCGAAAGATCTATTTGTGAAAGATCCAGTGGCAGTGCTGCTTCGTCGATGGCTGGAGCGGCTGCTTCCGTTTCGATGGGGATCTCGGCCGTTGCCTCTGCTTTTATGGGTGCGGTAATGGCCGCAATGGCGGAGAGCACCTCTTTAAACCGGAGCACATCCAGTGCCGGATTATCCTGTTGAAGCTGGCCAATAATCCAGTCGATATCTTCACCGTCCTGCACCAATTCGATGATGTCCTGCGGCTCGAAGCGCACGATCTGAAACTGCTGGCATAAACCGCCTAAATCCAGTGACAATTTATCAAGGTCTGGTTCTAATGTCGGTAGATTGAGAATGTTCATGGCAGCACCTCATGGGCCGTCGCTTCGGGTTGGTTACGAGATTTTCTGAGCATCAAAATAGCCAGAACAATGCCGCCGGTGCTGATAAAAATATCAGCCATATTGAATACGGGCCAACTGAAACGATCGTAATAATGGAAATGAATAAAATCGATGACATAGCCCCGCAGAATCCGCTCGCTGAGATTGCCCAGCGCTCCGGACAACACCAGCATCAGTGCCACCAGCCACCAGATGGAATTACGCCGTGATTCCCAGATCAGAATGATGAGAAAAATAAACGCCATGGTCGATAGGCTATAGATAATCCAACTCCGAATGCCCGCAGGCATCGAATGAAAGAGACTAAAGGCGATGGCCTCATTTTCGGTATAGCGGAGCTCCAGCCAATTGTCGATGATCGGGATCGGTAACGAATATTGCAAATGGCGGCTGGCTAACCATTTGGTGGAGAGATCACAACCGGTGCAGAGCACAACCAGCGTCAGCAGTAGCATGATTTTCAATTGGCGACGATTCATGGGCTTCCCCGAATGCATTGGAATTGGTTTAGTTCGATTTTCGTGATGCCTTTTGGCTGAGACTAATGTACAAAATTAATTTTAAAAAATCAAGTCCTAGCTTTTGCGTTGGGTCAAAGTAATTGCTTTTGCTGCGCCGAAGGAGAGGGATCACCTGACCCTAAGGAAGTTACCATTATCAGTGGCGGTCTCATTTTCGTTCAGCTCTTTGCTCTGCCGACGATGGGGAAATGACAAGGTCAAAGCGTTGCCAGCGGCCAGCGATCACCGAAACCGCCGGCTGTAATTTAGCCAGTTCATCATAGGAACAACAGCGCCAACGCTGTTGCAGAACTGATCGGTTGAAAAAAGGATTTTTCATCACTGGGATCCAATATAATTTAAATCTGCAAATTTGTTTCTCGTAGAATCGGCCGTTGAAAACAAATTGATTCGTTCTTCAAAATGAGGTTCTATTGCCAGCTATGCCCCAGTTGGCTTTTGGCGCCAACTTAAGTATTGCTAATGCCGCCAGGACTCGAAGACACCAAGAAATCAGATTGCATTTTAGTTTTACTTAGTCAGATTAATATAATCACTCTTTTTTGGAATAAATTGCATCGCCCCTGGCCTCCTACCCTGGCGGGCACTTCCTTCGGTCGCTTCAAAGGCGCGAACGATAGCAAGTCCTACCGCCAATTGGCGGGGGGATTTAGGGGGATGTTAAGAGGATTGAGTACCAAAAATTTTGTGGTTATTTTTAATCTGCCTAAGTAGTATTAGAAAACATGCCTAAAAAGCACTCCGTTGTCATCGAATTGTTTTACCATAGCCTCTCTTTAAACGACAATTGCCGCAGATGCTTCGCGTCTTTGTGCCTTTGTGGCAGTATGCTCTAAGGTTGACGCCAATGCCCAGTTGGCGGATTATAGTTTGCGATCCCGAATGCTCAATGAGAAATCCTGTTTTGGACAAGAGTGATTTTTCAAAATAATTGTTAAACCTCACTTATGCGTGGACAGAGCTACTGACCGGTTGCTTAACTTTTTGAAATTTTGGAAGCATTCCATTTTTACGCGGCCGGTCAGTCCACCGATTACTGATTTTTTGCAAATAATAAATAAAAAACCTTGAAATTCAAATAAAAAATTATTACAATTAAAACAGCGGCAGCCCCGCGATAACTATTGAATGATTGTAAACCAACCATCGAGGAAAAATTCTATGCGCGAAATCAGAACATTGCTAACATTTACCCTCCTTGCCATCCTTTTTCTTGCACTCACCAACCCTACGTGGTCCCAAAAAAAGAAATTAACTTATAAGCAGGTCTTCCAACGAGGAGAGCCACGGCTTTTGGGTCCTCTCCCCCGTTTGTTGCGCTGGCTGGATAGTGAACATTACCTGATTCAAACCTCGGATCCCCAAAAGAAAGAGGAGCCACTCCGGTTGGAACGCGTGAATGCAGCAACTGGTGAAGCCAGCCCCTATTTTGACGAGTCGAATTTCAAAGAAAAACTGCCGCCAGATTTTTCGCTATCGAAGGCTGCGCAGCGGACGGAGGATCTGATCGGTTTCGTTTTTAACCGACAGAACGATTTGTTCTATTTCTCGACCCAAACGAATACATTTAAGCCGCTCACTGCAACGCCGGCGCCCGAACAAAACCCCACCTTTTCGCCAAACGGTCAATACCTTGCCTACACCCGGAACAGTAATTTATATGTGCTCGAAATCAATTCCGGTCTGGAGCGGCAATTGACCAATGACGGCTCCGATGTCATCTATAACGGCTGGGCATCGTGGGTGTATTACGAAGAGATCCTGGGTCGGAGCTCCAATTATGCTGCCTTCTGGTGGGCACCCAATAGCGAGATGATCGCATTCCTTCGATTTGATGACAGCCCGGTTCCAACCTTTCCACTGTACCGAGCCGATGGCGTCCATGGAGAATTGGAAGTGGCTCATTTTCCCAAAGCCGGTGATCCCAACCCCTACGTGCAATTGGGCATCTATCTGCTGAAAGAAAACCGGCTGGTCTGGGTGGATACCGAAGACAAAGCCGATCACTACATTGCCTGGCCCTTCTGGACCCCAGATTCTCGGCAATTGTTTTTTCAATGGCTGAATCGGGGACAGGATCATCTGAAAATTTACGCCGCAGATCCAGCTACTGGCAAGAAGACCGAAATATACGCTGAACAGCAGCCCTCGTGGGTAGATTTTTTCACTGATCTCTATTTTTTTAAGGATGGTAGCGGCTTTCTCTTACGATCGGATAAGGACGGCTATGCCCACCTTTATTATTACCACCTGAATGGCCAGTTGAAACTGCGACTTACCAGCGGCCAATGGGAGGTCAAAAATATCGTTCTGGTCGATGAAAAAAATCGACAGATCTATTTCGAAGCCAATAAAGGCCGCTCCACCGAAACGCATCTTTTTCGCATCAATTTTGATGGGAAAGGAGAAAAACAGTTGACCCAAAATCCTGGTACCCATAACTGCATGGTTTCGCCTGGCGGCAAATATTTTATCGATACCTACAGCAGCATCCAGCAACCGACCAGAATGGATCTGTTTGATACCAAGGGGAATTTTATTCGTAACCTGGGCGATCAGCGGCTGGCGGTGATGGATGAATACGATTGGGGGAAGATCGAGCTTTTTACCATCCCCTCGGGCGATGGCTACGATTTGCCCGCGGTTTGGGCATTGCCACCGGATTTTGATCCCTCGAAAAAATATCCGGTCATATTTCAGATCTATGGAGGGCCGGCATCGGCTACGGTCTCCAATTCGTTCAAAGGATTGAGCTGGCACTATTTCGCCCAGAATGGCATCATTGTGATCAGTGTTGATCATCGGGGCTCTGGCCATTTTGGTAAAAAAGGCGTGGCCCTGATGCATCGGAATTTTGGCAAATGGGAAATGAACGATCTCATCGCTGCAGTCAAATGGTTGCGCGAAAAACCGTTCATCGATCCCGACCGGATCGGCATTACCGGCGGAAGCTATGGCGGTTACGTGACCTGCATGGCGTTGACCTATGGCGCCGATTATTTCACTCATGGCATCGCTGAATATTCGGTCACCGATTTTCGACTGTATGATTCGATCTACACCGAGCGCTACATGGATACGCCAGCCGAAAACCCCAAAGGCTACGAATTCGCATCCGCGCTGACGCATGTGGATAAATACAAAAGCTATTTGCTCATCACCCACGGAACGATGGACGACAATGTGCACATGCAGAATACCATTCAACTCATCGACAAGTTGCAGGATTTGAATCGCGATTTTGAACTGATGCTCTATCCCAATGCCCGGCATGGGGTGGGCTATCCCAAGCGCAGCCACTCCATACGCGAAAATGTTCAATTTTGGTTCCGGCATTTTTTCAACCGTGAATTGACTTTGGATGACCTGAAAAATTAGTGCCGGCGAATTGTTCCCGCCGCGGTGCGAACCATCGGCGTCATTCGCTGCTTAGGTTAGCCACAGCGACGCAACGACACCATCTATCTGGTCCAAATGATTATTCGGAACCAAGCTATGTTAAAAGAATTTGAAAAAAAAATGTATGGGTTCGCCCAAAAAACCGGTACTGACGCAATCCGTTCGCGATCCGACTGGCGGATCAGGTGATCCGCTGACGGTGGGATTCGTAAATCCGTCTGTTGGCCGAGGAAATCAATTCGCCCAATCGGTCCGCCAGTCCAGGTCCTTTTGGGCTGAACTCATGACTGCTACGGATTCCTATTTTAGCCAAATTCTTTGTGCGTTCGCGTCTTTGTCGCATTAAACCTGGTGAAGTTGACATCAGAAGGTGCAGACGGAAAACGCATTACCGAAGGTCGATGGCTAACGCGTATGCTTCCACGCAGGCGCCCATCGGTGAACCAGGACTGGCGGCTTTGGTTCCATCGACTTATTTGATGAGAGCTTAGGAAAATGCTGCGATGAAAGATTCGTCAGAAATCGTTGTCAAATTTTTCACTGATGCCTATCCCGAGCTGGCCACGATCCTTATTGAAGGTGCTGGCAGACGGATTTTGATCGATCCGGGAATTAATCAGCGGTTTTATACTACGGATCAAATGATCGGTCGCTACGATGTGGGCCATCTGGATGCGATTATTCTCACCCACTATCACGGCGACCACTGCAATACACTGAGTAAAATTTTGGCACGGGATGTATTCAAAGGAGTGGTGATTTGCCATTCGGCCACTGCCGATGTTGTCCGAGCATATTTTCATATTCCTTCGTTTCCCGATCGCTTTCGCTCCATCGAATATGGTGCGCCGTTTTCGATGGGCGATGGCGCCACGGTGACCCTGTACAATGCGGGACATGTGCTGGGGTCGTCCATTGTTTATTT
Organism: uncultured Cytophagia bacterium; assembly: GCA_964647995.1. Lineage (GTDB taxonomy): Bacteria > Zhuqueibacterota > Zhuqueibacteria > Thermofontimicrobiales > Thermofontimicrobiaceae > Thermofontimicrobium_A. Next base: position 43,096 of record CAZYNP010000021.1, read on the forward strand.
GCAATTAGGGGACAAAACGGTGATGATAACCGGTGATCTGGGATCGAAAAGTCTACCGATTGTTCGAGCCCCTCATACCAGATTTCCCGCACGGCCCATCGATCTCCTGCTGCTGGATGCTAAACAAGCGGTCATCGATCGAGAAGCCAAAATCAAGACCTGGACGCTGGGAGACATCCTATATGCAAAGCTCCGCGACTGTTTGCAGTTTGATGATGGCAATATTCTCATCTATTCGCCGCTGACGCAAATTCCGATGTTGCTGTATTGCTTGAATTATATTTTCAACAAGCGCAAATACCTCGATGTTAGTCTCGACATTTCCAATGTGTTCGTCGAGACAGATAATTTGTTGATCGAACTGCTGCGCATATTTGACCATTACCAGCATCTTTTTGATCGAGAAGAACCGGAATATGTCGCGTCGGATCGACAGCCTTTCAGTTTCCGAAAGCTAAACCTGTCGTTGCCGAATTTAGAGCAATCCCTGCAACAAGCGGTGCTAATCATTCATTATCGCCCCACATTTATCAAGTTTTTTAACCAGCTCAAGCGATACGACAAAAACGATGTGCTTCTGCTGAATGAAAATATCTTTCACGCCCTGGAAGGCCAAACACACCACATCACGCGCGACTGTAACATTCAGATCAAACGGCTGCCTTTTCTGCATTATCATCCAGATTTAGCCGAACTCTCAGCCTGGCAACAGGCAGTTCAGGAACGAGCCCCAATCAACCAAACCGTGCTGTATCACTATCGCGACGTAGCTCGCATCAACGAAATCCAGCAACACCTGCAAAACACGGTGAAATGCCCGGTCCATCCGATTCATCAACTTACTAATCATCAATTGACGATTTAAATTCTCGCAGTGAGTTGCTAAAACCAATTGATCGGTTTTGAGACAGCCAGGGATTTATTGAATCAGAAATAGACAGGTGGATTACAATTCTGTTAACACGCGGCACTTTAAAAATAATTGAGTTAATCGAAAGCTGAATCTCTGGCATGAATCTTGCCCGAGCGATGGTAGCAAATCAATGTGAATGTAACCTTGAGAGGAATAGCAGCGATGAAGCAGCAATCGGTTAACATTTTATGCCATCAGGATATCAATGGTGCATTGAATCGCTACATCACCAGCACCCTTTTTGAATCGCGGATTATGGAACATCCGCAGCAGGCACTGGAACGAACCTCATTTTTCCAAAATTCTCAGATGAGTACCGAAAAACGAATTCAGCCTGAAACCAAAAAATAATATCCATTTTTGTGGCTCCGACCCCTTAGATGCCCCCCTGGTCTAAGGGGTTTTTTTATGGTCAGCCGCCTCCAATTCTCCGCTGCTGTACCCGTGTTTTCCCCTGACATTGGTCCTACAACAGGCCTGTTCCGTTGACGCCAACCACCGATGCTGGTCGCCCGAAGCAGACTGAATGACAATTCAGTATTGATCGGCATCGCGTGGTGCGGCAATGATATTATTGCTTTAAAATCATTTAGCTAACTTATGGTCAAGCCGGCAACTAAATTCACCTGTTCAGATTTTGGGCTTGACATTGGTGGGGATAATTAGTATAATGCAGGTTCAACAATGGAAGTATAGTGCCCGCACCATGGTATGGCTTCGATATTTTTCTTCCCCGGCAAGGATCTCGAACTGCCGATTTTTGAACTGGCAATCAGCTAAGCTAACGTTGACCGCTGCAACAATTGTGCGGTCAGCCGCTAAAATGTTATGGAGGGAAAAATGAATGCAGCTACGTTGACAGAAATGTTTCTGAACACAGTGAAAACACATGGCTCAAAAATGTCTCTGATGGCCAAAGTGGGCGGACAATACCAGGGGTTTTCCTATCAAGAGCTCGGTGATCGGGTCAAACATTTTGCGTTGGGCCTGGCATCGTTGGGTGTCAAACGAGGCGACCGGGTAGCACTGCTATCCGAGAATCGACCGGAATGGGCAATTTCGGACCTGGCTATTCTCTCGCTGGGCGCCATCAACGTGCCGATTTATCCCACTTTGATTCCCAAACAGATCGAATATATTCTGAATGATTCTGAGGCCAAGCTGATCATTACTTCATCGGCCGAACAGACCCAAAAGATCGTTCAGATTCTGAAAGACCTGCCGGTGCTCAAATACATCATCTATATGAATCCGCTGGAGCATCCTCCAACCGCTCAGATGTTTTCATTCGAGCAAATTGCCGAGAAGGGGCGCGAGTTTGGGAACGCGCATCCAGATTATTATGAGCAGGCAACGAAAGCTGTCCAGCCCGATGATCCCTGTGGCATTATCTACACGTCTGGCACAACTGGCAACCCCAAAGGTGCCATTTTAACCCACAACAATATTCTTTCCAATGTCAAAGGTGGGGTGGCGACGCTCAAGATCAGTTCCGAAGACACCTTTTTGTCGTTCCTGCCGTTGTGCCACGTTTTTGAGCGCATGGCGGGGCACTTTTGTGCCCTGTCGGCTGGGGCTACGATTGCCTACGCCGAGAGCATCGATACCGTCGCACAAAATTTGGGAGAAGTGCGACCAACGATTATGACCAGCGTGCCCCGGCTGTTTGAAAAAATGTACGCGCGCGTACTGGAAAACGCGGCTGCTGGCGGCGCGGTCAAAAAACGAATATTCGACTGGGCCATCAAGACCGGCCAAAAATACGTAGAGGCGCAGGCCCAGGGCAAAATGAATGGCCCGTTGAGATTCAAATATAATCTGGCAACCAGGTTGGTCTTCAGCAAGCTTCACGAACGAGTAGGGGGACGATTGAGATTTTTTATCTCCGGCGGTGCACCGTTGCCCAAAGACATCGGGGAATTCTTTCATTACGCTGGCATTAAAATCCTGGAAGGATATGGTCTAACCGAAAGCTCACCGGTAATTGCGGTGAATCTGGAAGAAAAATTTAAATTCGGCACCGTGGGGCCGGCGCTCAAAGCCGGTGGCGTAGAGGTGAAGATCGCGGATGACGGTGAAATTTTGACGCGCGGACCTCATGTGATGAAAGGGTATTACAAGAAACCGGCCGAGACCCGGGAGGCCATCGATGATGAGGGTTGGCTCCACACTGGCGATATCGGCTTTCTTGATCCCGATGGCTATCTGGTCATCACTGATCGCAAAAAGAACATCATTGTCACTTCTGGTGGCAAAAATATCGCGCCTGCTCCCATCGAAAATACGATGTTAACCAGTCCCCTCATTGAGCAGATCCTGGTCATCGGTGATCGGCGAAAATTCCTTTCGGCTTTGGTCGTTCCCAATTTCGAGATGCTCAAGCCGTATGCTGAAGAGCAGAATATTCAATTCAAATCGAACGAAGAATTGATTCAGCAACCGCAAATTATTCAATATATCGCCAAAGAAATCGAACGGCTGTCGGGCGATCTGGCTCGGTTCGAGCAGATCAAAGCTTTCCGACTGATGCCCCGGCTATTCACCATCGAAGATGGCGAACTGACTCCCACTCTGAAAATCAAACGCAAAGTAGTTGAAGAAAAATATGCGGATTTGATCGAGAGCATGTATCAAGAATCTTGATGCGGCAATGACTGACAGAGTAAAATTGATGCTGCTCCGAAGATAGAGCTGATTGGCACCTGCACCTTTCAATATTCGACTCCTCCAGAAATGTTATTTCTGGGGGAGTTTTCCTTTGAAACCAGGGAGCACTCTCCATTTCTCCAGGCATCCGGCCCAAATTTCAATCCCGATAGCGTTTGAATTTTTATACATTTCACTGGCTACTTCCACCTCATCCGGCAGCTCCTCTCGGCAACCAAATCGTTCCTGGCTGTTCATGCCTGGTGCACCGGCTTTGGCGTGTACCAATCGGTACGGGGTAGATTGGGACTTGCTGTTTTTGGTACACCTGGATTGGGTAACTTCGAAGCTAAGGAGGCACGATTAGCACTTTGATAAATAGCTACTTGCCTGGATTTTTTTGTCGCCGCAAAATTCTGGCAAAGCCTTTGCATTGTTCAATGCCGAAGAAGGGATCCCATTCATTAATTCCTAAGTTATTTTAAATCAAACTAAGGAGCTGTTACCATGAAAAAATTAACTCTCACTTCCCTGATGATTCTATCGCTGCTGGGGCTGTTGCTGTTCGGCGGCTGTTCGAAAGAGTCGCCCTCTGGACCCGCGGAAGGCAATGGCACCGAGCTGGATGAAGCCTTCGGAGGCTTTACCACGGCTGATGAGCTGCCGGCCTTTGGTGATGCATCGATCGCGGCCGATTTTGAAGAAGACCCGGATGTTAACGATCCTCTAACTACCGATCCGGCGGTTAGCAGTGCGCTGGATTCGGGCAAAGTCGCTGCCTATTTCGTCCGCATCACCTGGGGCTTAATGGAATTCGATTCCACCGCCACCACGGTGGTAAATTGGAACGGTAGCGCCAGTGTCAATCGTGGCATTCTTGGAATCAAAAAGAGCATTCTCTTTGAATTTCCTGGCGATCATATCGTGCTGCCACGTGCCAATCGCAAAACCGTGGAGTGGGTTTCCAATACCACTACCCATTTTGACGGCATTGCCCTCCTCATAATCGATCGCGATACTTCCAATGTACCGGGTCAATTTACCCTTTCCACCCCATTGTACAGCCGCACGTTCTCGTTCGATGAATTGGACTCGTTGCAATTGGTCGAAACCGTAACCGCTCAGGGACATCAGGTTTCGATTCAGGCCCATAAAAAACAGCTCATGCCTCTGGGCGCCGGTTTCCTGGAAGGACGCTGGATCAAGACCAGAGAAAAAGGCGGTATCTTTAAAGGCAAATGGATCAACGATACCGGCACGCGAGCGGGACATATACGAGGCATCTGGGGAATCAATCTGAAAGGCGAAAAGGTATTTTTTGGTAAGTATATCTCGCTCAGCGGTAAATTTAGCGGTCTTTTGGCTGGCAATTGGGGCTTTGCCAATAATACTGAAGATGCCGGTTGGCTCGCCGGAAAATGGTTCAATCGAAGCCTGACTGCTATTGGCGTGCTGGAGGGTCGCTGGAAAGCGAAGGATGTCAATCCTGGCCGCGGCTTCTTCCAGGGCAAATGGAAACGAAATATCTAAGCGGTCCCAATCGGGAAGCAACCACATTTCACTCCAACGAGCTACCTTGGCTCTGACACTACATTCTGATGAACAATGGGCGCGGCCATTACGACCGCGCCCTTGTTTTTGGTAAACGGAATCGGGAGACGTTAAGAACAGCGGTTGCTAAGTACATCATTTCATAATTTATAGTAGGGCTATTAAAAGCTTTACAGCTTAATCCCATTCTGCGGAAATATTCACAGCGAGAAGGAATTACATTCACCATTACCAAAGTTCGGTTTAATGGACCAAATCCATCAGACCTTATTAACCTTAGTAGCATCAGATGATCCAACGATGCTAAACCTTATTCGCTTATTTTCTTTTAAGGAATATTCCTGAGAAGTTAATAAAGTTCGGGCGGTCCTGGGTCGACCTTGTTACTAAGGTTAATACGGTTTTTTTTCAACCAGGGGAATGGATCAAATCCTATGGCCCCTGTTGGATCTGGTACATCATTTCATAGTTTCATGCGAGAGCATTTTAGGGTTATCACGCTAACTCCATCCCACGAAGTTGAAATAGTCAAAGCCAGCAGGAATTGATCCTGCTAAGCGGGATGTTATTTTTAATACTCGGACGTTTTTGAACCCTACACGGATTTTTGAAATCAAGCACTAAGTTTGATACTTATTCAAAGAGCAACGTTATTGTGCTTGTTCGTCCGAACTGGCAGCGGGGCTATTTGATAGCTAACTGAGCGATTACCGCTTCTGATCCTGCGCACTCCAGGCGGGGAGCATCATAATCGCCCGGCCGTCTCCCAATACCCTCACCGGTCGGTTGCAGTTTCACTGACCGGTCGCTGGCAGCGACCGGTCAGCAATGATGTTCCTGGTTACCGCACCAGGGCCAGTTTGCGGCTGGCCACAAACGATCCTGCTTCCAGACGATAGATATAGATGCCACTGGGCAGCGGCTGACCCTGTTGATTACAGCCATTCCACTGAACCGTGTATATCCCCGGCTCCTTTTCAGCATCAATCAATTTTATCACGGATTGCCCGAGCAGGTTGAACACCTCGATCTTGACTGCGGCAGTAATGGGTACCTGGAAGCTGATTGCAGTTTCGGGATTGAATGGATTGGGATGGTTCTGGCTCAGATGCCAGGTGGTAGGCTTTGGCTCGGGTTGTCGGTCACTGATGCCGGTCACCGTAGCGACTTTATCATCAACCATCACCTCGGTAAATCTGAAATCAGCCGCAGAGGGCGTGATCGCATTTTTTTCATTGAAAACGAAGTTGATTTTTATGCCCTGATTGCTGATGCCCTGATTGGCGGCGAAGACGCAGCGCAGCCCGCCGCTGCAACTGGCAACCGCATGCATTAGACCGGTGCCCATGTCCTCCGCAGTACTGGTTTCGAGCGTCAACCTGGATTCGTCGTACTCCAGTTTGAAGCTACCGGAAAAAGCCGCCTGGGAAAAGGAAATGGTTACAGGAATGAGCCACTGCTTTTCTTTGGGCTGGGTAACGTTGTCGATGACGAAGGTGGCCGCCACGTTCGATGCCATCGCGGCGGTCGCCGGCCAATTGCCGGATGCGTCGCCCGAGACCATGCCCAGAAAATCCTGGTTATTCAGGTCAGCACTTAGTGGTTGGTAGGTAAGAGAATCCGGTGCCGACATCCAATTAAGATCCGAAATGGCAAAACTCGCGGGCACGAACTGCCAATCCTTGTTCACCGGAAATTGGTTCCTGAGGCCAACACAATATTGCAGGATGAGCGAAGCATCATAGGAAGTCACCTGATCATTGCCAGAGACATCGGCAGCGATCTTCTGGTAAGGCGTCAGCGAAATCGTTCCCACCGAATAGCGGAGGATGAGCGAGGCATCGTATGAAGAGATAGCTTTGCCGACCACATTTATTTTGGATGGTTTGAGGGTATAATTTCCCTCGGCCAGATCGGTCAGCAGGTATTTGCCGCTGGTATCGCTCACGGTCGATTTCACCATTTTGCCGGTTAAAGACATTATCGCCAATGCGACCGAGCGATTGTTGGAAAAATACTTCACATTGCCTGATAGACTGAAATAGCTGACAATGGTAAATTTGCCATTTTGTGGCCCAGCGATGGGATCACCCTCATTGAAATTGACCTTGCTGAGCGTAATTGGTGTCGTGGCTTTGAGCATTGTACCGACCTGATAGCGAATATAAACCAGAATTTGCTTGCCTGCCCCTGCCAGCGCCGAGCTACCGGCCAGGCTGATCTTGATTTCGCCCCCATTGATGTTCACCGTAGGCGTGCCCCAGGGCTGGGCAATGGTGCCCTGGGTGGTGGCGCCCAGCGGAGTCAGCACATTGGGTTGGGTATTGACAATCAGGTCAGCGGAAATGATGCCTCTATTGGTAACGTCCTGCACAAAGATCGGAATCAGCACCACCCCATTGGCGGGGCCAATGGTATCGGCAGGCGGCCAGACCTCGACAAAGTTGCCGATCTCAAAGACATTATCGCTCACATCCGAGGGCACATCATCTGCAGCATCGGCAATGCGGACCTTACAGGAGGCCGACGGCGTGTTGGGAATGGTCCAGGCAAAGGTACCGGTGTTTGGAGCGCTGGTCGCAATGGGCGGCGTTATCCAGCTCACGCCATTATTGGTAGAATATTCGATTTTCACTGGATCCGCAAAGTTGTTATTGGTCCAGCTAATGGTTTTGACACTGCCCACCGACCATTTTTCGCCGCCATTGGGTGCGGTGATGGTGATCGAAGCGGCTTGACCATAGCGATATTTAATGATCAAGTTTTTGTCGCCGGTGAAGGAGATGGAATTTTGGGTTCGCATGTTTACTGGCGCGCTCAGTCCTTCCAGCATGAAGGTGCCTTCAGGCGGTTGAGCTGGCAATTTGGCAGGATCCCAGCTAATGGTGGTGGTTTTGCCGGTAGCATTGACGATTTTGAGCGACCAATCAATGTCGGTTTTATAAGGGGCTAACCAGCCGCGCAGGTCGGTGCTCAGGTAATTGGGAAAGGCAGCGATTTCGAAATAAGCATAGTAGGTCATGCCGGGAGGGGCGGCGAGCACATCCAGGCCGGCATCATAGCCTGCGGTGGCAGCAGGATCGCCGCCAAAAGTCAGCGTGGACCTGAGCGTGTCGGCAACGATTGTTAACGGCAGCAGCCACTTTTCAGAGACTGCGGGACGGTATTGGATGGTAATTGTTTTGTCGCCAGTGACTGAAGTTGTGCTCTGCTGTCGCAGATTGACCGGAGCATCGCCACCGACCAATGAAAAGCTCCCTTCGGCTGGCAATTCGGCCGGATTCCAGGTGATGGTTGATGTTTTGCCGGTGGCATTGACGATTTTCAAGGTCCAATCGATGTTCTTGTTAAACGGCGCGATCCAGCCACGGATGTCACTGCTGAGATACGTGGGAAATTCAACCGTTTCCAGATAGGCATAATAGGTCATTCCAGGGGGAGCCGCCGCGACATCCAGCCCCGCATCGAATCCATCCGTTGCATCAGGATGGCCACCCAATGCCAGGGAAAAGCTCGTGGTGCCGCTGGTAACCGTGAACGAGGCTTTCCAGCCAGATGTTTGCGAATATGCCATTTCCATCCCGAGGCTAAACGCAATCAGAATGCAGATGGACCAGATTATTCTGATCCAATGTGTTTGAATATGTGATCTGTGCATACTTCCCTCCTTGGTTGCGATTATTGAATTTTAGGTACAGAACTTTTCGTATGGTTCAGTTATTTCCAATTGGAATTGCCGTGTGCTGGGGCTATCAAGCCGCGCCTGATGCCAGACCTAATTGGAATGCCATCGCCGTTGATTCAGAGTTAGCATCTGGCGGGACCGGTTGATTCAAACAGAGGGACTGCGCGACGAATCAATCGAGCAGTCCCTCCATAGCTGAGGTCGGTTCGTTAATTACCTCAGCAGCACCATCTTCTGCGTGGCCGAATAATTCGGCGTGATAATTCGATAGAAATAAATGCCATCGGCCACCATTTCCTGCCGCTCATTTCGGCCGTTCCACAGCACTTGATGGACGCCGGCCGATTGTTCGCCGGACAGGAGCGTTCGGATGCGTTGTCCCAGGGCATTATAAATGTAAATTTCGGTCCAGCCGCTCTGGGGCAAGCTATACTCGATCATCGTTTCGGGGTTGAACGGATTGGGATAGTTCCGGGAGACGATCTGATCGGCTCGGGGAACCAACGCCGCAGTTTGCTGCTCTGAGAGAAATGGCGGTGCCGGCGGTTGGGCGCCAAATCGATGGGCAAATTCGGCCAGGTCCTTCGTGGCGGCAGCAACCGGTTCGCTCCCCATTCCGCCACCGCCGATGGTCAAATCGCAGGCCTGGATCACCGCCAGCCAGTAGCCCTGTTTCTCCTCCAGCTTACCTGTTCCCGGCGGATAGATGGTCACGTATTTTCCGGTCAGGGGATCATAGCCATAGCTGGCGAAAACCGAGCCATGGGGATAATCGTTGGGATCGGTGAAATTGGTCGTTCCCATCACAGAACCAATGAGATGCCAGCCCGCGGCATAATGTTCGGTATACATGCTCATGCCGATGCCCGAAATCGTGGCCGTGGTCGCGCCAGGAATCAATAGCCAATAGCCTTTCCTGGGCTCCAGGGAGGTCGCAGCAACATAGTTGCCGGTGACCGAATTAAAGCTGAATGCAGCAATAGCTGTTGGGAACAGGGAACTAAGGCTATTGTTCGTGGGAGTCAGGGGTAGCGAAATTAAATACCAGCCCTGCTGGGGAAAAGCGTATGACAGTGAGCTGATCGTACCATAGCGGATTTCCAGATTGGCCGAGCCGGTGACCGTGGCCGAGCTCTGGCTGCGCAGATCCACGCTCAGTCCATTCCCTGTCAATCGGAAGTTGCCCGCAGATGGCAGGCTGGCGGAATTCCAGCTAAGCGTCGAGGTGATACCGGTCGCGTTAACAATTTTCAACGTCCAGACAATATCGGTCTGATAGGGTGCTACCCATTTCCGAATATCGGTGGACAGATAATTCGGAAAACCGACGATTTCAAGATAAGCATAATAGGTCATGCCCGGAGGGGCGGCAATCTCATCCAGGCCGACATCAAATCCATCGGTGGCATTCATTTCGCCGCCAATAGTTCGCGTCAGCGAGAGATTGTTGCCAGTAATCGAAATGGGCATGGTCCATTGCGGCGCTGTGGTGATTGTGAATGGTGTATCGCTGACATCCGAGGGATTTCCATCGACGTCCGTGATGCGGATCTGACAATTATTGGACGCCGGGCTTACCACGGTCCAGGACTGCAAATGATCATCAGGTGTGCTGGCAAACAGCAGTTCCCAGGTTAAGCCACCATTGCGAGTGAGCTCGATTTTCACGCTGCCGCTCGTATTCGATGAATTCCACTTGATTTCCTGATTGGAGCCGATAGCCCAGGTTTCGCCGCCATTGGGCTGAATCACGGTGATGACCTCGGTGGGCACGTAATTTTTGATGGTGAAATCATTATCGCTCATATCCCAGACTGCGGCGTTGATCGCATCCTGCACTTTGATGCGGCAGGTGGTCACATCGGCGGAGACAGTGGGTGTAATCCAGGTGGCAGAACCATCATCGGCGGTCGAGGCATAAATGACCCGCCAGGTGGTACCCGAGTCGATGCTATAAAAAATGGTCACATTGCCGCTGGTGTTGAGCGATGACCATTTCAATTCGTAGGTGGTATTTTCGTCCCAAAACTCACCGCCATTGGGCTGTTGCACTGTGATCCATTGCTGTTGATAATCAATATTGAACGGGCTATCGCTCGCATCGGCAGGAATGCCATCGATATCGGAAATTTTCAAGTAACAATTATTGGATGATGGGCCCGTGACAATCCAGCTCTGGGAATGATCGTCCGGCGTGCTGGCAAATAACATTTCCCAGCTTGCCCCCCCATTGCGCGACAGCTCGATCTTCACATTGCCGCTGGTACCGGAGGAAGCCCAGGAAATGGTTTGTTGGGTGCCGCTGAACCAGTGTTCTCCGCCATTGGGAGCGATCACCGTGAGCGACGGCAGGTCCCCCGCCAGAAAGATATCGCCAAAATAGTCGGCATTTTGATAAGCCGGTCCGTTATAGACCCAACCGACCTGATGGTCGCGGAGATAGTAGCCATTGGCATAGGTCATATTATCGGAATCATCGTACCAGATATTCCAGCCGATGATATTGCCGATGGCCAGCGTTTTGGGAGTTGAGGGTAGCGAGTGATAGATTTTGAAAGCCGCTTCGCAAATCCAGTCGCCGTTGGCGCCCCAGGTGACGGCCGTTTGAAAGTCATTACCCGTGTAGAGATATATTTGCGAGGCGTTGGGATAGTTCACCAGCACTCGCTTGTTTTCGCCAGTAACCAGCCATTGTTGGGCGCTGGCATAGGTATTGTCATAGCTGCCGCCGCTGTTGTCGCCGTCGGTAAAGAATTCCAGGCAGTCGTCTTCCCAGGGTTGAAATGAGGTGCCGGGAAGATTATGGTCAAACCGGCCACGAACATCATCTTTGACCACTACCGCCACATAAAGCGCATTGGAGACATCGCTCCACACTGCCTTCCAGCTTACCAGATTGTCACTCCAGTTCAGCCAATTAACCCCCCAAACCTCGGGCACCCCTCCAAATAGCAGGGATTCGGCGGCCACACTGCTCCAGTATGGTTCATTGAGCTGACCATCGATAGTGGGCAAATTGGCACTGGCTGGAATTTTAAAAGCGGTATACTGTCCCAGCGCCGGGCCCGTGATATTGCGAATGTTAAAATTGGCATTGCTCATATCCCAGTAGGCCGCGTTATTTTTGTCCTGCACTTTGACCCGACAGCGGGTCTGATCCGAAGTGACGCTGGGAGTAGTCCAGCTCTGGCTGCCGTCATCGGGGGTAGAGCTGTAAATCACGGTCCAGGTGGCACCTTCATCGAAACTATAAAAGAGTTGCACATCGCCGGAGGAGTTTTGAGAGCGCCATTGGATATCATAGGTGGTATTTTCGTTCCAGATTTCCCCACCATTGGGCTGATCAATGGTAAACACGGTGGCTGGTGTGTTGCGAATGGTAAAATTATTATCGCTCAAATCCCAGATGCTCGGATCGTTGGCGTCCTCCACTTTGATCCGACATTGGGTTTCGTCGGCATCGACGTAGCCGATGGTCCACCAGAACGAGCCATCATCGTCGGTACCCCGGAAAATATAGGACCAGGTCTTCCCCGCATCAGAGGTGAATAAAATATTCACTTTGCCGCTGATGCCATGAGAGGTCCAGGTGATTTCTTGCGTGGATCGTTCGTCCCATACCTCGCCGCCGTTGGGTGAGGTTACGGTAATCCAGGGCCCTGGCGTGCCAGAACGGACCAGCGCAGCATAGACCGAGTTGTTATGCCTGGTGTTCACTGGGGGATCGGTGGAGCGATAGGATTCACTGGGTCGTCCCGAAGCATAATTGTCGTAGATTTCGATGCCGAAGTATTGGATCGTACCGGTAGTCGAAGAACCACCGTCATAGAGCTTCAAAAAAAATCGATCGCCTGCGCCGACCATATAGGGGCTGAATTCGGTGATATCCAGCACCAGGTTGTTATCGGGAAACGGCCAGTTGCCACCTTTGAATTTAAAATCGTCGAACCGCTTGGTGGCATAGGGTGAGCTGTTGCTACCGATTCCCAGGGTGGTCTCGCATTCGCCCCGGTAAGGATGGCTGATTTTGAACACGGCGATGGTTTGAGGCTGATAATTGATTTTGTTTTCATAGTAATAGAAGCACCGAATGCGTTGTTTCATGACATTATAAGAAATGTAATAAAAACCATCGGCCACTTTTTCCCAACTGCCCACGCCCCAGGAGTTGGCGACTTTGAAGGCGCCGTAGCAATTGCTTCTTCCGGCTTCGGTGTAGGGACCAAAATTATCATCGTAGCCAACAATGGTATTGGCATGATTGGTGGATGATGGATTATAATTATCCAATGTCCAGAGATCATTGCTGGTAAACTGGTTGTAAGCACCAGCATAAATGGAAATGATCGCTAAATTGTAATTGGCCAGCAGTTGCTTCAGGTCGTTAAGCGCAGCATCGGTTTCCACGTACATGTAGGCATAGCCGGTCTTCGAGCGATACCAGGGTGCCTGGCGATAGGCTTGCTCGCTGGGCCAGGAGGTGGTATCCACGGGATCATAAGGCATTTTTGCCCAGGTACAACAGCCAAGGCGTTCTAATAAATTGATATTATCGGAGTAGTAGGAACCATTGTCGCGACCATTGTTCACCTGATGATAGATAAAATCGGGGCTGAAAATTTGATCCTGGTAAGCCGCACTGGGATGGCCATAATAACCGCCCTCCCATTTGCAAGCAGAAAGATCCCAATTGTGCTCATAAGCCTCCTGAAATGTTTTCGTATAATAACCGCAAGCCCAGCAGACACAGGAGCCCTCACCGTCCTGACTCCCTATAGGCGGGAACCATTTGGTTTTCGAGTTGTCATGACTGGGAGGTGCCTGCTCCAGCAGGGATTCAATGTGATCAATTAGCACCGGCAGGTTTCGGATTTGATCCCACTCCTCGGCCGTTGGCGGACGGAGACCGGTACCGAAACCGTTGTATTTTTCATTATAATTCTTCCCCTCTTGATACACGCCGACCAGCGATTGGAATTTGAGGAACTCTGCTTCGGTCATGGGGCGCGTGACCAGTTTGATTTCTTTGGCATGAAGCGGCATTGAACATAGCAAAATCATCATCAGCAAGGATGCGCTGAGTAAACGGATTCTGGTTGTCATCTTTGGGCCTCCCCTTCCGATAATTGGGTTCTTTTCCATCAGGAATTTGGTGCATCAATGGATAGGATTCACAGTGTACCGAGGGCTTCACTGTGAATCCCATCCTGCGATAAATTGAGGCGGCAAGCGCGACGTTGCGCCTACCGCAGCAGAATCATCTTTTGCGTTACGGTTAAGTCCGGGGTACGGATCTGATAAAAATAGATGCCATCGCTGACGCTCTCGCCCTGATCGTTGCGGCTATCCCAGATCAACGTATGAACACCAGCCGTCTGCTCGCCTGCGAATAGGGTTCTGATGCGCTGGCCCAGTGCATTGTAGATGCAAACTTCGGTGGCGCTGGATTGCGGCAGGCGATATTCGATTACGGTCTCCGGATTGAACGGATTGGGATAATTGCGAGAAACGATCTGCGAAAGGGATGGCAAGAGCTGAGCGATCTGACGATCGACCATAAAAGGTGGTTGTGGCGGTTGCGAGCCGAATTGGCGATAAAATTCGCTTTCGGTGGTATGCAGGGCAGCGAGCTCTTTGCCCATCGGGCCGCTACCAATGGTCAAATCGCAGGCTTGCATGACTGCCAGCCAGTACCCCTGCTTCTCCTCTAATTTGCCGGTTCCAGGCGGATAGACCGCGAAATACTTGCCGGTGGCCGTGTCATAGCCATAAGCGGCAATAACCGCCCCATTGGGAGTGTCATTGGGATCGGTAAAATTCGTGGTGCCTTTGACGGTACCGATCAAATGCCAGCCGACGGAATAATGGGCAGTATACGTGCTGAGTTTGGCGCCGGAAATGGTGGCACTGGTCGGGGCAGGAATCAGCAGCCAGTAGCCCTTCTTGGGCTCTAATGCGGTAACGGGATAATAATTGCCGCTGGTCGAATTGTAGGCAAAAGCAGCCATAGCCGTCGGAAATAGGACATTCAGGTTGCCATTGGTTGGCGTTACCGGCAGAGAGATCAAATACCACCCCTGTTGGGCAAAGGTGAAGGTGACTGTTTCCATCGAGCTGTATTTGATCGTCAGCGTGGCATTGCCGGTCACGGTTGCCGAAGTGGCGGTTTTCATGTCCACATCGCCGGCCGTCCCTTTGAGCGTGAAGGTCCAGCCCGATGGTGTGGTCGGAAAGCCGGCCGTGCTCCAGCTTAAATTCGAAACCACACTCGCAGCATTGACAATTTTCATGGTCCAGGTGATCTCGGTGGTAAATGGCGCTACCCAGCTTCGGATATCGGTGCTCAGGTAATTGGGAAACGCGCTGATTTCCCAATAGGCATAATAGGTCATGCCGGGAGGCGCGGCCGATACATCCAGCCCTGAGTCAAAGCCATCGGTCGCAGCGGCATCGCCACCAAAAGTCAACGTATAGGTGGTATTGCCGCCTCGCACCGTAATTGGCACCGACCAGGCCGGCCCGAGTGTTTTTCCAATGCCGGACAGGTTCACCAGCAATGGATTCTCATCGGGATCGTTGCTGCTGATGCTCAAACTGGCGGTTTTGTTGCCACCACTGGCAGGAGAGAAACGAATGACGATATTTTGAGTGGCGCCCGGCGTAAGCGTAAAGCTTCCGCCTCCGCTTTGAATGCTGAATTCCGCCGCATGGGTGCCGGTCAGCGTCGTTGCCGTTACCACCAGGTTTGCGCTACCGTCATTTTTGACCACAAAGGTATGATCGGCGTAGCTCCCGACATTGATCGCACCGAAATCCCAGGACGCTGGATTGACTGAAATATCGGGCACGGTGCCAGTGCCACTCAGGCTGACCGTAAACGGATTCTCATCCGGGTCGTTGCTGTTGATGCTCAGCGCGGCGGTCTTGCTGCCGGCTGTGGTTGGAGCAAATCGAATAACGATGTTGCGGGTGGCCAGCGGACCAAGGGTAAACGACCCTCCACCGCTTTGAATGCTAAATTCGGAAGCATTGGCACCCGTGAGCGTGGTGGCGGTGACGTTGAGATTGGCGTTGCCATCATTTTTCACCACAAAGGTCTTTTCCTGATAGCCACCAACCGCCACATTCCCATAATTCCAGGAACCGGGGTCTACCGAAATATCCGGGGCGGTTCCTGAACCGGTGAGACTTACCAGCAAGGGATTTTCAGACGGATCGGGATCGTTGCTGCTAATGCTGAGCGTAGCGCTTTTATTACCAATGGTAATCGGAGCAAAGCGAACCGTAAGACTGCGGGTAGCGCCGGGACTGAGGGTGAATGAACCTCCGCCGCTAATGATGCTAAACTCGGATGAGTTGGCGCCGGTCAGGGTCGTGGCCGTAACACTGAGGTTGGCATTGCCATCGTTTTTCACCACAAAGGTTTTATCAGAATAGCCGCCAACAGCCACTGCGCCATAATCCCAGGAAGTCGGATTAATGGAAATATCTGGTTGTTGCGGCGGGGTACCAGCCGGCCCCAATTGCAATTGCTGAAACGCATCGGCATTATACCAGGCGGGTCCCACATAACCCCAGCCCACCTGATGATCGCGAGCCCATTTACCCCCTTCTTGATGGCTATTGTCCGAATCATCATACCACACCTCCCAGCCAATGATGTCATACATTACCAATGGCCGAATATCCGACGGATAATGATCATAGATGACCATGGCCAATTCGAGCACCCAATTGCCATTGCTGCCATGGCGCACGGCTGAAGTGATGGCCGGGCCCGTATAAGCGCCGGACAGCGATTCGAGATGTGGGGTATTGTCGCGGCGAATCAGCCACTGTTGCGCGTTAAAGTAACTGCCCGAATAGCGACCTCCGTTGTGATCGCCATCGGTAAATAGCTCGATACAGTCGTCCTGCCAGAGGTTATTGTAATCATTATCGACTGCACCGGCGATATCATCCTGAATTTCAATAGCAATATAGAGTAAGTTCGTGCTTGCGCTCCAGAGGGCCTTCCAGGAGACTTTATTGTCGGTGAAATTGCTCCAGGGGGTCAGGAAATCGTCCGGCACGCCGCCCCGTTGCAAAATCTCCGTGCCGGTAACGCAAGACCAGGCCGGATCGCTCAAATCGCCGTCAATCACTGGCTCGGCGGTCCCGTGCGGAACATGTGCAGCAACGTAATATTTCAAGCTGCTGGCATCCAGAATCGTGAACTCATTATCGCTGTCGTCGGATGCAGCAGGATTTTCAATAGAAGTGACCCGAAACAGACAGCTTGCCGAGATGTTTTGAGACACCGGGGTATAGATATAGCTGCCATCATTGCTGGTAAAGGTTCCCTGGGTTACATCCCACCAGGAGCTACCGCCGGTCGTCGAGATTTCGACCATCACCCGGCCGACATAATTGTCGCTATCCCAGGTGATTTCATAGGGCGTATCCACTTTCCAGACTTCGCCGCCATTGGGAGACGTCACGTTGATCGTGTTCGGTCCGACCACGGCATCGAGCCGATCGAAGAAGGCGTTATCGGAAATGTAGATAGCACCATAGGCCGTGCTATAACCAGGCCGGGGCGGAATCCAGCTAATGGCCATGGGATAGGAGGTATTGACGTCATAATAATTGAAGGTTTCAAGCGCTGACCAGGAAGTTGTATAGTCACGATGGGTATACCAGCAATAACCGAAGCTCGATGTCTCTTCGGTGAAAGTCAGGGAGATGCCATTATTTTTGCGTGCGGCAAGATCAGGGCCATAGAGGCTATTACCGGCGCTGGAAGAAAACTCGTTCCAGTACCAATTGGTGCCCCCATCGTACGATATGTTATAGCGAATCCGGGTGGGCGAGCCCGATGGTCGGTATTCGTATGCTGTGATCACCCGGTCATCATACGCCGCAATCGATGTGTAGCGATCGGAACTGCTGAGCTGCTGTAATTGCAGGTAGCGCCAACCACCATAATCATCGGTTTGAGCCACCCGCAAATAATAGCTGACATCGATGTAGCTGATTGACAGATAGTACTTATCATAGCCTTCATTGTAGGCCACATCCAGCCCGCGATAGGCATTGGTGATGCCGGTGGGCACTTCGGTCCAGGAGGTGCCGGTGATGTTGCCGTAGTAGTAGATAATCGAGTAGTTCGCCAGCAGACCAAGATAAAGAATAGTGTTATCGTCGTCATCGGCGTTGGACGTAAGCCCCAGATACCGCACCTCGCTGCCTTTGTTGAAAATCGTGTGATAACCATAGCCGCTATCGCCGTAGCCATCGCTTACCGAGAAACGGCGAATGCGCGCATCGGTGCCGATCGTGTAACCGACGTAAAAATAGCCGCTGAGAACCACGGCGCTAATATCGTTGATATAGCTGGAGAGGCCGTAGGTATAGGTTTCATACCAGGTGCTGCCATTATCTTTCGAGATATTGACCGACCAATAATAGTAGCTGCTTTCCCAATATTTTAAAGCGACCAAGAGATTACCGCTGCTGCTATCGAAATCCAGGCAGGCTTTGTATATACTCCCGCGAGAACCGATTTTGACATCTGAGCCCCAAACCGGCGTCTGAATGGCTTTCGGCGTTTTCCAGCTTATCGCCACAGCGACTTCCAGTTGACCGTAGCTGCTTTCTAACTGCTGGAGCTGCGCCAGGGCGACCTCATACTGACCCTGATTCCAGAGACGTTCGATTTTTGCTAACGGAACAGCTATCGCAGTGGCTGGGTTGTTAGGCAATTCCAGTTGAATGATCGCATTGTCTCTCTCAGTGGGGGCGATTCGTTCCAATCGAGCCGAAGGCGGTGTATACACAGCAGGAGGAAGGGATCTAGATGCTTGATCGATAGTTTCCGTCGATGGAGCTTTTGCGGGCGGGTTTGGTAGATAAATTATGGCATGGCTGCCATCGGTGGGCTCGCCGCGTTGAGGCGCGTGCAGAATGCCTGGCGTGTCGAAAGTCTGGCGGCGTTGGTTTTGCTGGGCGAAGGTTGCCCCCATCAGTAGACAGAGCAGCAGACAGAAGCCAATAGTGCGGAGATACTTGTTCATAGCTTACCTCACCATAATTAGGATTAAAGGATTATGGAGATATGCCATGATGCAGTGCAATTATTTAGCAGACAGGACCAACAGCGATTGATTGGATCGAGACTTTCCCGCTCACGCTGGTGATCCTGTTTGATGTGGGTTTTTAAGTTTACTTCAACAACATAACCTTCTCGGTCCTCACCTGTCCCGAGTGCTCGATGCGATAAAAATAGATGCCATTGACAACTGGTTGCAAATTGTCATTGGTTCCATCCCAGGCAATCGCTTGCTTGCCAGGACCCTGCTGTTGCTCGACCAGCGTTCGGATGCATTGCCCCCGTACGTTGTAGATATGAACATGGGTGCTGCCGGCGCACGGCAGCAGGTACTCAATGAACGTTACCGCATTAAAGGGATTGGGGCAGCAACGGGCGCTAAGCTGGGTGGAAGCGGAACCTGTTTGAAGCATCAATTCGGTGGTCGCCGGAGGAGTCGGTGGCAGCGCACCAAATTCTCGAGCAAACGCTGCCTGGCTGGCTGTCCGAAGAACAAAGGTGTCGCCAGCCGTTCCACTGCCAATCGTTAGATAACATGGCTGCAGCACGGCGAGCCAGTAGCCCTGCCTTTCCTCCAACCGGCCAGCTCCCGGTGGATAAATCTGGAAATAATTGCCGGTATTGGGATCGTAACCATGTGCAGCAAGGATAGCACCATTGGGGTTGTCCCGGGGATCGGTGAAATCAGCACCGCCCGCCACCGAGCCGATCAGGTGCCAGCCTGTCGTGTAATATTGGGTAAATCCGGTTACCGAAGTTCCCGCAATCGTCACGGAGGTAGCCGCAGGAATCAGCAGCCAATAACCTTTCCGGGGCTCCAGGGCGGTCACAGCTTCGTAGCTGCCCATGGCAGAATTGTAGGCATAAGCCGCGATAGCGGTCGGAAATAGCACACTCAAATTACTGTTATTCGGTGTTAGCGGTAACGAAATAAGATACCAACCTTGCTTGGGGAAATCGAAAGTGACCCCGGCGCTGTACTGGATGGTGAGGGTGGCGTTACCTAAAACCGAAGCCGACGTCTGCGTGCGCAGGTCGACATCTGCCGCCAGGCCAATGAGGGTAAAATCGCCCACTGGAGGCAAAGTAGCTGCGTTCCAGCTCAGCGTCGATATGATTCCCGTAGCATTGATGATTTTTAAGGTCCAACTGATTTCCCTGGAATATGGGGGTGCCCACTGGCGAATATCTGTGTCCAACCAGGCCGGCGATGAACCGACCTCGAAATAAGCATCATAGCCAGTCGCCGATGGTGTTAGCGGCACATCCAGCGAAGCATCATAGCCATCAGTGGCCGAAGCATCGCCGCCGAAGGTTCGGATGAGCCTTACGTTTCCCCCACCAATCGTGATGGGAGTGGACCATTCGGGTTGGAGGCGTATGGCAAACGTTGCATCGCTTAGATCGGCCGGAGCGCCATCTACGTCGGAAATTTTTATCAAGCAATTGGTAGCCGCAGGAGAGGTGACCGACCACGCCTGGGTCTGATCGTCCGGAGTAGTGGCAAACAGCGTTTCCCAGGTACTGCCACCAGTTCGGGAGAGCTCGATTCTTACCTGGCCACTGGTGCCTTCGGAGGTCCAGGTGATCGTTTGAGTCGTGCCCACGCGCCAGGTTTCTCCGCCATTCGGGGATACAATGATGAGATGCGGCTCTTTGATCGTAAATGCTCCATCGCTGACATCCGAAGGATTGCCATCGACATCGGAGATCCGGACTTTGCAATTGGTAGAGGCAGGACCGGTGACGATCCATGACTGTTTCCCGTCATCGGGGGTACTGGTGAATATCATTTCCCAGGTAGATCCTCCGTTTCGCGATAATTCAATTTTAACATGGCCACTATTGCCTTGCGAATTCCATTGGATATCCATCGAATTGCCTGCGTACCATATTTCCCCACCATTGGGAGAGGTTACCGTGATGCGTCCTGCGGCTGCGCTGGTATTCAAAAAGAGATAAACATAAGCATCCCACTCGCCGACCACCAGATCTCGATCACCATCTTCATCCCAATCGACCGCATCAAACCGAGCATAGTAGCTCACATCCAGATTGCTGCTACCCGCCTGTAGCAAGACCCCGGAAGAAAACGCGGGATCGGCATCCGTTCCGGTATTGCTATAGAAATAGATGTTGCCAGTATAATCGCCAACCAGCAGGTCCTTTTTGCCATCCATGTCGAGATCGCACACCTCGCAACAACTTTCGAAATGGATAATGGTGCTGCCCCCGGCAGTAAGGTAAGTTGACGTGTTGAAGACCGGCGCCGCATGGGAGCCAACATTCAAATAGAGCAAAATATTGCCCGAACTATTGCCACTAAGCAGATCCTTTTTCCCATCATTATTCCAATCGACCACTACTGGCGTCGCACGTGAGCCAACATCGAGAGTTTTACCACCTGCCTGGATAAAACCGGATTTTGTCAGCACCGGATTGGTAGTGGTGCCTGTATTGATGAATAGGGTAATATTGCCATTGGTATCGCCCACCAATAGATCGTTTTTGCCATCCTCGTTCCAATCCGCAATCTGCGGGAAAGCGCCCATGCATCAACCATAGGCAACTGAAATATCGCTACCATTAGCCTGCAACTTGCTGGCGGTGGTGAAGACCGGACTGCTGTTGCTGCCCGAATTGAGATACAGATAGACGTTGCCGTAGTAAAAGCAGCCGACCAGAAGGTCCTTTTTGCCATCGCCATTCCAGTCGGCGACGCACGTTGCCGAAGCATAGCTGTCGACTTTGATATCGAGACCATTGGCTTGAATTCGAGTGCCTGAAGTAAATGTGGGCGGCGCTATCGATGAGAGGTGCGAACCTACGGCATGAGAATAGTTGCTGTCGCGTTCATGGGCCTGGCCTGGAGCCTGTTCCTGGAGGAGGATCAAAACGCTAACCACGATCATCGCAATGAAAATTGGACGATCTTGCCTCTTCATGACATACCTCCGCTGTTGGTTTGATGCCAGGAATTATGCAAATCCACTGCTGTCCAACAGAATTAAAATTGGCAAATTGGCTACTTGCAGAATCGGCCGTTGAAAGCAAATTTATCAGTTTTTCAAAATGAGGTTCTATTTCCACCCGTCCGCCAGTTGGTGGATCATATTTTGCTGTCCCAAATGCTAACCGGGAAATCCTATTTTTCACAGAAGTGATGCAAATCAGAATTTCAATGAGATTATATCACCTATCCAACCAAACATCAATAGCTGTTCGGCAGTTGAAAATCATCGGATTTGCAATAGTTAACCGGCTTTCATCAAAGGGACTAAATAAACTCCCTTTTTACTATGGACATAATTTTAGGCTGAGTGTCTCAATAATCAAGGATTGAATTGAACAGGAGATAACCCGGATGTCGTTATTGGCTGCTATTAAATATAATTATTTTTTGGTAAAAGTCAAGCATAAAATAGGGCAAATTAGCATAAAAATAATTAACCGCGAAAAGCAGTTTCACCTTTTTGGCTCTTTCGATCAATGCCGATTTTATTTTAGCGCCATGCGATATCAATCTAAAGGAATTCCACTGAAAGTTCAATGAGTAGTAAGATAGTTGCCATTGGGCGCAGCAGGTTAACTGCTTGTTAGGAAAGCGTCTATGGGTAAGTATGATCATGAGTTGATTGGGAAAAAATAGCACAACAGGCCTGGCAGAAGGAGGAAACGAACCGGTTTTGCGACCATGAACCGGTTGGCAACTGCTGTCCTTGGCAGCAACGGAAGGAGTGCCATATCTTCCATCTTTTGCTTGCATTCCATGAGGCAGTTTGTTATATTTGCTTTGAACCGTTAAACTAAGTTGATTTAAAGACGTACCTGGCCCGCGGCTATGAGTTGAATAAATGGAGAACGCTGGTAGGGCAAGGAGAAGAACAACGATTGCAGGTTATCTATTTTATCTGGAGCTTTATCAGTACAGCCCTGGTTCGGTTAGCCGATAATCGGTGCGAACAGGTACAAGACACCTGCTGAGGCTAAATAAGAATTCGGATCCAATTCAGATGAATGATCGAACAAAATATGTGGCCACTGCGGCGCTGGTCGCGGCAACCTATGCCAGCTTAACCATTTTCCTGGCGCCAATTAGCTACGGGCCCCTGCAAATTCGGGTGGCGGAGGCGCTGACCGTTTTGCCTTACCTTATGCCCTCGGCGATTTGGGGATTGTGGCTTGGATGTCTGCTGGGCAATATTTACGGTGGACTGGGGCCAATTGATATTCTGGGCGGTAGCGCCATTACTTTATTGGCTGCCTGCCTGACCGCGTATGCTCGCCGTTTCCGGCGGCCGATCTTTGCGCCGCTGCCTCCGGTCGTCTGCAATGCGTTTGGGGTTAGCGCCTATCTGCAATTTTTGCTTGCACCGCCGCCCATCACTTTCTGGCACCTGCAGCAACTGCCGCCTTACTGGCTCTTCGTCATGACCATCGGACTGGGGCAGTTGATCGCTTGCTATGGCCTGGGCTACCCCATGCTGCTAACGCTACAGCAAAAGCTGCCCGCCCAAAAGGATTAACCGGTGGTGAACGCCTGCTTCAATCCGGCGGCCAGATGGATATCGGAAATCGCGATAACGGCAACGGCGTCTCGTCCACAAATCTGTCCCAGCTCCATTTTGTCTCCCAAAATGTAGAGCGGCACGTGGTGTTGGGTACAAACCAACTCCAACTCCCGTTTCAATTTTTCGGCAGCATCGGCAGCGACGAGCACCAAAGCCGCCCGCCGCCGTTTTAGAAGAATGTCCACTGCGGTGCGGCCAATCTCCATTTTGCCTGCCTTTTGCGCCAGCCGTAGCAGGGCCTTTATTTTTTCAACGTTCAGAAGCGGTCACCTCTTTGAAAAGTTGTTGGTAAAAATCGGCATTGATCCGCTGCCGCAGCGAACGCTCCAGCCCATGCGTTTGTCGAGCCAGCATGGCGCATTCGTACGTGGGACAGATATAGGCACCCCGCCCGGGCAGCCGCTGCTCGAGGTCGATCTTAACCTGATTGTTTGGAGCTCTGGCAATCCGCAAAAGTTCCTGTTTGCGCCGGCTTTGACCACAGCCCACACAGGTACGATACCAATTGGGTTGTGCCACCATCCTCCTCCGTTAACGCAAATATACCATTTTCATCGTTCGCGAAAATTGCCGAATATTTGCCGATCCGCGTTGATTCCGCCATATTAACCGACCAAAATACACCCCGCTATCCAGGGGCCGACCCAAACGCGCTTCGGCCTCCCAGATGAAACGATAACTACCTGGCGCCTGAACGCCCATCCATTTTTTAGCCACCAATTGGCCCAATAAGTTGTAGACCTCGAACCAGAGCTCCCCGGCCCGGGTCACTTCATAGCTGATGGCCGTGGAACCGTTGAATGGGTTGGGTGCATTCGAACTGAATCCAATGGGGGGCAGAGGCACAGAAATGTCATCTGCAGGAAATTGAATTTCGGAGACCCCCGCTCTTTCGATGGCAATATCGTCGACAGACCAGCCGGACATCGACTGCTCTTGGCTGCCATCGGTTAGCAATCGAAATCGCAACAATAGCGTATCGGAACCATCAAGAAAATATGGCGACAGATCGTACTGCAGCCGAACCCAGCCGACCTGCGAACCGGTAATTTTCGGGCCAATGCTATTCCAATTGCCACCGCCGTCCAGGCTAATCTCTACCAGCCCAAAGTCCTTGTTTTCTTCCAGATCGTATTTTGTCCAGAAGCAAAGCCAACGATCTTTCAATTCGCGTCGCTTGATTGCCGGACGTGATTGAAGGCTGACGCTGACATTGTTGGGATAAGTCGAGCCGGGAAAGGTGCTCATGCACACATAGCCGGAATGGGGTGCATTGCTGTCCAGCGCCCAGCTATTGGCATCGGCCTGCCAGAAGTCGGTGCCAAACTCGAACCCCTCGCGACCAACATGGTAGCCATAAGCGGATGATACCCCGCGGTTAGAACTGCTTGCCAGATCGCTTGCCGTAACATAATATCCAACCGAATCGCCCACTTCGGCAATGGCGGGGATGTTCGCTTGAAACCAACCATCGCCGGTGGCGACCATTCGGGCGCTATCTTCCCGGCTGCCAACGCGATAGTGTAGCCAGACAGACTGGGGATTTACCGCGCCATTGTCCTGGACATAGGCGGAGACGGTTCGCGTCGCTTGTTGGAGAAAAATGTCGTTCAAAGAAATGTGGGCGATGTGCGGTGGCGTCTTATCCTGGCCAATGACAAAAGAGAACGGCTGCTGGGGTGCGCTAACCGGCAACCGCCATTCATAATAGGGCGTTGTTAATTTGAAAAAATACGTGACCTGGCCGTGATAGGAATTCAAATCCAGGCGCGTCTGAAATTCTAAGGGATTCACTGCCGGCGTCATCTCCTGCCTCGCAAAATCCGGCATGGATTCGGTTTTCCAGAACAACTCCAGCGATTGCCGATCATCAATGGCAGGAGCCAGGATAGCGGTGACCAATAATGACGAGACCCCAGTTTCGCGATCCGCCAGCGGCTCATGGTGGAGCGGTCCCAAGCGATTCAGGACTCGCTGCATTAGCTCGAGCCGCGCACGGGAAAAGCGAGCAGGGTCCTCATCCTGTTTCGCGTCAATGGCCTCGAAGCCAAAACCCAGATACAGCAGGTGATAGCCCTGCTGAAAACTGATCCCGGCCCCCCGATCGTTTTGATAGCGAAACGCCGACCGGGCATCGGCGGTTGGCTCGATCCAGTCCGGAAATTGAAAGTGGATCGGAATCTGCGGCTGATAAATGTCGAAGGCCAGGTCCTGACCAAAGGTACCGGGCGTTCCACTGACCCGGGAGGAACCGCTGTGATCGCTGCGGTAGGAGGCATGCAGGTAGTTCTCAAAAAATTGCACCGAACTGGTAGAGTATTCGCTATTGTCAACACCGCTCGGATCCGCCAGATCCCAGCCAATGTCCTGTCCCGATATGAATAATCGGCCCCCATGATCCAGATAACTTTGCAGTGCCCCTCGATCTTCTGCGGTGAGACTGGGGAAGGCCCATTCGCAGAACCAGATCACCAGCGGAAAATGGGTCAGCATGGAGGCCGGTGGCGTGCCCATCAGCGAATGATCCCAGCGCAAGTAGGTCACCCCCAATTGATTCAGAGCGGTTTCGTAATAGCCCTCCACGTTGCGATCACCGGTATCATCGTCCACCAGCAGCACTGGCGTTTTGCCGATGAGGGCATACAGCGTATCGCTGCCGCGATTGCCATTGCGAAAGAAATAATTCAGCATAACCGGCACCATCTTCGGTGGTGCCTGGCTACTGACCTGAAAAGCTAAGGGACCCTGAAATCCGAACAAGGAATCAGGCGGAAAATAGTCGATCACGGTTTGGCCTTTGGAGATCAATAGGTCCGGATCCTGGGCAGTCAGCGTCACCAATAGGTTGCGGCCCGGGCTAACCGCGAAATTTTGGTACCAGGCAGCGACACCAATGGTCTCGTTGCGCTCGAAGATAAAATCACCATTACCCCAGGCGGAATCGGAAATAGCAACCCGGTACAGTTTGATTTTGGCGGGTTCTTCCACCAGGTTGGTTTCGGTTAGGCTGCGAAAGGCATTCAGTCGACCCCGACCAAGAAGGCCTGCGTATTCAGGATTCAAATTATCGATCGCATCAGCGGTCAGCACAATCTGACGGGCCAGTTGCAGGGGCGAGTTATCGGGAAAATGATGCACCAGCAAGCCCAGCACTCCAGCCACCAAAGGCGCGGCCATGGAACTGCCGGACATCTCGCCGAAGCTGCCGCGCGAGACCGGAAAGGTGCTGAGGATACCGGGGCGGCCAGCGCGACGGTCACCCCCCGGTGCGGCAAGATCGATATACTGGCCAAAGGAAGCATAGCTGGCTTTCGTGTCCTGATCATTCACCGCGGCCACTGCAATCACCCGCAAATAACTGGCCGGGAAAAAGTTGGCGGTAGCACCCGTGTTTCCGCCCGCCGCGACCACGATGCAGCCTTTGCCAACGGCATAATCGATCACGTCCTGCTCGAACTGCGAATAGTCGCCCGAGCGACCCCAACTATTGCTAATGATTTTGGCGCCGTTGTCTGCGGCGTAGACGATGCCATCATAGCCAAAGGGGATGGCATTGGCGTTGTCATCTGTGGCCACTTTGATGGGCAGGATCTGGCAATTCCAGCTCGCGCCAGCGATACCGGTGGTGTTGTTGGTGACGGCACCAGCAATGCCTGCTGTGTGAGTTCCGTGCGAGGTAATATTGGCCTCATCTGTGCCATAAATCGGATCGCCATCATTGTTGCCAAAGTCCCAGCCATGAATGTCGTCCACATAACCATTGCCGTCGTCATCGATTCCGGCCAGGCCATTGGCCTCGGCAGAATTGATCCAGATGTTCGCTTGCAGGTCGGGGTGGCGATAATCGGTGCCATTGTCGACGATGGCGATCACGGTGGCCGGTGATCCCTGCTGCCGATCCCAGGCCGAGAAAATCGAAATTTGGTCCAGATAGAATTGCCGCGAAAGCAACGAGTCATTGGGAACTACCGCCTGGACATAGGATAGGTAGCGAGGTTCGACGTATTCAAAAATTTTTTGCTGCCGCAGCGCTGCGGCAAATTCCTGTGGCGAGATAGTGCCGGGAAAATAAATTTTATAAATTCGCGCCAGTTCGGATGCCTGGGGGTGAAACGGAACAATGCTTTCGATGTTCAAAATCGATTGATTTCCATTGACGGCGGAAAGTAGCAGTTCCTGGATTGAAACCCCCGGTTTGAGCCTGGCAACCACCATGCCGGGCAGGACACGATTGATGGTTGGAAGTTGATCATTTCTGGCGATGAGCCGATCCCCGGAATAAAACACGAGTATCACCAGCAAAACAGCTATCATGAGATAAAAACGATTCATTCAAGTACCCATGTCATAACGTTAGTTTCTGGCCATCAAGACTCAAGACACCAGCGTATGCAACTGATGCTGAAACCATGGCCAGGTTTTTGTGCCTTCGCGTGAATCAGTTGGGTGACCGTAGTTACTACGGCATTCGCTTCTGGGCCCAGTGAGATCATTGGCTACTGGTGACCAATTTAGCGTTTGAAAATTCCAATAAAAAAGCCGTTGGGGAGGAGTTTTTCTCCCCAACGGCCTAAAATTATCACCTACCCATCAAGAGAAGCTTAACGAACCAGCATCATCTTCATCGTTCTGGTGTAGTCGCCAGCTTCCAGACGATAGAAGTATACGCCGCTGGAGACATCCTTGGCGTTCCAGGTTACCTGGTATTTGCCCGCAGCCTGCTTGGCATTCACGAGCTCTGCCACTTTCTGACCCAGGACATTGTAGATCGACAGCTTCACATCGCTGGGCTTGGAAATGGTGTAGCTAATGCGGGTTTCCGGATTGAATGGGTTCGGGTAGTTCTGGCTCAGCTCGTAATTGAGAGCAATCACCGGATTGGTGCCCTCATCCACGGCGGTGGACAGACCGAACCATTTCAGGGCCTGGGCCACCACGCTCACCGATAACGACGGCTCAAATTCTGGCCAGTAATAGCTCGGCTTGGTATCCATACAGAGCTGATCAAAGGTCAAGAAGACGGTCTTGGTGCCGTCGGTCTCTTTGTGGACGCCGGTGGTTCGGCCTTGAGCGGAATCCACGAAGCAAACGACCGCTGCCGGATTGGCAGTCATGGCGTCGATCCAGTTGTTGAAGCCCAATTCGTAGTATGGATAGTAATACAGGAACAGGCTGTCACCCAGGAAAGCTGCCAACGGGCCGCTAATGGGGTCATTGGCCACCGGTTTGATCGGGAATTGTGCCTGGCCGTCGGAACCGTTGATGTCATGTGGGCCAATGGTCTGAATACCCATGAATTTATTGTGCCAATCATCCGCGGCAAAGGTCGAATCGGCACCACCTGTCAAGGTGAAACCCCACTCCTGGGATGACCAGAACAGGTGCTTGTTGCCAGCGGCAAACCAGGCGCCCATGGCATCATCATTCATGGTAACTGGTGAGTAGCCATCGATCTGAACGATGTAGTTGTACATATTGACCAGATCGGCTGACAGGACGCCATCCATTAGGCCATCCCATATATCAAATGGCCAGCGAACGCCATTGTCATTGACCCAACGATTGGAGTAGTAAGGCATAATGGTAGCGGGATCATAGCTGGCGTCGTTGTAGAAAACCAGGAGATCGGCTGTTTTGGCAAAGTAGCCGAAAGCAGCTTCGCCGGAGGTTGCCGTCAGACCCGGAATATCTGTCGCCTCGACATAGTAGGTCAGGCGATCACCGGGATTCATGTAGCCAGCCGGGAGTGTTGCTGCCCATTCGCCGTCCTCTTTAGTACCGCTGACCAGGCTCATGGCTAATTCATTGAAGCTACCATCATTGACTTTATAGAACAATTTTGCCGTAGCTACGCCGGCGTTGGCCGGATTGTTGGCGTCCAGATCGGTGATCTTGCATTTCAGCTCTTTGGCATTATTATTCAAGACGGAGCCATAGCTGTACAATTCAATGCTCGGTTTGGTGTTTTCGTAATATTCCACGACCACGATCCAGGTGCAGGAGTAGTGCCGTACGACAAACTGCGGTGGATGGCCGCTTCGACCGGCGCTATAGAATTTTGCCAGGCGCGGGGTGTCATCCACCGGATCGGCGCCCAAATTATAGGCATCGGTACCGATGTAGTCAGTCGCGGCGCCATAGGGAATCACAGACACAATAAAGGGCTGCTTCTGATTGTCGGGTTCATATCCCAGGAAGATCATTTCCGTGAAGACGCGCTGTCCATCGATCACGGTTACCGGGAAGCCGCCCGAGCCCCAGAGCTCTTCGCCTAATAGGGTAGCATAGCCGAGCGAGTCCTTGGTATAGCATCCATCACCGGCCCACTTTTCACGCGGGAATTCCCACGGATGGGCGGGCTTGTTGATCAACAAATTATAGCCCGGTGCCAATGGTGAGGTACTCCAGGTTTGGGCAACCACACCCACGGCTTTGATATAGCACGCAGCAGGTGGATTGTAATACGAGGAGTTGGTATCCCCAGCTTGAACACCCCAGTTTACATTAGCGGACGGAAAATGGGCGGTCGTATCAATGATGCCCATGTGGCTACTTTCAAAGATTTTTAGGTCTTTGGCAGTAAGTTCATTCTTCAATAATTTTTGGTAGATTTTTTTGTCGATTGGGATCGCCTCACTGGTTTGTCCCGGATTGGTGGGTTTTAAAATAGCCAGACGTTGGGCGAACACGCCGGTGGTAAATGCTACGACTAATACGATGATTAGTAACAAGCTTAACTTTCTCATAATTCAAACCTCCCACGGTTATTGGTTAGGAAACGGTTTACTAAAAAAGCCAACAGCAGGTTCGTGATTGAGACTTCGATGATCACCTCCTTCGTTCCACAAAGCATCTTGATTTGGGTAAGTGATTGACTAACAGCCTGGCGACAATTAGCAAGCATTTTGGAATTTGAATCTTTAAGCCGGTTCAAATTTAAAAAATAAAATTTAAAATTGCAACAGAAAATTCATTGCTGCTAAAATATTTCAATAGAAATGTGGCCAACTTAATTATTAAGTCACAGAATTCAACAAATATTGTGCCAGCATTCCAGATAATTTTAGCACCAATTAACTCTCATTTATTATTAGCAGTTGCTTCTAAACGATGCTCAAGCATACTCCTCGAATATGCAAACAATTACATAGCTCGTTAGACATTCCTTGCACCAAATCGCAGGGCAAAATTGTAATTATAGCCAGCGCAGTCACTGCGCCGCTCAAATCAATTTGATCTTTTTGATGATGCGTTTTAGCGATCGACCAAATCGCACCGGTCTGATCTCCAACCGTCGCTCGGTCCCTTCACCCACGCTCTTTGTCTCGACCCCATCGAAATCCTTGAGGTAATTGTGAATCACAAACCGCTCATAATTTCCCAAATACGGTAACACGACCGGCTGACCGGTTTGTAGCACCTTCTCCGCGCTCGCTTTCGCCAGTCGCTTCAAATTGCCGATGGGAATCACTTTCAGGACGTAACGTCCCTCCTGACGATACGTTCTCGTCTCAAAATCATCTTTACGATCAAAAAAGCCGTGGATTCGCTTCCGCTCGAAACCGTTTAGGTCGGCTACGCAATATGGTTCCAGTGAGTCCCGAAGCTTTTGCTGAATTTCGGTCAGAATGCGATCGATTTTATTCATGTCAACATCTGGCTTTTCACGTGGTCGTCGCTGGAAGGACGATTCCTTTCGCTCCCTGTTCATGGTTGTCAGCTTTCCTTTTTCCACTTCCGTTGTAGGTTTTCGATTAATAATTGATGAATGTTATCAAAGGCACCATTACTCATCACCAATATCTGATCGCCTGGTCGAGCCTGTTGCACCACAAAATCGACGATCTCGGGCACGGTTGGCAGGTAGTAGGCCGTTTTATGGCGCTGCTTTATTTTTTCCACCACCGCCGGCACTGACAGCCGCTCTTCGGCTTTGACCTTATGGGGCAAATGCAGCGCGGCCAATATCGTTACGTCCGCATCGTCGAAGGCCGTAGCGTACTCATCCTCCATCAGCTTGCGCTTGGCAGTTGCCGTGCGGGGTTCATAGATCGCCCAAATCTTGCGATCAGGATAGCGACAGCGCAAACCATTGATCGTCGCTTTCACTTTGGTCGGATGATGGGCAAAGTCATCGTAGATGGTGATCTCGTTCACCACCCCTTTCACCTCCAGCCGCTTGAGAATATTCTGGAACAATCCCAGCCCCCGCTGGATGGTCGCCGCCGAGACGCCATAAAAATGCACCGCACCGGTAGCCGCCAGTACGTTGCGGATATTGTGATAACCGGTTAGCGGCACACTCACCGAAGCAAACAGGCGCCCATCTTTTACAATATCAAAGGTGGTGTGGTGCTCAGCAAATTGAATCGACTCGGCTCGCCAAACCGCCTGCTGCTGCAAACCAAATGTCTGCACCGGCGCAAAGGCAAACGCGGACAGCTCCATCACATTCGCATCTTCGATGTTGGCCAGGAGCAAACCGTTGCGCGGCACCAGATTGATTAGCCGGCGAAAGGCCAGTTTGATCTGCTGTAAATTGTCATAAATGTCCGCGTGATCAAATTCGATATTGTTGATCACCAGCGTTTCGGGGAGATAATGAAAGAACTTGGCGGCCTTGTCGAAAAAGGCGGTGTCATATTCGTCGCCCTCCACCACAAAGATATCGCTCTGGCCAATTTTAAAACCCTGTTGAAAATTTTTGGGAATCCCACCGATGAGGAAGCTGGGATCCTTGCCAGCATATTCCAGCAGCCACGCGATGAGCGAACTGGTCGTCGTTTTGCCATGCGTGCCCGAAATCACAATCGAATGCTTGCCCTGGATGAAAAACTCTTTCAACGCCGCGGCCACCGAAGTGTAGGGTATTTTTCGCTCCAGTACCGCCTCGACCTCGGGATTGCCGCGCGACATGGCATTGCCGACGATTACCAGGTCCGGCGTCGGTTCCAGATGGCCGGGATCGAAGCCCGATAGAATTTTTATCCCCTGCGATTCCAAAAACGTGCTCATGGGCGGGTAGACATGATCGTCGGACCCGCTTACCTGGTAGCCCTGAGACTTCAGCATCGCCGCCAGAGATCCCATCGCCGTGCCGCAGATCGCAATCATGTAGATGTGTTTAATTTCTCGGTTGATCATCGGTTGCCAATCACTTTTCCTTCCCAGTCAAAATTTCCACCAGATCATCTTCCAGGCTCACCATCGCCTGTTCCACAATTCGCCCCACCTCGCGCTCGTTTTGCAACACGACAAAGGTCGGCACAAATTGGATCTCGTATTTTGCAGCCAGCCCATCAGCATCCCGTTTGGTCCGATCCAGACCCAGCAGTCGATAGCGAATACTGGGATTTCGAACCAATTCCATAATTTTTAGAAATCGCGGGACCTCACGCTCGGAATCGGGGCACCAGGTTCCCAAAAAAACGAGGACTTCCACCCCCTCGGTGAGCTGTTGCAGTGCTGCCACAGCCTCGGCATCCGGCTCGTAACTCGACTTGCCCTGGACGTATGCCGGCAGGCGCTGCATCAGTTGCTGTTCATCGAGCCAGCCAACCAGTATCGGTCGGCCTTTTGTGCCGCTGGCCTGTTTCGGCGCTGGCGGACGAGACCACCAGGCGCATGATAGTAATAAGATAATGCTAACCACCCCACTGTAACTTATCCATCTCAGCATAACAATTTTCCTTAAAAAGCATCTTTCTCAATTCCACTCTCAGTGACTTGAAAACGGACCACCTGGCCGGTCTGTCCCAACGGCCCCAGATCCTTGCCATTCAAATAGAGGCGAACGCCGGCGCCGTTGCCGATCAGCAGTTTGAAGCGATCCTTGCCATACCAGCGATGCATCATGCCAGCGTCAAAAATATGCTCCTGCGCTGCGCTGTCATCCACCGTAATTTGCAACCAGGTTCGCTGCAGGCCTTTCAGCTCCAGATTCAGTCGATCCGATTTGGGCGGCGCAACCATTGCCGGCCTGGGCAAACTATCCACCACCACCCTGGGGGTATCTGGCACAACGATCGTGGTGGGAGTTTCCTGCACTGCCTGGGGCGGCTCAGGTTTTCGTAATAAAACATATAGCAAAATCAAAATAATTGCTGCACCACCGATGACCCCCAGCAGACGCAACTGCTTCAGGTAAGGTTTGATCTTATTGATCAGCTCGGCCAATTGACTGGCCAATCCCTTTGACGGAGTAAAATTTTTCAAGTCCTCGTCCGTCACGGTGATGACCGGTGGTGGTTCCTCTTTTCGCTGAAGCTCGTCATATTCATGAAGAAACTCCGCGGTGTTCTGGCCAATGCATTGCAGATACAGCTTTAAAAAATTTCGGACATACAGATCAGGCAGGAAATCGAACTGACCAGCCTCCATTTTATTCAAAAAATTGATGTTTACTTTGGTCTGTTTAGCGATCTCATCCAATCCGATTTTCTTTTTCGTTCTTGCTTCCTGCAATTTTAATCCGAACTGCGCCAGCGCTTGTTCTTTCAATTTTTCCTTCCTCCCTGAAGTAATTGAATGACTCCTTTATTTCAAAAGCTTTTTCAGTACCAAAAACAATTTGGTTACAGGTAAGCCCATTACATTGTAATAGCAGCCGGTAAGCGATTCCACAAACACGGCGGCATCGTCCTGAATGCCGTAGGCTCCAGCCTTGTCCTGGGGCTGCCCGGAGGCAATGTAGTGGTCGATTTCCCAGTCCTCGAGCTCACGGAATTTTACGCGAGTAATTTCATGATCGGTAATGATGACTCCCTGGGGTTTCTGGATAACGCAAAAACCGCTATACACCCGGTGCGTTCGGCCACTTAGCAGTTTGAGCATGCGCCGGCTGTCCGCCTCATGTCGGGGCTTGCCCAAAATTTGGCCGCGGTACACGACCACTGAATCCGCACCGATGATGATGCCCTCGGCAATTTGTCGCGCCGCTTGCTCAGCTTTTCGCCGCGATAGCTCTTCCACTAACTGCGCGGGCGAAATGAAGCCGTTGCTCCGCTCGTCAATATCACTGGCTTTGGTGTCAAAATCGGAAATGATTTTTTTTAGTAGCTCGATTCGTCGTGGTGATTGCGATGCCAAAACGATAGGCTTGCCTTTGGTGTTCAATAATGGCATAGATACTTCAACTAAAAAATTATAATCAAAAATGGTGAGCTTCTGGGAAATCATTGCCTGGCGATGTATGAATCTCAGCCATACCATAGCTCCAGGCAGAAAGCTGAGCGCCCGAATTGTCGCAATTACTATTTACTTATTTTTTCATTAAAAATCAAGTAAAATTTTGGTTGCCGCGCGGGAAGGATGAACCCCATGCCCCCATCGAGCAACCATGCCGTCTTGCTGGTAAACTGGCCAGCCAGATCCCGAAGGCTGATGCCTACTGGATGGTGACAGCAGAAAAGTATTGGCGTTGACCGGCGACATAGCGCTTTTCGCCGACCACCCAGAATGTGCCCTGCAAGCGAATATCTTCAGACGAAGAACCGATCAGCACCTCAAACTCGCCCGGCTCGATGGCTAATTTCATTTCCTGATCATAGAAGGCCAGCAGGTCGGTGGAGAGTTCAAAGTGGAGGCGTCGCTTCTCCTTCGGCGCCAGCGCCACCCGCTGAAATCCCTTCAGTTCCTTCACCGGTCGTGTAACCGAAGCCAGTAGATCTCGAAGGTAGAGCTGAACCACCTCCTCGCCTTTTATCTTGCCGACATTTTCCAAATCAAACTCGATGACCACCTTGCCGGCAATCGGGACCTGCTCCGGCTTGATTTTGAGGCGACTGTATTTGAACCGGGTATAGCTCAATCCATGCCCAAATGGGAACAGCGGTCGGTTCGTGGTATCGACGTAATCATCCCACAGATGCGAGCGAGCCGCGGAAGGCTTGTGGCGATAAAACATGGGCACCTGGCCCACGGAGGCGGGAAAGGTGATCGGCAGTTTGCCACCGGGATTGTAGTCGCCAAACAGTACATCGGCCAGTGCATGGCCACCCTCTTCGCCCGGCAGCCAGGCTTCGATGATCGCCGGGATCTGCCTGGCGGCCCAATCGATGGCAAATGGTCCGCCGCCAATAAGCACCAGCACCACCGGCGTGCCCGTATGATGAATCGCCTCGATCAGCTTTTGCTGCACCCCGGGTAATCCCAGATGCGCCCGATCGCGTTCTTCGCCCGAGGTACATCCGGGCACAAAGCCCGATTTGCCGCCAACCACCACGATCGCCACCTCCGCTTCAGCGGCGATTTTAATTGCCTCTTCAAAGCCCGCTTCCGATGGGTCCAGGAGATCGCAGCCGGGCGCAAACAGCACCTCGGTGCGATCGGGGACGGCTGCGCGAATGCCTTCCAATATGGTGACCACCGGCACCGTGGTGTTGGGAAGTTGCGCCAGCTTGCTGGTGTCAATTTTGCCGTCCTTTTCCTTCTGCCGGAGCACTTCCCGGAATTCGACAATAGTTGGATAGCTATAATCGCCCAGCAAATTGCGCCAGGTGTTGGCATTCGGCCCGATCACGGCAATTTTTTGCAACTGCTTTTTATTCAGCGGTAACAAGTCGCCATCATTCTTCAGCAGAACCATGGATTTTTTGGCAATTTCCAGCGCCAGCTTTCGATGAACTGCGCTTTCCACGGTACGTGGCTGGCTTTCCACCGCCGCGTACGGATTCTCAAATAGCCCCAATTTGAATTTCAGTCGCAGCACGCGGGCGACCGCTGCATCGAGCAATTTTTCAGAGAGAGAACCATTTCGGAACGCAGCTTTGAGGCCCTCGTGATAGCAATCAGCCTGAGGCAGCTCCAGATCGATCCCTGCCTCCAACGCCAGTCGACCCGCATCCACTTTGGTGGCCGCGATCCGATGATATTGCTGGAGCATGGCGATCGCCTCGTAATCGGAAACGACGATGCCTTCAAAGCCCCATTCCCCGCGCAAAATGTCGGTTAGTAACGCCTGCGAGGCAGCGCAGGGGACGCCATCGATCTCATGGTAAGCATTCATAACGGCCATTGCTCTGGCGTCACGCACCGCCACTTCAAAGGGAAATAAAAATACCTCGCGCAGCTCGCGCAGGGGAATTTGCGCCGGTGCCCAATTCAGGCCGGCCTGGGGTGCACTATAGCCAGCAAAATGTTTGACTGTGGCGACCACGCCTCTGGTAAGATCATCGCCTTGCAAACCCTCGATGTAGGCCTTGCCCGTTGCTGCCACCAGGTAAGGATCTTCGCCAAAGGTCTCTTCGATCCGACCCCAGCGCGGGTCTCGAGCTACGTCGAGCACCGGTGCCAGCCCTTGATGGGCATTGATGGTTTTCAATTGCAGGCGAATGGCGGAGGTCATGGTCTTGATGACATCGGGGTCCCAGGTACTGGCCAGACCAATGCTTTGGGGGAATATGGTGGCCCCCCGTGCCTGCCAGCCGCTCAGACATTCCTCGTGCAGCATGGCCGGAATGCCCAATCGCGTGGATCCGATCAGAAATCGCTGAACTTCGTTGACAAATTTGGCCACCGGATACGGCTCGAAATCGGTGCCGCCCGCTGGCCGCGTCACCTGTCCGATGCCAAATTTTAGCAGCTTTCGGGCCTTCTCTGGGGCAAAACGTTCCCGATTTTTCATCAACTCATAGCCCCAGACCGATTGGATTTGGGCCATTTTTTCGTCTAATGTCATGCGAGATAATAGATCAGCCACTCGGTCATCGATGGACCTGGAAGGATCGCGATAGATTTCCATTTATCTCCTCTCTCCGAAAAGGAATCCCATTGTTTCGATGAATGACCTTCATGACCGCGTCGAATATTATTGGCGGTCCTGGCAGCGCCCCCTGTGATCGCTCAATTCTCCAGAAGATGTTTTTTGATGGCTGGCAAAAGAAAAATCAAGCCAGCCACAATCATAATGGCGCCCCACCATAAACTTGGATTGAGCTCTGCCAGCGCGATGGCCTGCGGCGGTCTAAAAATGTAATAAACGCCCGTCAAGGTAATAATCGTGCCCAGCAACGTGAGCATTAGACCAACGAAAAACCAGATCGACAACATTTTTTCTTCCGCCATTGTTAGAGTCTCCTTCGTCTATAGTCATGCGCAAGGCAGGGAATCGGGCGCAGGATAGATTTGCCCGCGCGTCGGGACCTCCCCGGACAGGATGCGCATCACATCGGTTAAGTATCCCCAAATTTGACCAAACGCAATGGTGTCGCTGCTAACAAGAATTCCCCGAGATATTGTCAAATTTGAGCCTATCAGTTATGGAAGCATAAATTAGACCCATTGGCCAACGAATCGGAACAGTTAAGGATAAAGTGCCCGCAGGTCTACCAGAAAATAATATTCAATATCACGAAAACGATGAACGAAAAGATCGCCACCACCGCAGGCTTTTGATAGAATTTTTGGCCGGATTCTTTAGCCACCGGCGTCAGGCCTTTTACCAACCCCACCAGTTCTTCCTTTGGCTTGGGTTTGGTGACTAAGCTAATCACTATCGTTAATACAAAACAGATTAGCCATGCCCACCAGGCACGCCACAGATTATGGCTCATGTCCGAGGGATGGGCACTAAACGTCAGCCAGGTCGGATTTATCCAATCGAATTTTATGCCAATGAACATCATAAACGAGCTGACCATGCCGGCAATCAAACCCCAGAAGGCGCCGGCCGAGCTGGTGCGGACCCAGAACATGCCCAGGAACATGGTGGCAAACAACGGCGCATTGACCCAGCTAAAAATCGCCTGAATGTAATCCATAATGGTGTTGAATTTCATGGCCGCGTACGCGGTGAGGATGCTCAAGAAGATGCCCACGATGGTAGTCAGCCGGCCCACCAAAACCAGATGCGCATCACTGGCATCTTTTTTGAACAGTACGCGATAGATGTCGTAGGTCCAGACGGTATTGAACGCGCTGACATTGCCTGCCTGGCCGGCCATAAAACCCGCCAGCAGCGCGGTGATTCCCAGGCCGACCAGACCCGCGGGAAAATAGCGGGCGATCAACACTGGCAGTGCGGTGTCGTTCCACGGCTCCCCGGTGTATGGATGGGGCAATAGCGAAATCTGTCCCAAATCCTGCAGTTTCCAGGCCACCAGACCACTGCCGACCACGATAAATGGCAGGGCCATCTTGAAAAAGCTGGCGAAGATCGGCGTTTTGCGAGCCGCATCCAGGTTTTTGGCGGAAAATGCGCGCTGCACCAGCAGGAAGTCGGTCGTCCAATAGCCAAAGCTCAAGACAAACCCCAATCCCAGCGCGATCCCTAACCAGGTGACGCCCATTTCATTGTCCGCAGGGGAGCCGGCAGTGGACCATAGCGCACTCAAACGCTCCGGCAGCCCGCTCAGCACTGCGTTCAGGCCCCCCAACTCGATCAACCCCAGGATCGAAACCAGGAATAAGCCAAACCAGATCAAGAAGAATTGAACGATCTCAGTAAAGATCGCCGAGAGCAGTCCCCCCAGAGTAATATAGACCCCGATCACTGCCGCACTGATCCAGATACTGACGTTCAAATCCCATTTCAGCACGACGTTGAACACCAAAGCCATGAGGTAGAGGTTGATCCCCGACATCAAAACGGTCATGATGGCAAAGCTCACCGCATTCAAAAGTCGGGTCTTTTCGTCGAATCGTAACTTCAAATAGCCGGGAATGGAGTGAATTTTGGAGCTGTAATAAAAAGGCATCATGTACAGGCCCAAAAACAGCATTGCGGGCACAGCGCCGATCCAATAGAAGTGGGACACAAACATGCCATATTTCATTGTGCCGCCGGTCCAGCCCAAAATTTCCAGGGAGCCGAGGT
Organism: uncultured Cytophagia bacterium; assembly: GCA_964647995.1. Classification (GTDB taxonomy): domain Bacteria; phylum Zhuqueibacterota; class Zhuqueibacteria; order Thermofontimicrobiales; family Thermofontimicrobiaceae; genus Thermofontimicrobium_A. Next base: position 82,366 of record CAZYNP010000021.1, read on the forward strand.
TGGCGCTCAAAAACGCAAGTCCGGCGACCCAGGCGCTATTCTTGCGGCCCGCCATGAAAAAATCGTCACTGGAATGAGTGAATCGCTTTAGATAGTAGCCAATCCCAATCACAAAACCGAAGTAGATGATGATGATCAGCCAATCGATCCATGACAGTTGGAATGTCATCCAATCCTCCTCAAGGTTTGATAAAAAGTTGCTTTGAGAAAAAAGAGATGCCAAATTTACAGCAGATAATATATGACATTATCGTCAAACCGTCAAGCGAAAAATTTCATAAGGCAAAATTAGCCGCTAAAAAAAGCTGACAGGCTCCCTCATCCGAGCTGGAACAATATCCATACTGCCCCTATTTTTTAGTTGATAACGCTTTGCTCGCCACCTAAGCTCTTAAATGGTGTACCAAATTCAACAGATGCCATAGGATTTGATCCATTCCCCTGGCTGAAAAAAACTGATTAACCTTAGTAACCAGGTCGACCCAGGACCGCCCGAACCTTATTACCTTATCGGGAATATTCCTTTAAAAAAATAAGTGAATAAGGTTTAGCATCGGTGGATCATCTTATTCTACTAAGGTTAATAAGGTCTAATGGATTTGGTCCATTAAAACGAACTTTGTTAATGGTGAATTGAATTTCTTCTCGCTGTGAATATTTCAGCAGAATGGGATTAAGCTGTAAACCTTTTAATAAATTTACAAGAAATCATGAAATGGTGTACTAAGGCACGAAATGATCATGCCCGACAGGACGAACGAATGAAATAAATGAGGATTAGAGTAGTGGAGGGTTGGAGTAATGGATGGTTGGAGTATTGAAATAGCAAACTTATGCCCTTTAACAATTTGGTGTCGGACCGTCGCCGGGGTGCGCACTTTAGGGGGGGCCTGTGCCTGCTCTGCAACATTTTTCTCTCCCCCTCATAAATCAGCGATCGCAACCGAATTTGCCTCGCTCTGGCAATTTGGGCGAGCGTTTCCGCCAGGTCTTCGTCGCGAGAAAAGAAATGTGTCCTTTTCTTGACGTTAATATCAAAAGGGGCTTCGGGCATCTGATCCCAATATTCGCCGATGTTGTGAGTCTCGAAGAAAGCAACCAACTCAGCGAGAGAGCTAAATTGGCGGATGGATTTGACTTTGCCTGTCATCATATCTCTTCCGATTCAATGCAAGCACAAATATCGTCGATTTCCAGATCAGGATAATAATCCTGAATATTTTTTTGAAAGAGATGCCTTCTCTAACTAATTCGAGAGGGTTCTGAGGGGAATCCGCGTGCCAGCGGCACAAGGCTTGCCGAAATGGATGTTGGGATTAATTTCAATCCTTGCCTTAAATTCTTGTCTCGATTAATTCAAATTCCGTGTTGCCTGAAAATATTAAATTGATTCCTAAATCACTCTTGTCCAAAATAGGTTTTCCTGTTGATTATTTGGGATAGCAAACGATAATCCGCCAACTGACAATTGGCATCGACCTTAGATGATAATTGGCACAAGGGCACAACGACACGAAGCTTCTGTGACGAATTATCTTATGAAACGACGCTATGGCCAAAGAATTCGATGACCACGGAGTGCTCTTTAGGCATATTTTATAAAATGCAATTTGATTTCTTGGTGTCTTCGAGTCTTGGTGGCATTACCAATACTTAAGTTGGCGCCAAAAGCCAACTGGCCGGCCGGTGGAAATAGGACCTGATTTAGAAGAACGAATAAATTTGTTTTCAAGGGACCATTTTACAATGCCTCGACCGCCAGTCTCACCGCTTCGGCAATCGCTTTTCTGGAAATGCTATGATGACATTCTTCGATAATGGTTTCCCAGGCTAAGCCTTCGGCTATCATCTCGATCACCTGCCAGACCATAATACAAGTACCACGAAAGGTAGGTTTGCCGTGGCAGATTTTGGGGTCAGTGACAATTTTAGGCTTTGGGCTTCCCAATTGACTTTTAAACCAGCGCTTCTTCTTTCTTCACCCGAACTCTCTTTTTAGCTTCATCAGGCTCTTTCAATTTTTTGCCATAGCGTTCACAGAAAAATCGAATACATTCAGGTGCAATGTCAATGGCTTTTTCGTCATAGCTTCCTGTCTCAGGATTATGCCATATCAAAGCATAATCTCCTTCGACTGAACGAAAACGGTCTTTGTTGCGCAATGGCAAAAATACTTTACCTGGATCTTCTTCCACTAGTAATGGATAAAAATCCAGCTCATAAATCGTTACGTCCAGGTCCTCATCGAACCATAAACGCAACACATAATCTCTTACATACTCTGCCTTTAGCAGTCCTTTTTCTTTATGGTTTTGCCAATAGGCTTCGTCCTTGGCAAATTCTTGCCATTCTTTCCAATTCATAATTATCCTACAATTAAAATAGGTTGATGATTTTGCGCCCGCTCCTATTGTTCCAGCAGCTCTAATTCATGTGCGGCAACCCATGTCTCGACCATCTTTTTCAGATTTGATGGGAGTTCTTTGCCAGGTTTCATCCACCTTCTGGCTCTAATTTCAATTCAATAGCTTCGTACATCACTCTGATATTTCACGTGAACATGAGGTGGATCATGATCGCTATAATTCATTATAACTGCGAGCGCACCTTTTTTGAACGGATGAGAAACCGGCGGCATAATGTTCTTCTCTAATTTGTATCGTTAAAAATATACAAAAAAATGCCTACCTTATC
>CAZYNP010000022.1:0-9033 GCA_964647995.1 uncultured Cytophagia bacterium
TTAGGTGGTTGGTTTAAAATGTCGGTGGTGGTTGGTTATACATGTCGGATAACACCAACTCCATTAGACCTTATTAACCTTAGTAGCATAAGATGATCCACTGATGCGAAGCCTTATTAGCTTATTTTTCTTTTAAGGAATATTCCTGATAAGGTAATAAGGTTCGGGCGGTCCCGGTTCGACCTTGCTACTAAGGTTAATCAGTTTTTTTAGCCAGGCGAATGGATCAAATCTTATGGCCCCTGTTGAATTTGGTACATCATTTCATAATTTCGTGCGGGAGCATTTTAGGGTTATCACGCTACCTCCATCCCATGAAGTTGAAATAGTCAAAGCCAGCAGGAATTGATCCTGCTAAGCGGGATGTTATTTTAATAGTCGAACGTTTTTAAACCCTACACGGATTTTCGAAATAAAGCACTAAGGCACCAGGACACGAAGGATCTGGTGCCATTTGTTATTTTAAGCGAAGCGATGCCAAAAGAATTTGAAAAAAAGCAAATACGGGTTAAGCCTATTTTCTAAAATGCTATCTAATCTCTTCGTGCCTTCGTGTCTTCGTGGCATAAAGCCTATTGAAGTTGACGTCCGCAGCCGGCTGTCCACAGGCTTCTTTTTAGCCACCAAGGCACAAAGTGTCTGCTGCTATTTTTTATTTTAAGCGAAGCAATAGGGACGCAATTTAAAAAAGCGAGTGCTGATTGGGTCTATTCTCCAAAATAGGATTTAATTCTTCGCGCCTTCGTGTCTTCGTGGCATCAAGCCTATTTAAGTTGAAGTCCACAGCCAGCCGACGGTCAAAGGGCACTGAACAAGATTATTTTGGATAAAATTCTAATTGTGTTCGCTGATATTTCAAATGATATGTCTTGACAATTTGTATATTTTTAATTATCTTTGCCGTTAAAAAATAGCGCGCTCCATTGAAAAATCGGGCCGCAGCTTGCAGTTCCAAAAGCTTTGCCCTTCGCACCAGAAGGGGATTTAACAGATTGCCAATCGACCCCAGAACAGAATTCAATTTTGCGTTGAGAGAATATGCATAATAAACAGCGAACTCATCGCCGGCGCATCTATAACGCTGAGAAAAAGATGAATCGCATTAAAATTTTGTGAAAGGGAGACAACATGAAAATCAACACGATTGTCGGCAAGCCACTTCCAAACATGCCCTGGCAGGATCGACCGAAAGAAAGCTCTGAAATCATCTGGCGCTATGACAAAAATCCCGTGATCGGCAGAAAACCATTGCGAGTGGCCGATCGCATTTTCAATAGCGCCATCATTCCCTATCAGGGAGAATTCATTGGCGTGTTCCGTGCCGATCATAAAAATGGCTATCCCAATTTGCATCTCGGGCGGAGCAAAGACGGTATTCATTGGCAGATCGAAGAGGACATTATTCATTTTCTGAACGAGGATGGGTCTCCAGCCAAGCCGATTCTCTATGGCTATGATCCTCGGTTGGTGGAGATCGAGGGCAGCTACTACATCACCTGGTGCAACTATTTCCATGGCCCCACGATTGGCATTGCCAGAACCACAGATTTCAAAACGTTCATCCAGCTCGAAAATGTGTTTTTGCCTTACAATCGAAACGGAGTGCTGTTCCCCCGAAAAATCAATGGCCATTACATCATGCTCAATCGGCCCAGCGACAATGGCCATACCCCGTTCGGAGATATTTATTTGAGCCAGAGCCCAGATATGACCTATTGGGGCAAGCATCGCCTGGTGATGAGATCCGGCCATTATTGGTGGCGCAGCCTGAAGATCGGTGCCGGCCCAATTCCCATTGAAACCACGGAAGGCTGGTTGCTGATCTACCACGGCGTTTGTCTGACCTGTACTGGCTACATTTATAGCATCGGCGCCGCGCTGCTGGATCTCGATGATCCGTCCCGGGTAATTGTGGATTGCGAGAATTATCTATTGACGCCCGAGGAACCGTATGAGACAGTGGGATTCGTCCCCAGTGTCACCTTCCCCTGTGCTACGCTGCAGGATGCCGCGACGGGCCGAATTGCAATTTTCTACGGCGCCGCCGATACCTATTGCGCTCTGGCCTTTACCCAGGTGGATGAATTGATCGACTATATCAAAACGCATCCGGCCAGGCCGATGCCGTAGCAAGCCTTTAATTGAGCCATGGAGCGATGGACATGAAACCAATTTTGGGGAAAATTATTTTGCTTCTGGCAATGGGTGCGGCAATTGGCTCCCCACTTGATGCTTACCAGAAGCAATCCGACGGAATTCGGTTGGAAATCAAACCGCGACAGGCCACCGACCCTCGCTGGATCAAGGTTCAAATCTGTAGTGAGGATATTGTTCGCGTGTTAGCCTCACCCGAGAGGTCGTTTTCGACTCGTCCCAGCCTGATGGTCGAAAAAACCGGCTGGCCGCCTGTGCCCTGGTCGCTCAAAGAAATGGCGGGTTGGCTGGAGATTTCCACCGCTAAATTGACCGTCCGAGTGAATTCGAAAAATGGGGCGATCGCTTTCTACAACAAACAGGGTCAGTTGCTGTTGCAAGAGAAAGCGGATGGTGGAAAAATCATCACACCAGCACAGGTCATGGGCGAACCGACCTTTCACATTCAGCAGCTTTTCGATTCCCCTGCGGACGAGGCGTTTTATGGTCTGGGACAGCATCAGAACAATATCATGAATTATAAAGGTCACGACGTGGATCTCTGGCAGTACAATATTGTCGTGGCCATACCGTTTCTGGTTTCCAGTAAAAATTATGGGCTGCTATGGGATAACAATTCCCGGACGAAATTTGGCGATATTCGGGAATATCAATCGCTGTCGACGCTCAAGTTATATGGGAAGGATGGTTCGCCGGGTGGCCTCACTGCCGAATATTTTATCGATCGAAATTTTCAATCGCCATTCACCTCCCGGGTTGAATCGAGGATCGAGCACGAATTTATCGATGTCAATGACCCATTTCCGGAGGGATTCCCGCAGAATGTCCAGAGCGTGCGTTGGAGCGGCTTCATCGAATGTCATGAGCCGGGGATTCATAAATTTCGGCTATATTGCTCAGGTTATACGAAAATGTGGCTCGATGGGGAACTGGTGGTGGATTCCTGGCGCCAGAATTGGCTGCCCTGGACGCATTTCCCACGTTTGAATATGGCGCCTGGCAAGCGCTATTCGATTGAAATCGAATGGGTCCATGATGGTGGTTACGTTGGCTTGAAATGCCTCAGCCCGGAAGATAAAATCTACCAGAGCAGCCTCTCGCTCTACTCCGAGGTGGCCGACCAGATTGACTATTATTTCATCCATGGCGAAAATCTGGATCAGGTGATCGCTGGCTATCGTGAGATCACTGGCCAGGCGCCGATGATGCCCAAATGGGCCATGGGCTTGTGGCAATGCCGGGAGCGTTACCGATCGCAGGAGGAATTGCTTTCGGTGGTCAGGGAATTCCGACAGCGAGGTATTCCGCTGGATAATATCGTTCAGGACTGGTTCTATTGGCCGGAAGACCAATGGGGCAGTCATGACTTCGATCCGTCGCGCTATCCGGATCCCCAGGGGATGATCGTTGAATTGCACCAGCAGTTGAATGCGCATATCATGATTTCGGTCTGGCCCAAATTTTATGTGGGTACCGAGCATTACCGGCAGTTTGAGGCGAACGGCTGGTTGTACCGGCGTAATGTAGAAAAAGCTCAGCGCGATTGGGTGGGACCGGGGTATCTGTCTACTTTTTACGATCCCTACTCAGAGCCAGCTCGGGCGCTTTACTGGGAGCAAATCAATGACAAGCTGTTTCGCAAGGGCATCGATGCCTGGTGGCTGGATTGCACCGAGCCGGATATTCAATCCGATCTTTCCCGTGAGGAGACCATTTTGCGCCAGGGCCCCACGGCCATGGGCAGCGCCGCTCGCTATTTGAATACTTATTCTTTGATGAACGCGAAGGGCATTTACGAGCACCAGCGCCAGACAAAGCCAGATCAGCGAGTGTTCATTCTCACCCGTTCGGCATTTGCTGGCCAGCAGCGCTATGCGGCCGCGACCTGGAGCGGCGATGTGGCGGCGCGCTGGTACGATCTGCGGGCGCAGATTCCCGCCGGATTGAACTTTTCCTTATCGGGCATCCCCTATTGGACAACCGACATCGGCGGTTTTGCTGTGGAGCCCCGCTTCGAACATCCCACTGATGCCGATCGGGAACAATGGCGCGAGTTGATGACCCGCTGGTTCCAATTCGGAACATTTTGCCCCATATTTCGTGTTCACGGCCAATTTCCCTATCGAGAGATGTTCCATGTCGCGGCCGAGGATCACCCGGCTTACCAATCCATGCTGGCCTATGATCGGCTGCGCTATCGATTGATGCCCTATATCTATTCGCTGGCAGGTATGGTAGCGCATCATGATTATACTATCATGCGGGCGCTGGTAATGGATTTTGGTGCCGATCCAGAGGTGTTGAATATCGGGGATCAATTCATGTTCGGGCCGGCGCTGCTGGTCAATCCGGTCACGGAGTATAACGCCAGAGCACGACAGGTCTATCTGCCGGCAGGGGTGGGCTGGTATGAACTAAAATCGGGCCGATACCATTTGGGCGGCCAAACACTCCTTGCCGATGCACCCTATACGGACATTCCTCTATTTGTGAAAGCCGGTTCTATCCTGCCCTGCGGCCCAGAAATCCAATATGCCATGGAAAAACCGGCCGACCCCATTCGGCTCTTCGTCTATTCCGGCGCAGATGCATCGTTTTTCCTTTATGAAGATGAGGAAATCAATTATAATTACGAGCAGGGGAAATTCTCGATCATCCCTCTTAGTTTTAAAGCGGATGACCATCTTCTCATTATCGGAAAACGGCAGGGCATGTTTCCCGGAATGCTGGAAACCAGGACTTTTGAAATCTGTTTTATCACTCCAACGAGGCCCGTTGGACTCGATTTTCAAATGAAACCTGATGCAACCATTACTTATGACGGCACCGAACAATCGATCAAATTGAAGTAGGCGACCACCCAAAAATACCAGATCGAAATAGAGGGTAATGATCACTCTCGTCCCAAATAGGATGTCCCGTTTCGCATTCTGGCCAGCAAAATACAACCAGGAGCTAATAAAGCTCAATCGTTAGTGGATTGGTGGGTTAATAGGGTTAATAAAAAGTTATGAATTTGTCTCGTATGTCCGGCGGATTGGAACCCTGGTAACATATCAAAATCCGTGATAGCAGAAATCTTATTACCTGAAATTTTCAGATGCCACTGCCCGCCATCCCGGCTGTTTTGTCGGCCTCTCCGCCTCGCTGACCACTACCATGCCCAATATGGCCAATCGCGTGAACGCCATCAAAGAGAAATATCCTGAAACCAGGGTGCTAATAGGTGGCGTCCCGATCACCCGGGAATTTTGTCCCCGCATCGGCGCGGATTTCTACTCGCCCAATCCGCATGAGGCATTGGAATATTTGAATAAAAATGGGTGATTGTAGCCGATTCAATTTGTAAATTACAATCGTTTTCTAAATTTTTGGTTGCATTTTCAAGCACTTTATATTATATTGATTCTTATCAGTTAATTTTTTGCTCTGATTGCTCATTATTAAATTTGATAATTGAAATAAGCGGACTTTATTTTCTGTCAGTAGGATCATAGCAATGCATTTAAACATCGAAATTGAACAAGAAGAAGATGGCCGCTGGATTACCGAAGGCTTAGAGCTTCCTGGTGTAATGGCGTATGGAAGGACCCGTGAAGAATCGATCTTGAAGGTTCAGGCATTGACCTTACGCGTGCTGGCTGATCAGGAACATGGCGTGGGTGTGTTTGAAAAGGTTTTGTAGTTTATTACGGAAAGGAAAGTGATGATCAATCAAGCCCTTGATACACCGCACCATATTCAACAGATGCTTATCGCGGGCTACCGGAAAATGTCTCCTCAACAGAAGCTCAAGCAAGTGAGTGAATTGACCCTGGCCGCCCAACAACTGGCCCTCGCCCGAATTCGAAAACAATATGGCACACGCTCAGAGCGCGAACAACAGCTTCGTTTAGCCTCCCTGTGGCTCGACCGCGAGACGATGATGCGCGTTTTTCACTGGGATCCACAAAAGGAGGGCTATTAATATGATATTAGCAGAGCCGATTCAGATCACTCACCGCATTGCCCAGGAATTTGAACGGCTGGGGATTCAATATCTGATCGGAGGTTCATTAGCGAGCTCATTACATGGCATTCCTCGGGCGACCAACGATGTTGATATGATAGCAGCGATCACTTATGACCATATTCCCCTGCTGGTTAAAGCGCTTGAAACAGAATTTTATATCGATGCAGATATGATTCGGGACGCCATTGGGCGTCAGAGTTCCTTTAATATCATCCATCTGGCTACCATGTTCAAAGTGGATATTTTTGTGTTGAAATCCGATATCGCCTCGCAGCAAGAAATGAAACGGCGAGGGCAGTATCAGGTCTCGGCAATTCCAGATCAAACTCTTTTTTTAGCGAGTGCAGAAGATGTCATTGTGCATAAATTGTATTGGTATCAGTTAGGTGGAGGCATCTCCGAACGACATTGGACTGATGTGTTAGGAGTGCTTCAAGTCCAGAAAGACCAGCTCGATTATCCGTATCTTACGTGGGCGGCTCAGCAGCGAGGCGTATATGATTTGCTCCAACAAGCATTGAAGGATGCTGAATATGAAGCTAAGTTGGAGTAAAGGCAGAGGTGAAAACGACGATACCGTACAGGACAGATAGGTCGAAATTTATGTATTGATTTTTGAGAACAAGAATTCAATTTTGACTCTTTGATATTGGACATAGAAACAGGTGTAAATCAAATCCAACATAAATTTTTAATTGCTTTTTCAAACAATTTTTGGTAATGCGCCTTTCTTTCATTCAAAGACCTATTTCGGGACTAAATTAGAATGGACGAACTAACCATTTTCGACAAAATAGCTCCCTCATTGACAAACCCTTTGGTGCTCTCTGGATTTGTCCTGCTGCTCCTCATCTTATTGTTCAAGACGCTCATCAAATCGGAAATTATTCCCCCATTAACGAAGACTGCGGGCCGCGATATTGTCAAAAAGATACTGCTATTTGGTTTTATCATTTCCCTTTTGGTAATCGTGCTCGGTTTCGCTTTTGAGTTTTACAAGCTGCGGCAAAGCAGCCAGGCGTTCGATTATACCATATTTCTGGAGAATTCCGAGGGCAAAAATGTCTTGAAGAACAGCGGCAGGCTCCTCCTTCGCATCGAAAACGACAAGCGCGAGGCCCCGATCGACGGCAGCGGCAGCGCGATTTTCAAACAAATACCAGCCAAATTCGCTCACCAACCAGTGAGCCTTCAGATCGAAGCCGATGGCTGGCAGTTCGAAAACGGCAAAAAAGCGACGGAAATCGAATTGAAGGGCAAAAGCACCACGGTAATTGTTACCCCCGACAACAGCCTGCGCTTTCTTGCGGGCTCGGTGAGAAATGAACAGGGGAATTTTCTCTCAGGAGTCAGGATCAGCATTGGGAATATTGCCACTCACACGGACGAGTACGGACGATTCACCCTTGAAATTCCGACTGAAATGCAGAAGCCGCAACAGACGCTGATCGCGTACAAAGAAAATTATATGGTCTGGGAGGCGGATGTCTATCCTGCCACCCAGCAGGAAGTGAAAATTATTCTCAAAAGAAAATAGCCAGACGATGAAAAAGCTCCTTTTCATGATGATGTTGCTGCTTTTTGCGGTGGCGGTTCAGGCGCAGCCCACGCTGCTGCGCGGCAAATGCACGCTGCAAAACAGCAATGGCCAACCTGCGGACGGGGTGCAGATCAGCGCCTCTGGCGCGAGCCCGACAACCAGTAACACGTTTGGCTTCTTTGAACTGGCGTTTCAGGACAAAAGACCTGGCGACCTGGTATCGCTCACAGTGTTAAAAAGCGGTTTGGAAGTAGTAAATCGTGACGATCTGGCGCATGTGGTGCTGCGAAAGGACCCCGATGACCTATTGGTAATTGTGCTCTGCCCCGAAGGCACCCGCGATGAGAACGCCGCCCGCTACTACAACATCGCGCTGCAAAATTATAACAAGCAGATCAATGAGATAAAAGAAGAAATAAAAAAGCTGCCTGCCAATAGCGAACGGGTAAGGCAATTGGAAAAGCAACTGGCTGATCTGCAGCAAAAGTGGGACGACAGCCAGCAACTGATTAAAGAATTGACCGAGAAATTTGCCGCCGTAAACCTTGACGATACTGATAGCCTCTATACTGCCGCGTTTGAATATTTTCAAAAAGGGAATATTGAAGCCGCCCACCAGACCCTGAACCCCGAAACCCTGAAAAAGAACGTTTGCGACGCGAAGCAAGAGCTAAAGAGAATTGAACAACTGGAACAAGAGCTGGAACAGCGCAAAAGGACTGCTCAGCAAAACGTTGCAAAGACCATTGAAGCCTATAAGCTAAAGGCGGATTTGTTCGTTGCGCAACTGCAATGGGAAGATGCTGAGTATTTTTATGAACAAGCCGTGCTGGCCGATACGACCGATTTTGACAATGTCTTTGAGCTTGCCTACTACCTTGCCAGGCAAAACAGACATAAAAAAGCTATTCATTGGTATGAGATCGCGCTCAAATTGACAAGTGATGAATACCAGTATTCTTCCGTGCTGAACAATCTGGCGGTTTTGTACCGCGATCAACATGATTATCCCGCGGCCCAGGCCGCGTACCAACGGGCGCTGGCCATTAGAGAACGGTTAGCCGCGACCAATCCCCAGAGCTACGAGCCGTATGTGGCGAACACGCTGAACAATCTGGCTAATTTGTACAGCGATCAACATGATTATCCCGCGGCCCAGGCCGCGTACCAACGGGCGCTGGCCATTAGAGAACGGTTAGCCGCGACCAATCCCCAGAGCTACGAGCCGTATGTGGCGAACACGCTGAACAATCTGGCTAATTTGTACAGCGATCAACATGATTATCCCGCGGCCCAGGCCGCGTACCAACGGGCGCTGGCCATTAGA
>CAZYNP010000022.1:9133-84873 GCA_964647995.1 uncultured Cytophagia bacterium
CGACCAATCCCCAGAGCTACGAGCCTGATGTGGCCATGACGCTGAACAATCTGGCATTCTTATACAAGGCTTGGCTGGAAGCCACTGCGGATTTGGGCTACAAGCAAAAAGGACTCGATTGCCTGCTTCGCTCAGAAAAAGTGTTAGAAAGTTGCCCAGACATTCCAGTTGTTCAGAATTACAGGCTACAGGTTACATTATTAAAATTATATTTTGATGTTATAGAACCAGATCGTTTATTGGCTGAAAAATATCGAGCCGAAGCGGACAGCCTGGTACAGCAGCAAGCTGGCACCAGTCAGATTTTAGCAAAGCTCAAACAGTCGGCCGAATGCTATGAAAAACTGCTGCCCAATGATCCAGAGCTGGATTATGCCTGGGAACTATCTTTCGTTTATGGTAAGATTGCCGAATGGAGCGAACCCTATCCAGAGAAAGTCAATTATACCCAAATGGTGGTCAAGCTCAGGCAACAGGTTCATGCTGAATTCAAAAATGAAAACACTGCCCTGCAATTAGCCAATGCCTATGGCAATTTATCGTGGTATTTATTATTTGAAAAGCGCTTTGCCGAGGCAGAACTGGCAGCGCGCTCTGGTTTGAACATCTCAGATTCTTCAAAGGCTGAAGGCTTCGATGAGCAGGTCGAGTGGATCAATACGAATCTGGCAACAGCGTTGCTTTATCAGGGAAAATATGAGGAGGCTGAGCTGATCTATAAGAAGTACCAGGATCAGCCTTATAACGAAGGAAAAACATGGAATGAAGTATTCCTTGATGATTTGAGCACGCTGGAAAAGGCTGGCATCACGCATCCCGATGTTCAAAAAGTCAAACGACTATTAGAGAAATAACTTTTGATTATAGAAAACTGATTTTATCTGCGCAGGTAGATTTAACAAAGATTTTTTGCGCGGTTAATTATGGCTTTCAATCATCATCAAAAATAATGTGATTCTGAATTAGCCAACAGAAATCTGATACATCGATATATTTAAAATAACAAGATCGCTGCGTTGCTGAACACAAAAAGAGATGAAAAACCCAATTCCCCAGCTTCTCCACTCTCTCCCACTTCTTCAAAAACATCTAAACATAGGAGTCCCAATCATGTTGAAAAGCACATTAAAACTTTTTATCTTAATTTTTATCGGAATGCTGGTTTTAACCTGTACCTCAAACAAAGAATCCAAAAAAACCGTGGATAAATTCACCATCCGAACTGGCGTTAATGTCAGTCACTGGCTATCGCAAAGCGACAAACGGGGTGAGCAGCGGAAGAATTACATTACCAAAGCTGATTTCGATACCATCGCGGCCGTCGGATTCGACCATGTCAGGATTCCGATTGATGAGGAACAGATGTGGGATTCGCTGGGAAATAAAGAGCCAGAGGCATTTGAGCTGCTGCACCATGCCATCAATTGGGCGTTGGCGGCAAAATTGCGCGCCATCGTGGATTTGCATATCATTCGCTCCCATCATTTTATTGCCGCTTCCAATCCGCTGTGGACCGATCCTGCTGAGCAACAAAAATTGGTGGATCTGTGGCGCCAGCTTTCTGAGGAATTAAGGCAATATCCGAATAAAATGCTGGCTTATGAAATTTTAAACGAAGCGGTGGCAAATGATCCCGAGGATTGGAACAAGCTGTTGAACAAAGTCATTGCCGACATCCGCACCAGAGAGCCAAATCGAGCCATCGTGGTCGGTTCCAATCGCTGGCAGATCGCGGACACCTTTCCCGATTTGAAAGTCCCTGACAATGACTCCAACATCATCCTCAGCTTTCATTTTTATACGCCGATGGCACTAACGCATCATCGGGCGCCCTGGACCGCCATCGCTGAATATTCGGGACCGGTGAATTACCCCGGGCAAATTGTGGATACGTTAAATTATCAAGGGCTGTCGGAAGCAACGATTAAAGTAATGAGAAGCTATGCCAACGGTTATTTTAATAAAGAAATCCTGGCAGAAAAAATGTCGCCGGCGATCAAAGTCGCCAAAGAAAAAAAATTGCCTTTGTATTGCGGGGAATTTGGCGTCTATCCCACCATTCCCGAAGAGATCAGTCTGCGCTGGTACAAAGACGTTTGTGAGATTTTTAATGAAAACCAGATTGCCTATTGTCATTGGTGCTACAAGGGCGATTTTCCCGTGGTAAATGAAAAAGGTGAACCAAATCGCAAGCTGGTGGCGGTGTTGACAGCTAAAAACTAAAAATTTTGTTCGAGCCAAACTTCCGAAAATCTTTTCAGTGAACTCTGTGTTATCCTGGGGTACGCTGTGTCCAATTGAATCAATGTAAACCAGATCCTGATCTTAGCAGCAACACGAAGGATATTTTAAAAGGTTTTCGACGTTTCAATCAACCGCCCAACCAAAATCAATAGGCTCCAGTCTCGCCTGGTTCCGAAAAGTTATCAAAATAGATTTTTGATAAAATTTTGGTTGCAATGAATGACTTCGCATGTTATATTTCATAACAGAGAATCAGTCGATGCCTCGTGAGTAAAAAATCATGAAAGAGCTGCGGAGTATTGGAGTAGTACCATTCTATTGCTCCAACGTTCTTTTGGTTTCGATATTGGGCATTCAGATTGGGAGAGCAGTAGTTGAAAAAGGATTGCCATGGCAAGATGGAATAGAAAATTGCCGCTACATCTTGGTTTCACCCTGCTGATCTGGTTTTTACTGGGAACCTTCTTTGCGATCGATGAATATCGAGATGCCATCATTCGGGGTGAGACGCCGAATTTTGCGTTAGAGCTGTATTGGAAATTCAGTTTCTGGTTGCCCTGGGGGGCACTATCACCGCTGATCTATTACATCACGCAGAAAAAGCCAATCGAAAAACGCAACCTGCCTGGCACACTTGCCATCAATGTGTTCGCCTGCCTGGTTATTACCCTGATCAAAAATTTGGTCTATTTTGTCCTATCCTATCCGATACGGTCCTATCCCAATTGGATGTCGTTTTTAGACAAGTGGAGGAAAGAACTCGCATACAATTTCCAGAACGATGTTCTGGTCTATTTATGTATCATTGGTTTTTATTATATCATCAAAAAATACTTCCGGGCGAAAGAGCTGGAGATCGAGAAATATCAGATCGAAGCCCAGTTGGATCGAGCTCAACTTCAGATTCTAAAGATACAATTACAACCCCATTTTTTATTCAATGCGCTCAACAGTATTTCCGCGCTGGTTTATAAGGATGCGGAGTTAGCCAACAAAACGCTCACCCAGCTTAGCAACCTGCTGCGTGGGATTCTGGACAATTCGGGTACCCAAGAGGTCTCCCTGCGAGATGAGCTGGCGATATTGGAAAACTATCTGGAGATTGAGAAGGTGCGGTTTCAGGAGCGCTTGAGAATCATCATGGATATCCAGGCAGAGACACTGGATGCGCTGGTGCCGAATTTGATCTTACAGCCCATCGTGGAAAACGCCATCCGTCATGGCGTGGCACCGTTTGCCAAAGTGGGGACGATTGAAATTCGCTCGCAGCGGAAGGATCGAAGGCTTTTCCTTCAGGTGCGCGATGATGGCCCCGGCATTAAAGAAGATCAACCGACCGTGTTAAAAAAAGGCATTGGTCTCTCGGCGACTTATGAGCGACTCGAAAAATTGTACAAATCCAATTTCCAATTTAAAATCGGCAATGCTCCGGATGGCGGATTAATGGTGAATATTGAATTGCCCTATCGAGTGTTAACTGAATGAGGAATAAATTGTCAACCAATAAAATAAAAGCATTAGTTGTCGATGACGAGCCGCTTGCCCGAGATCGAATCCGTCAACTGCTGAAAGACGACCCAGACATCGAGATCATCGGCGAATGTGGTAATGGACATGAGGCTGTGGTTGCGATCCAATCGGAAAATCCCGATCTGGTCTTCTTGGACATTCAAATACCAGAGCTGAACGGTTTTGAGGTCATCCAATCCATCGGCGTTGATAAGATGCCCTGTGTGATTTTCATTACGGCATTTGATAAATTTGCTTTAAACGCCTTCGAGGTCCACGCACTGGATTATTTGCTCAAACCAATAGATGTGGAACGGTTTCAGCAGACGCTGGCACGCACCAAGCTGTTCATTAAAAATATCCAGATCAGTCAGTTAACGGATCGTCTCAATAATCTATTGACCAGCTTGAAAGCAGATAAACGCTATTTATCTCGTTTTACAATCAAGATCGGAAAGACAATTTATTCGCTCAAAGCCGAGAGCATCGATTGGATTGAGTCGGCCGGAAATTATGTCACATTACATGCGGGGAGCAAGAAACATATCTATCGCACCACCATGAAATGTCTGGAGAACATTCTCGATCCCGAAAAATTTGTCCGCATTCACCGGACTCGAATTGTGAATATCGATGCTATCAAAGAATTACATCAATTCGATTACGGCGAATTTCTTATTATTTTAAAAAACGGCCAACAATTACCACTCAGTAGCTCTTATAGACAAAATCTGCTTCAATTTTTTTAAACCCATCAGGCGCTATTCATACCTTTTTCGTCCCAAAATCTATCTCTTTCATCAACGATTTTAGCCTCATTATCCCAATGCTATTGAACCTTAAAAAGATTTCCATATCTTAATATCAGTTGGCTGTTGTTAAATTCAGAGGATTAGAGAAATGGACATGGCGGGGAGCTATGGGAATCTATCAGGTGATCATTGTTGATGATGAACCATTAGCGCGGTTTCGAATTCGTTCGTTATTAGAACAGGATCCTGAAATCGAAATTTTAGCAGAATGTGAAACAGGACAGCAGGCTATCGCTGCCATTCGGAATTCTATGCCTGACCTAATATTTCTGGATATTCAATTGCCAGAAAAGGATGGCTTTGAGATTATCAAAGAGATTGGGGTGGAAAAAATGCCAGGTGTGATCGTGGTGACCGCTTATGAGAACAAAGCTGTTCTGGCTTATAAAAAATATCACTATCCATATTTACTGAAGCCTTTTGATACCGATCAATTTAAAAGTATTTTGAGCTTGATGAAGCAAAGGTTGCTAGCATCGAAAAAAATAACTGTATGACAGAAGCAATACGAATGAACTGATTTGGAATCTGCTTGTAATGAAAAAACAGGCCAATCCACGCTGAACAAGTTTGGTAGCTGAGAAAAAATGATCTGAAGAATGCTTAAACTCACAGTAGGGATGTTTGTTTAATCAGATCCGAGTTTGGATAAGTCGCTTGGCACAAACTGGAAATCCCGATGTTGAGACATCAAAGATAACTGTCACTTAAAATCGAAAGGGCTTATGACATAAATATTATTTTCAAGCTCAGAGATCTTTCTTTATCGATAACTTTTAATCGTTATGTTGCCGCATATTGCCGAAAGGCCAGTAGTTCTAAGTTTAAAAAAGCTTTTGTTCTTTGATTAAAAATTCCATCTCTTTGAGGCTATTAAAGGTTCATTTCAAAAAATGCTAAAATAAGAATTTTCGTTAAGTGGCATGAACCTGTTAGTCGTCTTTGAACGAAGTAATATTTACTCGGAGCTAACCGATGAAACGACTCACCATTTTCGTTGTTCTATCGCTTGCCATGTCCACGCTCGTACTGGCTGGCACAACTGGAAAAATCGCGGGCCTGGTCACCGATGCGGAGACCCGTGAACCCTTGCCCGGAGCAAATATCACTATTGTTGGCACGCAAATGGGAGCGGCCACGAATTTAAAGGGTGAATATTTTATCATCAATGTGCCACCTGGACTCTACTCCCTAAAAGTATCTTACATGGGCTATATCTCACAGACGATCTCCAATGTGCGGGTCAGCATCGATCGAACAACCGAAGTCAATTTTCGTTTGGAGTTAACGGTACTGGAGACTGGAAAAGAGGTCGTGGTGACGGCGGAACGGGAGCGCATTCAAAAAGATGTGGTGTTTTCGCAGACGGCCATTGTGGCGAAGGAAGTGGACATTGCACCCACCGGTACGGATTTGCGCGCCACCATTGATATGGCACCATCACTTGACCGTAATGACGATACCGGTAACCTGATCATTCGCGGTTCGTTCCAGGACGAAGTCGGGCTGGTGGTGGATAATTTCACATCGCAGGACAAACGGAATGGTACGCCGATCTTCAAACTGAGCCGCTCGGCCATCCAAGAGATTCAAATCCTGACTGGTGGCTTTAGCGCCGAATATGGTCAGGTGCGCTCCGGTTTGATCAATGTGGTCACCAAAGAGGGCGGTGATAAATATTATGGTTCGATCGACGTTCGCTATCGCCCGAAAGAGATCAAACACGTGGGCGCCAATATTTACAGCCGGGAGAACTGGTGGCAAATCGGCCGCTATACGTTTCTGGATACCATACGCGGGCCAGAGTATACCAACTGGCGTGGGAATGTTGTGCCGAGTTGGCGTAATGAATATGGTGAAAACATCGATGCCAATTACGATGGCAAGCCGGATTTTGAGGGCTGGCGCGCTCGCTATCAGTCCTATTTTGTCGGACCGAATGCGCGCGCCAAAGAGATCAATGGTGTAGATAAAACGACATTATCGCCAGAAGAGCTATTGCAGGCCGAAGAATATTTTTTACGCACCTGGAACTATGAGCGGCCTGATGCTTATATTGAACTCAATTTTGGCGGCCCCGTGCCATTCCTGGGCAAAAAGCTGAGTTTTAACGTCGATGGCTACTATGACCGCCAGAGCTACCCCATTAAAGTTTCTAAAAATTACTTTCTCGATGACATCATCAATCTAAAACTCAAGTACGAAATCAATCCCAATATGATCCTGCGCTATCGGGGTAGCTATGGAGAATTACAAACCGTAGCCTTTGCCTTTTATGAGGCGGGACTGGATCCGCGTAACACCTCTTCGGCTTCGAATTATTTCTTGCGCAACCAGGCTCGAAATATGTTTAATTGGGGAAGTCGAACCACAGCATATTACAAATGGACCGCGAGCAATGGCCTGCGGTTTACTCATACAATCAATGCCAAGACGTTCTGGGAGGGAAATTATCAATATTCTCGGAACTCCTATCGACTACGCTATGAGATGCCGCTACGCGATCTGAACAAGCCAGTTTACCATACCACCACCGATTCAACGCCAGTCTATTGCAGTGAAGCCCCTTATGGTCGATATGAATCCTTTAACCCTCCTCCCAATGGCACGTATGTCGATCCCATCACGGGTAAATCGTATGTTGTTTGGAATCGTCCGCCCGAGATGCCGCAAAATTTTGGCTACCAGGCCGAAAACCAGGATGATAGCTGGTATGAGTCGCATAACCTGAAAGCAGACCTCACCAGCCAGATCAATAAATTTAATCAGCTCAAGGCCGGCTTTACGTTAAACTATGAGATCATGCATCTGTACATGGGCAATAGTGATCGGTTTATCAAGGAAATCTGGGGTCGGTCGGGTGGTGCCAGTTCGGGCTGGAAGCCGACGTCACAACATGGCAACTATAGCTATTGGGAGGGGGGTGCTTACCTGCAGGATAAAATTGAGTTCGAGGGCATGATCATGAATATGGGACTGCGAGCTGATTTTTATCAAGCCAATTCACCCTGGTTTCTGAATATGTGGGATTATTATTATGGCTCCAGTGCCTATCAGTTCGATGCCAATGGCAACCCGGTCCAGGGCACTTATTACAGTGTTGCCTACGATAGCCTGGAAAATGCTCCGCATAAAAAGGGCCCATTGAAGTGGGCCACTGGTCCTCGAATTGGTATCTCCCATCCGATCACCCAGAACGCGAAAATATTTTTTAATTATGGTTATTTCTTTCAGCGCGCCAGCAGCCGGGATCTCCTGGTCAACGATTCCAATCCCTATTTTCCGCTCAACCGAATGTGCAATCCCAATCTGAAATTTCGTAAAAATATCAATTATGAATTTGGCGTGGAGCAAGATATCGCCGATATATTTACGTATCGGGTGACCGGTTACTATAAAGATGTTTACAATGAAATTGGATTGGTGCGCTATCAACCGACCAGCGCTTTTTATCCCAGTCGGGATACGGATCCGTATGATCGGCCAGAGAATAATTTATATCGTGATATTCGCGGCGTGGAAGTGGAGCTTAAAGGCGCATTTTTGCGCTACTTTCAGGGTCGCGGCAATTATAATTATATGCTGACCCGTTCGGGACAGTATGGCTATGATGTCATTTATCAGGATCCGTATATCGATAATCGGCTCAAAAGCCCGGAAGCGGATCAGCCGAAACCACGACCGATTTTCCGGTTGACACTCATGTTCACCAGCCCCACTGCAGCCACCGGCGCCTCCATCTGGAAAAAAATATTGGCGGACTGGGATATTTCTGCCTATTATCGTTGGGAAGCCGGAGAATGGTTTCGCTGGACCCGTGGCGCCTGGGCCAATAAATTCCCCGGCAAAGACACCAATGTCCAATGGAAGCCCTACACCAATGGCATTGATTTGCAAATCTATAAGGGCTTTAAAATTGCCGGTGTGAACGCAAGGGCTTATGTCAATATCCAGAACCTGTTGAATTCTAAGCAGCTTATTCGCCAGGCTCTTGAAGCGCAAGGAACCAGCGCCGGCTTCAGCTTTACTGATTATATGGACTATCTGGAAATCAAAGGTAAATTCGAACCAGGCTGGTATGATGATCTGGCAGAGGAAATGTTAATGCGTGCCGGACCCTATTACGCCTATTTCAAAATGCCACGTTCTATTGTCTACGGCCTGGAGCTTTATTTTTAAACCTGATGAGATACAGGAGAATTTCAATGCTTCGACAAATAATTATTGTCTCTCTGATATCCATTCTGCTAATCGGTTCCATCGGTATCGCTCAGGAACGTTATACTGTTTGCGGCCGTTATGGCGTGAGTGTGAATGCTACTGGTGGACTGGGTGGTTTCTATTGGCCACGAGATTTTATTTACTGTCAGAACGGCGGCGGCAGCAACTGGGACCTGTTGGTGGAGAATTGGTCCGGGCCCAATATTGAAGGATATGCGGTGCCCGGTGATATCCAGATGGGAAGCTGGACCAGTATCAAGCAGACCAAAAAGATTCGTTACCCTTATCCAACCATAACGGTTACTGGCCAGGATATTACTACCTCTGATGTGTTCGATGAAATCGATGCGATGCTTCCCAGTGATCAGATGATTGAAACGGTTGTCAATTCCTATGTCGGGGTGACGTTACGACAGCGGGTTTATGCCTGGAGTCATCCAAAGTATCAGGACTTTGTCATCGTCCACTTGCAGCTCATCAACACTGGCAATAGTGATGCGGATCCGGAGATCGAATGGCCCAACAACAGCTTTTCGAACCTCTGGTTATTCATGGTTAACGTCTTCAACCCCGGCCTGGGCAGTCATGACGAGCTGTGTGATCGAACCCATACCAAAAATGACCGCCAGACGGAATATAGCAGCGTTCAGATCCTCCGCTGGGAAGGCGATGATCCAGATTCCCCGGGGGCTCAGGATTTTTCCCGTCCCCAAATTTTGCATGCTTCGGTTGGTCGCGATCCACTGGATACCTGGGCCGGCAAGACCGTCAACAACGAAGGCGATCCCAAGCCGGAAACCGGCGAATTGATGTCGCCAATGTATGTCGGTTCCGGTGTCATCCATATCGACAAATCGGCAGCAGATCGCCATAATGATCTATCGAAAATACGTTTGGTCCTCTGGGATACGTATTATTGGCTCTATCATGGCCGCACCGAATCGCGTTCGGACCGTTACAACGTCTTTCGCAACGGGCTGGATAATGTGCGTTTTTCGAGCGACAATGATCCCGATGCCAGTAATCCGCTGACAGACGCGCAACGGGCACTATGCTCTTTTGGCCCATGGGAACTGGCATTTAATGACACTATCAATGTCGTCTTTTTCAGCGGTGCGGGAGGAATAAATTCCCATCTGTGTCAGGAAAAAGGGGCGGAATGGCTGCATTGGTGGCAGAGCGGAGAAGGATCATTTGATGACGCGGCCAAAGCCCAGCTTTTACGGACTGGTCGGGATTCACTGTTGAACAACTTTGAACTGGCTAAAAAATTATGGGAAAATAAGTTAGTTATTCCAGAGGGACAAAATCCTCAGCCACCGCAAAATCTGACCGTGGACAACATGGATAGCAATTACATCCGGCTTGAATGGCAACCATCTTCGACGCCCGCTAACGTGGTCAAATATAATATCTATTATTCTGAAGGCAGTCGTGATGCCCGATATTCATTATTGGATACCGTAGCGGCTGATCCCCAAATCAAAAGTTACACCTACATTTTTCGAGATCCCAAGCCAGGATTTGCCTATTATTTCAATCTGACGGCAGTAGATAACCACGGCAATGAAAGCAGCCGATACCTCTGCCAGACCAACCGTCTGGCGATTCATCCCGGTCTGGCGAAAGGCTCCGAAATCGATAATGTCCGCATCGTGCCAAATCCGTTTGTGATGGATCCTAACGCCATTCAAAACTACCCGGGCGAACGGGATAAGATCATGATTGCGGGTTTACCTGGAAACTGTAACATACGCATTTACACGCTGAGCGGGGATCTGGTGGATGAAATTGAGCATCGGGATGAATTTTCTGGCGGAATTGAATGGCTGACGATCTCCCGGTTCAGGCAATATCTTGCCAGTGGTGTTTACATCTACCATGTGCAAAGCCTGGAAGGCCAGGGCGAAAAGACTGGTAAGTTTATCATCATTCGTTAAAATTGAAATAGACGGAACGTTGCTTTCATATCAGCTCGGTTATCAAGGAGTCATTTATGAGAAAATTTATTCTGACTGTTACTTTATTGTGGCAGTTCGTCACTGCCCTAACGTCTGCGAATGCCCAAAACGATAAATCCGATAAATTTCCCGAGTCCCCTGAATTGAAAAAGGTCGGTCAAGCTGGTTATACCTTTTTAAAAATTGGCGTGGATGCCCGCAGCGCCGCCCTGGGAGAAGCGACGGTAAGCTTAGAAAATGACGCTGCCACTGTGTTCTTCAATCCTGCTGGTATTACTTCCCTCCCCAATAACTCGGTTTTTGTGGGATATACCATTTGGATCGCCGACATTCAAAAAACAGCCGCCGCCTATGCCAGAAATTTGGGACAGTTGGGGCATATCGCATTCAGCGCGGTATACATGGATTACAACACGATTGAAGGAACTGAAATCGATCCTTTCAATCCCATGGGATATAGGGATACTGGCAACATTGGCTTGCAGGAGTATGCTATCGGACTGACCTATGGCCGGCGCTTTACCGATCGCTTCGGATTCGCGATCACCGCTAAATATTGCAGCCAGAATTTGCAGGTCAAAAATTCCGATGTTATCGCTTTTGACGTCGGCACTATCTATGACCTCCGCTGGCACGGCATCAAAATCGGCATGAGCATTCAGCATTTCGCTCGCAATATGAAATATGTTGAAGAGACCTATCGTTTGCCGCTCACTTTTCACATCGGTGCGGTTGTCGATGTTTTATCTCTGACCGGGATCAGCAGCAATATTTCTGACTGGAATTTTTATATCGAGGGCAATAATCCTATTGACTATTCTGAACGGCTGCATCTGGGGACAGAATACTGGTACCGCAAAATGGTGGCATTGCGATGCGGTTATAAATTCAATTATGATGAAGAAGGCGTGGCTTTCGGTGGTGGCATCCGATATGACGGACTTGATGTTAGTTATTCTTATACAGATTTTGGCAGTTATTTAGGTTCCGTCAGCCGCGTATCTGCCAGTTTTAATTTCTAATTCAAAAAAACAGCTTGAAAGGAGGTGGTCGCTGCCACTTGAATCATTCTAATTATCGTATAGTTTTCATGGCTAATTTACCAGAATCCTTAACAGTATCAAGGAGAACGCATTATGATTAAGAAGGTACTTGTCACGATTATTGCCTTGCTTTTGATTAGTAATCTGGCGATGAGCCAACCGATCAATGACGTGAATGTTGCCCTGAAAAAGACGGCAACAGCAGCAAATTCCAATAGCAGTTATCCTCCTGCCAAAGCCATTGATGGAAATCGGTCGGAGGCATCCCGATGGGCGGGCAATATCGCAGACAACTGGTGGCTCGTGAATTTGGGCGAAAGCTATCTTATCGATGCTTTCGATCTCCAGGTATATCGGAACGACAAATACAGTTTTGTGGTGGAAGTATCGCCTGACAGCGCGAATTGGGAAATGGTGGTGGATCGATCGGGTACGCCCACGGAAGGTGAGCTTCGTTATCCGTACACCACGGATAAACCCCGAATCTGGGTAAACAGCTTTGCTCCAAAGCTAGCCAAATACGTTCGGGTAAAATTTCCGGGAACCGGTTGGCGTAACGTCGAAGAAGTGCGCGTCATGCTTTCACACGGCTATCACCATGGGCCAATATGGGTCAATGGCGCTGGCCAATCCGCTACCAAAATACTGGTCGAGTGGGGCCAGGTAGAAGCCGTGGACCAATTCACTATTTACCAATCGGAAGATCGGGTGAATTTTGCGGCGATAGGCACGGCTGCTGGTGCTCAATCGAGCCTGCTCGTGGAAGGTCTCAAGGAGAATACCGGCTATTATTTCACCGTGGCTGCTGAAAAGGGCGGAGTGGCTGTGGCAGCCACAGACACTGTTATGCTAAAGACAACTCCTGGAATCACGGGCTTTAGCGCGGAACGGTATTCAACCGAACAAATTCAGTTGACCTGGAAAAACCTGACCGATGGTCTGGCGCAAGGGATCATCATCAAGATGGCACCGATCGATTCAGTGACCCTGGACAGCGTTAAGACCGTGTCCGGCCTTGAGGATACCGTCATTATTGGTGGATTATTGGCCAATAGCACTTATCAGTTTGTTGCGACACCATTTGATTCTGCGGGTGCATGGACTGCTACGGATAGGATCATTGCGACCACCTTCCCCATGCGCATGCCAATTGAAGGCATCGGCGTTCTTGTGGATGAAGACTTCACCGATGGCTCGTTCAGCGATCCGTCTCAATGGAAAATTTCACCGACCATTGGCAAAGTAGGGTTTTTCGCTCCGAACAATCGCAACTTTGCCTACGGCTTGTCCCGACAACTCGTAACTGGCGAGGATCACTGGCAGCCCATTACCTGGGGCCTCTGGGATGACCGAAACGCCAATGGCAAGGTAGATCCAGGCGAATACTTGCCACGCCTGGTCAACAAAACCGAAGATGTGATCATATACAAGTTCAGACATTTTTCCGATGCCGCACAGGGAAGTCCGGAGTACTTCAAACTCCAGGGTACCATCACCGGCCCCAAACTGGCGCTGGAAATTGGCGGCTGCCATAACAACAACGATGGCACCTGGGGCGGACGTCAGGTAAAAGCACGCGTAAATAACAAGAGCATCTGGGGCAGTGGCAATGAGTGGATTTTCCCGGATAGTTATAACCATGCCAACTTGCCTGCTGCTCATAACGATAGTACGCTGGGATTGGATTTCGAAAATTTGTTTGTTTTTCGCGCGATTCCGACTCGCAACATCACCAACGTGGAGCACTTTGGTCACAATATGTATGGCGATCACATCTCGCTGAGCGACCTGAATGCGGATTCGACCGCCAACGAGGCCCTGATTGAAAAATGTGATTTCATCCTCCAGCGACCGGGTCTGGCCGGCGCCATCATTCGCCCGGGAATTTCTCCACAAGATGTCCAGGTGGGCTTTAAGCATGTCAGCATCGGCATTACCAAATGTACCGACGCCAATCTCGATTACGTCACCGATGTGGAAGACTTTTTCATCATGGCATCCAATTGGGGGCCGCTGGATACGCTATTGGTGCCTACCGGCAATCCCAGAGATCCCTTTAAAAAAGTTCTGCTCTATAAAACGCTGTTGCATGGCGATTTCAATAACAACGACGTGGTCGAAGCGACCGATTTTGATGTACTGAAAAAGCATTGGGGCAAAGGCAAGAAACAGGAAACAATCCAATACCATTACGAAGCGCCCAAAGCCCGGCCATCGGATCATCGTTTGGTTGCCGAAGTAAACACAAAAAATGGTTTGGTGCGCCTGATCGGTACCGATCAGCTTACTGTTGTCGGTTACAAGCTTTACTCGCCGGCCGGCGGTTTCCGTTATGGGCCCAGGGCAAACTTGCTTAAGGGTTTGAAAACCGTCAGTGCCACGGAAATCAGCGAATGCGATATCAATCCGAAAACCTTTACTGCGCCAACGCCGCGCGATGCCAGCGAAAAGAGAATTCATGAGCTGGGCAAGATTTATAACTACGATGTCAATCCCAAAGACCTGGTCCTGGTGTGGCAGGATGCGCTGGGTGGCAAAACCATGATCGGCGGCGTCACCTATATCGACACCGATTTCGACGGCATGTTCACCAGCGTCTCCGACAGCGTCCGACCCGATACAACCAATGCGCTGGTTTTTGCCTACTATCAATTTGAGGTTGGCCGTCGGAATCTGTATTGGAACAAGAGCGGCGGTCGTGACATAGGCCAGCAATTCAAGGTTCCCGGCGTTACCGTGCTCGATAAAATCACCATTGCCATCAAGCCGGTCTGGTGGGTACCCGGTACGCTGGAAACTTCCCAGGCTGCTCAGGGCGATGGCGCGTTCATTGAAATTGTCAAAAGCGCCACCAAAGATGCCGCCAGCGTTGTAGAAAAAGTGGCCAGATATTATGGCAATTTCCCCACCACGCTGGATACCCTGAAACATCGCTTTATCACCTTTGACCTGCCCGGGGATGGCATCTCCCTGCAGCCATTGGGTGGCGACAGCACCTGGGGCTTTATTGTCGGCTTTGCCAGCCCGAAAGAAGGCCGCGAGGTCTGGCTATCAATGGTTGAGCCCCAGAGTAATCCGAACCAGCTTTACCCGGATTATCCGCATGGCGATAAAATCGATTTCTCATGGAAGCAAGCCCGGGATGTGGATGGCAGCTATAAATATAATCCATGGGGCTGGCAATGGGCGCATCAATTGACGTTCTGGCTGGAAGCATCCAAAATCGGCGGCACCGCTGTGGAAGACCTTGCCGAGAATCAGTTGCCCACGCGCTTTGAACTGGCGCAGAATTATCCAAATCCGTTCAATCCAACGACGCACATTACTTTCAGTCTGCCGACCAGAGCTCAGGTGTCGTTAGCAATTTATGACCTCACCGGCCGGCTGGTGAAAGAAATTGTCGACGATCAATACGATGTTGGCATTCACCATGTCGTTTGGGACGCGACCGATTCCTGGGGACATGGCGTCGCCAGCGGCATTTACTATTATCGTTTGAAAACTGATCAATTCACCGAAACCAAAAAGATGCTGTTCCTAAAATAAGGAATTGGACCTTTTGGTTTAGATCAATGACAGGGCATTAACAAAGCCAGGTGCTATGGGGCACCTGGCTTGTTAACCTTTGAATTTGAAAGGAAAGAGTATGAAAAATCACTACACATTTGTCATAATGTTAGGAGTGCTTTTAATCAGCTTCCCATTATTGGCTCAGCAGCCAGATTATACGATCATTGTTGAAGCCGATAGCTGGATCAACGGAGGCGATCAGGCCGACATACCGCATGGTGCAGATACGGATCGGGAACATGCTATTTTGGTTATAAAAAATGAAGGCGATCCCGGCGCCAGCCGTTATTGGCGGGAGACGCTGGTGCGTTTTGACCTTTCGTCTGTGCAGGAGGAGATCGGCCTGGCAGTGCTAAAGCTCTGGTGTAATGGCAAGGGCAGCGAGTACCCTGATAGCTTTAAATTGGTGTATGCCTGCTCGTTTATTCCCGACGACAAATGGGATGAAAAGACCGTCACCTGGAATACGGCACCTCTGCCCGATTTTAGCTATGAGCTCCAAGAGGGCGAATTTTATAATATCGGCACCCAACAAGACAGCACCGTTGAGCAGGGTGTTTCTGTATTCAGGAAACTCTATGGCTGGACCATCGGTGGAAAATTGAAAACCGATATTGTCGAACGGGAGCGCAAGGGTGATAAGAAAATAAGCATCGATATGTGGGGCAAAACGAAAAAGCTGGTCTGGTCGGACCCGGATACCTGGATCAGCTTTGTTGCCCGCGATAGTGTCGGCGCCGATTCGCTATACCCGCGCCTGTTGATTTGGAAAAAGGGCAATGAGCCATCATTGGTCAGAAATCTTTCGCAGGATGCTCAGATTCACAGCTATGCGCTCGAACCTAATTTTCCCAATCCATTTAATCCGTCCACGACCATCCGATACGCCATAAAAGAAGCGAGTCGGGCAACTTTAACGATTTTCAATGTGCTGGGACAGCCGATTCGAGCCTTCGATCAAATTCCCGCCGCTCCGGGCTGGCATCAAATGCAATGGGATGGTTTAACAGATCAGGGACAGATAGCGCCGGCTGGAATTTATTTTTATCAATTGCGCGCTGGCGAATTTGTAGCGACCCGAAAAATGGTCCTGACCAAGTAAAATGTTCTAACAGTGAACATTTGAAGCATCGAGCTCTAAAAATTAGCCACAAATTTTATTTTGAACGCGTTGTTAGATGGCGTGCTATTCCTTCGTCTTTTGGGGAATGTGGAATATTTTGTGGTTGTAAAATGGCCACATTTCCCTGGTTCAATACCCAAACAGAGGAGAATTGCGATGAAGCGACCTGAGTTCATCCTTATGATCATAGGCCTCTTGCTATTTTGCATGTTATCTTTTATGAATAAATCAGTAGCGCAGAGCTCAGAAGGGCTGATCATCTCCAATTTAGTTTTCAAAGGCCTGAGCGGCAATCAGCCGCTCCCCACTGACATTCGATATGATTCGCTGAATGTGAATCGACTGTTATGGTGGGATCGAGATGGGGTGATAAATGCACCTTCGCTGGCGTATGTGACGAACTATGTGCCTGATTCACTGATCAAAGCCACTTACATTCTGATGCCCTGCAGTGATAAATGGACCACCGATGTGCCCGATTACATGACTTTCGATGTCAATAAAGATGTCATGATCTTCATTGCTTATGACGCCAGACAACGAGCCAGCGAGCCGAATTTTCCCAACTGGTTGCGTGATTGGACCATGTCCCAGGACTCCATCATGTTCCTGGATGGCTATAATCCCGATACTCCACAAATTCGCCGGCTGGATATTTATCAAAAGCGATTTCCCGTTGGCAAGATCGTGTTGGGGAGCAATAATGGAAATGGCGGCTACCACTGGGACGCGTTGCAATTTATCCCGATTTTCAAGGTGGCTTCTGGTCCAAGTGCAGTGGCGTCGATGGAAAAGCCAGAACGTCACACGCTTTGGGTGAATAACTACCCCAATCCATTTAATCCAACGACCACTATTGAATTTTCTGTGCCAAAAGAGTCGCAAGTTGAATTGGTGATTTACAATCTAATGGGCAGACCGATTTTTACATTAGCAGATGACAGCTACCCGGCTGGCGAATATCGCCTCCAATGGTCAGCCGTAGACCAGAATGGTCGAGCGGTGTCAGCCGGGATCTATTATTTGAAATTGCGTATCAGCAGTCAGACACTGATTCATAAAATGCTGCTCTTGCGGTAGATGAACAAATCTTTATCTCTATTCCAGCCGGCTGAAAGATTCGATGGGTGGGGAAAAAATTAACTTCCCGCATAACGTGATTTCGACTGCTGCGATATATCAAGTTTCGAGTCATTGCGAAAATCGGTCCGCCAGCCGGCAATCGGCATCAAACTAAGTTCTTTTAATTTGCGTCTGTCTGAAAATCGCTGTTATCTGTAACGCAATCCGCCAGATGGCGGACTGCTTGCATTAAAAAAATAAAAGCTTAACTCACAAGCTGGAAGCTTGTCTTACGGTTTTCAGACAGACACTGGTATATAAAAGTCAAGAAAAAAAAATTTAAGTTTCAGAAATGTGGACTGTGAGGAATGACAGGTTCTCGCCTGGTGCAGATATCTATAACATCAATCGTTTTCTGAATCAGTCAGATGCGCAACATAAAAAAATATGTGATAGCTGGTGGTGTCCAATGGAACAACTACAAATGAGAAGTGGAGGCTTTTTTGGGCGCTGGCTGAATAAAAATATAACCTGGATGGCGGTCGCATTAGCTACTTTGCTGCTGCGCAGCAATCTCCTTTACGCCCAAAATCGGGATTATCGGTTGACCGCAGCTTCTTATCTCGGTGGGGCCAGCAATTTCGATGTCGTCCGAGGCGTGACTATTCTGTCCGATCAAACCGTCGTTGTGGCGGGAGATGTTTATGATCCTACACCGGGGGGAATCACGCCGATTTTGCTGAACAATGCCACTTCCGAAACGCCCGGCTGCGTCGTTCGTCTCTCATCGGATGGCAAACAACTGTTATCTCTATCTCGTTTTGCCAGCATTGTTCTCGACCTGTCGGTGGATGCCAGCGATTATCTTTATGTTGCTGCCGGGCCAGATGGGGCATTCAAGCTGTCGCCTCGTGCGGATCGAATTATCTGGAACAAGAGCTTCACCGATCCGGTCTACCGTGTGGATGTCGGCCCGAACGGTTACTGCGCGGTGATGACCCGTCCTGGCACCGATTACGAGATCCTGCAAACTAACCATGTTAAAATCCATGTCTTGGATTCGTCAGGCAATGAAATTGGCACATTTCTCGGATTACATTACACCCGCGATGTTTGCATCGATGAAGCTTCGCAAACGGTCATTCACGTGGGTTGGCGACCGGCCAATACGTGGGATGGTTCAACGACGAACCCGGTTCACATTCCCTATTTCCAGGGAAATGATTATCAGGGCAATGTCAAATATACCGGCTACGACTGGTCTACCGATCCGGGTTCCGATCGCTGGTTAAATCGACCGGAGAACAATATGGCCGATGCTCGAATAAATCGCTGCGAAATCGGTGATGATGGCAAATTATATCTGCTGGCCGTTTGTTGCGGAGGCAATCACATTTATCGTTACGATCCGTTTGATATCATGAAAAAGGCGCCAATCGTGGGGGGTGATCAATATCATACGCCATATAATACCGGCGGTGGCAATCGAAATGAGGTTTTCTTCGGTCGCTATGAACCGGCGGATGGAACGATGTTGCTCGGTCAATTATTTATGGCGCGAAATTTTGACAACCAGGTGGGATACACCATGACCAACAATGGCGAAATTGCTGTCGATGCGATCGGTCGGGTCTATGTAGTTGGCACAGCAGAGGAAAATCTGCCGTTAGCCCCAGACCTGCTGCCGGGAGAAAATAAGAGTGGCGGTTTTTTGTTGATCATGGGGTCCGACTTTAAAGAACGGCTATTCCTCACCCGCTTGCAGAGCGGCCCGACCCATTACGCACGCGCAGTGGCTGCCAGAATTTTTAGCGCCAACCGATCCCAGATCGCCTGGGGCGGTGATTGCGCCGTTCCGTTGCCACCGCTATACACCTTCAATGCGATCCAGCCCGATCCCGGAGGCGGCACTCAGGATGCCTTCTTTGCCGTCATCGGCTCGCCGGCTGAAAACAGTCCGATCGACTCGCCAGACCGCTTCAGCGTTCGCGCGATCGATTTTCAGCGCGTCGATCTCTCATGGGCGAAGGGCTCGAATGAAGCAGAGGGCTTTTTCATCGAACGAAAGAGTGAGGGTGATTTTGAGACCATTGCTCGGCTCGATTCCAATGTCACGAAGCTCAGCGATCGTGGCTTGCAGCCGATGATGCGCTATACCTATCGAATGCGAGCATTCCGAGGTGCAGAGTTTTCCAGCTATACCACCAGTTTAAGCGTGGCCACTCCGGATCCCAGCACCGGCTATAAGCTCAATGTCGCTGCCATTCTGTCGGCAATTGATTCGCCAGAGAATCCTTTATCCCACCTTATCGATGGTAATTTTCAAACTGGTTGGACTGCACCTTTCCCAACTGGACATTTTACAGTAGACCTGGGTGAAGTGTGTCGCCTCAAGCAGGTTCGCATCGCCTGGAATGAATATCGGTTGAGAACCTATCAATTCGATGTGGAATGCGCTGTTGATACCAGTTCTTTTGTCAAATTAATCGAAAATAAAAGCAGCAACACCCGCCAAAAAGATTTACAGCCCTATTCAGTTCCTGAAACGGAAGCCCGATATGTGCGCATTACCGTCCTCGGCAATTCAGAAGGACCGCGTTCCAGAACAATGAATACGATCATGGAAGTGGAAATTCATGGTTATCCGCCAGACTTGAAAGTCAACGCCCAACCTCATCAACCGGCAATAGATTTTCAATTGCAGAATTATCCCAACCCATTCAACTCGGGCACGACGATCCAATATCAAGTACCCTATTCCGGTCGGGTGATGATCGAAATATTGGCGCTCAGTGGTCAACACGTGAACACGTTGCTCGATGAGGAACAGCAACAGGGAATGCACCGCGTTTATTGGGATGGCAGGAATGAAAATGCGCATCTGGTTGCCAGCGGTGTTTATTTTTGCCGGATTACTTCGCGCCAGCTCTCGGCAATCAATAAGCTGCTGCTGCTCCGGTGAGGGAAAGATGAGAATCATTCGCTTATATTTGCTGCTGGGTGCTTTGCTGGTTGGATATCAGTTGGACGATCTCAGGGCGCTCAGCCTCAATAAACTCCAGCAGCTCCACCCTGCCGATCGAATCGAAGTCCATTTGCCCCAGCTACAAAATTTCTCTCACCTGACTGTTTTTCGATACGATCCATCAGGATTTGCCGTCGTGGTTGCTGATTCCAATTTATCCCGGGTCGTCGCTTATTCTGAGCATAGCCGCTGGCCAGATCAAATTGATCTGGAAGAACCTTTCCTCCAATGGCTTCGCGCGGCGATGGAAAGGCAGCAGCAGGGTGCCGGTCATCAATCGAATTTTTCTTTTTCCAGACAATGGCCGAAATCTGGTACTACCCCCACCGGAGGATGGCTGGAGACCTACTGGCACCAGGACGAGCCGTATAATTGGCTTACTCCGATCGATCCAAACCTACATCAGAGGTCGAAATTGGGCTGTGCGGCGGTTGCGCTGGGACAGATCCTGCATTTCCATCGAAATATTGGCCAACTTAGCTTTGATGTTCATGACCGTTATGTTACATCCAGCTATGGCATCGCCATCGATGCGGATAGCAACCGTTTAGAGTTTCCCTCGTTTGCGGCTTTAAATGCTGCGCTGAAAGAAATTCGTTATGTCTTCCAGTCACCTCTGGGAGAATTGAATTCGAACCAGGTGGCTGTGCTTTGTTTTGCCGCGGCGTTACTGACAAAAACGGATTTTAAAGCCGATTACTCAACCGTCTCTCAAATTAATCCCGACATTTTTACTCGAATGAATTACGTTTCGGGCAGACTCATAAAGGCGGATTCGAGCCTAACCCATCTGCTCAAAGAGGACATGATGAATGGACGCCCAGCGCTGCTGATCATTCCCGGTCATGCTGCCGTCGTTGACGGCTATACTACCGATGGATTCTTCCATTTAAATTTCGGCTGGGGCAAAGATAAACCAAAGGCGATCGCCGAAGCATGGTTTAAATTTGATGGCAATAGTCAATCTGAGCAGACCGTCCTGCCAGTCGAAGCGATTGTAAACATCCAGCCGATTGCTTATCCGACTCTTGGGATTAACAAAACCGACTTGCAACTGAAGGGCACTCCCGGCGATTCAATTTCAAAGAGCGAATGCCTGGAATTAGAAAATCCGAATGACCAGGCCATCGAGGTCGATTATTTGATCGCTCCGCAAGGATTCTATATCAGTGATGATGGCATTTCTTATGGTGATTACTTGCCATCATTTTCATTATCCCCTGGTGCCAAGAAAACGATTTTTGTTAGTTTTCAGCCGCAACTCAGGCCTTTAACCGATGATTTGCTCATTTCTTACCATCATGAACAGAATTGGCGGGTGATCAGGCTGCGAGGCGAACTTGCCCCGCTAAATGGAACCCTAATTTACGGCGGCAGAGTTTCCGGCCGCTGGGACAAATCCCGTTCGCCATTTCATGTATTGGGCGATATCTTTCTTCATGATGGGGATCGGTTGATCATTGAACCCGGGGTGGAAGTGCTTTTCTGGGGCTATCATAAGATAGAAATCAAAGGGAACGCTCAATTCGTCGCCAGAGGCAACATTGCGGATACGATCCAATTCCGACCCGTGTATCCCGATAAAGGATGGGGGGGCATTCACATTTTCAATTCTGACCAGGACGACGACCTCAGTTTTTGCTCGCTTTCTGGAGGAAAGTCCCAATCATGGGGCGGAGCTATCTGGATCGTCAATAGCTCGCCGCTGATCCGAAATTGTCGAATCGCTGCTAATGACGCCAGCTATGGCGGTGGCATTTATCTCTGGAAATCGTCCCCAACTATTCGCAATTGCCTGATGACGGGCAATACGGCTCAGCAGGGCGGGGCTCTCTATGCGGAATGGTTCTCCGCACCTTCTGTCGTCAATTGCACCATCGTCAATAACCTCGCTCGAACCGGCGCTGGCATCTATGCCAGCTATCATAATCATATTCTGATCAAGAATTCGATCCTATGGGATAATCGCGCCGAGCAAGGGCAAAGCATTGCTCCGGGTATGGCTGATACTTTGAAACTGAGCTACTGTGATGTGGATACGCTGAGCCAAGGCTGGTGCTGCCGAAACAGTTCCAGCGGCCGGATCATTTGGGATCTTGGTAACATAACTTCCCAGCCCCATTTTGAGATTTTTTCCCCGCTTTCCTTCGTTCTGGAAGATAATTCGCCCTGCATTGATGCTGGCGATCCGGAGATAATTTTTAATGACCCGGAAGATTCAGATCAACCTGCACTGGCGCGCTGGCCAGCCAAAGGTGGACTAAGGAATGACCTTGGCTGTTATGGCGGCGGGAAAGATTTGGCGGTAACGGAAATTTTGCTGGAAGAGTTCATTAAACCCGATCCATTGCAGCCGATAGTCATCCAGAATTTTCCAAATCCGTTTAATGAAGCGACCACTTTTTATTATCGACTTCCTGTTGCTGGACAGGTAAAGCTCTCGGTATATAACGAAAAGGGGCAATTGCTAACAACTTTGCGGGATGAATTTCAAACGGAAGGCGGCCATACAGTGGTCTGGGATGCGTGCGGTGTAAGCTCCGGTCATTATTGGCTGCAAATCGTTGCTGGTTCTTTGATCCAGAGCAAGCAATGCACGCTCGTTAAATAGGACATTGAATTATCCGAAATACATCTTGCCAGGACAAATCACAACACCAGCAGCGATGTTATAACGATGTTAATGAATTTGTTGGTTAGAGACCAATATACTTGTTGAGGTTAAAATGTAGCAGGGCTGTCATGCCTGCCGGTGAAGAGAGTTCCTTGGCAACGGAGCAGGAGATTCCTACATGCACTGAAATAACATTACAAACGGTAAAACCTCACTTATGAGCGGACAGAGCTACTGACCGGTCGCTTAACTTTTTGAAATTTTGGAAGCATTCCATTTTTAAGCGATCGGTCAGTCCACCTATAACTGATCTTTTGCTACAAATGATCTAGCGAAACTCCGCCTCAAACCGATGAAAATTCTTCTCCCACAGAACCGCCAGTCGGCGGTCCGCCCTTTGGCGGAATGAAATCCCACAGAATTTTTTTGATTTCATTTCTGTGGGACTGCAGTTCTGTGAGAGAAAATGTCGATAAATTTTGCAAATAAAACTTGACTCAAAATTATGGCTCTAAACCTTCGCAAGGGTTAATCACATTAAATCAAGACGGTCATTAATTGTGCAAGACAAATCCTGAGACAAAATGAATCCAACCATTTTAAATCGAAATGGCCTGATTGCAGTGTTCGCTATTCTTGGTCCGATGTTGGCTTATGCTCAAGCGACCATTCCGGAAGATGCCGCGTTTCGACCGGATTCGATCTGGGAAAAGAGTTACCAACAACGCCTTCAAATGCTGGCAGACCGGTATGCCACGTGGCCAATTGAATATCCACCAGGCGATGCCGATGCCGGCAAACGTGCCTGGCCTGCGTTGCTAACAAACATGTGGAAGGATCGCCACGATACCACGGCACTGCGAGCCTGGATTGACGGTCGTGGCCGGGATTGTCTGTCTGAGCCCGTGATTGGTTCCTTTTATAAGCCATTTTCCTGCGCCGGATATAGTCTTTATTATTTCAGCCACAAGTCATTGCTGCCGGCAGACCAGAGGGAACAGGTTCAACGAATGATATACCAGACTGGCTGGCAATATTGCAGTCGGCCAGATCATCACATGGATCCGATTTACGCGATCACGGAGTTCAATTCGGAAAATTTTGACTGGTTGGCTCGGTTGGCCGGTCTGATGTTCGCTTATGAATTCGACGACGCCAACTGGAAAAAATATTTCACCGACTATATCGACAACTGGGTCAGAGCACTCTATCATTGTGGGCGACTGGAGTGGGATTCGCAAAATTACTTCGCCTATTGTTTTCAACCGGTGCTGGTGCTGTATGAATTTGCTCCAACGCTTAAAATAAAACACCAGGCTCAGGCGGTGCTGGATTGGATGCTCATCTCGGCAGCCTTGCATTATCTGGACGGGTTTCAAGTCGGACCGGATGTTCGCGCCAAGTCCGATGCTTATCAAGCGTTTGCTGGATCAGCCTGGTTTTATGGCTATCTCTATTTTGTCAGCCAGGATTTTCACCCCTCTTTTTCAGCCAACCAGGCCAAGCAAAATGCATCAACGAATTCTATCGGCTATCCGCTTTACAGTTCTTATCGTCCACCACAGGTGGCGATTGATATTGCCCAAAGAAAATTTCAAACGCCAGTCGAAATGCACAATGCCAAGCCTTTTTATGGTCTGGATTTTAATAATTACCGGGACTGGGCTGGCACCACCTTTAACAGTCGCCGATTCGAATTTGAAACGCTATATCTGGAAAAAAATTATACCCTGGGCAGTGTGGCTACCTATCGGCCCGACGGCAATGCCCGGATGAACACCCAGAGTCAAATGATGTTTTCGGAACAAAGTGTCTGGCGCCTGGGGGTGATCGGGGACGACAACGGCTGCCAGCAAATTTTCGGCAACGCCGGCGAGTTGCACGGCATGGCCGGGCGTTGTCCACAGGAAGAAATCGGCCAGGATCGTAACGTGCTGATGCGATTGATACGCGGCACCGACCGAATGTGGGTTGCCATTCCTCAACATCGTTCAGTGTTATTCCATTCGGATACCGCTTTTGTCGACATGGGACATGGTGTCTACGTCGCCTTTATTCCCTATCGCGCCCAGCGCCACACCGTCGATCGCTTTTCTTCCAGCCACCAGAAGCTGACCTGGTATTTCTTAGCCAACGAATTGGCTGCTCTAATCATGGAAATCGGCACCGCACAAGAGCACGGAAGTTACTCAAACTTTATCCGAAGAGTGCAAATCACCACACACGTGAAGGGTCAGAATTCCGATCAGGTTGAATATCGCTCCACGCTGGGACGGCGTTTACGAATACAATACCAACCGACCAGCCGATATGTTTTGATCGACGGCACAGTCATCGATCCAGCCGGTGTTGTGCCACGGGTTTGGGTAGAGGAGGGAGAATTAGATTTTGAAAATTGGCAGAGTTATCAGGTATGCTTTGGCGAGGATATCGTTCATCAGGATTGGGGCAGCGGAGTTCTGACCGCCAGGTGTCAGAATCGTGGTCTACGAATCAGTGTGTCACCGCAAACCGCTGAGGTAAGCTACGAACGCATTGGCCACTACACGACCGAGATAGCACCACGGATGGGAGCCCGAAATACAAGCAGACCGTTTAAGCTCTGTGGCTATCCCAATCCATTCAATCATTCGATAACCATTGAGTTCGAATTACAAACTGGCGATCATTATGAGCTAAAAATTTATGATCTACTGGGACGAACGCTTTTTAGGAGTGTGGGGGAATCGATTCAAGCCGGTCCACAGTCCCTCACGTGGTGCTCGATGGGAATTTCCGGCAGTACATTATTTTGCACTTTGAAAATCCATCAGCAACAACAGACGATAAAATTAGCGCTAATAAAATAAGAACAAGATTCGAGGCAATTTGTCCATCCGAATAATGTTAAATTGGGGAGCCAATCAAAACATGAACCATTCTCATCGATCATTTAAGGTTGTGAAAAATGTCATATTTTTGATTCTCATTATTGGTATGTTTCAGCCGAGCTTTGGCCAGAAAAAACATGTTGGTCAGGAAAAGATCTATTTCGGTGCAGCTTATTACCCGGAAGTATGGCCCGCTGATGAAATCGATCGCGACATTGCGCGCATGAAAGAGCTGCACATGAATGTGGTGCGCATGGCAGAATTCTCCTGGTCGATGATGGAGCCGGAAGCGGGAAAATTTGATTTTCAATGGCTGCATCGCATCATCGAAAAGTTACATGCCAATGGCATCGATGTGATTCTGGGTACGCCTACGGCCACGCCGCCCGCCTGGCTGGCCCAGACGCATCCGGAAATTTTCCGGATCACTGAAAATGGCATCCGCTTTGAACATGGTGCCCGACGCAATTGTAGCTATACCAATAAAGTATATCGAGAATATAGCCGTCGGATTTGCGAGGCCATGGCGCGCGAGTTTGGCCATAAACCTGGCGTGATTGCCTGGCAGACCGATAACGAATTCAATCTGGAGCCAGACTATAGCCCTGAAACCGAAAGACTCTGGCACCAATGGCTGAAGAAAAAATACGGTGACATTGAAAATCTGAATAAAATCTGGGCCAATCATTTATGGTCTCAGGATTACAACAGCTTTGACCAGATGCCCATGCCGCGCTCGTTTATCCGGCATCACCCATCACTTCGGCTGGACTGGATGCAGTTTCATTCCGAACAAGTTGTCGGCTTTCAGGATATTCAGTTGCAGGCGCTGCGCCAATATTCTGATCTGCCAATCACCCACAATGGCATGCCGGGTCAGCAAATCATTTATCCAGACCTGTTCGAGAACCTCGATTTTATGGCCCTGACCATCTATCACAGTTATCAGTCCTTGCAGAAAGCTCAGAGTAACTTTGACCGGCTGCGCGGTTATGGCAAAGGGTGGTACTGGTTGTATGAAACCGCTCCCAATTATTCTGGCGGCTGGTACGGTCGAACCTGGTTTAACTACCAGCCAGTCGGGGCGTTGCGGGCCATGATCTGGATGACCCACGCATTGGGAGGCCAGGGTTCATTGTTCTGGCTCTGGCGGCAGCATCCAGCAGCCCATGAGATGCCCCACGGCGCCATTCTTTCGGCCTGGGGCAAGCCCATGGCCAATTATGACGCCCTCAAAAGCCTGGGGGCGGAGCTGGCCCGGTTTAGCGATTGGCTCATGACCACACCGGTCGAAGCTGCTCAGGTTGCAATTATTTACAGCCATGTCAATGATATGGGGCTGAGAATTGAAGAAAATATCAACGAGATTAAGTATTACGACGCCTGGACTCGGCTGTTTTACCAGCCGCTGGCCAATACGTATCTTCACCGGGATGTGATTCATGAGGGCTGTAACCTGGCTCCATATAAACTGCTGCTCATGCCGTTGATGCCGAGAATCGATCCGCCGCTCAGAGCAAAAATCAAAAACTGGGTGGAACAGGGAGGCACATTGATCCTGGGGCCCGTGAGCGGTTTCCGCTCTTCGTATTGGACTGCGTTCACCGATTATGCGCTGGGCGATCTGGAGCCATGGATGGGCATCACCGTGGATTCCCGAATTCCGATTGATCTCTGGAATAAAGAAACTGATCCGGGACCTCAGATAGAATTTGTGACTTTGCCGGGGATGACGACATCGGATTGCGAATTGTGGAGCGAGGCGTTGAGTTCTGCCCAGGGAACGGTTGTCGCCCGCTATCAAAAAAGCATGCATGACGGCAGAGCGGCCATTATCGAAAATGCTGTGGGTAAAGGACGGGTAGTGTTGCTGGGCACGTATCCCGGCGAAAGCAACATGCATCATTTGATCCAACATTACGCCAAACTGGCGGGAATTCAACCCCTGGCAACGGGCGATCCCGGGGTGTTGGTGGTGCCCCGGAAATCTGTGGATAGGGCATTTACGATTTTGATCAATTTGAGCCATGAAAACAAAACAATTAAACTAACCCGCCCGCTCAACTTGAATCTAATCGATGGCCAATCCCTTTCTCGGGACCAAATCATCCTGGCACCCTATCAGGTCATACTCGGGATCAATAACTAACAGTTAGATGAATGAGAATGGCAGCAACAGTCCCGTTAGCGATAATTGATAACAGCCAACAAATTTATCTGTGGGTAGTCAGGTTAGGGACAATTGAGACGGAAGGAAGAAATTAGAAAATCAACCGGATAATCCATTCCAGAGCGTTAATCTGAGCCATCACCACTGCCAGAGGCATTCACGATAGTTATATCTTGGCTATAGACGAGAAGATAGACATCTATGGCCGATGATTCAATATCAATTGTTTTACGCTGACAAAGTGGCGAAGAAAAATGAAAATGAGGAAGAGGATCTTTCTGATACTTTTGGGAGCCATGGAGGTTTTTGCCGGTAGTGAACAGTCCTTCAACATCATGGATTACGGGGCTATCGGTGATGGAAAGGCTTTGAACACTGTTGCGATTCAGAAAGCTATTGACGCAGCCGCAAAGGTGGGAGGATGTGTGTATGTGCCTGGCGACACGTTTCTCACCGGCACTCTGATGCTGAAAAGCAACATGACTCTGGAATTGGCGCCGGGAGCTGTTTTGCTCGGGTCGCCCAGGATTGAAGACTATACCCCCTTCGTCTGGGGGCATCACGAAGACCGCACCCCCTGGCATCTGTTGGTGGTGAAGGATGCCGAAAATGTGGTCATTTGTGGCCACGGCACTATCGATGGCCAGGGTATGGCGTTCTGGGAAAAAGAGCGGCCCAGTGAATGGCATTTCTTTCGCGAGATCGAGTACCGCCCGAGTCCCATGATCGAGATCTGGAACTCCAGCCACGTGACCGTAACCGGCATCAAAATCTGCCATGCCGCCGGCTGGGCTTTGCATTTCCTCAACAGTCGGGATGTGAAAGTGCATGGGCTTTCCATCGAAAACAATCTGTTCGGTCCCAATTCCGATGGCATCGACGTGACCGGCTGCCAGGATGTGATTATCAGTGATTGTTATATCAGCACCGGAGACGATGCCATTGCCCTGAAAACCACCGAAGATTCGGAGAACTGCGAACGAGCGGCCATAACCAACTGCATTCTGGAAACCAGTTGTGTGGCGTTCAGGATCGGTTTTGAAAGCCGCAAGAATTTCCGGGACATCACATTATCCAATTGCGTCGTTAAAAATGCCTCACGAGCGGTCGACCTGCGCACTATTGAAGGCGGAAATATCGAAAATGTGCTAATCAGCGGACTGGTGGGGCAGGTGAATTCCGGCTGGTCACTGGATCGGGTGATCGAATGCTATGCCGGCCGCTATGACACGCCCTATAAAATCGAGATCCCGGAGCATCCCAATTTTGGCAAAGCCAAACCAGTGGAAAAAGCCGGAACAATTCAAAATGTCACCATCGAAAATGTTACGATGCGAACAACGGGCAGGCTTTTAATCGGTGCTTCCCCGGACGCGTTGATTGAAAATTTTGCCTTACGCCGTATCCATCTGGATTATTTCCTGCTGGATGATCCCTTTGAAGTGGGCCAGAAGGCGCGATCCCGGAGTTTTTTTTACGATCTGCCCTTTGTTCGCACCCAGCGTGCGGCCATTGTGGTCGAGCATGTAAAAAATCTAAATATTTCAGATGTCACCCTAAACTGGCCCCACTATCCAGTTTCCAGTGAATGTCGCGTGCTCCAGAGTCCGCATCGCAGTGCTTTTTACCGCGGCCGGGAAGACAAGATCCGGGCTGGTGAGATTCGGGTCGAATTTCAGGTTCTTGCTATGAAGGATGTTCAGGGGGGCAAAATCGAGCTGGGCGAATTGGTAACTTCGGAAAGGTCGAGCACAATTGTTAGCAAAATCAATTCTCAAATAATCATTAAATAATCAATAGTGACAAACAATGAAAAAGAATTACTTGCTGATACTGTTGATGGTTGGGATTCTCAACTGCGGAAGCGCAGGAAAAAAGAGCCCGGTTGGTTCCGGCTCTCAGCGGATTGATCAAGATGGCGCCCACTACGACATCTGCATCTATGGCGGCACTGCCAGCGGCGTAATAACAGCCTATGCCGCCAAACAGCTTGGGAAATCGGTGCTATTGATCGAGCCGGGAAAGCATCTTGGCGGCATGACTTCTGGCGGCCTGGGGGCGACGGACATCGGCAACAAATTCGCCATCACCGGTCTGGCGCGCAATTTCTACCGACGTCTGGGCCGCTATTATGGCGAGCTGGAAGCGTGGACATTTGAACCGCACGTCGCGGAAATGATTTTGAATCAATATATTCAAGAAGCGAACGTTCCGGTCCTGACACGGCATCGGATCATCGCCGTGAAAAAACAGGGTGCACGCATTCAGAACATCACAGTTGAGAATGCGGAGGCGACACGCCGGGAAACCAATCAAACAATTCACGCCAAAATGTTCATCGACTGCTCCTACGAGGGCGATCTGATGGCCCTGGCCGGTGTGAGTTACAGGCTGGGAAGGGAGGCAAATAGCGAATATCATGAGACCCTCAACGGCATGCAATTGAGAGACAAGCATCAATTCCCGGATGGCATCTCGCCCTATATCGATCCGGCGGATCCGGCCAGCGGATTGGTCTGGGGTGTCTCTGCCGAAACACTGGCATCGCCAGGTTCGGGCGATCAAAAAATCCAGGCCTATAATTACCGGCTTTGCCTGACCCAATCCGATAGCCTCAAAGTTCCTTTTACCCGACCTGACCGCTACGATTCAAACCGCTACGAGCTGCTTCGACGGGTGATTCTCTCAAGGGTGGAAAAAAAGTGGCAACAGAACATTGCTGAATTATATTTGCTGATCAGAACCATGCCCAACGGAAAAACCGATGTCAATAACATGGGACCGTTTTCCACCGATATGATCGGTATGAACCACGACTATCCCGAAGCCAGTTTCGAACGCCGGAAACAAATTGCTCAAGACCACGAAAATTATATCCGGGGTCTCCTATGGTTTCTGGCCACGGATCCAGCCCTGCCTGATACCATTCGAAAGCAAATGAGCTCATGGGGTTGGTGCAAAGATGAATTCACTGACAATAATTTTTTCCCCTATCAAATGTATGTGCGCGAAGCCCGGCGCATGGTGGGTGAGTATGTGATGACCCAGCATAACTGCCAGGGCAGGGCGGTCGTTAACGATGGAGTG
The DNA here is from genome assembly GCA_964647995.1 of uncultured Cytophagia bacterium. Classification (GTDB taxonomy): domain Bacteria; phylum Zhuqueibacterota; class Zhuqueibacteria; order Thermofontimicrobiales; family Thermofontimicrobiaceae; genus Thermofontimicrobium_A. Next base: position 40,445 of record CAZYNP010000022.1, read on the forward strand.
GGGCTGGCCGCCTACACCATGGATTCCCACAACTGCCAGCGCCTGGTGGTCGATGGCATGGTCAAAAACGAGGGCGATGTCCAGGTGGGCGGATTTCCGCCTTACGCGGTTTCCTATCGCTCGCTCACCCCCAGGCCCGACGAGTGCGAAAACCTGCTGGTACCGGTTTGTCTTTCCGCCTCGCACATCGCCTATGGCTCAATCCGAATGGAGCCGGTATTCATGGTCCTGGGGCAGTCCGCTGCTGTGGCTGCGACACTGGCAATAGACAACCATTGTCCCGTCCAGGCAATCGACGTGAACGCTCTGCAGCAGATTCTGCACAACAACCCATTGCTCGATGGATCACCAGCAGATATTACGGTGGACAACGAAGATTCCGCTCTGGTGGTGATCGAAGGTAACTGGCAGATCATGTCGGAGCGAAGTGGACAATATAAGACCAGTTGCTTATATCTCGAAGCATCGGATCCGGGGCCGAATCGGATCACCTTTCAATTGCCGATCGTCAAAACCGGAAGGTATCATGTTTATTATTACTGTCCCTCCCGTCCCTGGCCGCGCGATCGAAATAGGCACTGGAGCACAGCCCTGCCGGTACAAATTGCCCACGCCCAGGACATCGAGCGCCGCACCGTCGATTTGCAGGCCAATGAGAATGGCTGGGCTGATCTTGGCATTTACTACTTTGCAGCAGAGCCGAACCAGTCGGTCCAAATCGAAGCAACGGGGCTGGAAGCGCCGGCAGTTGCCGATGCCGTATTACTCATTGCGGAGCAATAATGCGATGAAAAAACTTTACAGTATTTTTTTGCTATTGATGGTAAGCCTGGGATCACCGGTTTCATTTTCGCAAACGATCATTCCAGGTGATAGTGTGTTCCCGGTCGGAGTCTATTACTATCCGGAGCACTGGCCGCGGCAGCAATGGCCTCGCGACATCCGGCATATTCGCGATCTGGGCTTTTCCTTCATTCATATAGGGGAGTTTGCCTGGGCGAATCTGGAACCGAAAGCGGGGCGTTTCGATTTCGGCTGGCTGGATGCGTGTATGGATGAAGCTGAAAAGCAGGGGCTGAAAATCATCCTGTGCACGCCGACGGCCGCACCGCCAGCCTGGTTAACTTTTCGGCATCCGGAGCTGCTGCTGGTGGATGAAAATGGTGTGCAGCAGCAACACGGCTCGCGGTTGCAAATTAACCCAACCCATCCTGAATTCCTTCATTACGCGAAAAGAATCATCACCGCCCTGGCCGAGCGCTATGGCCATCGAAAATCGGTTATTGGCTGGCAGATCGATAATGAGCCGCATCTGGGCACGCTCTACGATTATTCCGAGACCGCCCAGAAAGGATTTCGCACCTGGCTGCAAGAAAAATACCGCGGTCGAATCGAGGATTTAAATAGCGCCTGGGGCACTTTTTTCTGGAGCCAATCTTACAATAATTTTGCCCAAATCCGCATTCCCAATCCAAAACGGGCGCCCCAGGGCGCCAATCCCCATGCGTTACTGGATTTCAAGCGCTACACGGCCGATGCTCTGGCGTCCTTCATCCGATTCCAGGCGCAAATCCTGCGGGAAAAAATTGCGCCGGAGCAATGGATCACCACCAATTACGCCTATTACAAATTTCTGCCCTCTGTGGATTTGTTCAAAAACCGGGGTGACCTGAATTTTGCCAGTCATACCATGTATCTGCTCAGCACCTACCTGGATAATGATTCAGGTGAATTGGGATTTAGACTGGGAAGCGGCCTGGAGCTGGCTTTTTCGACAGATTTTGCCCGATCCATTCAGGGCTATACCGGGATTATGGAGCTACAGCCGGGGCAGATCAATTGGGGCGCTTACAATGCTCAGCCTTTGCCGGGAGCCGTGCGCTTGTGGCTGTGGCATAGTTTTGCCCTGGGCGACCAATTCATTTGCACCTATCGCTTTCGGCAGCCGCTGTTCGGCGGTGAGCAAACCCATAAAGGGATCATCGAAACTGATGGCCTTACTCTGGCACGCGGCGGTAGAGAATTCATCTCCGCCATGGAGGAAATCCGGCAGGCTCAACGCCTGAGTAAAAAAAATTCGCCACTGCCGCAACGCCTTCATTTCCGAAAAACTGCCTTTTTGTGGAAACAGGATAATTTATGGGAGCAAGAGTCCAACAAACACAACCAGAATTGGGATCCCTGGCGGCATTATTATCACTACTATCAGGCGTTGAAATCCATGGGTGCAGCGGTCACGTTTATTCAGGAAAAAGATGAATTCAATCCTGAAAAATATCCCTTCATGGTTGCACCCGCATATTCCATGGTGGACGGAAATGTGCTACAAAAATGGGATCGCTACGCGAAGGACGGCGGACACCTCATTTTAACCTGCCGAACCGGACAGAAAAATAATCAGGGCCATTTTCACGAAACTTTGTTGCAACAACCAATCTGGGGATTAATCGGTGCGCGAATTGCGGATAACGATCAATTGCCGCCGGATCGTTTCGGAAAGGTTGATTTTCAAGGACAAAAATTTAGCTGGAATGTGTGGGGCGAATGGCTATTCCCGGAAACGCAGACTGAAATTCTGGCGCGCTACGATGATCAGTTTTACGCCGGAACGGCTGCGGTCGTCATCCGAACATCAGGTGCCGGCACTATCACCTACATCGGCCTACACACCAGCGATGGCGAGCTGGAAAAAGCTGTTCTACGGACGGTTTTTCAGCGGGCAGGTGCGACGGTCTTCGATCTGCCCAACTATGTTTTTGTCGAGTGGCGCGATAGCTTATGGGTCGGCGTGAATTATTCTTCCAGACCCGCGACATTAGCGATCCCCAGCAGCGCAAAAATTTTAATCGGTGAAAAGGAGTTGCCGCCGGGCGGCGTCACCGTTTGGCAGGAGTAACGAAAATGTTTTACCTTATGGCAAGGTTTTTTCTTTTTATTCTGGTGGGACTGACGGGCGCTGGCAGAGGCCATTCAAATCCACAGCCCAAAACTGAGGCAACGACGGATACCCTTGTCAGCTTGGCCAATCAGCAGGTTGTTTTGACCTTTTCATTACATGGGGGCGCCCTGGTGGATTTCCATTTTCGGAATAAACGCCTGAATCCTTTTTCCTGGAAAGTGGCTCAGGCGGAGATGCCGCCCAATAACCGCAACGGCGCGCCTTTTCAAGGGCACTTTATCTGCATCGGCAGATGGGGTAGCCCTTCACCCGGAGAAATCCGCTGCGGTATTCCGCACAACGGCGAGCCGGCCAATCGGTGGTGGCAGGCGCCAGCTCGTGAAAATGGGCTTCAGTTAAAAATGCAGGTAGAGGCCCCTCTGGAACAATTGGCGCTGAGCCGCGTGGTTACGCTTTCCGGCGATCAACCCTGGTTTGTCATAAAAGAGACGCTGACCAACTTGCAAAAGACCGGCCGGCTGACGGTGATGGTACAACACGCGACTTTTGGTGCGCCATTCCTGGATGAAACGGTCATTGTGAACAGCAATGCGTCCCTTGGCTTCAATCAGGCGCTCGTCACGATCGATCCGCAAAAATATACCTATCATTGGCCGATAGGCCTGGCCGATACGCTGGGCACGCCCATTGACTTACGCCGATCCGATTGGCCCGGAAGCTATGTAACCACCCACATTATCGAATCCGAATATGGCTGGGCAACGGCTGCCAATCCGTCGAAAAACTTGCTGATCGGTTATATCTGGAAAACAAGCGATTACCCCTGGCTGCACATCTGGCATGGCATAAAAGACGGCCGGCTCTGGGCAAAGGGCATTGAGTTTGGCACCACCGGCCTGGGAGATACATTTGATCCGGAAGATCGCATCCGACACACATTTCATGGCGTCGATCATGTCGGGTATCTGGACGCCATGGCGTCGGTGTCTAAAACCTATCTCTGTTTTTTGATCAAGATTCCCGCTGATTTTCAGGAGATAAAATCGGTACGTCTGAACGAGGGACAGTTACAAATTGACTATGCCAGCCCAACGAACTTTTATTCTGCGACATTGACAGTGGGTTCGTTTTGAGCCTGCGATTCGAGAAAGGATAATTAAAACATGGTTTTCGGCAAAATAAACGGCTCGACCAATCGTCTGCGAATAAGAATTTTCTTCCTGTTCGCAGGAATTGCTTTGATAACAGTCTGCCATTGTGACAACATGACGACCTCCGGGATTTATCACATCCTTGATTTTGGCGCCTCGGTCAAGTCCATCAATAACGCCCGGGCCATTCAGAGCGCCATCGATGCCTGTTCAGCCGCAGGCGGCGGCGAGGTGGTGATTCCCCGGGGCCAGTTTAAAACCGGCACCGTAATGCTCAAAGATGGCGTCACCTTGCGGCTGGAAAAGGGTGCAACTTTGTTGGGCTCGCCTCACATTGTTGATTATCCGATGGTGCGCGACTCGAATAATGTCAATAAAACCCATCCCTGGCGCGGCTTGATTGCGGCCAGGAACGCGCACAACATCGCGGTTATTGGCGCTGGCATGGTGGATGGCAATGGCACCGCAGAGGATTTTAAATGTTATCCCATTCCCAACCATCCGCAAAATTTCTGGCACAAGCCGCCGCGGCCGGCCATGATATTTTTTACCGACTGCAAACAGGTAACCCTGCAGGGCATTACCTTTCAGCGGGGCGCCACCTGGGGCATCCGGCTGCACGAATGCGAAAACGTGCGGGTGCAGGACCTCGAGATCTATAATCATGTCAATGCCAACAACGACGGACTCGATATCGATGCCTGCCAGGAGGTATTGATTTCGGATTGCCGGATCGACTCGGACGACGACGGCTTGTGTTTCAAAGCCATCAGCGACCGACCCTGTAAAAATGTGGTCGTGACCGGTTGCATTATCGCCGCTAAAACCACTGCGCTCAAATTCGGCAATGAAGTCATGGCGGATATGACCGATATTCTGATCAGCAATTGTTTGATCCGCTCGTCAACAGAATCGAATGATTATGATCCGAATCGCAATAAGGAGTTTATTGCCGGCATCGGCCTGGTCAGCGACGATGGTGCCGAGATGGCACGTATCACCATTACCAATAGCAATATTATCGGCTATAAGGCGCCTTTGTATATCCGACTGGGATATAATCAGGAATCCGTTTTTGGAAAGCCATCGGCCAACCCGGCGCGGCTGCAGAATATCACCCTCAGCAACCTGTACATCACTGGCGCCAGCAGGCTGGGAATTCCGATTATTGGCCTGCCTGGGCATCCTATTCAAAATATTCATCTGGAAAATATTACCATTGAAATGGATGGCGGTGTAGTGATAGTGCCGTCCATCCCAGAATATAAAAACGATATTCATGCCTATCCGTTTCCGGGAATGTTTGGCAAATATGTTCTGCCGGCCAAAGGATTTTTTTTAATGGATACCAGAGAGGTCATAGCCCAAAATATCCTGGTGATCACCAAAGAAAAAGATCTGAGGCCAAACATTGTGACAACGGCTGGCTCAGGAGGTTTCCAAAATGAAAATTAAACCAGTCATCTGGCTCTGGCTACTGCTCATCTCGCTGGGGACACACCGTTTTGCCTTTGCTGGCCAACCAGCTTCCTTCCTGCTGGAGGCAGAAGCCTTTAAGGACAAAGGTGGCTGGGCAATTGACCAGCAATTCTATGAATTGATGGGATCGAGCTATTTATTGGCACAGGGATTGGGCATTCCGGTAAAAAATGCCGCAAGTGAGATCACGCCGCCAGCGATTGGAGCATACCGCGTGTATGGCAGAACTTTCAACCGCATATCTCCCGCACATGGTGCGGCTGATGGCCCTGGCAGGTTCCTGATTTTAATCAAAGAGAGAGAATATGCGGAAGCTTCATCTTCTAAACGTTTTAGTATTCGTATGCATTCTGGTGCAAAGCACAGAGTGCGGAGCTGGCGAAATGCCTTTTCAAGATCCATTGACCATCGTCAAGACCATCGCGGATAAGATCATTCGGCAAACACCATTTGCCTATAGGCTGATTCTGGCACCCCAAAGCCAGGTGTTTGATGGCATACAAGTGATCGATTTCAGACGCACCTTCGGCCAGACGGAGGCGGCGGTGGCCTATGCCTATTCCACGCTCACCGCTAACACTGACACCTCTCTGATGATACAAATCGGCCATGCGGACGGCTGTCGCGTCTGGCTCAATCGACGCCTGGTCTATGAGGGATCGGGCAATCAAAACGCCGACATCGTTTTTGATGAGCGTAGCGTGGAATTGCCCTACCAATTTTTCGTCGACCTGAAAAAAGGTGACAACGAGCTCTTAATAAAGGCAGAGTGCGCCGGCAAGCCGTGGATCGTATATTTGCAGCCTCCTCCCGGCAAGGGAGCCGTTGCTCTGGGAAAACCAGAGCCGTTAAAAATTGGATTAAAGTCCATGAGGACAATCGATAGCTCGGTAGCGGCTATCACCAATTGGATTCTCATTGGGCCGTTTGCCAATCCCATAAGGAATGGTAGGCGAATTGGCCTGGAAGTGGAATATGCCCCGGAAAGAGAGATTCAATTCGGTCAAATGTATGCTGGCTTGAATGGTCCTGTCACCTGGACAATCCCTAAAATTGAAATTGCTGGTGCGTTATACCAATTCCAGCCCTGGGGCAGCAACGATGCCTGGAACTACCATAACGCCGGCGTTGCCTGGGCCATGCAGGTCCTTGCCAAAGCCACCGGCCAGGAAAAATACCGCCAATATGGGGCGCAGTACTGCGATTTTCATCTGCAAAGCATCCCTTATGTCGAACATCAGGTCAAAGAGCTCCATCTTTTCCATTCCGCCAATCACCAATTGATCGAAACGCCATTGCTGGATTTCACGCTGGCTCCGGCACTGCCGATTATCTATCGCCTTCGGCAGGAAAGCGACTTCCCAGGCCGGGTCCGTTATGTTCAATTCATCGAGCGAATGATACACTACGCCCAGCACGAGCAGGTTCGACTGCCCGGCGTTCAAATTTATACTCGAACTACGCCGGAAAAATACACCACCTGGGTGGATGATATGTTTATGGGCATCCCCTTTTTGGTGCAGGCGGCACAATACGTAACCGACCCGCATCTCAGCCATTCTTTGCTCGATGATGCAGCGGAGCAAATCATCGGTTTCAATACGCAGGTATGGGATCAAGAGGCTGGGCTATACCATCACGCTCGCTACTCCCAACGCCCGGCGAAATTGCCCCATTGGTCGCGCGCCAATGGCTGGGGCATCTGGGCAGTCACCGAGGTTTTGGCAGTATTGCCGCCCCAACATCGCCGCTATCGTCAGATACTTGCCCATTATCGGCGACATGTCGACGCACTGCTGAAGCTGCAAAACTCAGCCGGCTTCTGGCATAATGTGCTCGATCGCCCCGATTCGCGCGAGGAGGTTTCCGGAACAGCCATTTTCACTATGGCCATTGCCAGAGGCATCAACCAGGGCTGGCTGGGGCATGAAAAATATCGTCAGGCTGCCGAACGCGGGTGGGCAGCGATCCGTTCGCGCATCAAGCCGGATGGGACGGTTCAGGATATTTGCATGGGCACCATGTGCTCCGAAGATGTGAATTATTATCTCAGCAGGCCTTTTTATGATGACGATACCCATGGATTATTGGCGGTGCTGTTTGCCGGCCTGGAGATGCATCAATTGCTGGTAAAAGCAAAACCTCATTAATAGCATGGTCATTATTTGGTCGATGTTTTTTGCAATTTGTCATAGATAAAGGGAATGTGCAGGTCAAATTAAAAGCCCGATGAAATGCCTGACTGAATGTCGAATTGAGATCCATTAAAAAATTCACAATCTTTTGAAGGATTTCCAATATATATGTTCGAAATACAGGAACGTTTATGAGCATAAAATCAATTGAAATAGCGATTGGATCAGCAATGATTGCATGGCTGCTTTGCATCGTGGGGATGGCTTTTGCTGTCGATGCCGTGCCGATTTTTCCTGCCCTGGGCTCACAGGTTATCATCGAGCCCGGTCAAAACGCAGAGGATATTGACCGTTGGTTTTCGACGCTCAAGCGCTACGGCATGAATTTCGCCCGCATTCGCCTCTTTGAAAGTCACATGCACCGAACCGCCGAAGCGTGGGATTTCTCTCTTTACGATTCAGCCTTTCGGGCGGCAGAAAGGCATGGCATTCATGTTTTTGCTACCATTTTCCCGAAATGTGAGGAAAACAATTTGGGCGGATTGAAATTTCCGGAAAGTGAGTCTCACCTGGCTGCCATTGCCGAATGCGTCAAAAGCATGGTAACTCATTTTCGCACTTTTTCAGCTTTATACGGCTGGGTGTTGATCAACGAACCAGGCGCCGGCGGCAAGCTGCCGGAAAATGCCTTTGCACGCCAGAAGTTCAGTGAATGGCTTTCGCAACAGGGCCATCAAACGCAGGGGCGAAACCACCACACCACTTCGCAATTCGACTTGCAACGCTTTCTTCAGGACTATATCACCTGGTATCTCAACTGGCTGGCCATGGAGGTGAGAAAATACGATCCAGAACATGATGTGCATGTGAACAGTCACATGATATTCGAGCTGGCTGCCGAATATGATTTTCCAGCCTGGCGCGCTTTTTTGACTTCTTTGGGCGCTTCCATGCATCCGTCATGGCATTTTGCTTATTTCAGTCGACCGCAGTATGCTCTGGCTGTGGCCGCAAACTGCGATCTGGTGCGTTCGGGCGCCGGCGCCATGCCGTTTTGGATCACCGAATTGCAGGGCGGCAACAATACCTATAGCGCCTATCGTGCCTTTTGTCCCACGGCCGATGAAATCAGCCAATGGCTCTGGCTGGGGATTGCTACTGGCGCGCGGGGAATCATCTAATGGAGTCTCAATCCGCGGCGCCGTGGCATCGAGGCCGGGGAATGGGCCCTGCTCAATTTTCAGCACGAGGCTTCAGACCGCCTTCAAGCCGCTGCCCGGGTGAGCGGCTGCCTGCAACAGCATCGGCAGCTCTTTGTCAACGCCCGACCCCTGCCAACAGGAATTCATCTCCTCTATGGGCGTGAATCGTTATGGATTGAAAAGGAAGTACAGTTCACGCGACCCGGCGAAGAAAACAACTATGAAGGTCGACTCCCCGGCGGGGTGATGAAATCACTCCTGGCCTTTTATCAACTGCTCGCAGAAACGGGCATCAACATCGAGCTACAGGAGATCGGCGAATTTGATTTCACCCGGGATGATTATCGGGGCGAAACCATTATCTTAGCCCATCAAATCGCCATCCCCTCAGCCTTCTGGTCGCTCCTTCAGGATTTTGTCGGCCGCGGGGGGACACTCATCGTCGAAGGTCTCACTGCGTTTTACGACCAGGATATGGTGTGCCTCATGGGGCCGCAATTTCCATTGAAGCAACTCCTGGGGGGTGTGCTGCAGGAGGTCAAAAGCACGCCGGGTGATTTTTCGGTGCCTGGTCCGGGTGGTAAGCCTAACTTTCCCGTGCACCTCTGGAAAAGCACCATCGCCAATACGAGCGGCGAAGTGATTGCACAGGATCAGAGCGGCGTTTTTGCAACGAGGAATAAATACGGTCGCGGACAGACAGTCTGGTTTCCCTCCCTGCTGGCCATGGGAAGCCGGCGCGTCAACGCCCAGCCGCTTGCCGATTTTATTCGCACGGAACTGCAGCCGCACTTCCATCGGATGCCGATCACCTTTAAGAGACACCAGCCCCTGGTCATCATGAAAACCTTACAGGTCGAGGACGGTTATGTCACAGTCATCACCAATAAAAACAAAACGAGCGCGCGAATCGAGCTGATGGTGCAAAAGGGACTGCATCCGAAGCTGATTTTTTCGAATCGAACCAAGCAGCGGCCGGCTGCTGATGTCATTGCGCTGGACGCGGAGGAGGTCGCGGTCATTGGCTGGTTCAATGAGAAAGGAGCGCGCTGAAGATATGGAGGTCAGGATAAAACGATCGCTTCTCTGGATTTTGCTCCTATTTTCTTCAGCAAAACTGGCTGCCGAGAGTGGCTGGGATTTCCTGAGCAGTCACGGCATTACAATTGGCGTGGCGCTGCAACGTTACGATTATGACTATCATAACCAGATGATCCAGCAGGTCAAGACGGCGCTGCCTTCTGGTCACACCCGCCTGCGCATGGATGGCTCCACCTGGGAGATTCAGATGGCGGCCACCCCTGTCCCGGGGGCGCAGGATGGCTATGATTTTACCTGCACTTTTCGTTGTGAGGCTGGAGAATTGGCCGCGGCCAATGTCTCCGTTTGGATGGAATTTGTCAACTGGTCGGTCGAGGGTTATTTGCTGATGCCGGCCTGCGCCTACAACGGCAATCGATTTGAATCGCGGCGCATCCGCTATTCGCCGAAATTGGTCGATTCCAGAGATTATGGCGTCGACGCAAGAATGATTATCAGCGATGTGCCCCGGCTGAAGGTGGCACCAGGTCTCTCCCGCCTGAGTGTGCGCAGCGGCGATCTATCCGCACCGCTGGTCGGCTTGTACCTGCCTGAGGTGCAACAGGGTGTTTTGATCTATACCCATCAGGCAACAGCTTACGGAGATAATGGATTGATTTTTGAAGAACGCAGGGACCAGCGCGCTGCTTTGCTCAGTATTACTGCACCGGTGGTGCGGGAATGGCAGCGGTATTTTATTGCCGATAATCAACACGAATCCACCGATGTACCCGCACACTTCGATCGCGGAGATTCGCTCACGCTTCGATTCAGAATCATCGCCTTTGCTGCGGTGACCACGCAAACTATCTTCGACCATTACTTTGCCACACGTTACGACTATTGGCCCAGCAACGAAATCAAATGCTCGTTTCCGCTCTCTTCCTGCTTTGGGGTCCAGATGAAAAAATTCAATGAGCAGAATTTTGTGCCAGCGCATGGCTATTATTCGGTGGGCCTGCGCGAAAATTTTCTCCAGGATTGGCAGATTGGCTGGACCGGCGGGATGATTTCCACCTATCCATTGTTGTTCGCCGGCTCTGAAGTAACCCGACAGAACGTGCTACGAAATTTTGACTGGCTTTTTCCCGATGGCTTGTGTCCGGCTGGCTTTTTCTGGGATGCTGGCGAGAAAGGAACGATCTGGTATGGCGGCGATATACGTAAAGCCAATACGCGGGATTGGCACTTGATTCGAAAAAGCTGCGACGCCATTTATTACATTTGCAAGCAGATGATGCTCATGGAAAAAATGGGCCTCCCGATCAAATCCGAATGGCGGGATGGTACTTTTAAAGCCGTCACAGCCCTGAAACGGCTGTGGAACCGGTATGGCCAGTTCGGCCAGTTCATCAATAGTCAAAGCGGGGTAATCGAGGTTGGCGGCTCCACCAGCGCTGCGCTGGCGCCAGCGGCTCTGGTGCTGGCAGGAAGGTTTTTTCATGATAGCACCTGCATTTGGCTGGCAGCACAATCCGCCGATTCCATGTATCGAAAATATGTTACCAGAGGCATCACCTGCGGTGGGCCGGGGGATGCCCTGCAAAACCCGGACAGCGAGTCCAGCTACGCCATGCTGGAATCCTTTATGCTTTTATATGAACACACCCAGGATTCAGTCTGGCTCACTCGCGCGAAGGAGATGGCCCATCAATTTGCCACCTGGGTGATGCCCTACGACTATCAGTTTCCACCGCAGTCTTTCATGGGCCGGCTGGGATTGCAGACAACCGGCACAGTCTGGGCCAATACCCAAAATAAGCACGCCGCGCCCGGCATCTGTACCTATTCGGGGATTGCGTTGTTACGGCTTTTTCGTGCCAGCAGTGATGTCCGCTATTTGTACCTGTTGCGAGATATTGTTCGCACGCTGCCGCAATACCTCTCCCATCCTCTGCGACCGTTGCCGGACATGCCGGAGGGCTGGGTTAGCGAGCGCATCAATACCACCGACTGGCTGGAAGGAATCGGCGAGCCGTTTCTGGGCTCCACCTGGGCGGAGACGGCACTGATGTTGAGTTATGTGGAGCTACCAGGATTGTATGTCGTACCGGAAAAAGACCTTGTCATTTGTTTTGACCAATTGGTAACGCAAAACAGCCATTCTGATCCACAACAATTTCAGTTTGACCTCAGTAATCCAACCGCGACTGAAGCCCAGGTTCGGTTATGGATCGAGCATTCTTCGGCTTTAAAATCGCCATTAGAAGAAAATTATTTATTTTCTGCGATGAACATCCCGGTCGAATCAGGTGAAACAAAGACACTGAGCTTTAATAAGGAATTTTGAATCATGTACAGGTTGAATGACATGCTCCGTCACTGCATCGGGACATTGATCATAGAAATGTTGATTTGCAGTCTCGCCTTTTTCCAGCTCGTTTTTGGGAAAAATACAGCTATCCAACGAGTGACGGATCTGGTCGATCCCTTTTGGGGTAGCGAAAAGGGCAATGTTTTCCCCGGCGCCAGCGTGCCCTTTGGCATGGTCAAATTGGGGCCGGATATTCTGAAAGGCGGCGTGACTTCTGGCTATCGCGCCGATGAAACCTTTGCTGGGTTCAGTCACACGCATACCAGTGGCACAGGTGGTGCACCGCGCTACGGAAATATATTATTCATGCCGGTTTTTGGAACACAACCCCCAAAGGGGTATTCGGAATATAAAAAATCCAACGAGTTTGCGCGTTCCGGCTATTATACGGTAACCCTGGAAAAGTCGGGCAATGAGGTTCGCATCGAGTTAACCGCATCGGCACGAGTGGGTTTTCACCGTTATACGTTCGATACCAGTGATAAAAATGAATCCATCCTGGAACCGCTGGTTTACATCGATCTGAGTCACACTAATACCCGTTTTAAGGATGGCAAGCCAACAACCTTTTGTACCGCTGGCCAAATTGCCGTCATATCAGAAACGGAAATCGAGGGCAGCGCGACTTTCCAGGGCGGTTGGGGCGGTGATAATCCCTATCAAATCTATTTCGTTGCTCGATTCGATAGGCCCTTTCAATCGTCTGGCATCTGGAAAAACGATAGTATATCAACATCAAATCAGCGACTTCAGGTGATGGACAATCAAACCGACCGGCATGTTTTCGGCGCCTTCGTTTCTTTTAAATGTCGAAAATCTGATCAGATTCAGGCAAAAGTGGCCATTTCTTATCTCAGCCTGGACCGGGCCCGGGCAAATCTGGCGGAAATCCCTCATTGGAACTTTGAGCAATCTCGCCTGGAAGCCGAAGCAAAATGGCAACAATATTTAGGCCGGATTCAAGTCAAAGGCGGCACGCCGGAACAACGCACAATGTTTTATTCGGGTATTCGAAATAGCTTTTTGATGCCGATCGATGTAACTGGAGATGTTCCCAACGGGGATGCAACCATACCGCACTACTGGGATCATTATTGTATCTGGGATGTGTTTCGAACCGTCATGCCCCTTCACCTGTTGATCGCGCCGGAAGAGCAACGAAAAATGATCACCAGTTTGCTGGCCATATATCAACAGAAAGGCTGGTTGCCAGATGCCTGGATTGCAGGCGATTATGCGTATGTTCAAGGGGGCAGCAATGTCGATGTTGTCCTCGCCGATGCCGTGGTAAAGAACCTTGGCGGTTTTGATCGACACCTGGCCTATCAGGCAATGCGAAAAAATGCCACCATTTCCTCGCCGGAGCCAGGTAAATATGGTCGGCATCTAACCGCCTATCAAAAATATGGCTTTCTCCCAGCAGAAACGACCTCTGGCGCGGTGTCACGATCACTGGAATACGCCTATAACGATTTTTGCATCTCTGAGGTAGCTACAATTCTCGGATACTTTTCTGAAGCAAAGGACTTCCGAGATCGCTCCATGCAAATCTTCTCGCTGTTCCATGATCAGAATAAGCTTTTCTGGGCAAAAGATAGCAGCTTGAATTGGATGCCCGATTTCTCTCTGGTCTCGAAGCGACCGGATCATTGGAACGATCCCTATTTTTATGAGGGAGGATCGATTATTTATTCCTGGTATGTGCCCCATGCCATGGCAGAGCTGATCCAACGGCACGGCGGACCGGACAACTTCGTGGCGCATCTCGATCAGGTTTTTGATCTAGGGTATTTTCAGTTATCCAATGAACCAGCTTTTCTGATCCCCTACCTGTACAATTACATTGGCCGGCAGGAGCTTACCGCCAGACGGGTTCGCGATATTCTCAAGTATCAGTTTCGCCCCGGCAACGATGGTCTTCCCGGGCAGGACGATTCCGGAGCTATTTCCACCTGGTATGTCTTCAGCGCCATCGGCATCTTTCCGGTCGCCGGTCAGGATATTTATCTCATCGGTAGCCCAATATTTTCTGAAGCCGTACTGCAATTAGAAAACGGGAAAACATTTTCGATCGTGGCTAATGGGGTGTCGGAAAAAAATATCTTTATTCAAAAGGCGTTTTTAAATGGAAAATTATGGCAGCAGAACTGGCTTGGCCATGCCCATATCGTCAGGGGCGGGAAACTGGTGCTGGTCATGGGAGCTCAACCTATCGACTGGGATGGGACAAATGGGCCAGCATGTTCCATCCGTAGCGATCATAACGCTCGATATAAACCATCAGTCGATGAGAAATGATTTGGCAATGAGTGAACATTTTCTATTTGACAGGTTAAACCACGAATAAGGATTGAAAAAACGATTTGTCAGTATTGGGTAGGAGAATTTAACATAAGGCATCAAGAAAGAGAGAAATTTTATGACCAGGTTGCTGCTATCATTAATCATTAGCTTCCAATTACTATTTCCCTTGACGGTCGCTTCACCCCATGAATGGACAGTGAACATCCGCGATATGGGTGCTTCCGGTATCAAATCGGAAGACGCTACCACGATCCTGCAGGCCGCCATCGATCGCTGCAACAGTGCGGGCGGTGGTTCCGTGTTCATCCCGCCTGGTGAATACACGGCGACAACTATCGAACTGAAAAGCAATGTCACGCTGTATCTGGCGGCTGGTGCTATTCTGTACGCTTCAAATGATTCCAGCTCATACCAAAAGCGGGTGCGAGTTAGTGATAAGGTGCAGCTTCCGGCGCTCATTTTTGCCCGGGGCGCAAACAACATCGCTATCAAAGGATCAGGCGTGATTAAGGGGCAGCCCGAATTCTATACGATCCCGCTGGAATCTTATGATTTTATCCAGGAGGAATATGACATTGCCAGGGCAGCCGGATTGACCCCAGTGCACTGGCTGAGAAAAGAGCCGCTGGTACTGCTGGTATTTTTGACTGAATGCGAAGATGTAAGCATCGAGGATGTCGCTTTAATCGATTCGCCTTTTTGGGCATTGCACGCCCATTGGTGCCATCGGCTGAAAATTCGCGGCTTGTTCATCCAATCGGAGCTGGACAAAGCGGCCAATTCCGATGGCATTGACATTGACGGCTGTCGTGATGTCACCATTAACGATTGCATAGTCCAGACTGCAGACGATGCCGTATGCCTCAAATCGACAATAAATGACCGTGGTTTTCGCGATTGTGAAAATGTGGTGGTCTCGAATTGCGTGCTCACCAGTACATCGTGCGCTCTCAAAATCGGTACCGAAAGTTATGGGAATTTCAGTCACATTTTGTTCAATAACTGCGTGATCCGAAACAGCAATCGAGGGTTGGGGATTTTCATCCGCGATGGCGGCAAAGCCAGCCACATTATTTTTTCCAATATCACGATGCAATGTCATCGCAAGCCGACGCAATGGTGGGGTAGTGCGGATGCGTTGCGATTTGTGGTGCTTAAGCGACGTTCGGATTCAAAGGTCGGCGCCATCGAAGATGTGCTGGTGAAGGACCTGATCGCCGAAACCGAGGGAACCAGTCGAATCGAGGGTCTGCCCGGCTATCGCACCATTAAAAATATCACTTTGGCCGGGATACGGTTGTTCATGAGACCGGAGAGTCAGCCGGACAAACGCTGCACTCAGGCTTTGACCATCCGCGATGCTGATCATGTTGAAATCCGGAATGTCGCGATTCAATGGGATCAGGAGCGGCCAGAGCCTAAATGGGAGTCGGCGCTTTATTGCGTCGAGGTGCGTTCGTTGTTATTGGATAATTTTCGTGCGAGTTCCGGCAATCCTCAAAAGGGTTTGCCCGTTTTAGCCCTGAAAAATGTGCAATTGGGAGTCATTCAGAATTGCATAGCCGAACCGCCAGCGCCACTTTTTTGCGACATCTCAGGTGCCAGCACTGAAAACCTGGTATTCAAAAATAATATGTTGAAATTTGCCGGCGAAAAGCTAAGAAAAAATATTGAGGTGAGGCAGGAGGCGGTTGTCATCGATGAAGCGAGCAAGTTTTAGGAAATGAGATCAATGAGAGGTATACCACAGTTTTTGGGTTTTCTTTTGGTCCTGATTGTTCCGATCGAGGCACTATTATCGCAACAACCCTGGGAGTGCCGAACGTATCCCGATTCGGCCGGATTCGAGCAGCGGATCGCGCCGATGTTGACGCGAATCGCAGCCAGAGGATACGGCAAAATATCTCTGGCCGAGTCGCGATGTCCGGATACCGGTCTTCTGGTGAAAACATGGGCGGTAAAGGGCGAAACCATTATCTCACCGTATACCGGACGTGCGTATCAACAGGGCGAAACCGGATATTTTGGGCCGAAAGCGCGCGACGAGGGCGGAGAAATTATTGCATTTGGCGGCGACCCGCTAAAATATGATCTACCACCAGCGACAGCCGCGCTATTACTCAATCATGACGATAGGCTGGCAAAAGCTTTTTTGAGCATTCCGGGGAACCTGAACCAGCAATACCATTTTGCCTGCAAAAACTGGGCGCGATTTTTTCCGTTGCTTGCAGACACTATGGGCGATCTCTGGAAATCCCGATTTTTTTTAAGCGTCGCAAATTATTTTGAATCTCGAAGACCCTCTGACAACGAGCGCGAATGGTTGCCGCTTTCGGTTCCACACAATCTGGTCGGGGAGCCGGGATTTCTACTGGGAGGCAATCCGCTGGATGGCGGCACCGAAAATCACAAGATCATGTGGCGCACCAGTTGTTTGCTCTACAGTCAGCTCTTTCCGGATACCTGCCTGATCTCCGGCTATCCTGTAAAAAAAGCCGAAGCGATGGTTAAAAACATGCTATTCGACTTTGCCCACCGATTGCTCGTGACCGGCAATGGAGAATACGACTCGCAGATTTACTATCCCCATTGTATTGAAGCCTATTTGAATTTGTATGATTTCTCGCCGGATCCTAAAACCCGAGAGCTGGCCAAATTTCTCCTGGATTATTATTTTGCTACCTATGGATTAAAAGCCATCAATGGAATTATAGCGGGCGCCCAAAAGCGCGGCTACCTGAGCGGCTGGAAGTCTGATGAGATGGAAATGATGGAGTGGGCATTTTTCAATGATGCCCGTCCGGGCCTGGATAGCGGGTGTCTGAATATTCATCAAACGACCACTTCTTATCGCCCGAATAAAATTATCTGGAATATCAGCCGCAAAAACTTGCTGCTGCCTTTTGAAGCACGCATGAGTCGACCTTTTTATCACATGGATCATGCGCACGCTTTTGCGGAGACATTTTACTGTTCTCATTCATTCGCGCTCGGCAGCGTGCAAATGACCATTGTCGACAACCCCAATCAGCAACTGGTCTGGTCGCTGGTGGCAAGAAGCGAAAAAGGGCCGTTATGCTTCAGCGGAGGACAGCCACTGCGAGGCAGCACCTCCGGCCATAGTCCCTATACCCAGGTGCTGCAATCTAAAGGCGCGATTATCCTGTTAACCGCACCCACGCATAAAATTGAAAATGCCGATACGACTATTGCCCCGGGTTTTTTAAAGAAGGTCCATGCCAATTTGTGGCACCTACCGGAAACGGAGCAGGGTTTAAATTTCGAAGTTAGAAATCGCCAAAAATACGCCGCGGCCGAATTGAAGCCTTTTGTTGAGTTGCCGGGGAACTCTGCCTCCGAGCTCGAAAAATTCTGGTCTGATAACAAAGGCAGTGCCTGCTCCTGGTTTTATTACCCCAAACAATTAACCCCCCAATTGATTGACGGACGCTTTTATTTTCAGGTGGGCGATTTATTCATCGTCGTGGTGCCATTGACCCAGCGCTATAGAATTGTTTCACCACGCATAGAGGACACCGAACAAGTGTCCGAAGATGTTCATCATTTTTTCTCCGATTATAGCTTGCTGGCTTTCCCCGGCAAGATTTCCGGTTTTATTGTGGATACTGGAGAAAAATCCAGGTTTGGTACCTTGCACAATTTCATTCGTGCGTTGAAAGAAAAAACTGCTGTCGATACCACTCAGCTCAGCACTCATCAAATTGTAAGCTATCGATCGCTTTATGGTGATGATATAAAAATGGTTTATCGCGCCGAGGGCTTGAGGTGTGAGGCGGTTATCAATGGCAAAATTCAAGATTGGAATCGATATACTGCTGGCGCGGTATATGAGAGTCCATATTTAAAAGTGAAAGCGGGCAAAATGTGGCTATCTGATGGTAAGGATGCTTATACGGTCAAAATCCACGGTCATAAAATCCAATGGCAGCGCTCTGAACCTTGAACAGGCCAGCGGCAAATACTGATCGTCACTGGCCGATGGCTTAGAAAAATTCGATTGGAAGCAACCTCATGGAAAAATCAGATTCTATTAAAAGTAACCCTGCAAAGGTTGATATTTA
The DNA here is from genome assembly GCA_964647995.1 of uncultured Cytophagia bacterium. Lineage (GTDB taxonomy): Bacteria > Zhuqueibacterota > Zhuqueibacteria > Thermofontimicrobiales > Thermofontimicrobiaceae > Thermofontimicrobium_A. Next base: position 59,091 of record CAZYNP010000022.1, read on the forward strand.
TATTTATGTCGATTTTTTGTTTGGAAATCCGGGTAATAATCAATAAATTGCCTATCGGGTAGCTTGAAGCATAAGCGCATCACATCAATAGAATCATAACTGATGAACGAAAAGAGTCTTTGGAGTTCTAATTATGCGAAAATTAATCTACATTTGCCCGATCGGCGTTTTGGTGGTGTTGCTTGTAGCACTGTCGAACGATGGGTTAGCAGCAGGCAGAAGCAAAGTATCGATCAACTCGGGCTGGCGCTTTTTTAAAGGAAATATTCCTGCTGCCGAAATACCAAACATTCCGGATTCAGCCTGGGAGCAAGTGAATTTGCCCCATTCGTGGAATAGCGCCGATGCCTTTGACGATGAAGATGGTTATTATCAGGGAATTGGCTGGTATAGCAAAGCGCTTTTTTTGCCACTGTCTTATTCGGATAAGCGGATTTATCTTTTATTCGAAGGTGCCAATATCGTCACCAGCGTCTATATCAACGGCAATTTTGTCGGTCGACACAGCGGTGGCTATTCGGCATTTCGTTTCGAGATCACCGGCCTGGTGAAATTCGGATTTTCCAATCAGCTATTCGTTCAGGTCGACAACTCTGGTTCAGCCGATATTCCGCCCCTCTCGGCTGACTTTACCTTTTACGGCGGCATTTATAGGGATGTATTTCTTGAGATCACCGAGCCGATACATTTTGATATGAACAATTACGCCAGCGATGGAATATTTGTCGATCAGTATATCTCGGGCCAGAACGCAACGGTGACAGCGCGAGGCGAACTGGTCAATGACAGCAGGAATGCCGAAACGGTGCGGCTGAAGCTCATTATCCGCGAAGCGGACGGCAAAGTGATATACAATTCCACATCCCGGCCAGTGCGCGTATTTCCCGGCCAACCGATTCCGTTTAAACAAACAGTTGAGCTGCAAAATATTCGCTTCTGGTCACCGAAAGATCCTTATTTATATTCCCTGACGATTCAATTGATGGATCAAAATCGGCCGCGCGTTTTCGATAGCATCGACCTACCGCTCGGATTCAGAACTTTCCGATTCGATCCGGCGCTGGGATTTTTCTTGAACGGTGAGCATCTTTTGCTGATGGGAGCCAATCGTCATCAGGATTTTGAAGGCATGGCCAATGCCCTGGCCGACGAGCTCCACTATCAGGACATCAAGCTATTGAAAGAGATGGGCGCTAATTTCATCCGCATTTCCCATTATCCCCAGGATCCGGCAGTTTTGGAAGCATGTGACCGATTGGGGCTGGTTGTCTGGGAAGAGATTCCCCTGGTGAATCAGATCGGCAGATCGAGCGCCTTTGCCAATCAGTCTGAGACCATGCTCGTGGAGATGATTCGGCAGCACTATAACCACCCATCGGTGGTGATGTGGGGATTAATGAATGAGATTCTGCTGCGGGCGATCCAATCGGGGCAGGAAATTTTTCCCGGCATCGTTGACAGCACCACTAAACTGACCAGAAAGTTAGCCGCCCGCGCGCACGCCGAAGACCCGCATCGGTTGACCGTCATTGCTCATCATGGGGATTATCAACGATATCAACAAGCCAATTTGCTGAATGTGACCGATATCTGTGGTTGGAACCTTTATTTTGGCTGGTACACCGAAGGTTTTGACAAGTTTCTTGATTTTGTCGATACTTTCCATAAGGATTATCCTGACATGCCGATCATCATCAGCGAATACGGAGCGGGCAGCGATGAACGTATTCATTCCCATAATCCAAAGCGTTTCGATTTTTCCACCGAATGGCAACAACATTTTCATGAACAATATCTCGCCATGATCCGTTCGCGTCCTTATCTGGCGGGAGCCGCTATCTGGAATCTGGTTGACTTTGGCTCTGAGGGACGCAAAGATACCAAACCCCATATCAACCAGAAAGGACTGCTGTATCGGGATCGCAAGCCCAAAGATGTGTATTATTTTTATCAGGCCAACCTGATTGACCATCAGCCTGTGGTAAAGATCGCTTGCTCCGATTGGACTTTGAGAGGTGGGATCGCGACATCTCTAACCGATCGCATTGTCGAAACCATTAAAATCTACTCCAATTGTCAACAAGTCGAGCTGCGTCACGACGACATCTCGCTGGGCATCCAGATTCCGGATAGCCTTAAAAGATGTTATTTTGAGGTGCCATTTCATCATGGCAACAATCATCTGGTTTGCACCGGCACTTTCAAGGATGGCAAAAAAGTAGTTGACGTCTTAAATATCAGTTATCAACTTGTTCCGATGACCATTCAGACGCCGGAGTTCAGGGAATTAAATGTAAATGTCGGCGCACCATTTTACTATGTCGAGGAGCGCCATGGCCTGGTCTGGCTGCCAGATCAGCCCTATCAAAAAGGTAGTTGGGGGCATATTGGCGGTCAGGCCCTGCAAATGTGGCCGGGCAAAAGATGGGGAACTGATCGCGAGATATTGGGCAGTGATCGCGAGCCTCTGTACCAGACCCAGCGCGACAGCATGAAGGCCTATCGATTCGATGTCCCTGATGGCGTCTATCAACTGGAGTTGTATTTTGCAGAAATCGCTGGCGAGCTACGCAATCAACTGGCTGGATCATCGCCAAAACTGCAGCGAGAATTCGACGTCAGCATAAATAGCAGGATGTTCATCACCGGCTTGAATATTGCCCAGGACTATGGTATAAATAGAGCAGTTTCATTCAAAATACAAATTACCGTCAACAATGGCAGTGGCATTGAAATCATTTTTTTGAGCCAAAAGGGCAGCCCGGTGGTAAACGCAATTCGTCTAAGAAAATTGGTTTAAAACCTTTTTTGGCCTAAACAGCACCCTTAGTGGCGGAGAAAACCCATTATGTCCAGGGAGGTTTTCAAGTCTTAAAGTTTTCAAAAAATGTTTTAGATATAATAAAAATTATCTGGGAATTGGCGCTTTTTCATTATGCTGCGATTCATGGGAAGAGCCAATCGGTCTACCCGAGTCGTACCCCTGCCATCAATTTTTAATCGATGCAAAGAATTTGAAGATGAGATGCTTAAAAATTACTATTCAACTAACTTTGTTAGTGATAGTCCATTCAATCGGATATTCACAAGTCCTCAAAATATGGCCAGAAAAAATACCCGGTGCTATAGATAATGCTGCAATCGCGGAAGAAAAGATTGTCGCAAAAGACGGCAACTACCGAATTCAGCATGTGACCGAACCAACGCTAACGCTTTATTTCCCGACGCAGGTGAAGGCAAATGGTGTCGCTGTTATCATTTGTCCCGGCGGAGCCTATGCCAGTCTTGCCATGACGCATGAAGGTATTGAGATTGCAGATTGGCTAAATGCAAACGGGATTGTTGGCATCCTGCTAAAATATAGATTGCCGGATGATGCGATCATGGTGAATAAAACCATTGGTCCTTTGCAGGATATTCAAGAGGCTGTGCGTATTGTGAGACGCAATTCGCATCTTTGGTATATTGATCCTGAAAAAATTGGCGTCATGGGCTTTTCGGCTGGCGGTCATCTGGCAGCCAGCATCTCAACCCATTTTAAAGAAAATATTTATGACGCCGATAGCACCAGTGCCCGTCCCGATTTTGCCATTTTGCTCTATCCGGTGATTTCGATGAAGCCGCAAATCACTCACAGCGGCTCGAGAAAAAATCTGCTGGGTGATGCTCCTGATCAGGAACAAGTGCGGTTTTTTTCCAACGAACTGCAGGTTACGGCGGAAACGCCCCCGTCATTTCTGGTGCACGCCGCAGATGATCAATCGGTTCCGGTGCAAAACAGCATCGATTATTTTGTGGCACTAAACCTGCACCGTGTGCCGGCGGAGCTCCATATTTATGAGAAAGGAGGCCATGGTTTTGGGCTGAATAAAAAAACGACTGCCGCAGATTGGCCGGAAGCGTGCTTGCGCTGGCTAAAATCCAGAGGCGTGATCGAGTGATTTTTTATATGATGATGTGTAGATTTCTCTGCTACAAATTTCATCACTATTTAGGCTAAATTTTTAACATCTGAGATAACGATGGATGTCTAACAATTTATCAGATAGGATTAAAAATGATAGGCAACCGACGGAGCTTTATAAGGCAAAGCGCGTGTGCAGGGGCGGGATTTTTTCTACTACCCCAAATGAGCGAAGCTGCTATGAGAAAGGTCAAAAATCTCTCTGACCTGACGTCGGAACTTCCCGAACCGACGCAAGCACAACAAGCCTGGATGGCGTTGAAATTTGGTATGTTTATCCATTTCGGCATCAATACCTATTATGATGTTGAGTGGAGCGATGGCACATTGGATCCGGCAAAATTCAATCCAGTGGCGCTGGATACCGACCAATGGTGTCGAGTCGCAGCTTCGGCGGGGATGAAGTATCTGGTGGTCAACACCAAACATCATGATGGCTTTTGCCTGTGGCCGACGCGCTATACCGATTATTCGGTCAAAGCCTCGCCGTTTCAAGACGATTACCTGGCCCGGGTGGTTTCATCGGCCCGAAAATATGACTTAAAAGTGGGATTCTATTATTCGCTCTGGGATCGGCACGAGCCAACTCATGATACGAGTGATTTTGCCTATGTCGAGTTTATGAAGAATCAGCTCCGGGAGTTGCTAACCGGCTATGGTGAAATTGTGGAGCTCTGGTTTGACGGTTTCTGGAAAAAGCAGCAATCCGGCTGGGAAAAGCCGCTGGTAGATAATGCGGGAGAAAAGATTCTATCGTCCCCGGCATCAAAAGAACGGGATGAGAGATTCATCCAGGCCTGGCGTAACGAAGGGGCTTACCGCTGGCAGATGGATCATTTGTATCAATTTATCAAGTCGCTCCAACCCAATTGTCTGGTGATGAACAACAGCACCACTGCTTATCCGGGCGTGCCTTTACATCCGGTGGATGCGCGAACTGGCGAAAAATTTACCCAGGGCAGCCCTGACGACCGCAAAATTTGGCACTGGCTGGGTAAAGAAATCTATTTGCCCCTTCAAATTGAAACCACGATGTCTGTCAAAGGCAACGATCAATTTCCGAAAGGCAACTGGTTTTGGCACGAATGGGACCACTCCGTACTGAAGCCATCTCAGATAAAAAATTTGCTGGCAATTGCTCAACAGAAGGACGCCAATCTCCTTTTGAATGCTGCAATAACTGATAAAGGAACACTGAGACCAGAGGATGAATGGACGTTTTTGCATTTGAAAGATTAGCAAATCCTCTGATAGCAGGCTCTAAGCTGAATGATTCAATGCCAACAACACAATTTTTTGAACACAAGAATAACATCCCGGGTAAAGATAGCCAACGGTATTGAAGGGATTTAAAGAATCACCAGCCCCCAACCTGGACAAGCCAGAACCAAAAAGAAAATATTGGTCGCAGAATTGAAAGGTCACAGAAATGACACTTTGAATTTTGAGACCTTTCATTTCTGAGACCAAATAAATTTTTGTACAATGGGCAAGAAGTGAACATTTTAGATACTAATTGCCCCAGATAAGTTGGTCATGATTTCTTATTGACAACTGGTGTTTTTCGTGCTATATTCTCCTATAAAAAATATCGAATCTTTCCTATCTTTGAGCTCACCACATGAGATATTCTATGCTCTGAAAAAGACACCAAAGTTTCTATTGGTCATTTTTTTTATTTTGCTAATGGAAAAAAGTATGTAATAGAATCGCTCATCACTGAAAATTTCCATGGCTGGTAATCTTGGAATCGGATCGTATCTCTTTAATGTACAATAAAAAAATTAATTTAAAGAAGCTATCGAGATGAAAATTAAATTTTATGTTTTTGCTCTAATTTTATTGCCTATCATTCTTCTGGCTCAATCTTCTCAGCCCATTTTAAACCTGGATGATGTGGTTTCGAAGATGACGCTGGAACAGAGGCAACGCTGGTGGTAGAAAAAACATGTTGGATAAGCGCTTAAGGGCTTCGCATGAAAAAGAAATTTGTAACCTCAAATCTAAAGCATGCAGATTGAATTTTAAATAAATATGGAGGGAAAATACCATGCCAAAATCTCGTTTAATTCAGCCAGGTTTTTTAATTTGTCTGGTCACGACATTCATCATTTTAAGAACAAATGTAATCGCGCAAAATCGTCCCCAGCCCACGCCGAATGACACCCTTGTTTCACCCCGAATATTGCCGGACCATCGCGTGCAGTTCAGCATCTATGCGCCAGATGCTAAGGCAGTCCGATTGGTCGGCGGCGATATTCCGAACCTGGGCTGGAGCGGCACGGAAATGACCAAACTGGAAAATGGAGTCTGGGCGGTGACGGTCGGACCGATTGATCCAGGAGCTTACCGCTATCAGTTCAATGTGGATGGCGTTGCCGTGATCAATCCTCGAAGTCCCGCGATCAGCGAATCCAACATGAATGTCTGGAGTCTCGTTTACATTCCCGGCTCGGAGTTTATGGACACAAAGAATGTGGCTCATGGCGCGATCTCCGAGGTTACCTATTACTCGACGTCGCTGCAGCGTTTTCGCCGGATGCATGTCTACACGCCACCCGGTTATGAATTGAGCAAAGGCAAATATCCGGTTTTTTATCTATTGCACGGCGCATTCGATTGTGACGATTCGTGGACAACGGTGGGTCGGGCTGGATTTATCCTCGACAACCTCATTGCGGAAAAAAAGGCTGTTCCAATGATCGTCGTGATGCCGGCTGGGCATACGGGACCATTTCGCTGGGGCCAGCCCATTGCCGAGGCCCAAAAGGACCCGTTTCAACAGGATTTTGTAAATGACATTATGCCATACATCGAACAAAACTATAGTGTGTTCATCGATAGCCGGCATCGGGCTTTGGCAGGCTTGTCCATGGGCGGCGCCCAGACCCTGAATATCGCCTTTGCCAATTTAAACAAATTTGGTTATATCGGCGTGTATAGCTCTGGCATCTTCACGATCACTGGCCGGGGCTTCGATGGCGCACCGCTGCCCGGCCCTAGCTGGGAGGAACAACACCAGAAAGCCCTGGAGGATCCCGGTTTGAAGAAAGGGATCAAGCTCATCTGGTTCGCCACTGGCAAGGAAGATTTCTTGCTTGAGACCTCCCGGCTTACTGTGGCGATGCTCAAAAAACACGGTTTCCAGGTGGTTTACCATGAAACAGACGGCGGGCATACCTGGATCAACTGGCGCAATTACCTCTACGATTTTAGCCAGCTTCTATTTCGTTAAACCTAACTATATCAGGCAGGGCATAGCATTGCATTGCTTGACATTGGGTTATCAAAACCATAGCAGCGATAACGATTGCGGCAGGATAAAATGAAACAGAAATATCGTCCAGCGCTCGCTAACAACCGCTGCTGAATGAACTCCCAAAATTGTTCATTCCAAAGGTGCAGATGGTCGATATGTCGAGATGTCTATCGACTCGAACCCGGGCCACCAGCAAGCGGGTGCTGGTGCGATATTATCAAATTTACACTGACCAATGGCTGCCGGCGATTGGTCAAAAAGTGTTACTGGTCGCGCGCGTCGGGGTCGCCTCAGCGGTCCGTTGTGTTGACCGCAAAAAAATGGCTTTTTCTTTCCTCATGGTCGCTTTTTTCCAGGAATAAAATCGGTGTTCAATTTTGCGCTGGTTGCCAATGAAAAAGCGCTTGCTATTTTTTTAAATTATTCATATTTTAATCGTGCGCAAAGTGTTTTCTCAATCATGTTGTTGCGCAGCATTTTTGTGCTTCAAGTCGCTGAGGTAGAAAGATAGGCCCGAGGCGGTACGACACGATCATGCCGTCTTTATCGCGGTATAATGTGCAAGCCGGTTTTGAGGTATGAGCGTCTCCATCGTTGAAAAAGTGGGGGATGTGAAAATTTATGGCCGGGGAGCATTGGGTGGCAAAGGAGATGGGCTGGTGAAAATCAACGAGTGCAATATTCCCCGCGCCCATAAATTGCGAACGCGAGTGCTGACGACCAATTTTTTTGATCGCTTTCTGGATCACGATGGCCGGTTCAGCGAAGAGGAGTTGGTAACGATACGGACGATTCTGGAACAGATCGGCCAGATCCCGATCAGCGTTCGTTCGTCTGCGACCAACGAAGCCTGGGTGGCTCCGGGAGGCCAGGGCTCGGTTCATGCCGGCGAAAATACCTCGTTTATGCTGCCCAATAATCATCCCGATGTTAGCATTCGCTTTGAGCAATTGATCCGGGCGATCTATTTTATCTATCAAGATTTTTTGCGGAAGGAGCCGCCCGATAGTCAGGAAAAAATGGCCATCGTCATTAATCCCATTCCCGGCTTGCTGGATCAAACCGATGCCGGTCCGATTTATTATCCGCTGGTTTCCGGGGTGGCCAACTCTTTCTTTCCCTATGCTCTAAAAACCCAGAATCCCAGCGAAGGCTTTGCCCGGATTGCGCTGGGCCACGGCTATGCCACGGTGCTGGATGATTTTCCAGTGATTCCGATGGCCACGATTCGCCAACCCATTCCCCTGAAATTTCTGGGTGATGGCCAGAGCTATTTTTATGCCATCGACATGACACGCAATCGGGGCTTGACCGGAGAAGAGCTGGAGACGATGAAGAAATTGCATGTTCGGTTTGCCAATGATGATTTTTCGCGGTTTTTGAGTTACAATAAAAATTCGGTCACGCTGGAATCGTTGGTCCAGGGCGATTTATTTGGTTTTCGCCGCGGCCTGGCGGAAATTATGGAGTGTATTTCGACCCGGATTGCCGCTCATTTTCAAATTGAGTTCGTTTTCAATATTGTCCCCAACGAACACCAGCAGCCAGCGGGACAGTTCCATGTCGTTCAATTGACGCAATTGCCAGAGGTTAAATTTGATCCCATTGAATTGCCATCGCAGGTGGAGCACTGTTATTTATCCATAAACAACTTGCAAGGTCATGGCATTAAGCCCAATATCAAATACGCCGTGGTGGTTTCGCCCTTCCTCTATTCCCGAGACCAGCACGATCGTGTGCGACAACGGCTGTTCGCCATCAATCAGATGATGAAAAAACAGAATGAGAATTACATTATCATTGCGCCGGGGCGATTGGGCAGCAAAAACCGCGACTGGGGCATCCAAATCGAATATCGGGATGTGGATCGGGCGGTAGGGCTGTTCGAATACGGTGTGGATATTGCGGGCCGCGCCGAGCCGCTACCCGAAAGGGATGAGCATACGGGGGGCATTTACGGCAGTCATTTCCTCTACATGCTCCAGGGCGGTTTTGACGAACAGCAGAAGCAGCGGCAAACCCGCATGTACGGGACGCAGGGAACGCATTTCCTGACCAATCTGGTGAGCAATAATATCATCTATGGTTTTATCGCCCCGACCCAGGACCAGTTCGATCCGGAGCTCTTTCGAGTTTCCAACCCGAATGAGGTGGTACAAACGGTGACCTTTCCCGTGCCGGCAACACTGTACGCGGATTCGATCCACCAGCGGTGTCTGATGACGTCATGAAATTCATTTGCGGTGGCCATTGGCAGCAACCGATTTTCCCGGGGGATGGGTGAACAAAGTCCTGCCCATTCACCGGCCCACTGGCGGTTGGGCTGATCGGCGCCCATTAATTTGATGCGTCGGCAGATTAAGCCCTTAGCGCGATGCCGGGTATAGCGAAATTATCGATTGTTATCATCCGCGCATCTGCTTACGTCGCAGCGGGGGCAAAGCAGACGCAAGGATGACTTTTCATCCTTCTGGGAAAGGCGGCTGAAAGACTGACCGCCTAATTTAAAGCGGGCAACTAATGCCCAGGACGGAGTTGAGCTGCAAGGAAGCTACTCGATGAGAACCAGATTTAAATTGAATCCTGAACGGCAGCGAGAATATCAGTTCGTGCCGCGCATCATTAATCCGGTTCGATTGCAGACAGCGGTGATGCTGGCGGCGGAGGAGCAACTACGACGGGCCATGGCTTCGTTGCAGGAAAATATGCCCTGGGTGCAGGTGGAAATGCTGCTGGATCCATTATCGGCCACGAACTATCAGTCGCCTCAGCCAAAGGTGATGCTGTTCGATGACGTGGCATTGAATGCGGTCGCTGTAGAGCAGATCCGCCAGAACAACCGTGATGTGATTGTGGTGCTGTTGTCCTATAATCCCACGATCCATTGCTCCCCGCCGGCAGTGGCACGGGAACAATTTCCCTACACTGCCAAAGCCGATCTGGTCTTTGCCGTGGATCGAGATCAGTTCACTCCCAAAAAGATCTTGCCGGCGATTGTACGGTGCGCGGAAGATCGCTTGAATATCGAAAAATATTCCCGCGCCCGTCGTTTTATTTTTCTCGTTGTCGATGACGAGCCGCGCTGGTTTTCCCAGTTTCTGCCGGTACTGTATAACATCATTGGCCAGCGTGCCGATGTGATGTTGACCCGAACCTATGAGGAGACGCTGCGGTTTTTGTTCGGAGTGGAAGATGAAGTGGAAATATATGGAAAGAATTATCATTTGCAGGGCCATGGCGATGATGTTATCTGCCTGATCACCGATATTTTTTTCCCAAAAGGCGACAATCCGGGCAGCGACGCCGGTCGCCATTTGACTTATCTCGTCAAAAAATACTATCCCCGTATTCCCATCATCATTGCTTCCAAAGCCAGGGAGGGGGATGATTTGAAAGAACTGGCGTTCATTATGCCCAAAGGGGATGTTGGGAGTCTGGAGCTGTTGAAGAATTATCTGCACGATTTTACCGGCATGGGTGACTTTATTATTCAAAATAAGTCACAGACCATTTGCCACCGGGTGCAAAATATTCAGGGGCTATGGGAGGTCATCGTACAGGCGGAGCAGAATGCTGAACTGCTGCGCCTGCTGGAGATGTATGGCCAGAATGACTATTTTTCCACCTGGCTTTATATGCATGGGTTTCGAGAACTGGCGGATTTTTTGCGGCCGCGGCAGGATCGAGGTCAACGAATGATCACCGTGTTGAAGCGATCCATCAAGCGGGAAATGTTACGGATGGCCTATACGCCTTTGATTATCGATGGCACCCGAATTTTTACGCTGGATGATTTATTGTCGGCGCTGCGCACGAAAGATCCGGCAGCCATCCAATATTTATCCGATCACGACTACTTTTCCATCTGGTTGGATCGGCATGGCTATAGCGAATTGGCGGAAGAAATACGCCCAATTCATGGCAAAGGCATGAAATTAGAACAAACCCTGGCCAATATCGTTGAAAAATGGCAGAACATCTATCAACAGAAAAAGTGAGCAAGTCACCTATGGAGCGTTGGCAAAATCCCGAATTGGATAGAATCCTGGGCCAGGAATTCCCCTGTCTGGATCATGGTTTTGTGCGACTCATCGATTACATGGGCTCGGATGAGTCGATCGTGCAGGCGGCGCGAGTATCCTATGGCAAAGGTACCAAACAGGTGCATGAAGATCGAGGGTTGATCCGCTATCTCATGCGCCATCAACATACCACCCCATTTGAGATGGTTGAATTCAAATTTCATTGCAAATTGCCGATCTTTGTCGCCCGACAATGGATTCGGCATCGCACCGCCAGTGTCAATGAGTACTCCTTGCGCTACTCCGAAGCGGTGAATGAATTCTATCTGCCCGCGGCCGAGGTGATTCGGCAGCAATCGACCACCAATCGCCAGGGCCGGAGTGAGGCGCCGTTGCCGCCGGAATTGCAGGAAAAGGTTCTTGCCATATTGAAGCGCCATGCGCAGCAACTATGGGACGATTACCAGGAAATGGAGCAGATGAACCTGGCGCGAGAGCTGGCGCGAATTCATTTGCCAGTTTCGCTGTACACCGAATGGTACTGGAAAATCAATCTCCATAATTTGCTGCACTTTTTGAAATTGCGATTGGATCCAACCGCTCAATATGAGATTCGCGTCTATGCCGAGGCCATTGCCCGGATTGTAAAGATCGCTGTGCCCCTGACCTGGGAGGCATTTGAAGACTATGTGCTGCAAGCAAAAAGCTTTTCGCGACAGGAGATGGCGCTCTTGAGAGAAGCGCTGGCGCAACTGCCGGTGTTGCCCGATTGGGAAAACAAAGCCAGAGCTGCGGGCCTTTCCACCAGAGAAATCAAAGAATTTTTGGACAAACTAATTGCTAACGAATAACCAGCGCATCATAAAACTGCCAGCCACGTGGGCCACAAATTTAATGGCGGATGATTATGGCGAGGGTGAGCCGGGTCAGGTGGCTCAGCACTCGAGCAGCACAGCAACCGCCTGATACTGCTGTTTCACGTTGTCCAGGGTGATAATTTCGTTTCGCTTGATCAAAAATCCAGGTTCAAATGACTAATCGAACAAATGAGGAGCAAACTATGAGTCAGGCAATTGAGCACACGGTTGTGGATCGCTTTCTGAAATATGTTAAATATGATACGCAGTCGGCTGAAGATTCCCAGACCTATCCCAGCACCGAGAAACAGAAAATTTTGGGACAAGCATTGGTGGCCGAGTTGAAAGATATGGGACTGGCCGATGCCGAAATGGATGAACATGGCTACGTAATGGCCACTCTGGCGGCCAATATCGATCGACCTGTGCCCACGATCGGGCTGATTGCGCATCTGGACACGTCGCCCGATGTATCTGGCGCTGATGTGAAACCCATTATTCATTACAATTACCAGGGAGGTGATATTGTGCTCACCGGTGATCCCTCTCAGATCCTGCGCCTGGCCGAGAATCCGGATCTGGCCGAACAGATTGGAAATGACATCATTACTTCGGACGGGACCACCCTGCTGGGCGCGGACAACAAGGCCGGGATTGCCGAAATTTTCGATGCCATCCATCATTTGGTGCAGCACCCCGAAATCGAGCATGGTCGCATCCGCATCGCGATTACGCCGGATGAGGAAGTCGGGGGCGGAACGAAATTTTTCGACATCAAAAAATTTGGTGCGGACTATGCCTATACCATCGATGGCGAGCGCGCCGGCGACATCGATGATGAGACCTTCTGCGCGGATTCGGTAACCATCAAGATCGTTGGCAAAAATGTTCATCCTGGCTATGCCAAAAACAAAATGATCAACGCGGTCAAGATTGCGGCTCAATTGATCGATCGGCTGCCCAAAGACCGGCTCTCGCCCGAGACCACCGAGAAACGTGAAGGATATGTCCACCCCAATAGCCTCAGTGGCGGCGTTGAGGCAACAACCATCAAATTCATCATTCGTGATTTTACGGTGGAGGGTCTTAAACAGCATGAGGCGTTTCTTAAGAAATTGGCCGACGAAGTGCTGGCCGAGCATCCCCAGGCAAAATTGGAATTTGCTGTGGAAGAATCCTATCGCAACATGAAATATAAATTGGACGAGGATCCCAAAGTGGTGGCGAATGCCCTGGAAGCGGTGCGTCGCAGCGGATTGACACCCAGGCGAAATATGATTCGCGGGGGCACTGATGGCTCGCGACTGTGTTATGAGGGCCTTCTGACCCCCAATATCTTTACCGGTGGCCATAATTTCCATTCCCGATTGGAATGGATTTCGGTTCAGGACATGCAAAAAGCCGTGGAAGTAATCGTGAATTTGATTCAGATCTGGGCGGAGAAGTAGCTCTTGTTAGGGCAATGGATCGTAATTAAAATCTGGTAGCAGGTAGCCAAACCGGGAAATCTTGTCCGCTGTTGCCGTCGCTTTGCTGCCTGTTTTGGCATGCGACCGTGCGCCAGCCGGTGCACTCCCGAAGTTAATTTGATTCACGAGTTAAGCGTTTCCAGATAGTTCAGGCTCTGGCCGGCAGCCGTTGGGGATTTAAGTTGCGCGATGAAATGGGAGTAATCCGGAGTATCCCAAAAACCTCTGTTGTGATTCAACAGAGGTTTTTGTTGTTAACGGGATTGGAACAATGGAAATTTTAGAATCGATTTCGATGATCCAAGTCTAATAGCGTTGTGACCAACCGCGTCGGCCGCCGCCGCTGCCACCACGGCCGGCGTTGCCACCGCCCTGACGCTTATCCCCACGCGCTTCATTAACAATGATTTTCTTGCCTCTGATTTCCTGGCCGTTCAGGCTGTCCATGGCGGATTTGGCCGCTTGCTTGGCAGGCATTTCCACAAAGCCAAAGCCTCGGGGTTCGCCGGTAAAGCGGTCTTTGATAACTTTCACAGAAGTGATTTCGCCGTAAGGTGCAAACGCTTCGCGCAGTTCATCTTCGGTGACTTCTGGTGCTAAATTGCCAATATAGATGTTCATAATGAACTCCTTTTGAAAATTTGAGTGATGATAAAATGGTGCCTGCAATCCCGATACAAATCGGCACAAAACGCAATTCGGCTAATCGCTGGGATTCACGAGGCATTATTCGATAAAAAAAGTGGACGACTCAGGCACATTAAGAATAATTCCGATTGATGGTGATAGGTGTCAGGATTCGTTATTGGATGTCCCGGCATAAGATGAGGATCCCTCTTAAACTCAATGGCATCGGTATCGCCTGTTACAAATTAATTTGCCGGGTGTGAGTATTGGTTATTCACAGCCGTGGTAAAGATAGGCGACGGACCGCTTCGAGTACGTCGCCTCTGTTTTGGTTAAGCAAGAATGATTACATCCTGGGCTTGAGGACCTTTTTCACCGTTGCTCACAGTGAATTCGACCCGCTGGTCTTCTTCAAGCGTCTTGAAACCATTGCTGCGGATTGAGCTGAAATGAACAAAAATGTCACTTCCCTGGTCTCGAGTAATGAAGCCGTATCCTTTGTTGCTATTAAACCATTTGACTTTTCCGGTTTCGCGGTTAGACATAGAATTGAACCTCCATAAATGAAAATTTAGATAATAATGAATTGATGCAGCGAAATTTATCCAAGCTTTTGCCAAATAAAAAAGCCCAACAAAATTAGTTGGGCTTCTGTTGCAAGCAAATATTTTTTTACCGTTTGAGATTCCAGACCGAAATTCTTTTGGCGTTTGTTACAAAAGATAGTGCCAGATCATCAAATACAAATTGGCACACCGGTAAGGCACCAATTTGGTCAAAATATTTCTTATCAGCTCAAATAATTCAGCCAAAGCAATATACGAACTCTATTGCTGAGAGTCAAGACATTTTTTTGTTTTATGACATTTTTTTTTCTCGTAACGTACATGGGTGTTGATAAGGTGAGTGGGCGATACTGGAATTGAACCAGTGACCCCCGGTATGTGAGACCGGTACTCTAACCATCTGAGCTAATCGCCCATTTAAAGATCGTTGCTCCCAGCAATTGTCACCTTAGCCGAGGAAACCATTGTCAGATCCTATTTGCTCAAGGCGACTTAAATATAAAAAAAAAGTTTTTGAAAGTCAATAGAAATTTCTGTTTCAATTAAAGTTTATTCGCTGGGTTGAGCTTGGTTGGATAATTCCTGGGGATTGGCGTAGCAATAACGGCAGCCGTGGCCGCAGGGATAATACCAGCCAATATCCCAGCTTTCGGTGCAGCCGCAGGAGGTGCGCTGTCCTTTGGCTTTGGCCAGCGAACAAAGCGCATGATACGGATGCAGCTCCATCAACAAGTGGCCATCAATGCAGCGAGATCGGGGCATGCCAGGCACGCAGCAGCCATGTAACGTCAGGTCGTATTGCCCCGCGATGGACATGAGCCAATTGAATTCCCGAAGCCAGGTCTCTGCGGTCACTTTGATCGGCCGGATCTGGGCGCGCAGGAGCCGGGATTGCACTTTGCGGTATTCCGACATCCAACTGATGGAGACATCCCTGATGCCTGACTGCTGCACGCGAGGCGCCAATTTTTCCCACCACTCGAGATTGGAATAATTGGAGCCATCTGGCAGCAGGAGATGGACAATGGGATCGAACCGAAAGCGGACGCGGCGCGGATCGCCGGCCAGATCGACCAATCGCTCCAGATAGGACATTGCCTGATCCGGTGGGGGAACTCGTGGTTCCAACAGCGTGCCGCCCATACCGGTTACGGTATAGTGAAAAAATAGCTGGTCGTAGACGTGGATGGCCTCAAACAGCGGCCGATGCTCAAAAAGATTCCGGGCATTCTTCGTCCAGATAACCAGGGTATGCACCATTTCGGGCGGACACTTTTCCTTTAAAATGGCAACGAATTGGTGCGGGGCATTGCCCACCATGTCCACCCGACGGCTGGCAGAGATGACTTTTTTCAGCGGTAGTTTCATGATCGCACCCTTACGATGGTTGGCTGGCGATAGATCAATCGCGCGCCCAAAGCGCATGATCACTGATCAATCCCAAAATTCCCAGCGCACGCCGTAATGAATCGTTCTCCCGTTCATGGGATACCCTTCCATCAGGGCATAGTTCTGATCGAAAATATTTTCCAGCAAGAAAAATATCTTCAAATTACCGATGGCCAGTAGCAGTTGCCCATTCAAAATCAAGGCCGACTGGTACGACTTGCCTGCTGTGGAGAGATCCCGAGGCATGGAAAACCACCCCTGGCGATAACGGAAGTAACGCGTTTCGAGTCGTAGAATCGGCTGCAGATCATTTTGAAAAAAGCTATCGGCATACTGGAGGTAATAGATGACCTGCAAAAATGGTCCCTCAGGGGGCGTGTTGCGATCCATGACGGTAAGCAGCGCATGGCTTTCCCATCCGGTGGCAATGGTCCAATCACTCTGAAAATCCAAGCCCGCAGCCGTGGCGTGTGGTGCATTGTAAAAAACTGGCTGCACCGTATAGGCCGAACTCAGGTCGATCGGGTGCAAAATTTTGCGGAGATAAATGGCCGCGTTGAGACCAATGCTGGGCGCCGGCTGCCACTCCAGGCCCCAGGTCAGTTTCCGATGGATTTCGTTCTTTAAATCGGCATTGCCATAATAGTCGGTGCTGGCGTATAATTCATAAAAAGTAGGATACCGGACGGTTTGATTTAGCGATGCAGTCCATCGCCAGCCTTTTGATGCGCGCCAGAAAAGATTCATCCGACCATTCGCAGCCGTTCCGCCGCGATCCTGGAACTGAATTCCACTTATGATCTGCATCCCCAGCCTGTCGTGCCATTCCCAGATGTCGCCTACCTCCAGGGAAGCGGAAGATAGTCGCTGATCGCCCCATTCATCGGTGTCGGTCCATTCGTGATGAAAGCCACTGGCAAACGTCAGATTTTGCCCAAACCAATTTTGGCGCCATTCGCAACGGATGCCGGCATAGCTTCCAGAGTTTTTTAAGGCCAGGCCGCGATCCAAATCTGAAAATTTGGTCGCAATGCTGCTATGATAGATCACAGTTTTCAAATTTGGTCCCGGCGCCTGGCCTAACCGACCATGGATGATTAACGTCTGATCCAGGCGTCCGTTTTTCTGAGTCGCATGGGGAGAACGATAATCACCGGATGCTAATAGGGGCCCGGGTTGCCCGCGGTTCAATTTATTGTGCAGCCAGAGGTATTCGATTTGCCATCGAGGAGAATATTGGAACATCAATCGTCCTCGAAAGTTCTGCTGCTCAAAATGATGCGCCTGGGTTTTGCCATCGTAGGATTTGATGATACCTCCCAGCAACAACCTCATTTTTCGACTGAGCGGTTGGCCGAAGGAGATATCCACGTCGCTGAATCCCAGCGGCGCTTTATGATAGCTCACCAGTGAATGGGGCACGGTTTCCATTGATTGGGCCGTCACCATGGCAATGCTCTCCGGTCCCCAGGTAGAGGCAGTTGAAAATTCCTGGCCGGCGTTGATGGCGTGGAGAAATTGCGGTGGGATGAAATTGAGATCCATTGCGCCCGTAAGAGGATCGTACAGCGGCCGACCCTCCCAGTGGATCATAGACTGTCGGGGGTTGGCACCATGGCGTCCTGACATCATTGGCTGACCGGAAGTGCCCAAATCCATCAGCCACAAACCTGGCAGGTAATAAAGCAGGTCACCTAAATCTTCCGCAAACTGCTGTTGTATGGTCGCTCTGGCAATGCGCCAGGGGGATATCCAGGCGCTATCGTTGGCGGCGATGGTGGGATGAGCCCTGGGGGCTAAAATTGGCAATGTCGAATCGGCGTTGACTCTGGTGGTATCCGGGCCGATTTGGGGGGGCAGCAGGTCCTGCGCGAACAATTCAGGAGCGACTGCCAACAGCAGCAACACCCCAATGCCAAAAATTGAATGAAGCAATTTTATTTTTTGATTCATGGTCTGGCTTTCAACGATTAAGCAACTCACGCTGAAACAGGCTGATCGGAATATTCTTCAATTCGGTTCGTGGCAATCGATCAATGGTTATCGAAAATGAGGCAATCTTGCTTATGGAATGGCATCGGCGGGGTCGAATCGTGGTGATCCCCCGCCGATGCTCGGACCATAGTACGTGTTCTTTGTCTACTGATTTATACCCACCATTCGGCGGAACGTATTTTTAAAAATATAGGAAACCATTTTGGGGTTTTCCTTCAGCCGTCGAATGGAGTAGGCCAGCCACTCTTTGCCGAACGGCACATAGACGCGCAGACGATGGCCAGCCTGAACGATGATACGGCGTAGTTCTGGATCAACGCCCAGCAGCATTTGAAATTCGTATTGGTGCGGCTGGAGCTTCAATTTATCAACGAGCTTCAATCCCTCCCAGATCAACTTCTCATCATGCGTGGCAATACCGACATAACAATTGTTGGCTAACAATTTTTCGATAACATAGCTAAAATTCTGGTTGATCACCTGGGGATCTTTATAAACCACGCTTCTCGGCTCCCAATAATAGGCGCCTTTGCACAGCCGCAGATTGGCTTGATGCGGAACCAGTCGATTGATATCGTCGATGGTTCGGCGCATATAAGATTGGATTACCGTCCCCACGTTGGTGTAATCTTTTCGAAGTCGTAAATAGATGTCAATCGTGTCTGTGGTACAGGAAGAGTCCTCCATGTCGATTCGCACAAAGTTGTCGAATTTTTTGGCTTCCTCGACCAGTCTTCTAATATTCTGGTAACAAAATTCTTTATCAAGCTTTAAGCCCATGTGCGTTGGCTTGATGGAAATATTGGCGTCCAATTTTTCTTGATCAATTACCTTGAGTACTTGTGCGTAAACCTCGACGGCTTTTAATGCGTCTTCGTTTGTTTTCTTTTCTTCACCTAAAAGGTCGATCGTGACGCAGATCCCTTGAGCATTCAATTTTTTCACTTCTCGCACCGCATCATCCAGAGTTTCCCCGGCGATGTATTGACGGGCAAAAATTCTAACAAACGGTTTAGGCAAATAGGGTAGAATTTTAGCAATCAGATTGTTGAACCAGATCATTAATGCCTCCCTCATAAGTTAGTATATTAATGTTAAATTGAAACCGCATGCGAATTGTTTGCACGATGGGGAAAAACTGCATCCTGAAAACCATGATCAAGCACCAACGGCATCAAGAAAAAGAACACTGTTGAGCCAACGATTCTATTCACTGATTAATGCGTACTAAAAAATTAAATGGTAAAATTCAATTATCAGCGGTCGATGCGATCCGTCCGCCATTGGGCATTGGGCGTCGCCTTCATTCTGTTTAATGCCACCAGGACTCGAAGGCACGAAGAAATCAATTGCTTTTTCAGAACATAGAAATCAACAGCATTGATTTTTTATCTAAATTTTTTGCCTTAGCTCTGTTTTATAATGACAATTGACGCCAGCTATTTCGTGGCTGGATGACTCTGTGGCCAAATTCGTCATTGGTTGACGCTTATAGTCGTCGAGTCGATCGCAATGACATCACCTGGAAATTGCATCTTGATGCAGATTCATTAACAAAAGATAGTAATTTATTTCATTCAAAGCAAGCGATTTTCTAAAATTTCAGGCGGCAGATCCAGCGCTCCAGAAGGCAACTGCTATCGGGTACAGGGAATTTGAGAAATTGGTGGGCGCTATTTGTTCCCGCTAAGGGACTGCCTATTGCCTGCGGCCTGATCGCAATTCAATCGTGCTTGGTGACGATTTGACTTCTGGTAACGGCCAGCCCGGTGACTGCCGATAATTTTGGACCGGCGCAGAAGATGCACCCGGCGCATCAGTTCGTGTTTGGATACCAATGTGATCTCAAGCAGTGTTGGTTTTGGGGGGAGGTAGGAAATAGTTGAAAAATGACAAACCCTTCCGAAGCCATTCAAGCAACGGAAGGGTTACTGCCAATAGCGGTTGACTCATTAGAATCTATCAGAAATATCGAAACCCTAACCGATCGATTGCTTTGTAGAGTGCAACAGGTCATTCGAATGATGTCAATACTAAATTGCTGAGCAGCCGATCAGCGCGTTCGTTCGGACCGACGCTAATTATATATTTGTCTTGGATGATTTTGCGGCTTTGGACTTTTCGCCGCAACATCCTTTCTTATCGGTCGATTCGACCTTGGTGCCACAACCCTCACAATTTTCACCATGCTCATGAGCTTTCGAGGTTTTCATGGCTTTCATGGCGTACGATTTGGGGTCTTTCTCGAAAGCCGCTTTACAGCCAGCACTGCAAAAATAAAAATCTTTGCTTTCATAGCTGACCTTAATGGCCGTTCTCTTATCGACATCCATGCCGCAAATTAGGTCTTTGGTCTTATTCAGATAGGTTTCGGGATCTTTTTTGAATTTCTCGAGACAACCGTTGCAGCAAAAATAATAATTCACCCCCTGGTACGTAAAGGGACCGGCCGCCTCTGATTTGAGAACCTCTTCGCCGGTTACGGGACAGGTGATGGTTTCGGCTTTTTTGCTATCGCCCTTTTGGGCTAATGCCAGGCTGGCGATGAAAAAAATAGCGATAACAATCGCCAATAGCCCCACAATATTTTTTGCTCGCATGACAACCTCCATGACTAATGATTGTTATTTAATTGTTGGCTAATTAAACTCCAAGTCTCGAATAAGTGTTCCAATTCAGCCCCAAGCTGCCAGAGTCGTCGAAGATGGGGTTTGTTTGAATGAGCGGGCTTTTCTGCCGGACGCGGGCGCGATTGCCCCAATCGGCAAATGACTCCTCACCTGACAAGCGAGCAGATCAGACAAATCTTCCTCCATGTCGCCCGGACCGATGATTCTGCCGGTTTTCTGCGCAGCGGTTAAAGTATGGAGGCGGAGCAAGTTAAATGTTCGGCAGGCGCCGGATCAGGTCGTGGGAAGCGCGGCCGGAAATTATGTTCAGTATGATCCTAACAGTGTCGATTGCAGTTTGTCGGACCGGGGCGCAGTGCGGAATACCTCGGGTAGTGATCCCGGTTTTGGATTCCCAATTGACCGGGAATATCCTCGGGGGTGTGGTCGTCGGTTCGCTGCTGTCGCTGGGGGCAATAATGTGGCCTAAAGCTGGGGTGATTGGGAAGATGGTTAAGATGCAATCTGGCACACCACGGCAAGCAGCAGCTTTCGGATGATCGGTTCGGGCGGCCCGTCGATCAATCGGCGCTAACCGACATTCAAATAGTCCCTTTCTCAAAGGGATGGTGAAGCAGTCAGTTCCAATAATCCACTTAATTGATGCGGCTCAGAGACCACGCCGACCAGATCGTCTACTTCGAACCGAAAATCAGGATCGGGATTCATCAACAACGAACCATCCCGTAGCACCGCCACCACAGAGACGCCAGTTCGCTTTCGGATTTGCAGTTCCCGAATCGATCGGCCGATAACTGGACTTCCTTCGGCGATGGTCACCCAGTTCAAATCGATCAGGTTGCAGGCGCTCTGCAGTTGCGCAATGGTGCGATAGGAATAATTGCTTTCGTAGAGCGGGGCGTACATTTCCCTGCGGATGGCATCGGTGAGCTGCTGGATTTCTTTGATGGAGATATTCAGATGTAACAGCGCCTGACGGGTGAATTCCAGGCTGGCTTCGAATTCGGGCTGAACCACTTCATAGACTCCGGCCTGGTGCAATTCTTCGGTATGTTCCTCATTGATCGCTCGGGCCACGATGTGCAATTTGGGATGGAGCTGTCGGATGCGATCGGTAATGGCCTGTGTAACGACCACTGACGGTATAGTAAGCAACAACAACGTGGCGCGCTGGATCTGGGCGGCTTGCAACACCACCTCCTGGCTGGCATCGCCGTAGACGATGGGGAACCCTTCTGCTTTCAATAGCTCCACCCGACGAAAATCCTGCTCGATGATGACGAACGACAACTGCATTCGCTGCAAGATTCTGGCGATATGATGTCCCACGCGTCCGCCGCCAGCAATAACCACGTGGTCCGATAAACCCGTTTTCGGCAGGTTTATGGTATCCAGCGGCTCATGTTTGAAGTATCTTTTTTTCAGCGAATACAACGGGGCTGCCAGACCCGAAACGAACGGCGTAAGCACCATTGTGGTCACCGTGGCCGTGAGCATGAGAGAATACAGGCTCAAATCGATGGCCTGACTGGTCAGGCCGACCCGCTCCAGCACGAAAGAGAATTCGCCGATTTGAAACAAGCCCAGGCCAACAGCTAACGGGACGATATTCCGATAGCCAAACAGGCGACTGATCCCGGCAAAAATCAGTCCCTTGCCGATCATCACCACCAGGATTAGCAGGATGATCATTTTGAAATTCGCCAGCAGGAATTTCGGGTCGAGCAGCATGCCTACGGAGGTAAAGAACAGCAAGCCGAAAATATCCCGCAGCGGAATGATGTCGCTCAAAGCCTGATGGCCGTAATCGGATTCGCTCAGCACCATGCCGGCCACGAACGCACCAAAAGCAAATGACAGGCCGAACAGGTAAGTCCCATAACCAACTCCAAGCCCCAGCGCGGTGATGAACAACAGAAACAGCTCGCGCGAGTTCCAGCGGGCGATTCGACGCAGCAAAAACGGCAGAATTCTGGTCCCCAATAGGACCATCAGGGCGATGAAAATCCCGGCTTTCACTACCGCGATGCCCAGCAATGGCAGCCCTGCGCCAGGATTATTGAGCTGCGGCAAAATGATCATCATCGGAACAATGGCCAGATCCTGGATGATCAGCATACCGATCATCACCCGACTGGACAGCGTGCCCATCCAGCCCTGGCTCATCAGCGTTTTCAGCACGACCATGGTGCTGGAGATGGAGATCAGCGCGCCGAGCCAGATGGACTTTTGCCAACCAAAGCCGAACATCCTGCCGATTGCCACGCCCAGCGCGATGGTCAATATCATCTGAAGTGGCGTTCCCAACAGGGCGATCTGCCGAACCGGCTGCAGCTTGCGAAACGAAAATTCCAGCCCAATAGCAAACAGCAGCAGCGCCACGCCGATCTCGGCCAGGCGTTCAATTTCTGGCGTACTGGAAACTGTGACGAGGCCGGTATGCGGCCCAATGATGGCTCCTGCCAGAATGTAACCGATGATCAACGGCTGTTTGACCAGTCGTGCCAACATCCCGCCGATTAAGGCCGCGATCACGATGATGATGATGTCGCCAGCAATGCCCATGCTTTTCGTCCCTGAATCGGATGATTTGCATAACTCGAACTATCTTAGTGATGACTTACCTGGGTTTTATTTAAAATCGGTGGCGTTAGTTCCGATATATTTTTCCTATTTTTTGCCATGAAAAGCTTTAAATTCCCAAATCCCAATCTTCAAATTTCAAATAAAATTCAATCTCAAATTCCCACATTCCCAAATTCAAAGCCTGCCGTTTCGGTCATTGAATATTTGTGTTTGTGAATTATTTGGAATTTGTTTTTTGGGATTTGGAATTTTTTATCTGTTGGTTTCATCGATCAATTGGAAATATTTTTTCAGGAAATTACTCATAGCCTAAATTTCTAAAATGAACCATGAGGATTGAAAAAGATTACTTTTTGCCCTCGAAACAGACGGAATGACACGAAATTCTAAAAATAAAAAGTGATTTCAATGACTTTTCGTGTGTTTTGTGAGGCAACTATTGATAATCATTTCCATTTTAGAATTTCAGGTTAAGTCTTTTTATCCGTTGGTTTCATCTATCAGTTGGGATGAAAAAAAGGAATTGAGATGGCTTTGGGATAAACCGAAATTCCCAGTTTCCAATCTTCAAATTTCAAATAAAATTCAATCTCAAATTCCCAAATTCAAAACTGTTAGTTTCGGTCATTGAATTTTTGTATTTGAAATTTATTTGAAATTTGTTTTTTAGGATTTGTAAATTCACCTGGAGGGCTAAATTCAAAAGCGCTGTTGGGACTTTTTAAGCTGGCTGATCCCCCACATGAATCCTGAAAAAATCAATCCTGGATAGATTGGCTCGATACCAAAGAAAAAATGTCCCGATGCGAATCGAGCTGAAAACAGCCAGATCGCCGATAAAATCGCACTTCCAGCCATGGATACCAGCGCAAGCTGTCTTTGCATCCGAAGTCGGGGGAACAGGCTGGAAATCACTGGCACCAACAGCGCAGGCGTGCCGATCGAACCCACATCCTTCCAGATGCGGATGATGGAGCCAGCGTAAGCCGCAATGGCGATGGCTAATGCACCGCTCAGCACCAGCCCGATGCGGGTGTAACGGTTAATCTGCTGCGATGAGGCATTCGCTTTGATGCGCCAGAGGAAATCCCGACCGAAGGTGATGGCGGCCAGAAAGGTGTAGCTGTCGATGGTGGACATCACTGTGGCCAGCATGCCGATGAAAAAGAAGCCCAGGGCAATGGGGGGCAGCAATTGCTGGGACAATGCCAGATAGGAGCTCATGGGATCCTGAAGATCGGGCAACGTGGCTCGGGCGTACAGGCCGGTGAAAGTGATGAGAAAATCGAAGAAGATCCAGAACAGGATGGAAACGAAGATGCCGAACTGGGCAGTGCGCTGGGTTTTGGCCGCAAAACAGCGCTGATAGAAGCTGGGCTCGATGAGCGTTTCCAGCGCAATAAAAAACCAGACGATGATATAGGTCGCACCATGATCGCCATGCCAGTTCAAATGGCCGGCGGGCAGATGAGTCTGCAAATAGTTGAACCCGCCATAATGGAAAAACGCCACCGTCAGAAGAAAGACAAAGCTGCCGAACATCAGGAGGAACTGGGCCAGGTTGGTGCGCACCACGGAGCGGAAGCCGCCGATCAATACGAAGCTGGTGGAGAGGATGGTGCCGATGATCAAACCCCGCCACAGGGTCCAGCCGAAGAAAAATTTCAAGAGCACGGCCAGCTCCAGCACGTACGCCGCAGGGACGGTCATCACAAAGACGAAAAATGCGCCAAGCAACGAGGCGGGCTTGCCATACGCGCGTTCCAATTGATGGGGGATGGTGTACAGATTCAACGAACGGGCTTTGCGAGCGAGAAAAATCCCGAACAGCGCCGCAGCAAAGTAGTAGGGCACACCAAGCACCAGCCAGTTGGACAATCCATAGCGGAAAGAAAATTCGCCAACGCCCAGAATCCCACCGTACCAGGTGGAGACCAGCGAGGCAACGAAAGCGGGAAGGGTGAGTTTGCGACTGGCCAGCAGAAAATCCTTTGCGTCGCTCAGCCGATCCTGGCGCCAGCGCTTGAGGCCCAGAATGAGGATGAAAACAAAATAAGCGAAGATGATGGAGCTATCGATGGGATGCAATTGGTTCATGCGGGATGGCTTTCGATTTATTTTTGATCTTAATTTTTTTCTCCAACGGATAGAAACAACCCAACGGATAAAGAAATTCCAAAAAACAAAAGGCAAATAACAAATAAATTTCAAATACCAAAAAGACAAATTCCAAACCTGTCCGCCCACTGGCATGATAAATTTCAAATGCAAAATTACAATGACCAAAAGCTGGATTATCCTCAGCCGTGGTTTTGTTTGAAATTTAGGCTTTGAGAATTGGAATTTATTTGGGATTTGGAATTTGAAGTTTGAGATTTTAAAAAAATCCGTTGGTTTCATCTATCAGTTGGGCTGAGAA
>CAZYNP010000023.1:0-32287 GCA_964647995.1 uncultured Cytophagia bacterium
TGGTCTTGTAACTTACTTATTTTTAATTGCTTCTGAGTTTTGTGAAAGCCTGAAAAGCATTTACGTAAATTAGTTTGCCATGAAAAGAATGCTATTTTATTTCCTGTTGCTGTTGCTGTTGCTGGGGAGTAGCTCCAGCCCGGTTGGGGCGCAGGAGCTGGAAGAGAATCTGTTGCAATGGATCGAAAGCAATGGCCTGGCTAAGCTCAATAGCTATTTTGAAAAGATCAGTCGCAAATACCCCGATAGCCCGATTACGCTGTTTATCGAAGCCTATATCGAGCCGGATGGCGAACGAGCTGTGCATTTGTATGAACAGTTTATCCGAAAATATCCCCAATCCAAATATTCCGATCGAGCGCTGCTCAAAATTGCCCAATACTATTATGCGGTCGGCTCCTATGTCACTGCGCGACAGTATCTCGACAATCTGGTAGACCAATTTCCTGCTTCGAAAAGTATCGCCGAGGCCAAATATCTGGCGGCTTGCTGTCTCATCGCCATGAATTATCATAATTCGGCGGAAAAAGAGCTGAAAGAGCTGATCGAAAAATATCCCGAATCGCCCTTCAAAGTTTTCGCCCAGCAGGAACTGAAACAAATGAAAACGTCACCAGAAAGTGGTTCTGGAAAAGAGACTGAAAATGTCTATGATCAATTGATCGAAGCCACTCAGGTGCAGGGGCGTTATGCGGTGCAAATTGGCGCATTTGGTGAGCGCGACAATGCCCAGAAGCAGAAGGACCTGTATTCCCGCCTCGGCTATCCCGTCACTGTGGCGACCAAATATGTTGGTGATCGTTTGCTGTACGTCGTCTGGCTGGGCGATTTCGAAACAGAAGATCAGGCGCGCAAGTACGGCGAAGATTTCAAATCCAAAAATCAGATTTCGTTTCAGGTGGTACGCAAATGATCGATAGCTATCAATTTGGCCGGATGGTCATCGATGGCCGCAGCTATCAGTCGGACCTGATTATTTGCGAACATCAAGTGCGTCCGGACTGGTGGCGGCGGGCCGGGCATGAGTTGTGCGTGGCCGACATCGAACCGGCGATTGCGGAATTTGCACCCCAGGTGCTGATCGTTGGTACGGGTCGGTTTGGCCTAATGCGGATATTGCTCGAAACAAAATCGTTTCTCCGCTCACGCGAGATCCAATTGATTGCCGAGAAAACCGGCATCGCCTATACCACCTACAACCGGCTGTCAGGTACCACCAAGGTCATGGCGGCTTTTCATTTGACCTGCTGAGCCGCCAGGTTTTGGTGCAGGTAGTCGGTTCGCAGCAAGTATCGTGACGAGAGTGTCAGATCCGGGTTCGGCTCGCGCATCCTTTTCTCTGCCGGTGTCAATTTTCCGATGCAGGCCCAATTAGATGCTTGAATGGATAGCGGCTGAAGAGCAATGTTTGCTGGGTAATCAATTGTTTACTATTATAAAGTTCATGAAAGCCATGCTTACGAGGTCAGACAACCTTTTCGGCGGTGGGTTCCGCAATCCACTGGACATCATTCGCTTGCTGGTGGTGCTGCCGAAATTCATCAAACTCATTTATCGACTTTTTGGGGACGCCCGAGTTCAGTTGCATCTGAAGCTGCTGCTAATTCTCACGCTGGCCTACGTGATTTCGCCGATAGATTTGATTCCCGATTGGCTATTGCCGGTGGTCGGGCAACTGGACGATCTGATCGTCCTTATTGCGGGCGTGAGATTCTTTCTAAGGCATTGTCCGCCGGCGGTGGTGAATGAGCATGTGGTGCAGATTGAGAGGGGCCTTTAGCTAATGATGCGACAGCGGGGTTTTCAACTTTTATTGGCAGGCTTTATTTGGATTGCAGTTTGTCCCCAACTACTCGCCCAAATCAGAATCGAAGTCATTTACCCGAAGGAAAACAGCACCGTGGTGGCTGCCGATTCGATGTTTATTTTCGGCAATGTCTATCCCCCCAACGCCCAAATTACCATCAACGGCAAATCGGCCGAGCTTTACCCCAATGGCGCATTCCTCGCCTACGTGCCAGTAACGGTCGGCAGATTCTATGTGGTTTGTCGGGCGTTTACGGAAAGTGAGCGCGCAATTCTGATCCGCCAGATTTATGTGCCTCCATATTTGAAAACATCGCCAGAGGATCCGCTGGAGATCGATACCAGTTATGTCTTTCCTCGGGAAGATTGGGTCGCCTCCCCTGGGGATCTGTTCAAGGTCGCATTCAAAGGGACGCCAGGGTGTCGCGCCAGCTTTTCCATTGCAGGGGTGATCGAGGATGTTCCCATGGTTGAGTTATCGCCGAAAAAGGCCTTCGACTGGGGCGATCCGATGTTTGGCGAGAGAATCTCGGGGCAGATGAAAGGCGTCCATGGTATTTACACCGGCGTCTATGTGATCAAGCCCTGGGACTGGGCTAACGGCCGCCGGATCCGATTTCGGCTGACGGATGATCGAGGTCATTCTATCGAAGCGATCAGTTTCGGACGACTGATCATCGATAATGCCGCGCCACCGCTCATGGGCGAAATCGTCCAGGAGGTCGTTCTTCCCCGGGCGAATACTCGTTCGGGCAGCCAGGTGTTTCTCTCGCCGGGCCTGAAGATGGTTACCAATGGCCGGCGTGGAGGATACGTTCGTGTCGCTTTGTCCCGGGAGGAGCAATACTGGATTAACAACGCACATATTCGGTTGCTGCCGGCGGGAACAGCGCCATCCCAAAGCAGCATGGTCGCGGTGGCCGCCGTCGACCTGGAGCGCTGGGTTCGGGTGAAAATTTTCATGGAGCAATGTCTTCCGTTCCAGGTGGAGCAGTCACTCAAACCCCCGGCCTTGCGCGTTGTTTTTTATGGGATCAAGGGCGCAGCCTCTGCCGAGACCATTGATCTTGATCTGCCAGCCATTCGACAGCTTCGCTGGGAATCGGTGGAAGGCGGCCGCCGGTCACTAAAAATTAGCTTGAATCAAAATCAGCTCTGGGGATATGATGCGTATTATGCCGACGATACGCTTTATGTGGACATTAAAAAATCGCCGGCTCTGATATTGGACGAGAGGCGACCACTGCGGAATTTGAACATTTGTCTCGATCCGGGGCACAGTCCGGACGAGGGAGCCATCGGCCCGAAAGGTACTATCGAAAAAGATTGGAATTATCGGTATTGCAACGAATTGAAAAAAGCGTTGGAAGCGAATGGCGCTTTCGTAATGCTAACGCGGGGCGAAAAAGATGGTGCCACGCTGGCGGTCAGAGCGCAGTTGGCCAAATTCATCGAAGCTGATATGTTGATAAGCCTGCATTTTAATGCCCTGCCCGATGGCGTGGATCCCTTCGAGAATCGTGGGGTTAGCACTTACTACTTTCATCCTCATAGCCAGGCGCTGGCGAAACTGATTCAGAAAAAGATGGTGAAATACACGGGATTGAAAAATTTTGGCTTGTTCAACACTAACTTGGCGATGTGTCGGCCTACTGCTATGATGGCGGTGTTGGTGGAACCGGGATTTATCACGCATCCCTGGGAGGAACTGTTGATTGTTTCCGAAGCGCATCGCAAGCGCGTGGTGCGGGCGATTGTTGATGCCATCATCGAATTCATCAAGGAGAATAGATAGACAATGAACAATGACCCCAATCCTCGAAATTATCGCTTCTGTCCGGTTTGCGGTCATGAACTGAACGTCAAATACATTCAAACCGAAGTAACCGATCGACTGGCTTGTGATAACTGCCAGTTTATTTTTTATATGAATCCTACCCCTGCTGTGGCAGTTATCCTTCAGAAAGATCGTCAGGTGGTTCTGGTGAAGCGCAAGTATCCGCCGCATCAGGGCGCCTGGAGCTTGCCGGCGGGATTTATGGAATACAATGAAACTACTGAGGAAACCGCCGTCCGCGAGGCCAAGGAAGAGACGAATCTGGATATCAAAATTACCGGCCTATATGATGTGCTGTCCGGCTTCGATGACCCGCGTGTCCACGTGGTGCTCATCGTTTATCGGGCGGAAATTGTCAATGGAGAACTGCGCCCGGGCGACGATGCCTCGGAGGTTCGCTATTTTCCGCTGGAAGCTTTGCCCAGAGGCATTGCCTTCTCGGCCCATCGGAAGGTGTTGGCGCGATTGATCGCCGAAGAGCAATCGAACCAGCGTTCCGAGAGGCAATAGCACGTAGTCGCAGCCCGGGTGGCAGGTCGGAAGACTATATTTTATTGAGTGCTTGATCCAGGTCTTTGATTAGATCACGATAATCTTCGCAGCCCACTGACAATCGGACCAGCTCGTCGGTGATATGGGCCTTTTGCCGTTCTTCGGCGGACATGGCAGCGTGGGTCATCGAAGCGGGATGCTGAATGAGCGATTCGATACCACCGAGGGAAACAGCCAATGTGATGAGCCGGACATTGTCCATCAAAATCTTGCCCCCCACCAGACCGCCGGTCACCCCAAACGATAGCATCGAGCCAAAACCAGCCATCTGCTGTTTGGCCAATTCATGCTGCGGATGATGCACCAGGCCGGGATAGCTGACCCATTCGACTTTGGGATGGCTTTCCAGAAAGCGAGCGATTTTTAGAGCATTTTCCTGGCTTTTCTCCACACGCAGCGCCAGAGTACGCACACCCCTTAGTGCCAGCCAGGCTTGATGCGGATCCATCGTCCCGCCCATGTAATACAACACTCGTTGAATTTGTCGGAACAGCCCCTCGTCTTTGGGAATGATGATTCCGCCAACAATATCGGAATGGCCGTTGATGAATTTCGTCAAGCTGTGCAGCACAATATCAGCGCCCAGTTCCAGTGGTCGCTGCAGGTAGGGGCTGCAAAATGTATTATCAACCGCCAAGATCAGATGATGGGCGTGCGCCAGTTCGGCACAGGCGCGAAGATCTGTTATCTGAAGGGTGGGATTGGTTGGTGTTTCCACCAGGAGCAATTTGGTATTTGCTTTGATAGCCTGTTCGATGTTAGGGAGGGAGGAGGTATTGACAAAACTGCATTTGACGCCAAAGCGGGAAAAATCCCGTTCCAACACGACCCGTGACGGGCCATAGATCGCATCGGAGGTGATGACATGGGTATCCCGGCCAAGAAAGGTCATGTAAATAGTTGTAACTGCAGCCATGCCCGAAGCCGTGGCCAGGCCAGCATAACCACCCTCCAGCGCGGCTATGCAATCTTCCAATGCTTTGACCGTCGGATTGCCCATGCGGGTGTAGATATAGCCTTTTTTCTTACCTGAAAATCGATCGGCACCATCGTCGGCGCTGGCAAAGGCAAAAGTGGAACTTTGAAAAATCGGTACCGATACTTCGCCAAACATATTAATTGTCTCATCCAGGCCGCCATGAATGGCCCGGGTTGCAAAAAACATCCCCTCGTCATTTTTCATAACAATCCTTTGATTGATTTTAGTTGAAAGCTGATTTGATTAGCTAATATAGAATATAGCGTCAGCCCGGACGTTTTGCGGGCAGCTCAAAGCCAGAATCTGCCGCCATAGCCGTCGGAAACAACGGTCACCGGTCGTGTCGCCTCTGGTTAAAAATAATATTCGCAACCTCGTCGGCAGCAAAAGGCGAAAAGATCGATCAGAGGATAATATTCTCTTTTCGACAGCCCTGCTAATCGCCCTTGGTCACGATATTGGCATTTTCCACCAGCAAGACCAGGGTTTCCTCATCCGCTTCGGATTGATGCATCGTGCCACTTTTTACCACAAAGCCCTCGCCCGGCTCCAGCAGGAGCTGACTATCCTTGAAATTGAGTTTCAATTTGCCTTTTAGCACCAGGAACAGCTCATCCTGTCCACTGTGTTTGTGCCAATGATACTTGCCCTTGATTTTTACCAGCCGCACCAGCATCTCATCCACGTGGAAAATATCTAACGGCGTAAAGTAATCATGGATCAACGCGGCCATTTGGTCGAGCGAAATTTTATTCACCAGGTCCTCCTTGCAAAGTGTTGGTTGGTTCGATCACAAGATGTTGGATGAACGGACGGAGAATAGGATTGACATCGTACCAGACGTCCTCCCCCAAGCCATATTCACTGAAACTGAACTGCCGAAATAGCTTCAAAAAGCTATCGTTTTTAATGAACTTTTTGTCCCGATGAATTTCAAACAAGAGCTTTCGATCATCCTGGCTGTAAACCATGCGATACATCCTACGAATGCGCTCTTCGGCGAGTTTGACCACTTCATCGTCAATAAATTTTATTTTCTCCATCAACGAAACGATACAGCACTGGCGCACCAGATGGATCAGTTCGAAAACCACGCCACCACTCAGCTCGACAATCATATCGACGGCATCGTCATAAATCAATTTGGGGCTGATGCGGCGTTCGACGATTTCACGCAGTTGTTTATGACTGTTGGAATTGGCCACACCATGACGGTCATAAAGCATGAAATTCGGCAGGAAATAAATGCCGGTAAATTGCCGATAAAGATCAATGAAATCATTGCGGTATTTTAATTCGATGGGAAAGGTATAGACGGCAAAACAGTTGAGCTTGGTGAGGTACAGGATAGATTTCGTGAACAGATCGAGAACCTGGCTGGGATTTACCTTATCGATATCAGTTACCAGCACCAAAACATCTTTCTTTGTCTTTTCTTCAAGGTCCCAGACGGTGGCATTGATCAGATCCAGAATCGAATCCAAACCCGGCTTGGATACGGTTTTGAAGACGTATTTTTCAACATAATCGATATCACCGCCATCCTTAGCCGCCGACACCGCCTTAAAATCGG
Source organism: uncultured Cytophagia bacterium (assembly GCA_964647995.1). Lineage (GTDB taxonomy): Bacteria > Zhuqueibacterota > Zhuqueibacteria > Thermofontimicrobiales > Thermofontimicrobiaceae > Thermofontimicrobium_A. The sequence goes on from CAZYNP010000023.1 coordinate 6,748, forward strand.
CCTCTAACTCTTTCAATCCCTTGCGGGTAGCGGAGCTTTCGATGGCGGTCTCCCAGCCAAGTCCGCGACGCAAGAATCGATCGATCTTCTCCTGATAGATCGGCAATTTCTCCTCTTTGGCCTTGTCGGCAATCTTGCTCAGGATGTGATACAGCATTCCATCCAGACTGACCTCTGGCGAATTGGAAATTTCCCGAATGGAAAAGAGGATGACATGGAACTCTTTTTTCAAGGCCTCCTTTAGTTGTCCCAATTCAGTGCTTTTGCCGCAGCCCGGCGGCCCGGAAAACAGCAGCTTCGGAAAATCGGTGGCGGTCTTGAGCACGGTTTTCATTTCTTCGATCGGGCTGTCGGCGCGAGAAACATAATAGGCTTTCAGATCGTCCTCTTCGAATAGGGGATGATGGGGATCGAATAGGTTCAGGGCATCTTCAATCGAGTTTGCTTTCATTTCTTGCTCCGTGGTTTGCGATTTTATTTTCAGTACCCAGGATGGTGGCTGCTGGCCAGCGTAAACTCGGGTTTCCTGGATTTGATTCAACTGATCGCCTTGAGCCATTCCAATGGCCAGCGCCATTGTTTGCCATCACCGGTTTCGACAACCGCGCGGCGTGCGTTGCGGCGGATGGGACGTTTGATCGCGACCAGTTCGCCTTGATAGCGCCCGCGTGGATCATGACTGATCAATACCACCGCACCCACTTCCAGGTGACGAAAATTAGCAAAGGGATCGGGCCGCAATCGGGTTACTAACGAATGCAGCAGCCGCTGCTTGCGCTTGGCGGCTGGCAGTCGCTCGGCGGTGACTTGAAACCCAAGCCGTTGCACCTGTTCCCGAGCCCATTGATTGGCGGATTGTTCTCCCTCGCGCGGATGCCAGCCGAGATGAAATCGCCGAAAATGGTGTAGTTCATGGGCAAACAGAAACGCGATATGGTCGCTGAATGATTGATAGCGCAACCACCAGCCATAAGTATCGGTCTGGCACATTGGATAGTTGCTGTTTTTGAGGCCGAATTGCAGCCGAATCAGTTTGAATTGGGGTGCTAAATCACTGGGCAGTTTAAAACACCGGGTAAAGTTCCAACGTCCGCGTTGGCTGACAAATTTTGCGGGCGTCAGCCAGTCGCGCGCCAGAGCAATACCGCCGTTCCAGGTGCTATGACGGAGAAAGTAAACGGCAAGCACCAAATCTGATGTTGGCGTGTCGGCAGCAAGCAGGTGGAACAGCTCGATTAGTTGGTTCGCCTTGGTTTGCAACCGTTGTTCCCAGCCGGCATCCGAAAAAAAATAGATTCTCATGTTGGCCATCGTTTGATTGTGTAGTCGTGATTTTTGCCAGGAATAAATTACTAAAATTAATTTAAAATTGCAAATGGTTTGTGCGCAGAGAAGAAATAATATTTGGCGGGTTGGCAAATCCCGGGTGATGTTTTTGGGTATGGCGGTCGCCGCCATTGCTCCGGATAGGCCATTGGTAAAAATCCCTTGACTTTTCAGTCGGATTATCTTATTTTAGGCCGAACGAATGGTTGCAATATGCGAACGATCGATCGACGCGATTCATGCGCTGGCTCGATCCATTGCTCTATTGGAAAACCGAGGTAAAGCTATGGGCTTCACATGTGGCCTGGTCGGCCTTCCTAACGTAGGGAAATCAACCATCTTTAATGCGCTCACTGCGCTGCGGGTGCCGGCTTCCAATTATCCGTTTTGTACCATCGAGCCCAATGTCGGCATTGTCCCCTTGAAAGACGAGCGACTGGAGACGATCGGCAGACTGGTCGGCTCGGCTAAAATTACTCCCACCACGCTGGAATTTGTCGACATTGCCGGCCTGGTGTCGGGTGCCAGCAAAGGGGAGGGGCTTGGCAATCAATTTCTAAATCACATCCAGGGAGTGGATGCCATTGCCCATGTGGTGCGCTGTTTCGAAGATGAGAATGTGGCGCACGTACGACCCCAGCTCGATCCCATTGCCGATGTCGAAGTGGTGATGACGGAATTGATACTGAAAGATCTGGAAATTGTAGACCGTCGGCTGGCCAGGCTCAATACTGCCCTCAAATCCGGTGATCAAAAATTAAGGGAGCAACGCCAGGTCGTATGGGAAATTCAACAACAGCTCTCCCGGGGCATCCCGTTGAAACAGATGAACCTATCCGCAGCAGCCCGCCAGGCCATTGCGGAGCTCAATCTGCTGACGCTGAAGCCAGCGATCTTTATTGCCAATGTTGGTGAAGAAAACTTCCATGATAACGCCTATGCCCGCCAGCTTCAGGAGTATGCCCGGCAAACCAATGAACCCTGCGTGATCGTTTATGGCAAAATCCAGGAGGAAATTTCCCAGCTCGATGCCGCAAGCCAGCAGGAATTTCTACGGGAATGGGGATTGGATGAATTGAGTTTGAATCAGATTGTCCGAGCGGGTTATCAAGTATTGAATCTCATCACCTTTTTCACTGCTAATAAGAATGAAGCTCACGCCTGGACCATTCCGCGGGGGACGCTGGTGCAACAGGCCGCTGGCAAAATTCATTCCGATTTTGAGAAGGGATTTATCAAAGCTGAAGTAATCAAATATGCCCATCTGATCGAGCATGGTTCCGAGGCCGCGCTAAAGGAACGTGGCCTAATTGCCATTCACGGCAAAGATTACGTTGTCGAAGATGGCGATTTGATTATGTTTCGCTTCCAGGTTTAGACCAGGGGGGCAGGCAATTTAGCAAAAATATTAGCAACGAAAGCTGTTTCGAACTGGAGGTAGCTATTTAAAATTGAAAGAAGATCTTCCCATAATTCTTTCCTTCATTTTTTCCACCACTGTGTAGGGTACCTTGAAGTGCCCGATCAACACCTGGGTTTTGCGATCCCCATGGCAATCCGAGCCACCTGTTTCCAATAGCCCATATCTCTGAACAATCTCACGATAGTGGTTCACCTGTGCCGGCGTATGCCGCGGATGAATGGTTTCAACGCCTTCGATGCCGGCTTTGATCAAATCCAACAGGCCACTATCGGACACATCGGTGCCAGGGTGGGCGATGACGCAAACGCCACCGGCCTGGTTGATCAGCGCGGCAGCTTCGCCCGGCGATATTTTATATTTGGGAACGCAGCAGGGACCCCCGTCACCTATATAGCGGTCGAATGCTTCTTGATAGGAGTGGATATATCCCTCTTCCAGCATGGCATCGGCGATGTGCGGTCGACCGATCGCCCCACCAGCTTTTTTTTGAATCAGGTCGAAGGATAATTTGATACCATGTTTTTTTAGGAGTTCAATGATTTTGCGAGCACGGTTCACCCGCTCGTTTTGAAACTGGCGGAGATAGTCATTCAACTGCGGGTTGCGATAATCGAAATAGTATCCCAGCAGATGCAGATCGAACGAAGGGGCGCGAGCCGAAATTTCCACACCGGTGATAAACTCGAGGCCCTGTTGCTGAGCATAGTTTGCCGCCGCGCCCAATCCCTGGATGTGATCATGATCGGTGATACTGATGGCTTTAAGCCGCCGCTGAACCGCAATGTCGATAATTTCGCGCGCGTTGAAGCAGCCATCTGACTGATTCGAATGGATGTGGAGATCGACCAGCGGTATTGCCTGCGATTGAGGAGGCATCGAATTTGCAAACACGGCAGCGCTTTCCTTATTATTTTAGCAAAATTATGACAAATTAAGCATCTGATTCAAAGCCAGCAGGGCATCGGACTTGATCGAATCGGCAACCTTGATGACATTCACCGTGCCCAAATTTTCCAGGATCCAGCATAAATTGTGCAGATTGATGCGATACATGTTGGGGCAGAGCGAGCGAGCCAGGGGAAACACCTTTTTATCGGGATTCTCTCGGGCCAAGCGGTTGACCAGATTTAGCTCGGTTCCGACGGCGATGATGCTATCGCGTGGGGCCTCCTGAACATAGTTGATAATAAACGTAGTAGAGCCATTCGCATCCGCCGCGTTGACGACCTCCTCGGTGCATTCCGGATGGACGATGATTCTGACACCGGGATTGGAGCTTCGGACCTGTCGTAGGTGCTCCAATCGGAACCAGGTATGAACATTACACTGACCCTGCCAGAGAATCACCCGGCTGTGCTGAATTTCTGCTGGCGAATTCCCGCCCAATGGCTGTGTTGCATCCCAGATGATTCGTTCGCTGGCCGGAATTCCTAGTTTATTGGCAGTATTGGTCCCCAGATGCTGATCGGGAAGGAAAAATAGTTTCTCCGAATGCTGGAAAGCCCATTGGAAAGCCGCATGCGCGTTGGAAGAGGTACAGACCGTGCCGCCATGTTGTCCGCAAAAAGCTTTGATCTCTGCTGATGAATTGATATAAGTGATCGGCGTGATGGTTGTGGCACCAATAACCGAGCGAATTTCACTCCAGGCCTGGGCCACATCGGCGAGGGTGGCATAGGCGGCCAGCGGGCAGCCAGCCATCAGATCGGGCAATTGCACTATTTGATGGGGATGGGTGATGATATCTGCGGCTTCGGCCATAAAATGGACACCGCAGAAGACAATGAATTCGGCCTCGCGCTGGTTAGCGGCTTGCTTGCAAAGCCCGTAGGAATCTCCGCGGAAATCAGCCAGCTCGATGACCTGATCGCGCTGATAATGATGGCCCAGAATCACCAGTCGCTGTCCCAGCCGCGCCTTGATCTCCAGGATTCGCTGGCGAACTTCTGTTTCGGTCAAATGATAATAGGCATCAGGCAGCATTTTTGGCCTCTTTCGATCTGGATTTGGGTAGGGCAAACTTGCAGACCCAGATACTAATTTCGTATAAAATGATCAGTGGCCCGGCCAGCATGGTTTGGGTGACGATATCGGTGGTTGGCGTAATCACGGCCGCCAGAATAAAAATGCCAACAATGCTGTAGCGGCGTTTGGATCGCAGAAATTGGGGCGTCAACAAGCCCAGCTTGGTCAGGAATAAGGACAGCAGTGGCAACTCGAACATGATGCCAAACGCAAAAATCAGCAACGTCACAAATTTGATATATTCTTTGATCTGGATGTTGGCTTCGATCCGATCCGTACCAAAGGTTAATAAAAAGTTGAGTCCGTAGGGGATTACCAGGTAGTAGCAAAAGACCGCACCAGTCAGGAAAAAAAACGTTGAGAATACCACGATCCAGAGCGCATATCTTCGCTCCTTTTTATACAGACCGGGCGCGACAAATTTCCAGAGCTGATAAAAAATGATGGGCAAACTGATCAAGATGCCGGCAAAAATCGCCACCTTGAGATGGATCATGAAGCTTTCGGTCGGCGCCAGGAAAATGAGCTTTTTCTCATGCGGATATGGCCGCAGCAAAAAGTTCATTATTTTTTGGGCATAAAAATAGCAGCCCAGGCTGGTCAAGGTGACGGCGATGATCGATTTCAATAGTCGTTTTCGGAGTTCTTCCAGATGATCCAGGAAGGGCATTACTTTTTCATTTGTCTCAGCATCGTTGGTGTCGGCTGAAGGTTTTGTGTCTGGTGTGTTTGCCATGCCAATTTTAATTCAAATTAAGCCCAGTGATTAACATTATTTTTTCTTGAGATGTTTATACGCTTCATCCCAGCAAGTAGTTCAAACTCGATTTGTCAAACGCCTGCTCGGTGGATTTTCGCTGCTCGATCCTGCGGTGATGATGCCGGGTTCGATGGCGTTGTTTTGAAATCTGTTTTCCCCAAAATGCCGATGTGCGTTGCGCAGCTCAGGATTTATGGTAAACAAAGCTCTGGTTTCAAAAATCCCCCTGACCTCAAAAGCCCATTGATTGCTTCTTTCGATGCGCGAATAGTTAAAATTTCAGTCCGGTTGAAAAAGCCCGGCTTCGTTGGCGCCCAATAAGCCGGCCTGATAGGAACGCTCGTCCACCAACGTTAATCGGGCACTCATCTCAGCCGAGATCAGAGGAATTTTCCGTTGGGAATCCAATCGTGCCGCAATGCGATCCATGGCGGCATCATCGGTTAGCCAATAGTAGCGATCCATGGTATTCAAATTTAGCGGCAGAGCGTAGCCGCGCAGGGTTTTTTCGCGGGCGACATTGTAATAATGCTCGAAATAGGACATGACCAACTCCCGCAGATGTCGATAGACCGGCTCACGAAAGCGCAGACCCACGAAATTCGATTGGGCCAGGGCACCCCAGCGGCCGTCAATTTTAAAGGGTGCAATCAAATGGTCGTCATCGCGCGCATCGGGAAGCAATTCCAGAATGAGGGGTGGGAATCCGAGCCGTTGCAGCGCGGCCGCGGCAAAGACCGCGCCGTCGAAACAATGGGCGGTGCGCTCCCGCAGCACACGCAAAGGACAACGATAGAAGGGGTCGGCGCTGTACGGTATGCTATCCAGAAAGCGCTGAATGTCGCCGGGGTTTTGTAGTGCAGTCAGCACCAATCGCTCCTGCGGCGTTAGCATCTGTTCCAAGGTTCTCTGGGAGACCCTCCCGGTGCTATCGGCTGATTTAATTCTCATGATCTTGTGCTGATTGGATAAACTTTAAAATGGATTGGTAGGTTGATTGATTCAATTCATTATCAAGGAGCTGATAAGTTTCTAAAAAATTGCCACAGCCACGCAAACCGATATAATCATATTTGTCATCGGTCCGACCTTGAATTCCCTGTTCTGCAAGCTGCTGGAATATTTGTTGCTTCATCTGGAAATATTTTTGATTCAGCGCAGCAAAGCTGGCATCAATGGCATGGAACGCGTCAATGAAATTATTATTTGCCAGGATCTCCCGATAGATGTCGGGGTGATGCTCCTGCGCATAGAGCAGGTACTTAAGCGAATAAAATTTGAATTCCAGATGTGCGTAATATGTGCCGTTGACAGCCGCGAAAAAATCCAGCCAGCGGTTAGGCTGGTTTTGGGCGGCAGCAGCGTAATATTCAAATAGATCGATAACGGTTCTGGTGCCATGATAATAGGCATACCATTCGTCCAACAAACCATAGATGCCATGCACCTGCGAACCAATTTCGCTGGAAGGATAAATATAGGTTTCATAGCGCATGGTCTGAAATTGTTCGGGCACGATCGGGTGAATTTCGCGCGTGGGAAAGACCGGAGTGTGGGGCACCAGAATTGATCGCGAACTATCAACATAAAACAGCGAATATTCATCCCCAAAGCTTACCTGGATATCTGGCTGTTGCTGCAAATATGAATAAGTCACCGAACTGGTATAGGCATGACACATTTCGTGAACCAGCGTATTGAGCGAGGCGACGATGTCGCGATCGGAATCGCCATCGATGTAGGCTAAAAATGAGGTCTTCGGCCCCAGCGTGATCGTGACGGTTCCAAAGCGATATTGCAGAGGGGCATCATAATAGTTTTTGAGCAGACGAAAGCTGTTCGGACTATAATTTTTCAGATAGGCCCAGACCTTGCCTTCGATCGTTTCCTCGCTGGAACCCTGGGCGATTGCCAATGAACCAAGGAATAACGGAACTGTCATCAACGCCATGACGAGTTGGAACGACTTTTTGGTGATGATCTGTTTCATCACAAATGCCTTTCTCGATTTTTGATCGCTGAACCGGGTCATTGAGGATCCCCGGATGGCAATGCTTGACGAAATGCTGGGTTGAAGCAGACCAGGATTCGGGTCAGCCAGCGGACGCATAACCGGTGCCGATGATTGGCTTAACCAATGGAGCGAGCTTGAGCGCATGATCCTTGGTTATACCTGAATTGCTAAAGTGAACCATGCGGATGGAAAATGATCACTCTTTACCTACGAAATACACGAAATGACACGAAAGGTAAAAAATAAAAAGTGCGTTCAGCGTTTTTTTTCGTTTGTTTCGCGGGCAAATTATTGAGAATCATTTCAGTACTACTTGGTCAAATTGCATTAAGCAACATTAATTCTAAATTATTAAGCTAACTAACATCCTCCCCGGCCACTGCGCCAACTGGCGGAGCGAAATTCTCGAAAGTCCTCCCGACTGTTGGCGGGGAGACTTAGGGGCTGTCAGAGTTAATCTGAAAACGTGATATTAGAATTTCAGGTAAAAATTTAAACCGTCGCTGGTTTGAACATTGCCAGCCAATCAGCGAATCGCGGGCTCTCCGGTCAACGGCTGCAAAGCGATCGAGCAGGAATTGATCAATTCCCCCATTTTCTTCCACTGCTGCTGAGAACGCCGCCAAGAAATAATTGCGAATCAGGGGCGTGTTCCGAACGATCAGAACCTGGAATCAGAGCCTGAGCAGTCGCGACTCGTGTCGGTCTGGCAGCGCTTGCCGGGCAATTATTGAAGTTTCAAGCCTGAAAATCCCAAAAATGCAATCGCCATGAGTCCGGCCATAATAAAAGCAATGGGCACACCCTTAAGTGGCTTGGGAATCGGTGCCAATTCCAATCGTTCCCGAATGCCAGCCATCAGAACGAGGGCCAGAGTAAAACCAACCCCTGCGGCAAAGCCATGGGTAATGCTTTCGATGAAGTTGAAATTGTATTGCGGGTCCGGACTGACGTTCAAAATGGCCACGGCCAGAATGATACAGTTAGTGGTAATGAGCGGCAGATAGATGCCCAGTGCCTTGTACAATGCCGGGCTGAATTTTTGTATCACCATTTCCACGAATTGCACCAGGGAGGCAATCACGAGGATAAACACAATGGTGCGCAAAAATGTGAGGTCTGGCGCTGTTTGCGAGGCAAACAGGTACTTAAAAATTGATGTGCTTGGTTGCAATAAGACATTATTAACGATCCAGGTCACCGCCGAAGCCATCACCAGCACGAAGATGACGGCCATCCCCATGCCCACGGCTGAATCCAATTTCTTGGAAACGCCAAGGTAAGGACAGGTGCCCAAAAACCTGGCAAAGACAAAGTTGTTAATAAAAACCGCGGTGATGATGATGATGAACAGTTCTTTCAATTCCATTGCAAATGTCCTCCGAATAGGAAAAGCCAGCTATTGGGCTCGCTTTGTTTCCAACCAGTTGAAAAAGCCAATGAACAATCCCAGGGTAATGAAGGCCCCGGGGGGCAGGATCAGAATTAACATCGGCTCGAAGCTACTTCCAACCAGGGGCACGCCCCAGAGTTTGCCGGTACCGAGCAATTCTCGAACAATGGCTACCAGGCTTAGTGCGAAGGTAAAGCCAATTCCCATGCCGAGGCCATCGAGCATGGATAAAAATACCGAGTTTTTGCCCGCAAAGGCTTCGGCACGTCCCAGGATGATACAATTGACAACGATGAGGGGCACAAATACTCCCAGCGACTTACTGAGCGCAGGAGCAAACGCCTGCATGACCAGATCCGTGAGCGTAACAAAGGTGGCGATGACCACAATATAGATGGGAATTCGGATCTTATTGGGCACGCCTTTTCGGATCATCGAAATAATCGAATTGGAACAAAACAAGACAAACGTGGCCGCCGCGCCCATCCCAACAGCATTCTGGAGGGAGTTGGATGTGGCCAACGCTGGACATAATCCCAATAGTACTCGAAAAATCGGATTCTCTTTATACAATCCCTTCAAGAATTCTTGTGATGCTGCCATAGTGCTATCCTATCGAATTTATTGAGTCATCAAATTTCGGAGTTTGGCGGTTAGGCTTTCAAGTGAATCTGGAAATACGTCGTTCCTCGGTTCAAAAAGCTGATGCCTTACGTCCCGCGAACCAGGGAATTCAGCCATCAGACGTATCGTCACTATCAAGCTACTGTTTGAATCCCCCAATGACTTGTGCCAGTTGTTGCATTCCCTTTTTGACGGAGTTGGTGACGGCGCGAGAGGAAATGGTGGCGCCGGTGATGCTTTTGATCTCGCCTCCGTCTTTGTCCACAGCCAGTTGCTGCGCTACTTTGTCGATGAATTGTTGCTGGAAATAGGGCGTAGCCTGGCCGTGGCTGACTTCCTCGATCTTGGTCCCCAGGCCTGGAGTTTCCAGTTGGCGCAAAATTTTGATGCCGACAATTTTGCCGGTGGTATCTACGCCAACCATGGTTTCGATCTCACTGGAATAACCGTTTTCTTTGGCCAAAAAAGCATAGCCTACCAATTGTTGCCGTGAGCTGTCGCGATAGCCACGGTAGAACTGAAAGCTCTGGGAGGTCGAATCCGGCTCGATGAGGCCATTGGCTGCTGCCGGCAAGGCCGTGGTGAGTGCCAACGCAGTAGCCAGCCGTTTCTGTTCTTCGATTCGTGGTTTGGTGATATTATTGACCAGCGATAGCGCCGCACCCGCTAACGCTGTCACCAGCAACAAGATCAAACCCAGTTTCACAATATCCTTCATTTCTTATCTACCTTTCCAAATGTTTTCGGTTTGGTATAGCGATCGATTAACGGCACGGTCAAATTCATTAGCAGAATGGAGTATGAAACTCCTTCGGGATAGCCGCCGATCAGCCGAATGAGGACCGTAATAATACCGCAGCCAATTCCAAAGATGTAGCCTCCCGCCGAGGTGATAGGGGAGGTAACCATATCAGTGGCCATATAAAAAGCGCCCAGCATTAAGCCGCCGGCCAGGACGTGAAACAGCGGATCGCCGGTCAACAGGCCATCGACCCCGCCAAATATCCATGACAATACCGCCACCGTACCAATGTAGCTCAACGGGATTCTGAGTCGAATGTAGCGTTTGTAGATCAAGTAGACCGCGCCGATCAATAGCAGAAATACAGATGTTTCACCGATGCAGCCGCCAATGTTGCCCCAGAATAGATTGCCGTACGAATCAGACAATTGTTTGATGGCTTCATGGGCGGTGTTCACCTTTTCGGTCATGGTCGGATCGTCGGCCAGCCGCAGGATAATATCTTTTTGTTGTTTGAATACATTCAGCGGCGTGGCGCTGGTGAACACGTCGATGCCGGATAGGCTGAATTTGGCCTCGGGATCTGGATGGTACAGCGCTAATTTCGATAAAAACTCGGCCAGACCCGGATGGTTGGTCAGCCATTTCAATGGTTGTGTCTGAAAGATGGTCATGTGTGTTGGCCAGGAGGCCAGGAGAAAGGCTCGCCCCAGGAGGGCGGGATTCAAGGGATTGTAGCCCAGGCCACCGAACGGAATCTTGCCAATGGCGATGGCAAAGGCGGAGCCGATTATCGGTATCCACCAGGGTACTTCTGCGGGCACATTCATGGCCAGCAAGATGCCAGTGACCACGGCGCTACCATCTTTGATGGTGATCGGCTTCTTCATCAACTTTTCAATGATCGCCTCGGTTGCCAGTGCGCCGAAAATGGCCAGGAGAATGACCCAGGCAGCACGAGGCCCAAAGAAATAGACTGCGCCCAAAGTGGCCGGGATCAGGGAGATGACCACACCATACATGATTTTGGGAACGGATTCTTGATCGGCAATATGAGGAGAAGCAGTTACGAACCATTTCTTTTCCATACGGGGTAATCCTTATCTCAATATCTCATTGGACGATAGTTAAGCCGCTTTCGATTTCAGCAGTTTGGTCACTTCCAGTTTGCCGAATTTGATGTGATGAACATGTCGGATCTTGGAAGGGCAGACAAAGGCGCAGGAGCCGCATTCGATGCAATCCAGCACGCCCAGATTGCGCGCGTCGTCAAAACGCTTGAACTCGATGACTCTGGCCAGGGCGTTGGGCATTAGATTCATCGGGCAAGCCACCACACAGCGGCCGCAACGGATGCACGGCTGAGGCTCCGGCAATTGGGCTTCGTCAGCAGTGAGCGCTAAAATTCCTGAGGTCCCTTTGGTGACCGGAACTTCGAGACTGTATTGGGCAATGCCCATCATTGGACCGCCGTTAATGATTTTCACCGTGGTGTCGGCAATGCCACCGCAATAATCAATGAGGTGCTGGAACGGTGTTCCGATTCGTACCAATAGATTTTTGGGTTGCTTGATGCCTTTGCCGGTGACCGTGACCACGCGCTCGTAAAGCGGCTTGTTGAAGGCGATGGCATCGTAGACCGCTTTTGCGGTGCCGACATTATGGACCAGACAGCCGACATCCATTGGCAAGCCACCGGCGGGAACGTTGCGATTGGTGATGGCCTTGATCAATTGCTTTTCTGCGCCCTGGGGATATTTGACATTGAGCGCGATGATTTTCAAACTGTCACCCGATTCACTCACCAGCTTCTGGAACAAGGCAATGGCATCGGGTTTATTTTTTTCAATGGCGATGAAACCGGTATGGCAGCCCAGAATTTTCATTATGATCCGAACGCCTTCCAGAATCTCATTGGGTCGCTCCAGCATCAACCGATGGTCGGCGGTCAGAAATGGCTCGCATTCGGCGCCATTCAGAATAAAGGTATCGATGCGCTTATTGGCGGGCGGCGACAGTTTCACGTGGGTCGGAAACGCTGCCCCGCCCATGCCCGCCAGACCCGCATCCTGGATCTTCTTTTTCATATCGTCTACACTCTGAGCCAGATAATTGGCTACCGGCCCAATGGCTGGCGATGGTTCATCGTTGCCGTCACTCTCGATCACAATCGCCAATCCCTCGCCACTCACCGGATGGGGGCGCCGTTCGATGGCGAGGACTTTGCCGGAGACCGAAGCATGAATCGGTACCGACACAAAACCCCGGGCTTCACCAATTTTGTCACCGGTTTTGACCAGATCGCCTGCTTTGACGATTGGTTCGGCGGGCGCACCCAGATGCTGTTGCAAAGGTATTACCACCACTGCTGGCAGGGGTGGCTTTTCGATAGACTGTTGTTCCGCCAGTTCCTTGTGTTCGGGAGGATGAACGCCACCTTTGAATGTCAGTTTTCTAAGAATCATATCTCCTCGCACATTAACCGTTGTAAGAAAAAAATGATCGCTATGAATTTTCCCTGCTATTGCTTGTGAAACATCGCCGGGTCACAACCTCTCACAGTTGCGCTCAAAATAGAAAGAACCGCCAGCGCAACGCCTGGCCACTGAGCAATGCCTGTTTGCCAGTCATGATGACTTGCTATCCCAATTCCTGCAGTTCGGTCAGAAATTCGTCTTTGTCCTGAAATTTTCGATAGACCGAGGCAAAGCGAACATAGGCCACTTGATCGATGCGCCGCAGATGGTTCATGACCATGGAACCGATCTCTTTGGAAGTAATCTCTTCAATGGACTGATCGCGCAGGCTGTTTTCGATTTGATTGACAATGCCTTCGATGTCATTGATGGAGATCGGCCGTTTCGTGCAAGCCAGGATAATTCCCTGTTTCAATTTTTCACGATTAAAGACTTCCCGACGTTGATCGGATTTAACCACCAAAATAGGGGTCTCTTCAATGTACTCCTTGGTCGTAAAGCGTCGGTTGCAAGCGATGCACTCCCGGCGCCGTCGAATGACACTGCCATTGCTTTTGGAGCGCGAGTCAATTACTTTGCTGTCGTTGTGATGACAATAAGGACATCTCATAAATCACCCTCTCGGTTTAGCAATTAGATTTGATAGAGGGGGAATTGCTGGCATAATTCATAGACTCTGGAACGTACCGTATGAGAGACCGCTTCATTCCCGATGTTGCTCAATACTTTATCAATCAATTCACCAATTTCGACCATTTGTGGCTCGGTCATCCCTCTGGTCGTTAGGGCTGGCGTACCGATTCGAATCCCGCTGGTGATGAACGGGCTTTGATCATCAAAGGGAACCATATTTTTATTGACGGTAATGCCGGCTTGCTCCAGTGCTTCCTCGGCTTTTTTGCCGGTTAGACCTTTGTTCCGCAAATCAACCAGCATCAGGTGCGTGTCGGTTCCGTTGGAGATCAATTTATAGTCCATGCTCATCAATTTGTTCGCCAGGGCTTGAGCGTTCTTGATCACTTGCTGGGCATAGATTTTGAACTGCGGTTCCAACGCCTCTTTGAATGCGACGGCTTTGGCGGCAATGACATGCATCAGCGGGCCGCCCTGGAAACCTGGAAAAACGTTGGAGTCCACGATCTGGCCAATGGTTTTCAATTTACCTTTGGGCGTCATGATGCCCATATCGTTTTCGATATCTCTGCCCACCAGGATCATGCCCCCGCGAGGCCCCCGGAGCGTTTTGTGGGTGGTGGTGGTAACCAGATGGCAATGCGGGATCGGGCTCTGGAGCAGGCCGGCGGCAATCAAACCGGCTGGATGGGCGATATCCGCAATCAGCTTGGCGCCGACCCGATCGGCAATGGTGCGAAACTGCTGGTAATCGATTTCACGGGGATAAGCACTGGCGCCGGTAATGATCAGGCGGGGCTTTTCTTTCTTTGCCAGGTCTTCCACCTGATTCATATCAATATAGCCGGTGGTGCGATCCACGCCGTAGGAGATGATGCGAAAGAGCCGACCGGAAAAATTCACCGGGCTGCCGTGGGTCAGATGCCCGCCGTGATCAAGGTTCATGCCCATAACCGTATCGCCCGGCTGAGCGAAGGTGAAGTAGGCAGCGATATTGGCCTGGGAACCGGAGTGGGGCTGGACATTCGCGTGTTCGGCGCCAAATAATTTTTTGGCACGTTCTTGCGCCAGTTCTTCTGCTTTATCGACAAAAGCGCACCCACCGTAATATCGCTTGCCGGGGTAACCTTCGGCGTATTTATTGGTCATCACCTGTCCCATTGCCTCCAGTACGGCGAGACTTACAAAATTTTCCGAAGCGATCATCTCCAACTTATCGTTTTGTCGCGAGATTTCATTACGGATCGCTTGATAAATTTCGGGGTCGGTATTTTGCAGATTTATCATTTTATCATCCTCGTTAGAGCCCGGTTAATTGGTGGATCTTGTTGATTCGCGGTAAATGGCGCTCGCCCTCAAACGGCGTTTTGAGCCACACATCCACTATTTGCAGCGCTAAGCCATCGCTGGTGAGTCGACCGCCCAGGGCCAGCACATTGGCATCATTGTGACGGCGGCTCAATTCGGCCATTTCTTTAGAAGTACACAGAGCCGCCCGAATGCCTTTCACTTTGTTCGCGACGATGGACATGCCAATCCCTGTCCCGCAAATCAAAATGCCACGATCGGCTTTGCCTTGAGCTACCGCTCGTGCGGCCAATATCCCATAATCGGGATAATCGGTCGCATCGGTTTTGAAGGTCCCAAAATCCTCGACCGCGAGACCGGCTTGTTCCAGATGCTGTTTTATTTTTTGCTTCAGATCATAGCCCGCATGGTCTGAGGCCATTGCAATCTTCATCATGGTGTTTGCTAACAATTCGACAACGAAGTCTTCATCCAGAAAATGGACGACGTTCCCTGATTGCCGCTACAGGTCGTGAATCAGGGCCAGGGAATTAGAATAGCTGGTGGTAGTATGCTTCAGGTTTAGCATTACGCGTAAAAGGGAGTTTTTATTTCGAGAATCATCGCCAGAGAATATCTTATTCTCTGGCGATTTGTATTTATTATTGATAGATCCATTGATAGCATGTATCTTTGGGCTTGGTCTGTCCGCGATGGAAAAAGAGATCTTCCTTGGTTGGTCGCAGTTCGTTGACGTAGCTCATTCGCTTCAGGGCATAATCTTTGAACTGCAGATCTTCGGCTGCCTTTTGATATTGCTGGTAAGCCAGATCATAAATCAGCTTGTCATCGAATTCAGCCGATTTTTTGCCCCGAGCGGTGTAACAATTTTCGGCTGCGGCTTCATAGATTTCGCCAATAACAATGAAGGCTAACCCATATTTGGGATCGATTTGCAGCGCTTGCCGGGCATAATTGCGAGCCGTGGAAAACTGCTTCAGTTCTTTATAGCTGGTAGCCATATCAGTGAGAACCTTCTTGTTATTGGGCTGAAGCTTAACAATCTCTTTATAGATGCTGATCGCCCGGGTATAGCTACCCTTATTTTGCAGGGCATTGCCGAGATATTCCATGGCGCTCACATCATCGGACTTGATCTGCAACAGTTGTTCGAAATTGGCGACGGCATTGTCAAAATCGGACAGATTAAAATATTCGCGACCGAGATTGAACAGATTCTCGACATTTTTGGGATCGAGCTTTTTGACCTCTTCCATCCGTTGGATCGCGGCTGAGGCATCGCCGGTAGATTTGTACAGCTTGGATAGCACTCGTTGCGAATCCTGGTCTTTGGGGTCCAGGCTCACCACTTTTTCGTAGGCAGCTATGGCTTTATCCGTCTCCCCTTTTTTGACATAGAGACTTCCCAATGCTTTCCAATCGTTTACCTGTTTGGGGTCGATGTTGGTTGCGGCTTCATATTCGCGAATGGCATCTTCCACCTGGCCCCGACCGTCATAGAAATAAGCCAGGGTTCGATGGAGATAGGCATTTTGCGGATAGGCCTTGACGCCCAATTCCAGCACGATCTGCGCTGAATCCGGAACATTCAATTTGATATACGAGTCGGCCAGGTAAGTATATTTTTCTTTGAACCGATTGATGGTGTCGATCTCGATTACTTTCCAGAAAGGATTGATAGCGCTGCGATAGGTTTTATTTTTATAATACTCGTAACCGGTGCTCCAGGCTTTGTTCAGTTCCAGCGAGTAGATTTTGAACAACGAATCGGCAATTGCTTTCTGCCGTGCTTCGTCAACGGGCGGCGGCGCTACCTGCTTTGCGGTTGGTGCGCACCCTGAGAAATAGAGGACAGAAGCGGTTAGAACGGTTACAGCAAAAAAGATAACCACATTGCTTAAGAAGTTATTCGGTCGTGAGGCCTTCATTTCTCCTCTCCTTGAATAATTCATGATAAATTTAACAAGCTCAATTAGCACGCTTGAAGTTAAGAGGCTCAATTTAAGATTTTTTTTCAAAAAAGCAAGAAAAAAGTTATCCAATTTTGTAAAAGCTCACTTATTGGTGGACAGAGCTACTGACCGCTCGTTTAACTTTCTGAAATTTTGGAAGCATTCCATTTTTAAGCGACCGGTCAGTTCACCGATAACTGATCTTTTGATCCAATTTTATTAAAAGGCGCGGAGGAACCATTTTTCACCGCCGGAAACCGAGATGAATAATTGGAAAATTGTTTCCTCGATGAGTTCCTGAGCCAATGTGCCGCGTTTGCCAAACCGCAGTGCCACATCCACGCGGCCAAAGCTGCCATAATAAGGCAAGCCGACGCCGCCGGTCACACCGTATTCGGTAATCTTTTCGCCGCTGGCATTTTTAAAATTGAGTGCATGGTAGAAATAGCCCAGACGATAATTCATCCGCTGATGGTATTTTGCCAAAATATTCTGGCTGGGCAACATTTCAATCCCCCCGCCGATTCGGTAATCATCATAATAATCGGTGGCGGATTGGTTGACGCGCTGAAAATCAGCCCAGGGTTGATAGACGATGTCACTGGTGATAACGAACTTTTTGAGCGCCAGATAGCTTACGCCCAAACCCCACATCTCGGGCATGGTGATCTGCTGCATGTCGCTCTTGTATTTGTCAATGATGCCGATGAGAGAACCTTTTTGGGTGCGGTTATAAACGTGATCCTGAAAAGTCAACTGATACGAGCCGGCATACATGGCACCCAGAAACAGATTGGTGTGGGGCCGCACCAGCACTCCCAGAGAATAACCCGCGCCCCACATTTTGCGCGTCAACTTGTCCCATGTATCCCAAAACAAGTCCGAAGTATAATCGACCAGCCAGGTTTGCTCCAGCTTACCAAAATTATACTGAAACGAAGCGCCCACGCGGAGAAACCTGGTCAGGCTCCCGCCGCCGCTGAAAACAATTTTATTGAGCCCGCCCGTGCCGCGGATTGCCTTGCGATATTGATAGTCATCTATGCCTGCTAAGATCGAATAATCATAGTCAAATTGGCTAATGGGTATAATGCCC
This sequence comes from uncultured Cytophagia bacterium, assembly GCA_964647995.1. GTDB lineage: Bacteria > Zhuqueibacterota > Zhuqueibacteria > Thermofontimicrobiales > Thermofontimicrobiaceae > Thermofontimicrobium_A. The sequence continues at coordinate 24,521 of CAZYNP010000023.1, forward strand.
AGCGCCAATGTCAACTGGTTCTGGATCACCGGCAGGGCCATGGAGACCCCATTGAGATTGGTGTATTTGGTAAAACCTTCGGCGTTACTCGATCGGCTCCAGATCGCTTCATGCAGAAAATCGCCGGAAAGCCGGGTGACGGAAATAAACGGCAAAGTGGCCGGGTTTACCAGGTTGATATGAAAGCCGTCGGGAACAGCCACCAGGCTCCCGCCCAATCCCATCGCCTGGGCATTGGATGAGTATCGCAATTCGCCGAAGCCGCGGGAACTGTAATATGACCCAGCCAGGCTCTGCGAAACCAGTGCGGCCGCCAGCATCATGACCAATAGATAAAAGAAACCATTTTTTTTCATCTTCAAATCTCTCCAAGTTTACCGAATGAAATTCTAAATCGTGCCCTGAGAAAGTTGCAGCGACTCAGCATCTCAATCGGTATTATCAAATTCCTGTTGCGGTGGCAACGTAAAATAGAGTTCCAACTTCGGCCCGAAAGGAGATTGCGTTTTGGATGAATAAAATGCCACGCGTCCGATGGTTGTTGCTTCGGCGGCTGAGCGCACCAGCAAACCATAATTGGGATTTTTCTGGCCGATCCAGCCTTGCACCGTCGCCGTGACGTCGAAGGTTAAGGTACTGTCGGTCAGCGTTCCCGAATAGATGGCGGTGGAGGGCGATTCGTTTACCTCACCTTTGTTCCAGCTCGCCTCATCCAGGCGATAGATCTGGCAATCCGTTGCGCCAGCCGCATCCCGGATGGAATTTCCAGCATTCACGGTAAACTTTAGTAGCGCCCGATTGATGTGCATGGTTGTATCCATCTGTTGCAGATCGAATTTAACGAAGCTGCGAAACGCCAGTCCCTTGCCAATATAAAAATAGTTTGGGTCCAAATTCAAGCTGGCTTCTGAATTGAAGACGACATACGCATCCATGGCGGCAAACAGACGAGTGGTATCCAGATGCGCACCCAGTGAATCCAGATAAGTATAGATTATTGTCATCTGCGGCATGACGCCCGAATCCAAAACTTCGCGGGCATAGAAAGCGGTAATGAAATCGGCATCCGGGCTCTGCAACCAGAAACCATAATTGGCCACGGTGGAATCGGCCCAATTCTTGATCTGGCTGGTATCCAGCGGTACTTCAATGTACGATGTATCGATCTCCACCTGGCTGCGAGTGAAAGGCGATTCGCTAAATGGCAATTGTGGTACATATAGCTCCGGGTCGAGATCGTAGCTCCAGTCAAAGCCTGAGGCATAGCAATTGATGGAATAGCTGTGGGGCTGTTGCCAGAAGCTGGAATCGGTCGGTCCAATTTTTTCGATGATGGAAAGCTTCAAAATGGCCGAGTGGATTTGCACCGAATCAGGGAAATTCTGAAATTTCAGGTAAACGGCCGATTGATAGTTGGCATAATTGCCCAATAGCAATGTACTGGCCGCGGCCGTGTTGATGACGCGGGAGAAAAACTGTTCGGTTCCGGGACTCGTGGTTAGCGTGCTATCACCAATAGCCCCCTCTTTGTCGCCGTAAACCAGTTGATAGCCGGTTGGCAATGGCTTTTGCTGGTCACATTGAAGCAGGGTCATCAGAGCCATAATGGCAACCACCACCCACTTCCAATTGTTCATACACTTCCTCGTTTCATTTGATGTGAATTGTTTTGCCAGATCAACTTCCCTTTTTTATAAACCTGGTACACCAGATTTACCCCAAAATGATAGGGCAAATAGCGATAATTGGGAATATCCCAGATGACAAAATCGGCCTGCCGACCAATTTGAAGTGAGCCGATTTGATGCTGCCTGGCGACGGCCTGGGCGGCATGCAATGTACTGGCCAACCAGACTTCTTCGGGGCTCATTTTCAGGTAAATGCACCCCAGTGTCATCATCAGCGGCATCGATTGGGTCATGCAGGTGCCGGGATTGAAATCGGTGGCCAGTGCTACCGGCAAACCCGCCGCAATCATTTGACGCGCAGGGGCGTAGCGGGTGAGTCCCAGGAAAAACACGGCACCGGGCAACAGCACGGGAATGGTGCCCGCGGCCTGGAGCAGCTTCATCGCCTCCGTTGTGATATGGTCCAGATGATCGGCAGAGATCGCTTGCAGCCGCGCGGCCAGTTCAGCGCCGCCACTGGCGGTTAATTGGTCGGCATGTATCTTCAATTTCAGCCCCAGTTGCTGGGCGGCCAGCAGGATTTTTTCCGTTTCGGGTACCGTGAAGACCTGCTCCTCGCAGAAGATATCGCAGAACTCGGCCAGCTTTCGAGCGGCTACCTGAGGCAGCATCTCGTGAACAATGAGATCGATGTAAGCTTCTCGCCGGTTCCGATATTCATCGGGAATTTCGTGGGCGCCCAAAAAGGTCGGTATCAGCTCGATGGGGTGCAGTCGATTCAATTCCTGGATCACTTCCAGCGATTTCAGTTCGTCGGCCAATGACAGGCCATAGCCGCTCTTGGCCTCGATGGTCGTGGTGCCGAGCTGAATGAATTGATCCAGATAAGGCAGAACATGCTCTATCAACTGATCCCTGGAGGCGGTACGTAATTGCCGCACACTAAAGCGAATCCCGCCCCCCGCGGCAGCAATTTCCCGATAGGTTTTGCCCTGAATCCTGAGCTCAAATTCATGCTCGCGGGTACCAAAAAAAATGGGATGCGTGTGAGCGTCCACAAAACCGGGTGCGATCACCTGGCCTTCGGCATCGATCACCTCTGCCCCTTTGGTTAGTCTGATTGCGTCCAGAACCGCTGCCGTTTCCCCCTGGGCAACAATCTGTCCCTGGAAACAGGCGAGGGCGCCTTCCTCGATGATGGTCAAACGACTACCTGTTGCCGAATCGGGATCCGGACTTAGCAGTTGATTAGCGTTCATGACCAGGAGATCGGCCTCATGCATCGAGCTTCCTTTCCAAGCGACAGGGATGTGTATCAAAAAAATAGCCGTTAAAATTTGTCTTTTTAACTCATCCGTCCAGAAGATAGTTTCATTGCGAAACTCAAGACGTAACCACCGATGGACCGGGGTCGAATAATTCTCCGGAGATGGTCTAAACTGCTTGGGACTGGTGATCCGAAACCTTTTTCAGTCGTTCACCGGCTGGCCTCTGGCTCGATGGATGTTGGATGTTTCAGAAGTTGCACATATTTTGTATTGACTTTTAATATTTATTTTCTTATAATTGATGCTTCAGGTTGTGACCAATGGTCGTGTCGAAAAAGTGAGTCTATTTGTTATCAAGAGGACATTTGTCTATGCCAATATATGAGTTTCAATGCGGGGAGTGCTCTGCCAGGTTTGATGAATTGGTGCGGAACCAGCAAGCCCTGGGCGATATTCATTGTCCCAATTGTCATTCGCCGCAGGTTCGGCAGTTGATGTCTGCCTTCGGTTTTTCAACCGGTAGTAGCAGTAGGGTTGGATCTGGCTCTGGATCTGGATCCTCTTGCGGCACGTGTTCCAGCAAGCATTGTTCAACCTGTCATTAATTCAGCATTGCGCGGTGACCATCGCCTGGCATAATGGATATTGGTAGATTCCTGGGCTCGTGCTGCCATTCAGGCTGCTCCCGCAGCGTGTATTGCAAACGCCGGTTTATAATTGTCAACCAAGAGGGAGAATTGCCCCGTTGGCCATTGGCGTCGGCACGGTTCAGATATCCACTGCACCTGCGACACCAACTGGCTCAGGTAGCCATATTCATTTTCTATTCACGATAGACGATTGATAGCTGCCAAAAGCATCCAGCGATCACCGGAGGACGTGGATGACTTTTAGCAACAGAAAATTTAGCCATCTGGAAAATTCGTTACATTAATAAGCAAAGACTCGAACATACGCCGGAGGAGGTAGAGCCTGTGACCAAAGGAGATCTAATCGATATTCTGGCGGAAGGGACCGGCTTGACCAAGGTCGAGACAGCCGCGGTCGTGGACGGTATGATCGCTACTATGAGCTATGCGCTCCGAAAAGGAGATACCATTGATATTCGCGGATTCGGTCGTTTCAAACTGGCTGTTCGTAAGCAACGCCGGGGTCGAAATCCCAAAACGGGCGCGGAGATCACCATTCCTGCCCGCAAAGTTCCGGTATTTCATTGCTCAAAGGATCTGAGGACGTACGTAAATGAGCCTTTCGAGCAAGAGGAAGAGCTGTTTGCATCCGGCACTTAAGCAGAGGCCATCCCAACTGTGAATTGCTAGATGAATTTTCTCCGTCGATTGAAAAACTTTGGCGTAACCGCCAGTCATGATCGCAGTGCCTACCGCGACTTTCAAATTCGTGTCGGCCGTTTTTATCGTGACCATCTGGTTCGGCCTTATGTCAGCGCCGGGAAGGTGCTCGATATCGGCTGCGCTGAAGGTGGTGTGTTAATGGCCTTTGCCGAAGCCGGTTATGATTGTACGGGCCTGGAACATAGCGCCAATCGGGTCCAATATGCTCAGGAGCAGAGCCAGGGAAACATGCATTTCCTGTGGGGCGATATCGAGCGCTGGGCCAGTTCGGAGCAGTTCGATGTTATCCTGCTGCTGGATGTTTTTGAGCATCTGGATGATAAATTGGCTGCGCTGCACCATATTCGCCAGATGCTGGCCCCCACCGGTATCATTATCATTTCGTTTCCGCCGTTTCGATCTGCCTATGGTGGGCATCAACAGGTGATGCGCTCGTGGTTGAAATTTGTGCCCTATGTGCATCTGTTGCCTGAGAACATGTACACCAGGCTGTTGCAGCGGGTGGAACGTCAGCATATCGAAGCGCATCTGCGCAACTACCGAACCGGGACGACCATTCGGCAATTCGAAGAATTGGTGCAGCAGTCAGCGCTGAAGATCATTTTCAAACAAAAATATGTGATTCGTCCGCGCCAGGCATTGCGGTTCGACCTGAAAATTAGGACCTATCCGCTGAATTGGGGACAAGAATATCTGGCGACCGGTGTCGATTATGTTCTGGCGGGATAACTTGCACGAATGATTGCCGATGGCCAGGCTCAAGCCAATAGAATGGCCATTTTAATTAATGAATAAAAAAATTAAACTATAAACATATAAATTGGTAGCGACCTTCAAGCAAGGTAAACGCTGCGGAAGGAGGTGGAAGCTATGCCCAGTGGAAAGAAGCGCAAGCGACATAAAATAGCCACTCATAAGCGCAAAAAACGCTTAAGAAAAGATCGCCATAAAAAGAAACTTCGTTAGCATCGCCCGCCGATGCTGGCGATGACGAGGACACCGTAGGCTTGATTTCTCAAGTGGCGGAGCCATTGATTGAACCGATGAGCACGAAGATGCATTCACATCAAAAGACAATATTATTGATTGATGATGACCCATCGTTGCACGCAGTTATCAAAGCAACGATCCGCAAATCCGATTATCGGCTGGTCTCCGCTTTCAATGCACAAGAAGGGCTCGAAGCGATTCTGCAAGAACGACCAGCAGTGGTGATTCTGGATTATTTATTGCCCGATGTAACGGGAGATCAAGTCTACGCTGAACTCACCGGCAATCCGCGTTTTCAGAGTGTCTGCCAGACTCCGGTTATTGTTTTGACCGGAAAAGTGTTAGCCCCAGCGCAGCGAGAGCGCTTTTTAGCTGGTAGTTTTGTCACTTATTTGCAAAAACCATTCGGCAGGAATGAACTGCTGAATGTTATCGAAAACGTGCTGCGCCAGGCCGAAATGCAACGAAAGAATCTGCAGCTTCAGAGCGATCTCCAGCGAACCAGTGATTACCTGGAGTCGTTAATTCAACATCTACCGCTCGGTATTTTATCGGTTGATCGACAGGGGACCATTTTAAAGGTCAATCACTATTTGCGTCAGCTTCTCAAACCGATGTCAGCCGCCCACCTGGTAAACAAGAGTATTTTCGAAATCAATCTTTTCCATCACTCGGATTTAACTGACGACATTCGATCGCTGCTGGATTTGGGGCTGGCATTTCAGTCAGCTCCGTTCGATTTTTTTGTGGCTCCCGGTCGTAAACTAAGCCTGGTGCTTTCCGGGGTGCCATTACCAACGCCGGAATCGGCCGCAATTGCCGGGGGCTTGCTGTTGCTGCAGGATGTAACTCACGCTATCGAAAGAGAGCATAGCTTGTCGATGCTCAGTCAAATCAGTGAGTTCATGCAACGAACGATGGCGCTGGATGAGTTGCTGCACTTGATTTTGACCGCAGTCACGGCTGGGTGCGCGATGGGATTTACTCGGGCGATGATCCTTCTGGTCAATCGCGAGACTGGCTTTCTGGAAGGGCGCATGGGCGTCGGCCCGGCTTCGCTGCGTGAAGCCCATCGCATCTGGAGTGAGCTGAGTCGCGAAAACATTCCACTATCACAATTCCTCGAAAAATATGGCCGCCGATTACCGGCCAAAGACTATTTTAATGAATTGGTGAAAAAGATCAGCGTTCCCTTGAACTGGCAAAACTGCATCTTTATTCGAGCACTCAAAGAGAAACGATCATATCGTTTGAATCGCAACTCAGTGCAAATTGGTATCGCACCAGAGTTATTGGAAGAATTGAAAGTGGACGAGTTCATTATTGTCCCTCTGCTGGCTCGCGAAACTGCCATCGGACTGGTGGTAGCGGACAATCAGTACAGCCAGCAGGTCATCGACGAGGAACGGCTACATTTGTTATCTTTGTTTGCCATCCAGGCTGGTCTGGCCATTGAGCGGGCGGAGAATTATCAGCGATTGGAAGTGGAGAAAAAGAAGTTAGAGCAGGCCTATCAGCAACTCAAGAGCGCTCAGGAGCGGCTGTTGCAAGCTGAGCGACTGGCGACCATTGGCGAAATGGCCGCCCAGGTAGCGCACGAAATCCGCAATCCCCTGGTCACCATCGGCGGTTTTGCCCGCAAAATCCTCAAGGCTGCAGAAGGCTCCCAGGATCAACAACTCCAGAATATTGCTCGCATCATCACCGATGAGGCGGATCGTCTGGAGTCGATCCTCACCAATTTGCTCAGCTTTTCACGTCTGTCCCGGCCAAAATTGGAACTGGCGGATATTCATCAGGTGATCGAAGATAGTTGTTATTTAATCGCGGCGAAAGAAGATCTGGCGCAAAGAAAGATTCTGTTGGTCAAAAAATTTGATCGGTCCCTGCCCAAAACCTATCTGGATCCGGGCCAAATTAAGCAGGTGCTGTTGAATCTGCTGGAGAATGCCATCGAAGCCATGCCCAATGGCGGACAATTGTCCCTGAAAACCAGGCGCGATCACGATTTTATCCGCGTGAGCATTGCTGACACCGGTCCAGGCATTGCGCCGGAGGTGCTGGACAAAATGTTCAATCCTTTTTTTACCACCCGGGCCGGCGGCACCGGATTGGGATTACCCATTGCGCAGCAAATTATCCACAGCCATGGAGGTACCATTGAGGTGGATAGCCAATTGGGTCGTGGCACGACATTTCATTTTAGTTTGAAGATTATGGATGGCACGACCATCGGGGGAGGCCCGGCGTAAGATGGAAATCCTCGCGCCGAGGTGAGGCTGGTACCTTGTATGATGATTGGCATATTTATAGTGGCGATAACGCAGGCAATTATTATTAGCGCCGATAGCTGCAGCCGGCAAGTGGCCTTGAAGATGAACCAACTGCCGGCAGCAGCGCCGGTTGTTAGATAGATATTGTTGAAGGCTAAGTCCATGTTTGAAATTCAATCCGAGCTGGATGTTCCGCACGTATATTCGGTGGCGGAATTGACGCGTGAAATTAAGGTGCTATTGGAGACTTCGTTGC
>CAZYNP010000023.1:32387-82518 GCA_964647995.1 uncultured Cytophagia bacterium
TATTCGGTGGCGGAATTGACGCGTGAAATTAAGGTGCTATTGGAGACTTCGTTGCCCGTGTGCTGGGTGGAAGGCGAAATTTCCAATTTTAAAATTCATACTTCGGGTCACTTTTATTTTTCATTGAAAGACAATGATGCCCAGATGCCCTGCGTGATGTGGCGTTCGCGCAATATGGCGCTGTTCTTCACTCCAAAGGATGGGATGAAGGTGCGCGCCTGGGGCAAAATTACGGTTTATGAGAAACGCGGATACTATCAATTTGATGTGATCAATCTGCAGCCGACCGGCGTGGGGGAATTGCAGCAAGCCTTTGAGCAATTGAAGCGCAAATTGCATGCCGAGGGGTTATTTGATGCGCAGTACAAACAGCCGTTGCCGCGCTATCCCGAACGGATCGGGATTGTCACTTCGCCGACCGGTGCCGTGATCCAGGATCTGGTGACGATTTTAAATCGCCGGTTTCCCGGGATCGAAATTATCCTGATGCCGGTGCGCGTGCAGGGGGAAGGGGCCGCCATGGAGATCGCCAATGCCATTGATATGTTCAATAATTATGGCAAGGTGGACGTGCTCATCATTGGTCGTGGCGGTGGTTCACTGGAGGATTTGTGGGCGTTCAATGAGGAAATTGTGGCCCGCGCCATTTTTCGGTCGAAGATACCGATTATTTCCGCGGTGGGTCATGAGGTCGATTTCACGATCAGCGATTTTGTCGCCGATGTGCGCGCAGCCACGCCATCCGCTGCGGCCGAGCTGGCAGTTCCCGACCGGGCTGAATTGCGGAATCAACTGCGGTTTCTCCAGCAGCAGATTACCGACATCACGGCGGCGCGCATTCGGAGCGAGCGGGAGCGACTCCAGGCATTGATCAATAGCTATAGTTTTCGGCGGACGCCGGATCGGATCCGGCAATATCAGCAGCGCGTGGATGAACTGCAGTATTCGCTGCAACTTTCCCTGGCTCATCGGCTGCATCTGCTATCGCATCAGTTGCAGAGTCTCACCCAGCGACTGCAGGCATTGGCGCCGGGTGCTATCTTGAAGCGCGGCTATACCATTTGCTTGCGAGATCGCGATCGGCAGTTGGTAACCCGGGCCAGCGCGTTGCAACTCAATGAGGCGATCCGGGTGCAATTCTACCAGGGAAATGCTCTCGGTACGGTGGTGGAAATCGATCCAACCCATTCGGTTTTGAATATCGATAATGAGCGTGATTTCAGCGGAAATTAATGTGCTGGAACAATACCGGAAAAGCAAATGACAGATTGTTGCAGAAGTTGTTTTTGAATTGATCGCGTGATGATGGAGGTGGAGAATTGGCAGAAAAAACATTTGAAGAGGCGATGAGCAAATTAGAAGCCATTGTGGCCGAACTGGAACAAGGAGACCTGTCGCTCGAGGCGACGCTGCGAAAATTCGAGGAGGGCATGAAACATTCCCAGTTTTGCATGGCGAAGCTGGAGCAGGCTGAACAAAAGCTAAAGAAGTTGGTTAAAAAAGAAGACGGATTTGAATTGGAAAGCCTTTGAGCCGCGACATCAGGCCGGCGCTGACACCGACAGTTAGCTTCATGCCCCTCTGCCTGATTGCGCCTGGCGTCCTCCGCTCAATTGCCAAACATCTGATCCCGGGGGTTCGAGACCAGCGGAGTATCCGGTTATGATTTTCGGAATTACGGGGAATACGACCAAAGGAATGATCCAGGGCATCCTCCCCGAAGTGATTGCCTGGATGGAAGAACGGAAGATTTCATATCTGGTCGATCGTGATCTGTTGAAATTGGTGGCATTGCCATCCTCGGTTCAGACCGTGACTCTGGCGGAACTGGTTCAGACCTCCGACATCATGCTGGCATTTGGGGGGGATGGTACCATTTTGGCCACCGCGCGTGCCATTGGTGCATCAGGCGTTCCCATCCTGGGCATCAACATCGGTCGGCTGGGCTTCCTGGCAGAGGTGACGATTGACGATCTATACGAGCGGCTGGAAGAAATCATCAAGCAAGAGTACTTCATCCTGGATCGAATGGTGCTGGAGGCGGTGATTGCCCAGGGCGATGACCGCCAGACGTTTTTTGCCTTGAACGATGTGGTGATTGATCGCGGCGGTTTTAGCCGTGTCATCAAAATCGAGGTATTTATCGGCAATGAATTTTTGAATAACTACCTGGGCGACGGAATTATCATTGCCACACCTACCGGGTCTACCGCTTACTCGCTGTCGGCCTATGGTCCGATCCTGGCGCCCACGGTCAATTGCATTATCATCAATCCCATCTGTCCCCATTCGCTGGGCGTGCGACCGGTGGTGATACCCGATGACAGTGTCATTAGGGTCATCCCCCATATCGAAGGAGAGCTAATCAATGTCAGCATCGATGGCCAATGGAGTCAGAAATTTGCCCCGCCGGCGCAGGTGGAGATTGTGATCCGCAAAGCGGCTCATACCATCCGCTGGATTCGGCATCAGCATCGAACGTTTTATGACCTGCTGCGCACCAAATTGAATTGGGGCGCTGATCGCAGAATCGAAACGAACCATTAGCCGCTATCGTCAACCCGATGCCGGGTTGGGAAAACCCGGTGTTATCATCTGCGTGGAAAGCACAGCTCGACCGGTTTGCAATAGCCAGAACCTCCGATATTGCGGCGATCCGTATCGATTGGTGCAGGTAGCCGTTGTCAGCATTCAGCAGAATGCGGTAACCCTGCCAATAGAGCGAATTATTATCGGCGCAGCTCCGTTGCCGGTCTATCGTGGAACCAGTTGAACGATATCACTCTGAGCATTAATGACAAAAGAATGAAAGATCGAACGCCTTCAACCCCGCTCATGGAGCAATATCTGGCCATCAAGGCCAAGCACAAAAATGCCATTCTGTTTTATCGCATGGGCGATTTTTATGAGATGTTTTATGAGGATGCCAAAATTGGCTCCGAAGTGCTGGGCATCGCCCTCACCTCCCGCGCGCATGGCAAAGCGGCCAATGTACCGCTGGCCGGTTTTCCCTATCATGCGCTGGATACCTATCTTACCAAGATGATACGTGCCGGCTATCGGGTGGCTATTTGTGAGCAAGTTGAAGATCCCAAGCAGGCCAAAACGGTGGTACGCCGCGATGTGGTGGAAATTGTCACGCCGGGGACCACATTCTCCGAGGAGCTGCTGGAGTCCAACCGCAACAATTACCTGGGTTCGGTCTATCTTGAGAAAGAAATTTGCGGTTTTGCCGTGGCGGATGTGACCACGGGCGAATTTTTCGTGGAAGAATTTCCCAAAGAAAAAATGCGCGAGCAGGTGCTGCTGCTGCAACCGGCCGAACTATTGGTCGCTGAGACGCAACTCCAATATGTCATCCAGCAACTCCAGTTAACCGATGCCACGTTCGTCAGCAATCTGGAGGATTGGATTTTCAGTCGCGATTACGGCTACGAAATCCTCACTCAGCATTTCAAAACTGCCTCGTTGAAGGGGTTTGGTTGTGACGACCTGGATGCGGGCATTGCCGCGGCCGGCGCTATTCTCAATTACCTCAAAGAGAATCAAAAAAACGATCTCAGTCATATCACTCAATTGCGCCGACGGTATGATTCCGATTACATGGTAGTGGATCCTTCCACTCAACGAAATCTCGAATTGGTAAGGTCCCTCTCCAATCGCGACAGCCGGAATACTTTGTTATCGGTGCTGGATCACACGCGCACCGCCATGGGCGGCCGACGATTGGTGAATTGGCTGCTGCAGCCGCTCAATCAGTTGTCCGCGATCAATCGACGCCTGAATGCGGTGGAAGAACTTTTTCAAAAAAATGAACTGCGCAAAAATGCCCGTGAATTGCTGCGCCAGGTGGGCGATCTGGAACGGTTGGTGTCCAGGATCACTACCGCCCGAGCCAATGGCCGGGATCTCATCGCTTTGAAATCGGCCCTGAAGCTCATTCCCGCCATCCGTCAGGAATTGCAACCAACCGAAACGGAATATTTGACTACGATCCGGGACAATTTAGCCGAGATTCGGGAGGTGGTGCTGGAAATCGAGCGCGCCATCGTAGATGATCCGCCGCTGGCCATCAACGAAGGGGGGCTGATCCGAAAGGGCTATCATGCGGAATTGGACCATCTGCGTGAAATCGCGTATTCGGGCAAGGATTGGATTGCTCGGTTGCAGCAAGTGGAGCGCGATCGGACCGGCATTCCCTCCCTCAAGGTGAGCTATAATAAAGTATTTGGTTATTATATTGAGGTGACCCGACCGCACCTGGCGAAGGTCCCCGATGACTTTATTCGGAAGCAGACCCTGGTTAATGCCGAACGGTTCATTACCCCACAATTGAAAGAATATGAAGAGCAGGTTCTCGGGGCAGAAGAAAAGTCCATCGCGCTGGAGTCCGAGCTATTCAGTCAGGTGCGGCAAATGGTGGCCCAGCATGTCAAAGAGATTCAGCAGAATGCCGCGTTGCTTGCCGAACTGGACTGCTTGCTAAATTTTGCTCATGTTGCGAAGGAAAATAACTATTGCAAACCCATCGTGACCACCGATACCGAGATTGTGATCAAAGATGGTCGGCATCCCGTGGTGGAGAAGCTGCTGCGCGCCGGCGAATCCTTTGTACCCAATGATGTTTATCTCAATAATCATAGCCACCAAATTCTGATCATCACCGGCCCCAATATGGCGGGAAAATCGACTTATTTGCGTCAGGTGGGTTTGATCGTGCTTCTGGCGCAGGTGGGGAGTTTCGTTCCGGCCAGTTCTGCTCGCATTGGGCTGGTGGACAAAATATTTACGCGCGTCGGCGCCTCCGACAATCTGGCCGGTGGCGAGAGCACGTTCCTGATGGAAATGAATGAGACCGCCAATATTTTGAATAATGCAACCCCCAAAAGTCTGGTCCTCCTGGATGAGATTGGGCGTGGCACCAGCACCTTTGATGGCCTGTCCATTGCCTGGGCGGTGGCTGAATACCTTCACAATTCTGGCGAGGTCGCGGCCAAAACACTATTTGCCACGCATTATCATGAATTAACGGAACTGGAATTAATCCTTCCTCGTGTAAAGAACTACAATGTCGCCGTCAAAGAGTGGGGCGATAAAGTGATTTTCCTGAGGCGCATCGTTCCCGGCGGTTGTGATCATAGCTATGGCATTCAGGTGGCGCAGTTGGCCGGCTTGCCCGCAAAAGTTATCGAGCGTGCCAAAGAAGTGCTGGCCAACCTCGAAGCCGATGCGTTAACGCCCAATGAGGTGCCTCGCCTGGCTCGCCACGAGATGACAGGCGACAAGGACGGGGCATCGCTGCAACTCGACCTGTTTGCGGTCCAGGAGCAACAACTGCGGCAAATCATTGAGCAGTTGGACCTCAATCAACTCACGCCCATTGATGCCCTCAACAAGCTATTTGAACTAAAAAAGATAATTCATCCTAAGAATTGATTAATCGTAGGCGCAGCAGCTCAGCGGTTGGCGCCGATCCGATACATTTCATCATTGAGAGAGATAGGCTATGCGCATGCTTCGGTGGTTCAATCGATGGTTCATTATCATTCTGTTTGTAGGTAGCCAGGCAACTGGGGCCGAAATTGTCAAGGCAAAATATGCCGGGGAATTCATGGCCACCGGCGTGGGTGCCCGGGCATTGGGCATGGGCGGTAGTTACGTTGCCGTGGCTGAAGATATTACCGCTGGCTATTGGAATCCCTCGGCTCTGGCGCAACTGGAGTATCCGCAGCTTGCCGGCATGCATGCCCAACAATTTGCCAGCATTGTCAACTATAACTATGCGGCGGTGGCCATGCCGTTAGCGCATAACCGAACTATTGCCCTGTCCGTGATTCGGCTGGGTGTGGATGATATTCCCAACACCACGGAGGCATTGTTGGATTACGGCACCGATGGCATTCCCAATACCGGCGATCCAGGGGAGGGGAACGGCAAAATCGATGAAAATGAGCGACTCGATCGCAATAAAGTTTTTTATTTCAATTCGGCTGAATATGCGGTCTATCTGAGCTATGCCACCCGGGGGAACGATCATTTTTATTATGGCGGCAATTTGAAGCTGGTGCGCAAGGGGATCGGTGATAATTCAGCCTGGGGGATGGGCTTTGACCTTGCCTGCTGGTGGCAGCCCGTTGAGCGGCTACATCTCGGCCTCAATCTGCAGGATATTACCACCACCCTGCTGGCGTGGGATACCGGCCGTCGGGAGGCGATTACTCCGACGCTAAAAACCGGCCTGGCCTACCATTGGGAGTTTGCCAGGATCGCCAGCGAAATTATTCCGGCGTTGGATCTGGACATTCGATTGGAAAATCGCCGATATTCCGCCCAATCCAATTTGGGGCCGATGAGTTTCGATGTTCATGCCGGCGCCGAATATCGGTTCAAACAACGGCTGGCGTTGCGCGCGGGTTTGGATACCGGCCACTTCACGGCCGGAATTGGGTTTAAATTGCCAAAGTTGAATGTCGATTACGCCTTTCTCAGTCACCATGATCTGGGGGACACTCATCGTATTTCGCTAATCCTGACTATCGAAGAGGAGAAATTCCGGCGCAAATAATGGCCCAATCTCCCTGCGGCAGACAGCTTTTCTTATGACCATTGATGTCCCAGAGTTCCTTTGACTCTCGTTCGGACACGGCTTCGATTGGTTGGTCCTCGTTTGATTCACTCCAACGACTCACTATCGAATGCAAAGCAATCAATTCCGGGTAGAATTACTCGCGGCACATTTTTTTGAATCGAGCCTGGGTGACAACCATCAGTTTGGCGCGCCGACCCGATCGGGAACTCATGGTATGGTAGCAGCGTCGGGGCGACTAGATATTGTGTTGTCGAATTTGAAAAGGTCTTATTAAAGACCTTTTTATATCTCATGATCAGGGTAACTCTTTAAAAAAAAAGAAAAACTTCAAAAAAAATGTTTGACAAATTCAAAAAAAATTTGTATACTCATTCCTAATTTCAATTACTTATTTATCTTCAATTATTGTTTGCGGTAGGATTATGATAACAAGTATGACCGGTTTTGGTCGTGGTGAAATCAAGAAGGAGGATTATGAAGTAGTCGCGGAAGTGCGTTCGGTAAATAATCGCTATCTGGATGTGCAAATTCGTTTGCCACGCAATTTTTCCCATCTCGAAAATGAAGTGAAGGCATTGGTCCGTAACTTTGTGACGCGCGGACGTTTGAATATCTTTGTGAATCTCAAAAGCAATCAGGAAGAGCTCTCGAACGGCCTGACAATAGATAAGGATGCGGCTCGTATCTACTGGAATCTTCTCAAAGCATTGAAGCGAGAGTTAAAAATACCGGGCCGCCTGAAATTGGATCATCTGCTTCATTTTTCGGATGTGATTACTTACGACGAAGAGCGCTATGCCAGTGACGGCCTCTGGCAGGCGATCGAAGCTGCTCTGATCATGGCGCTGGAACAGCTTCAGCAGATGCGCCAGCAGGAAGGCAAACAACTGGCGCAGGATCTGGAGCAGCGGATCATTCTCTTGACCGAAAAAATAGCCCGGATCGAAGCCATTTCCAGTCAGCGGGCCAATGAAGAACTGCCCAGGTTGCGACAAAAAATTCAAGAAATTTTGAACGACACAGATATTGAAGCCTCACGCCTGGAAACAGAAATTGCGTTGATGATCAATCGAATGGATGTAACCGAGGAGTGCGTTCGCTTTCGCAGTCATAATACTCTCTTTCTAGAACTGCTAAAATCGGACGACGCCAGTGGTCGTAAAATGAATTTCTTGCTCCAGGAGATGACGCGCGAAGCCAATACCATCGGCGCCAAAGCCTTGCAAGCCGAGATTGCCCATCTGGTGGTTGATATCAAAGAGGAAATCGAGAAAATACGAGAACAGGTGCAGAATATCGAATGAGCGATTGGGTAGCGAAGGCACGGAATTAGGATTGTGGTGGGCTTGCTATCAGGCAGTTGGTGCAAGATTGCTGGCCAACAGTTACGGAGAGTTGATGGCCCGAGGGTGTGTCCGAAAGCGAACCAACTGAAGTAGCACGATTATTGTGACAAATCTGATGCTGCGCGGTTGAGGCAGCAAAGTGGCTCATGATAGATAGCTGAGGTAGATTGAACTCATGATCAGTATTGGTTATCGAAATTATGTAATGGCGGAGCGGATTGTGGCGGTGGTTGCCCCGGGCTCACGGCCGACCAAGAATCTCATCAATGGTGCTCGTGAAAATGGCAAATTGGTTGATGCCACGATGGGCAAGAAGACCAAATCCGTCATCATTGTCGATAGTAATCATGTCATTCTGTCGGCCAATGCGCCGGACACGATTGTGCACCGCGTGCAGGCCGCCAACGACCGGTCGAGCCGGGACGAGGAGGGCGAGCTGTAGCCGATGGGAGGTCTGTTGATTATTCTCTCCTCTCCATCAGGGGGGGGCAAAACGTCAGTGATTCGTGCCATCTTGCAGCAATATCCGGCGGATTTCGTGTACTCAATTTCGGCTACCACGCGGCCGCCGCGAGCGGGGGAAATTCATGGTTACGATTATCTCTTTTTATCACCGGAGCAGTTTCAGCAATTGATCAACGATGACCAGTTGCTGGAATGGGAACAGGTTCATGGTCATTACTACGGGACGCCCAAGCAATTTATCGAGCAGGCAATGGACCAGGGGAAAATGGTCCTTCTGGATATCGATGTGAATGGTGCCTTGCGCATCGCTAAACGCTTTCCCCAAAATTGCTTGACCATTTTCCTGGCACCGCCATCCATGGAAAAATTGGTCGAGCGGCTGCAGGCCCGAAAGACCGATTCTGAAGCGGCTATCCATCGTCGCCTGGAGCGGATTCCAATGGAAATGAAAAAATCGAGCCAATTTGATTATGTCATAATTAATGATGATCTCCAGCGAACCATCGAGGAGGTCGTGCGGGTGATTAATGAATTTCGTAAGAAACGTAATTGAAGATAGATATCAAGTTGCTTTGAAACAGTGGGGGAAACCGCGGCGCGGGCCATGGTTGTTCGCAAATGACCAGGTGATCGATTTTTTTTAGGGGGGCAGGCTGCCTTCTCGCTGGAACCGGTTGCTGAGATAATGCGTTTGGATCAACCATGCGAGTTGCGCCAAGCCCTGCGCTCACTGAAAAATGGGTTCAGCAGCACGAGGTTCGTACCGCAGACGGCTGGCGGCCAGTTACCGCAAATTAGGTAATCAAAGCAATTGATCCACTGAAAGCAAATAGTTATTAGGAGGCCTAAAAATATGTCCAGTACAATTCCATTGAATGAGTTGACTAAGTACAGCGACAATATTTATGAAGCAATTGTGATCATTGCCAAGCGCGCTCGTCAGATCAATGAGGAGCAGAAGCATGTGATCGAGCGGGAGACGGTCATGGATGAATCGATAGATACTTTTGATGATGAAGATGAAGAACTGGAAGAGTTAGAAGAGGCTCCCGTTGAGCGAAAAATAATCAAATTGCCGAAGCCCACTGAACTGGCAATCCAGGAAATGCTCGCTGGCAAAATCAAGTGGGATTACGGGGTGCAGGAAGAGATGGACGAGCGCGAAAATTAGGCATGTTTGCTCAAAAAAAAATCTTGCTGGGCATCACCGGTGGTATTGCGGCCTATAAAAGCTGCGAGCTAATACGAGAATTGAAACGGCAGCATGCCGAAGTGCGAGTGGTGCTGACCGCTGCGGCCCGACAATTTGTGACTCCATTGACGCTGGCAACGCTTGCGGAAAACCCGGTGCTGGGCGAGATGTTTGGCGAAGATTATGCAACCACGACCATTCACATCGAGGCGGCGCGCTGGGCCGATGTGGTGTTGATTTGTCCGGCCACGGCTAATACGATTGGCAAAATAGCTAACGGCGTGGCTGATAATTTGCTGACCACTCTGGTAATGGCCACAACGTCTCCGGTGATCTTCTGTCCGGCCATGAACAAGGAAATGATCCGCAATCCGCTGTATTTGAGCAATGTCCAAAAGCTGCAGCAGATGGGTTACCATTTCGTGGCTGCGGGCGAGGGGGAGTTGGCATGCGGAGAATTTGGCTGGGGACGGCTGGCGGACATGGCTCGCATTATCAATAAACTGCGGCGAGTGGTGTTGGGAAGCGCTGAATTGGCTGGCAAACGGATCCTGGTTACCGCGGGGCGCACCGAGGAGCCAATTGATCCGATTCGGTTTATTACCAATGCCGCATCGGGAAAAATGGGCTTCGAGCTGGCAACGGCTGCGGCGCTGCGAGGAGCCGAGGTCACATTGATCAGTGGTCCAAATTCGTTGGTGCCTTTTGACGATGTGACTTACATCCCGGTTCGAACCAGCGATGAGATGGCCCAGGCGGTGATGCAGCATTGGGAACACCAGGACATTGTCATTATGGCTGCGGCTGTGGCGGATTTCAAGCCGGCAGCCTATTCGGCACATAAGATCAAAAAAGGCGAAATGGCTGCGACGTTGCCATTGGAAAAAACCCAGGATATCCTGAAAACGATTGGTCAACAAAAAGGACGGCAAATACTGGTCGGCTTTGCCCTGGAGACCGACAATGAAATCGCTCACGCACAGGCAAAATTGCAGGAGAAGCATCTGGATCTGATTGTGGTTAATAATCCGCTGGAGCAAGGAGCTGGTTTTCAAACCGACACCAATATCGTCACCTTGATCGATGCACTGGGGAAAATGGACAAGTTGCCCTTGATGAGCAAATTTCAAGTGGCGAACCGGATTATCGATGAAATCGTGTCGAAAATGCGCGCGTGATACCTGGAACAAAGTTGACCATTGATGATTGGTTGCCGTTCAGGTTTCGTTCTCCGGAATCGGTCGTGGGCAGATGTTTAGTTCAGCGCCCACACATTTGCGGGTGAGTTAGGGGACCTGTCGTCACGACTGGGTGGGAGATAGGAATTTTGGCAGAAATGCCGCAGCAAAATTTGGGTAACTGAACTGGCGCTGTTGATGCCCCAAAATAGCTCGTGGCAGTGTTGGCCTGATCCGAGGTTCAAAATTTTGCCCAAATTTCAAGGATGAACGGTAAATATTAAATGACCACGCAATCGACGAAACTGGAACCGGATACTGATATCGTTTCGCTGCTCGATCAGATGAAAGATTTCTTTCAGGGAGAGCGGGAATTATATGGTGATGAGCTGTATTTGGATTATGATCCAAACGTGCTGAAAATGGGGGCAGGTGAACGACTTCGCTATCGGTTAGAGCAAGCCTATGAACCCTATCGCAACTGCCAGCGCTGTGGCTTGGCGCGGCAGCGAACGCGCATCGTGTTTGGCAGTGGGGAGTTAGGCGTCAGGTTGATGCTCATTGGGGAGGCGCCGGGCTACCATGAAGACCAGGCTGGTCTGCCTTTTGTTGGTAGTGCCGGGCAATTGTTGGATAAAATTTTGCAAGCGATCCAGCTCACCCGGCGGGACGTATTTATCACGAATGTGGTCAAGTGTCGGCCGCCCGACAATCGCGATCCGTTGCCCGGGGAATGCCAGGCCTGTTTTCCATTGCTAAAGCAGCAACTGGAGATTATTCAGCCGCAGTGCATTTTGTTGTTGGGGCGAATTGCCGCCGGGGTAGTGTTACAGACCGACGCGGGCATTGTCAATTTGCGAGGTCGGGTGTATGAGGCGTTCGGTGCAAAAGCAGTGGTTACCTATCATCCCGCGGCGTTGTTGCGCAATCCCGAATTGAAACGCGCCACCTGGGAAGATGTTCAGTTGTTTCAAAAATTATATCGGTAAAACATGGAACTGGCTCGAAAAGAAGATACCAAGATACAGCGTCTGCCGCCCCAGGATATCGAAGCCGAGATGGCGGTATTGGGGGCAATGTTTTTGGAGAGCGATGCCGTTGGCAAAGCGCTGGAACTGCTGGACGAGGGCTGTTTTTATAAGACAGCGCATCAGAAGATTTTCCAGGCTGCCGTGGAGTTGTACGATCATCAAGAGCCAATCGATGTGATTACCCTGGCCGATCATTTGAAAAAGAAAGGCCAATTGGAAGAGGTGGGTGGCAACTATTATCTCATTCAGCTTTCGGAAAAAGTGCCATCGGCTGCCAATATCGAATACTACGCCAAAATCGTGCTGGAGAAAGCGCTACTGCGGCGCTTGATCAATGTGACCACGGATATTACCAATCGCGCGTACGAGCACAAGGGTGATGTTTACGGTTTGCTCGATGATGTGGAAAAAGAGGTCTTTGTGCTGTCGGAGCGCCGTCTCAAAAAGGGTTTCGTTTCGATCTATCAAACCATGCATGAGACCTTCGAGCGCATCGAAAGTTTTCATGGCAAAATGGGTGGGGTGACCGGCATTCCATCGGGCTTTACCGAACTGGATGAGAAAACATCGGGCTTCCAGAATTCCGATCTGATCGTAGTTGCCGGCCGTCCCTCGATGGGCAAGACCGCCTTTTGTCTGAACATTGCGCGAAACGCGGCAGTAGAGCATGGGATTCCCGTAGGCATCTTCAGTCTGGAAATGGCGGCCTATCAGTTGGCCATGCGCATGTTGTGCAGTGAAGCCCGGGTGGACTCCCATGCGGTACGAACCGGAAAATTGCCCAAAGACGATTGGCAGAAGCTCAGTCTTTCTGTGGGGGTTTTGGCCGAAGCGCCCATTTATCTGGATGATTCGCCTGCGCTCAGCATTCTGGAGATCAAGGCGAAGGCGCGGCGTTTGAAATATGAAAAAAAGATCGGCTTATTGATTGTGGATTACCTCCAGTTGATTCAAGGACCACCCGGCAGTGAAAGTCGGCAACAGGAGATATCTTCGATTTCTCAGGCGTTAAAAGCGCTGGCCAAGGAGTTGAACATTCCGGTGATTGCCTTGTCCCAGTTGTCGCGTGCCGTGGAATCGCGCGGAGGAGACCGTCGGCCGATGTTATCGGATCTACGGGAATCGGGAGCCATCGAGCAAGACGCGGATGTGGTCATTTTTATCTACCGACCCGAGGTGTATGGCCGTACCGAGGAGGAAGGTATCGCCGAGATCATCATCGGCAAGCAACGCAGCGGTCCTATTGGAACCGTGAAATTAGCTTTTATGAAGGAATATGTATTATTTGCCAATCTGACCAGGATCTATGCTGACCAGGAAGTGGCTCAGCCATTTTAGGCAATTGCATCCTGATAGGACATCTTTTTGGCTGGTTGGATCGATATGGAAGAGGAATATCAACATAGTCTCGAAGCGCTTATTGAGCAGATTAAGCAGTACAATCGTGGCCTTGATGTTAAATTATTGCAAAAAGCATTCGAATTCAGCTATGAAGCGCATAAAGATCAATTGCGAAAATCGGGCGATCCCTATTTCGAGCATCCGCTGGAGGTAGCCAGGATTTTGGTGGATCTGAAAATGGATGTGGGTACCATTTGTGGTGCGCTGCTGCACGATGTAGCGGAGGACACCGGCGTGACGCTGGAAGAGGTCAATGAAGCGTTTGGCCCGGAGATCACCACACTGGTGGATGGCGTAACCAAGATCAGCGAATTGAAATTCGATAGTGTCGAAAAATTGCAGGCCGAAAATTTTCGCAAAATGATCATTTCCATGGTTAAAGACATTCGGGTGATTCTGATCAAATTCGCCGACCGCCTGCATAATATGCGCACCATCGAGTTTTTGCCGGAGCGCAAACGCGAGCGAATTGCGCGGGAGACATTGGAAGTGTATGCCGCACTGGCTC
The DNA here is from genome assembly GCA_964647995.1 of uncultured Cytophagia bacterium. Taxonomy (GTDB): domain Bacteria; phylum Zhuqueibacterota; class Zhuqueibacteria; order Thermofontimicrobiales; family Thermofontimicrobiaceae; genus Thermofontimicrobium_A. The sequence goes on from CAZYNP010000023.1 coordinate 46,098, forward strand.
ATCGCCTGGGGATCGCCAAGATCAAATGGGAATTAGAGGATCTGGCCTTCAAGACATTGAATCCGCAGGCGTATGAGGAGTTGGCCAAAAAAGTGAATGCAAAACGGGATGACCGCGAACGATATATCAAGCGGATTTCCCAGCCGATTCAGCGGGAGTTGAATCGCCTGCAAATCGAGGCCAGCATCACCGGGCGGCCAAAGCATCTGTACAGCATCTACATGAAGATGCAGCGCCGCGGGTTGCCGTTTGAAGAGATTCATGATCTCTTAGCGGTTCGGATTGTGGTAAAAAAAATCGAAGACTGTTATTATGCGCTGGGCATCGTGCACAGTTTATTTACGCCGGTCAGTGATAGTTTCAATGATTACATTGCGACGCCCAAATCCAATATGTATCAATCGCTGCACACCACGGTGATTGGCCCGGATGGTAAGATGATTGAGATTCAAATTCGCACCGAGGAGATGCATCGCACAGCCGAGGAGGGAATTGCGGCGCATTGGCGCTACAAAGAGGGCCGGGTCAAAGAGGATGAAATCGATAAGCATTTTGTGTGGTTGCGCCGGGTGCTGGAATGGCAGCAAGATGCTCCCGATTCCGCCGAGTTTATGGAGAACCTGAAGATCGATCTGTTCCATGATGAAGTTTTTGTTTTTACCCCCAGAGGCGATCTGTTTCGTTTACCCGCAGGTTCAACGCCAGTGGACTTTGCGTTCGCCGTCCACACCGATGTCGGCTATCATTGCCTTGGGGCCAAGGTCAATAGCAAAATCGTGCCGCTCAATCATCGGTTGCGCAGTGGAGATACCGTTGAGATCATCACGTCTCAGACGCAGCATCCCAATCAAGATTGGATCAAATTTGTCAAGACATCCAAAGCTCGCAGCAAGATCAAACATTGGATTCGCGATTCGATGTTTGAGCAAAGCGTGAAGCTGGGCGAGGAGATTGCGCAGCGTGAATTCAAGAAATACAATATTCGCAAGACGGATGACGAGTTGATCGAGATCGCCCAAAGTTACGGCCTCTCGGATATCAATCAGCTTTATGCCGCCATTGGTCGCGGCGATTTGCCGATTCAGGGTATTCTGCAGAAAATTGCTCCGGAGAAGATGGAGCAATTAAAAGATGAAACCTTTCTGAAACGCTTCATTCGCCGGGCCAAAGGGCCCGAGAAAGGCGTGCGCGTGCAGGGCATCGAAAACATGCTCATTAATTTTGGCCGGTGCTGCCAGCCGGTTCCGGGGGACAAGATTATTGGTTTTATCACCCGTGGCCGCGGCGTTATTGTTCACCGCACCGATTGCAAGAATATTTTGAATCTGCTGAAAGATCCCGAGCGCAGCATTGATGTCGAATGGGATGTGGACAAAGATAAACGGTTTTTGGTGCGACTGTACATGGTAGCCCACGATCGGCCGTATTTCCTGCGCGACGTCACCGAGGCGATCTCGTCGACCAATGCTAACATCGTGAATGTTGTGCTGAAAACTGAGGAGTTCATGGTACACAATAATATGTTGATCGAAGTGCGCAACCTGAAGCATCTCACCTCGATTATTCAAAAAATTGGGAAGATAAAAGGCATTATCAATGTGGAGCGTTTGAATGGCAGCGAAACAGGTTTTATGCCCATGGGGGATGACGTGACGGTCAGCAATGAAAATTAGGCCCACCTTGCTTCATATTGGCCATTGGCGATGCAGCTTCGGTCATGCGGGTGAGGCTGCGAAGTTTCCCTGGGAGTGGCAGAGCAAATTATTGATTGCCGTGCCACCGGCTGGGTGGTCGAGTGATCCCGGAATCGAATGTAAAACTAAATTAGCAGTTGATAAAAAACAGGTAACAGGAGCTCAAACTAATTAATCGAGAAATAATATAAGGAGCCAAATCGATGAAAGAGACGATAACCAAGAAGGATGTCGCCAAAAGAACTGCGAAATTGGTGGGGGAAAAAATCTATTTAACCGAAAAAGTCGTTGATGGCGTGTTTACGACGCTGCGCGAGTTCATGGCTGAGGCAGATCCTGAGGTGCGAATCGAAATCCGTGATTTTGGTGTTTTTGAAGTGAAAACCACCAAGCCCAAACCCAAAGCACGCAATCCCAAAACCGGCGAGATCATCTACGTCCCAGCGCGACGGAAGACACATTTCAAAGCCGGCAAGCTATTGAAAGAAGTATTGAAGCAACCTTTAAAATAATCGACACCAGTTCCCAAAGCCGTCAGCAAGGCATTGCTGACGGCTCTTTGTTGAGGATTTACCGATGCGGCGTGGCATCAGTAGGTGATGACCAACCGGGGAACCTGCACACAAACAATGAAGCAACGATGAGCCACAACGTTCAGCGTGGGAGAGTTTTAGCCATTGACTATGGCCGACGGCGGATTGGCGTGGCCATCAGCGATCCGCTTGGGTATACTGCCCAACCGCTGCCGACCATCGAGGTCAAATCGCTTGCGCAGACACTTGCGGCGCTGGAACAGATTATTCGCGACCAGCAAGTGGTGGAAATTGTCGTGGGGCTGCCGTTGAACATGAAGGGTGAACAGGGCGTGGCGGCTGAGGCGGTGTTGCAATTTGTGCAACAATTACAGTCCAAATTCGCCGGGCCGATTCATACCTGGGATGAACGCTGGACTACCGTGGCCGCGCATCGATCGATGCACGAGTTGGGCCATGCGCCCAGTCGGCGCAAACATCAGGTGGATCAGATCGCTGCGCAATTGATTTTGCAGTCATTTCTGGAATATCGGCGACGCAAAACGCCAGGCAACTGACCTGCTGCCTAACCCACGCCTGCATCGTTTCCACAGTAAACAGCCAATCTCTTTCAAGCGCTCGCGAATCGGTTGAAGTCGGAATTCGTCAAGAGCCATGTGACCGAGATGGCGCGAACCAGCCAGGCTGGCCATCCTGACGCAATGTCATGGTCACAATCCCATGAATGGCGATCGGCGCTATTTTCGTCAATGGGCTCGTAAGCCGTTGTTAACGCTTATGGCAGATTGAAACGAGTGGGATGAAGGACAAAAAACTTAAAATAGCGGTGATTGGAGCCACCAGCATCACTCAAATTATCCATTTGCCAATGTTGGCCAGAAGGAAAGACGTGGAACTGGTCGCATTGTGTGATGATGATACCGCTTTTGCTCAACAAATTGCGCGACATTTTAATATCCCACGGGTATATCCCCGGCTGGAAGACCTACTCCAGGAAACAGCGCTGGATGCCGTGGATATTTGCAGTCCGTTGAAATTTCGGTCCAGTGTGGCCATCCGCGCCCTGGAGCATGGACTGCATGTTTTGATTGAGAAGCCATTTGCTACGAACCGAACCGAAGCCGAGCAGACGATCCGAACCGCGCAGGAACGACAGCGGAAAATCATGGTGCTGATGAGTCTGCGTTTCCGTCCCGATGCGATTATCCTCAAAGGCATATTGAACAGCAACCAGCTCGGCGATATTTTCTATGTCAAAGCTGGTTGGTTGCGGCGCAATGAAAAATGGCTGCAACCGGAGTCGTTGCTGGCGTCGGAAGGCGGGCTGCTGATGACCTGGGGCTTTCAGTTGATTGATCTGGGGCTCTGGCTGTTAGGTAATCCGCCAGTGCAGCGCCTCAAAGCGGTGAATTTCAACCGAATTGTCGATGCTGTGCTAACTGATTCCAGTTTAGTGGTAATGCACCTTGCTGATGGTCGAGTATTTACCATCGAACTTGGCTGGAATCTTCGAGACGGCAAGGATTTTATCTTTCTCAATCTGATGGGAAGCCGCGGCGCCGCGCGAATGAATCCTTTGACGATCCTAAAAAAGCAGGGGGCTCAATTGAGCGACATTACTCCGGGCATGAAAATGATCGAGCGCAAACCATACCTCAAATCTTATGAGAATCAATTGGCTCATTTTGTGTTTTGTATCTTAAATAACCAACCGATTCAGGCGAGTGGTGAAGAGATCCTGACGCGCTGGCCAATCCTCGATGCAATTGCGGTGTCGGCTCAGACGGGTAAAGAGGTGGAACTGGCATGAAAAGAGATTTGTTACTGGCGTTGACCACCAGTGTGTTGTTCTCGCTGGCGTTTCCTCCTGTTAAGTTGGGGTTTCTGGCCTATGTCGCTTTGGTGCCTTTGTTCATATTATTGGCTGACAAGGACTATCGCCAGGCGATCCGTTGGGGATTCATCACCGGCCTGTTCATGAACCTCGGCACGCTGTATTGGATCAGTTGGGTGACCGTGCCCGGGGCGACTGCCGCGATTCTGTATTTGCCGATTTACACGGTTATTTATGCGCTGTTGCATACCCTGCTGCGGCAACGATTGCCCGAAAAATATTTTTATTGGTGTGTGCCGTTCTTATGGACCGGGGTGGAATATCTGCGGTCCCTGGGCGTGTTGGGGTTTCCCTGGAGTTCATTGGCTTATACCCAGACGTACTATCTGTCACTCATCCAATATGTCAGCTTCACCAGCGTCTATGGCGTTTCGTTTTGGGTCGCCAGCATAAATGTGGTGATATGGCTGCTCTGGCAAAGCACTTCCCGGGTCAAAAAAATGCTGCTGCTATTTATTGCGCTACTGCTGATCTTTCTGATCCCCTGGTTTTACGGGCAATTAGTGCTACCGGACCCCTCAAAAATCAGCGACGAAAAAATCCGGGTGGGCTTGATCCAGGGCAATATCGATCCCTTCATCAAATGGGATGATGCATTTTTAGAGGAGAACCTCAAAATTTATGACCGGCTGTCCCGGGAGGCCGCGCAGCAACAGCCCCAACTGCTGATTTGGCCGGAAACGGCTGTGCCCGATTACCTTCGCATCTCGTCACTCTATTTGAACGGCATTCGGAATTTGCTGGCCGATATTAAGGTGCCGTTAATTACCGGCGCGCCGGATTTTGAATATCAGGCCGATCAATCGTATCTGGCGTATAATGCGGTTTTTCTGTTCACTCCAGCTCAGGACTCTTTGCCCTGTTACCGCAAGATGCATCTGGTGCCGTTTGGCGAGCGAGTGCCTTTTACCGAGACCTTTCCGTTCCTAAAAGATTTCCTGGAGCGGCTGGAAATGGGCGAAGGCAACTTTTCGCCAGGCAGCCAGGTGGTATCGTTTCGAGTGCCAATGGTTGGCCGCGATCAGCCGATCGTTGATCGGTCATCGTTGCGCGACCATATTTTAGCCCCGGTGGTAATTTGCTTCGAGTCGTTGTTTCCCGAGATCGTACGGCAATTCATTCAAAATGGCGCGGACATCTTGATCATCATTACCAATGATGCCTGGTTCAAACGAAGTGCTGCACCGTACCATCATGCCCAGGCGGCTGTATTTCGGGCGATCGAAAATCGAATTAGCATTGCTCGCTGTGCCAATACCGGTGTGTCCATGTTTATCGATCCATACGGGCGTACCATTCAAGCCACGGGTATCTTTGAAACCGCCGTGGTGGTGAATGACCTTCCTTTGCGGCGACAGACCACTTTTTTCTCGAAGCACGGGAATATTTTTTCCATTGCCATGTCGTTGTTCAATGTCGGGCCAATATTGGCTGCCCTGTGGATGCCAAAACGATCGCTAACAACTGCTCCCAGCAAATCTCTCGACAATCCGCTCACTTAACCTGCCGTCCCTTTGTTATCATGCGGGTGAGCGTTATCTAACCCCCGCCGCGTGGGGCAGAGGAACTGACGCATTCATGCAGCGCTGCACCAGGATTTCAGCAACCGTCACCAACACCACAGGAAGATCAATTGCAAATTTGCAGTTACTGGTGTCATTTTTTCTTTCGAATGCATGAATAATGGGGAACCTGATCGGCTGGCTGGAATTAAACTCTGTGTTATGTCGTCGCCAGTGATGTTGACCATGGCACCACCTGCTGGTGCCAGTGCTGGAGTAAGCGATTGGAGGAAAGCAACAAGTGCTACGTTTTCTGCTGAGGATAAAATATGGCCTCTTTTTCTTGCTGGCCACAGTGAGCCTGGCTCAAGATAACTATTTTGTTACCCTGAGCACAACCAAGGCCCGTCCGTTGGCCATGGGGAATGCCTTTACAGCCATCGAAGATGGTCTTGTGGCGATGGCGTTCAATCCGGCCGGTCTGAGCCTGTTTGCCTCAAAAAAAGATTATCATCTCGCGGCCTTCCTCAATCCGATTGCCCCCGCCACCATTTTTTACGAACAGTCACGATCAGACGCCGCGGTTGATGCAAAACGGTTTGGCGCCAGAGAATCGCTGGCCACCGCGCTGTTGCTGTTGAAGGGGCTGGTCATGACCATTAAATTCATTGACGTCGCTTTGCTGCTCAACGAGCAAATTATCCAGGAACAATGGCTCCAGCGACAGCAGCAATTTTTTGACGATGATGAGCTCTGGGACAACTGCTATCACACGCTGGCGGTGCGGATGAAATTGGCCGAGCGCGTCGCTATCGGTGCATCCGGGAGTTACTATCGCCAGCAGGTGGACGACCGATTGCGCCGCGGACTGGGATTCAGTTATGGGGTAATGATTAAGCCCGCAGCCAATTTGAATGTCGGCCTGTCATTTGTAAATTTTCCCGATGAGCTGGCGGAAGTTCGCTTGCCGCTGGAGCGGATGGTCGATCAAACCATGAATATTGGCCTGGCCTTTCAACCAACCCCGCAAACGACGCTATCTTTCGATCTTCGCAATCTAACCGAAGATCAGCGCAAGGCCGTCCGTGAAGCGCATCTGGGAGTGGAGCAGCAACTCTTTTCCATCCTGGCATTGCGGGCAGGATTCTCTCAAGAACGGTTTACCGGGATACAAACATTTTCGGCGGGGATTGGGCTGGTAGACACCAATCTCTTTTTCTCCAATGACGATCGGCTGGATCATCCGCATTGGCTGTTGAACTATGCGCTAATTTATCAAAAAATTTCCCCGTCAAAATTGCGCTGGCATGCCTTGAGCTTGGTGATTCGTCTCTAAACCATTCCCTTGCATGACGGAACTTTATAAGTGCAGCCGAGTTTCAAGAGGTTGATTATTGTATGAAAAAGTTTTCGTTATCCATATCCGGTGTTCGGTGTTTCGATAGATTTTTGCTGCTGGGACCGCTCATCTGGCTAACGCTGGAGCAACAGCCGGTTGACAATTTGACTATTCTGAACCAACTCGCCTCTGAAATTGTCATCTCGCTGCTCGACCAGGCACAGTTGGCCGTCACCACCCCGGTGGCTATTCGTTCGGTCAGCGCCAGAGACAGTAGCACCTGGTGGTTTGAAAACCGATTGATCCAGGCGTTAAATGAGCGTGGTGTTAGCGACATCACAATCGATGCTCGAACCGACACTTCTCATCGAATCATAATTGAATATCAGCTCCTGTCGTTGGGTGTCAAGTATCGGCCCATCGAGCGGAACGACACCGTTCAGCGCCAGGCCGCGATCAGCGTGGCCATTCGCGTGCTGGCAGTGCCGTCACAGGCGGTCTACCTGCAGCAGAATTTTACCCGCCAGTATGCCGACACCGTCGCCTTCCGCTGGCTCAGCGAGTTGGAGAACAAAAATCTCTCGTTTACCAGGTGCGAACCTCCGGTGGCGAGAAGTAAGTTGCAAACATATTTTGAGCCGTTCCTCGTGATGGCGACGACCGGTACGGTGGTGGTACTATTTTATTATTTGCGCAGCAAGTAAAGGGTTCTCTATGAATAAAAATATCGTACGACTTGGCGGCCTTCTCATGTTGATTGCTTTAACACTGGTAGCTTGCAATCGTCAGAAGGTCAAACCAACTCTCTCGGCAGAAGAGCGGCTGCAAAAAGCGGAGAAGATGTTTGGTAAGGGTGACTATCTGGATGCAAAAACCGAATTCAAAATTATATTGCTCAATTTTCCCGCCAGCAACCTGAGCGATCGGGCGCAGTTTTTTTATGCCGAATGTCATTACATGCTCAAAGAATACATTCTGGCTATCGAGGAATACAAGAAGCTCATCCGGGCCTATCCCAATAGCGAGTATGTTGACGATGCCCAGTATAAAGTCGCACTGAGCAGTTATAAACTATCACCAAAATCATCGCTGGATCAGACCTATACTGAAAAAGCGCTGGAGGAATTTCAACGCTTTTTGGAGGATTATCCCACCAGTCCGCTGTTACCCGAAGCCGCGCAAGCGATGTTGAAATGTCGGGAACGATTGGCCGAAAAGAATTTCAAGATCGGCGAATCCTATCGCAAGCGAGCGCTCTTCGGTTCGGCAATTATTTATTATGACTATGTGCTGGACAACTACTACGATACCTCATTTGCTGAAAAAGCTCTCTGGGAAAAAGCTGGCTGTTATCGTGCGGCAGGCGATAAAGCCCAGGCAGAGAAATTTTATCGTCTCTATTTAGAAAAATATCCCAAAAGTTCGAAAGCCGATCGAGCGAAAGCTCAACTTCCTGGCGACACTATCGGAGAGAACAAGTAGCGATGTTCCAGTGGACAATTTGATGACTCCTGGAACCATCCGATCGATTCCATTCATGAATAATGCCCAAATCAAACTCGGTCTCTTTGGCGGCTCGTTTGATCCGATTCATAATGGCCATCTAGCCTTAGCGACCTGGACGCAACAGACCTTATCGCTGGATCGCATTATGCTTGTGCCCGCCGCAACCCCACCGCATAAGCTAAATCACGCCATGACCAGCGCGGTGCACCGCTTGCGCATGGTAGAATTAGCCATTCACAATTATCCTCACCTCGAAGTCTCCGCGGTCGAGATTGAACGCCAGGGCATCTCCTATACTATTGACACGGTTGTCTATTTTCGGAAAAAATATCATCTGGCGCAGAACCAACTGTATTTGATCATCGGCGCGGATAATTTGGCTGAATTTTCCACCTGGAAAGATCCCCATAAGATTCTGCATCAGTGCCAGGTGGTGGTCTTGCCCCGGTCCAATGTTCCCCTAACTGCCTTGCCGGCAGCTATTCAGCGGCAAGTGATGGTTCTGGCCGCACCGCTGATCGATATTTCAGCTACCGAAATTCGTCACCGAATCAAAAATCACCAAGCCATATCGCACCTGGTGCCACCGGCTGTAGAACAATATATTTACCAACACCAGTTGTATCAGTGAGGCCGACAACTGGGGCGATAGATTTTCATCGAGTCTAAAAAATAAACTTGATTTTATCAGCATAAAATTGTAATTTTCGACAACTCAATTATATCCGGGTTGATCCAAAACTGAGGGCGGTATGATGGTCTGGCTGTCTGCCTTTATTCTCAGGCTGTTTACTAAAATCTATCTCCGGGGGAAAGTATTTGGTCAAGAGAATCTGCCTGCCAAAGGGCCGTATATCGGCGTGGTGAACCACAATAGCAACATGGACGTGGTCGCGATGTCGCTGGTGGTGAAGCAGCGAGTGCATACCATGGCCAAAGATTCGCTGTTTCGCGTGCCTCTATTAAAATGGTGGCTGAAAGCGGTCGGCATGTTCCCGGTGGTACGTGATGCGGCTGATGAACAAGCGTTCAATCATGCGGTGGAACTCCTGCGGCAGGGGAAAGTGTTATTTATGGCCCCCGAAGGTACGCGCAAGAAAATCGCAGGCCAACGAAATCGACCTCGTACTGGCTTCGTGCGCATGGCGCAATTAACCGGTTGCCCCGTGGTGCCGGTGGCTATTTACGGTACCGATCGGGTGTTGCCACCTGGTGCGTGGTTTCCGCGACCGACCAAAGTACGCGTCAAAGTGGGCGCGCCGATCACGTTGGAAAAAGTTGAAGTGAGTCTTGAAAATAAGGAGCGATTGCAGCAGCAAGCGGATATGGTCATGGATGTTATCTATCGGCTGCTGGATGAAATTGTCCAGGCCGAATTGCGCCAATAGACCGGTTCCGTTTGCCCGGGAGGGAAAAAGATCAAATTGTCGATTGCTACGCAGCAATGGTTTCGATGGTCGAGTTGCCACCGGATAAAATCTCCGCGCCGGTTCGAGACTGTGGGTATTGGGCAACTAAACAGCCAGAGGGGTGGCTGTTTTTTGCAACCGCAGCGCTCGAAATTTTAGCTGGCGGTAAGCTTCGCACCATTGCCAACCAATTCGGGGGATGAATCGTCAATGAAAGCAATGACTGGAGGTCGCATGGACATTAATCTGCTCAAGAAAGTGCCCATATTTTCGTTGCTGGATGATGGAGAGCTGGAAAAAATCCGAAAGCTCTGTGTGACCAAGCATTACGAAAAAGACCGCATTATCTTGATTGAGGAGGAAAGCGGCAATACGCTGTTCATTATCCAGGAAGGCCGGGTAAAAGTATCGCGTATGAGCGATGACGGCCGGGAAGTGATTTTGACCATTCTGCAAAAGGGTGATTTCTTTGGTGAGCTATCGTTGCTGGATGGCAAAGCGCGGTCGGCGAGCGTGACTGCCATCGAGAACACCGAAATTCTGATGTTGCGCCGGGGAGATTTTATGGCCCTGCTGGAAGAATATCCCCAAATTTCTATCAGTCTGCTCAAAGAATTGGCGGCGCGTATTCGAAAAAGCGATACGCAGATCAAGAGCCTTTCGCTGCAGGATGCAATGGGCCGGGTGGCTTCGGCTCTGGTGATGCTGGCGGAAGATAGCGGTCGCATCAAAAAAGGCGAAGTCGTAATTCCCAAAATTCCGCTGCAGCAGGATTTGGCCAATATGGCCGGCACCTCACGCGAGACCATTTCCAGAGTGTTTCGCTATCTCGAGGAGCAAAAACTTATTATCCGTAGCGGACGCCGAATTACTATTCCCGATTTCCAGCGTTTCAAGAAGACGTATCTTTAGTTAATTGTGGAGAAAACATGTCGCGGCTCTATCCATCCGCGCCGCTGGTTGGCGTAGGCGTGGTGGTACTGAATGATGCCCATGAGATCCTGCTGGTCAAGCGCGGCAACGAGCCTGGCAAAGGCCTCTGGTCGCTTCCCGGTGGGATGGTACAGTTGGGTGAGCGCGTGCGCGATGCTGCCGTGCGCGAGGTTTATGAAGAATGCAACCTCAACGTTGAACCCGAAGATGTCATGTCCGTGGTCGACCTGATTTTGAAAGATCCCGATGGAAAAGTAAAGTACCATTATGTGTTGATCGACTATTTCGCTCGATATAAAGGGGGCGACCTCACGGCGCAATCGGATGTTTCCGATGCGAACTGGTTTTCGCAGGCCGAATTGGAGCAACTGGAAATCCCCGAGGTCACTCGCAAAGTGATTCTCAAGGCGTTCGCATGATTTCCGATGATTTCCCAATGCATTGCAGGAAGACCACTGCGGAATTTTGGGGCCGTTGATCATCGGAAAGCAGCGCCAATTTATCTGATCGATGCCCTCCTCGGTAACATTAGTCATAGACTTCTGCAAAATTGGTGTCATTCCGCACGGATCCGCCAGTTGGCGGAGCAGTGAGGAATATCTGTTCCAACAGTGATGATAGATTCTTGGGATTTCTATTTGCCGATTGGCGGATCAAATGACATTTGTTCCTATTTGGCCGATCTCTAATATTACTCAGTGATTTAAGGCAGTCCCCATGTTTCCGGAAGATGATTATACCCCTTTTGGCTACCTCGACAACCCTTTTCACACCTGGAAATTGAATCGCAGCGGCGTGATTCGAGTGCATCCGCCATGCGGATTTGGCTGGCTTTTTCCCAATGCCCACACACCCATCTATCGCGCCAGTCTAAATATTGGCATGGAGTGGCATCATCAGCGGTTGCTGTTTCCCGACGACTGGCAACAACAGCAGGTTCGACTCACCTGTCCCTATCACAGCAAAAATCTGTTCCGCTTCCAATGGCAGTGGCAAGCGGTCGCGGTGCAAGTAGAATTCTGGCTGGTGGCCGAAGATGCGTTGATGGCCAGCATCGCGATGGAAAATTCGGAAGATCAGTCTGCTGCCGGCGCATTGCTGTTTCAACTTACCGTGTTCCAGGATTTCCGGCGCACCGGATTGTGGGATTTTGGCCTGACCAGCCGCTTTGATGCTCAATCGAATTGCTTGACCACGAAAAGCTTTGCCGAGGGCTACAGTTTTACCATAAAACCCACTATTGACGCTATCTACTTTCAGGCCAGCGATGAGCCGGAGGGGCTTGCTGCGGACGGCTCGTATCGTTCCAAGCAAACGATCGATTATTTTGCTACCAACAAGAATTGGTTGACTTCGATCGTAAAAGCCCCGCTCACAATTTCTCCACGGAGTACGTTAGAGGCGGCGTGTTTGCTGGCTCGCGGCTTACCACATCCGACGAGCATCCTTCTGGCCGAGGAGGCGTTGCCCCAAGCCCGGCAGGTGCGCCAGCAAAAGATGCGCGAGGATGAGCAGTTCTGGCAGTCCTGTCCCCAATTGACCGGCGACTGGCCGGCCCATTGGCGCTGCGGCTGGGTTTATGATTGGGAAACGCTGCGCATGAACGTTCGCCCCCCAGCCGGCATTTTTTCGACTCCCTGGGATGCGATGCAAATCCAGAAGCCCCGTATTGTTTTGGCCGAGACGGCCCTGGATATGCTGATGCTGAGCTATGCCCAGCCCGATGTGAGCCAGACAGTGATTCTGGGATTGTTTCGCGATGCGTTAGGGCCGCAGGTGCCCTGCGCTCGGGAGGATGGCTCGTGCAACATGATCTCGGCGGATGGCAGCGAATGTGGCACGTCGCCGGCGTGGTGCTTTCCTTTTTTCTGTTTTCAATCCATTTTGTGGCGACACCCTGATCGGCACTGGCTGGAGCAATTGTTTCCCTTCCTCGAAAGATATTTCGATTGGTGGCTGGCGCATCGCACCGATGACGCGGGCTGGGCGGTTTACAATTGCAGTTGGGAAAGCGGCCAGGATGCCTCCCAAAAATTTTTGATCGAGCAAGCTACCGGCGGCGAAATTGTCACTCATCTGCGCGCAGTTGATTTGCAGGCAGCAATGGCCCAATCGGCTGAAATTTTGGCCGCCTTTGCTGATTTCCTGGGTATACCCAGCCACCGCTGGCTGGAAATCCGGCGTCAATTTGTTTCGAAAACTTTGAGCATGTGGCAGGGTGATTGGTATTGCGATTTTGATACCCGCTCGCAACGCTGGATTGCGCGCGATGAATGGCGCGACATCACCAATCTGGCGCCATTTTTGGTCGGGATTTATGCAGAAGAACATTTGACGAAGGCGACTCACTGGTTTCAGCATTTCGAGACTCATCCCCAATTGTGGTTAGAGTGGCCTTCATTTGTGTTTATGTATCTGGAAGCCTGCTGGCGGGTTGGCTTCAAAGATCTGGCGGCCCGAGTTCTGTGGTCGACCATCGAGCGAGTGTATCGGCAATGGGATCGGCGGCAGTGGCAGGAAGGCGAGGCCATGCCCGGTGTGGCCGTGGAATGCTGGGGTCTGGAGAAACCGCTCTTTTCTGAAGGGTACGGCTGGGGAGCTACGCTGCCCATGCACATTATCCGTAGTGTGATCGGATTTCGAGAAGCGTCAGTCCTGGCAAGCTCATTCATTATCAGCCCCAACTTGCCCAATGAGTTGCTGATACCAGGCAAATGCTATGGCATCGATGGCCTAAAATTTCAGGACAAAACATTTTCCATTCAATACCAGGTTCAGGATCAAGGCCGGATTAATTGCCAGCTTGCCATCTCGAGCTCGCTACCATTTGCCATAACGGCCATGATTCAACATGAACGCCAACCGGCGCTAACTCGTCAACCAGCCCTTCGGCATGATATGCGAGTAACGTTGCCGAACCGGACCGAAATGCAGCTCTTTTTGTCGAAAGCCATTGATAGCTAAGTGAATCGGCTCTCGCAGGATGGGAATGAGGCAAGCATGAAACTCAGCGCAACCGATCTGGCAGACCTGAAGCAAGCCAAAAAGCTATTGGCCAATCCTGGCCTGGCCGCAAAATTGACGCATGCGCTGGCTACGCCAGTGGAAAAAGGATTTGGCCTGTTACCCGAAAAATGGGCAGTAGTAGTCCACGCCGCTGCTCGAAAAGCGATCGAACAGGCGTTGAAGTTTGCGCTCCTCACCATGAGCCGGGAACGCCGTAGCCGTTCCATGTCGCAGTTGCATAAATTGGCAGTGGCTGCTTCGGGCGCGGCAGGTGGCGCGTTTGGCTTGCTTTCCCTGGCGATAGAACTGCCGATCACGACTGTTATTATGTTGCGATCGATTCTCGATATTGCCCGCAGCCAGGGTGAAGATGTCCACTCGCCAGAAACCATCCTCAACTGTTTACAGGTGTTTGCGCTTGGGGGGGAGTCGACCGCCGACGATGCCGCCGAAGTCGGCTATTACGCAGTTCGGACCACCCTCTCGAAAGCAATTTCCAGGGCGGCAAAATTTCTAACCCAGCGGGAGTTGACCGAGGAGGGCGCTCCGGCGATTGTTCGCCTGATTACCCTGATCGCATCTCGGTTTGGCATTGTGGTTTCCAATAAAGTCGCTGCGATGGCGATCCCCATAATTGGCGCGGCGGGTGGCGCAACAGTCAATATGATTTTTATTGACCATTTCCAGAATGTCGCCAGGGGACATTTCATGCTGCGTCGTTTGGAGCGCAAGTATGGGGAGCAAACCATCCGCCGCATATTTGAAGGACTGGTTGATGCGGCCTGAACCCAGGTGCGGGATATCGTGCAATGAACTTTGATGTTCGCCGGTGCTTCCATAGTTGCAGCGAATGCTACCGGGTGATTGAGCGTGAGCTGAGATAATTTGGGATGAAAACCAAACCCATCATCTATTCCATCGGCCACTCGACACGATCGATGACGCAGTTTCTGTCGCTATTGGACCGCTTTCAGATTCGGATCGTGGCCGATGTGCGTCGTTTTCCGACCTCGCACAAGTATCCGCATTTCGAGCGCAATTTTCTGCAACAGATATTGCAGGGGCAGGGCATCAAATATGTTTGGCTGGGAGAGTCACTGGGTGGTTTCCGATCCGGCGGTTACGAAAGTTATCTGCAAACGCCGGCATTTGCCGAGGGCCTAAGCTCCCTTGCCGCTCTGGCCCAGGCCGATGTGACCGCATTTTTGTGTGCCGAAAAGCTATTTTTTCGCTGTCATCGACGTTTCATCGCCGATCGCTTGGTGATTTCTGGATGGTCGGTGATTCACATCATCGATGCCGACCGCACCCTTGCCCATCAAATGACCGAGCAATTGAATTTCGAAGCTTAGCACGCCCGGTCCGCCGCTACGCAAGTCCCATTTCACACCGCTACCCATCCAATTACCAATTTTCCCAACCGAATTGACCGGCATTAATCTTCGTTGATTCCTGCTTGGCTGAGCTGATTTCCGGTGACCAGAGGACACTGCCAGATTCCAACAACGATTTTTTCTTTGTGCTTCGGCTGCAAGGGGGGAGAAACCAGCCGAAAAATAGTTTGGTTAGAAAAAATTTTTAAATAACTGCATTTTCTACTTGACAATTAGAAAAAAAAATTGTATAATTGTGGTGAAAAAGGGGTAAAATTGGGATAAAATCCCATATTAGTGGGAGAGACAGTGGCCGAATTGGGGCATACCTGGACTGTTATCCCAATCGGCTCGCGCCAATCTGGCGGTGGCTACTGATCCTGGCTATTTCCGAAAGGAAGTTCGATGCCGCTTTTCATTGGAGAATATTTTTACACCCTGGATGATAAGGGGCGGGTGAATATCCCGGCAAAGTTTCGCAAGGCGACGTCGGAGAATGCGGATAGCACCTATATTATTTCGCAGGGCAAAGACAAGTGTCTTTATATTTACCCCCTGGATGTTTATGAAAAGAAGGTGCTGCAGACCATTGATCGGCTGTCGGAAGCGGATCCGCATCATCGCGCCTACATGTCGCTCCAGGGTGCCAAATCCACCGATGCGGTGCTGGACAAGCAAGGGCGAATTAGCATTCCGCCGAAGTTCCTGGAGTACGCCGGCATCCAGAAAGATGTCCAGATCATTGGTGCCTACAACCGAATTGAAATCTGGTCGCCAGAAGTGCGACAAAAATATGTCGCCGATATTGAAAAATCCGGTGTTAATTTAGAAGAAAAGATCGCCCTGGAAGTGGCGCAATGAAGCCAGAAAATTTCCATACCCCGGTGTTGCCAGACGCGGTGCTGACGTATTTGGTTGGTGACCGTTCAGGAATTTATGTGGATTGCACTCTGGGCGGCGGCGGCCATAGTCTGGCGATCCTTCAATCGCTGGCTCCGGCGGGTCGAATCATCGGCATCGACTGGGACGAGCAGGCAATCCAGCGGGCGGGGCAGCGATTGGCTGGCAATGAATCGCGCGTCATCCTGCGCCAGGGCAATTTTCGGCAGATCACGCAAATCCTGCAGGACTGCCAGGTGGCGCAGGTTGATGGCATCCTGGCGGATCTGGGCGTCTCTTCGCACCAAATTGATCGCGCCGAGCGAGGTTTTAGTTATTTGCAGGACGGCCCACTGGACATGCGAATGGCGGCAACAACTCAATTGACTGCTCGCGAGGTGATCAATTCGTACGCCGAGTCAGAATTGGTCGCGATTTTTAGAAATTACGGCGAAGAGCGAGCGGCGCGGTCAATTGCCCGGGCCATTGTGCAGCAACGTCAACTGCAGCCCATCACTTCCACACAGCAATTGGCGCGGGTGATCGAAGCTCGCGTTCCCTATGGGCAGCGCATCAAAACACTGGCGAGGATTTTTCAGGCGGTTCGAATGGAGGTGAATGGGGAACTGGAAAATTTGCAGGGATTTTTGACCCAGGCAGTAGGGCTGCTGCGGAGCGGGGGACGATTGGTGATCGTTGCGTATCATTCGCTGGAGGATCGGTTGGTAAAAGACTTTTTGCGGCAGCAGAGTGCTCCCTGCCAATGTCCGCCGGAGTTGCCAGTGTGTGTGTGCGGCCAAAAGCCGTTGCTGCGGTTGCTGACGCCAAAAGTGATTCGACCGTCGACCGCGGAAATTGCGGCTAATCCGCGCAGCCGCAGTGCCCGATTGCGGGCAGCAGAACGTATTTGAGGTGTACTTTGAGAAAAAATCGCTATCGGAAAAAATCCATTGTCAGGGAGCTGGATGAGGTTCAGCAGGAACTGGGTAAGCCCTCCAATGGGATGGTGGTGTTATTGCTGATTCTGGTTTCCGCCTTCCTGATGGTTGGTCTGGTGTGGGAAAAGGTGAAGGTGACCCAGATGGTTCAAGATATCGACCAATTAGAGAAACAACTGACCTATCTGCGCCAGAGCAATGAGAAATTAAAGGGTCAGGTGTTGTCATTATCCAACGAGACCAGGATCGTGACGATTGCTCGGGAAAAGCTGGGCATGATTTTCCCGCCATTTGAATTTGTTCCGTTGTCTAAAGAAATGAGCAAAGTGAGCGAATTGGCAGATAAAATGGCCAGTGGGGACTAACGAATTTATGAGCTATGTATAAATGGAAAACAATAGACGCCAGTAGTTTGAAACGGATCACTGCATTGGTCATTCTGGCTTTCATTTTCTGGATCGTGCTTTTTTTGAGGCTGTTCCAGATTCAAATCATCAGCAGGGGCAAGTACGTGGAAAAAGCGAGAAACCAATATATTCAGCAGGCCGAATTGAAGCCTGAACGCGGCCTGATTATGGATCGAAAGTTTCGGTCGTTGGCTATTAATCGTCCCACCTGGTCGCTTGGCGTTGATATCACCAAATTATCCCATCGCGAGACTGCTGCTGATCAATTTGCCAAAATTTTTCACAAGAATCGAAATTATTTTTTGGAGCAATTCAAGGAGCGTCGGAATTTTCTCTGGTTAGCCCGTGGTGTCGATGAAGAAACCGTGAACGAAGTTGAGGCTTTGAAAATTCAAGGGATGCGCGTGATTAAGGAATCGAAACGCTATTATCCGCAAAATAAGGTCGGCGCGCATTTGATTGGATTCACGGACATCGATCTCAATGGCTTGAGCGGCATCGAACTGATCAAAAACAAAACGTTGCAGGGCCGCGATGGCTTTGCTGTTTATCAAAAAGATGCTCTGGGCAAGACGATGATGGATATCAATTATCCCATCAAAAAACCGGTCAAAGGCAAGAATGTCATATTGACCATTGACAACACCTACCAATGGATTGCCCAGGAGGAAATGGATTATGTGGTGGCGACGTTCGAGGCCGAGGCCGCTACGGTGATTATTGCGAATCCGGCTACCGGCGAGATTCTGGCCATGGCCGTGAAGCCCGATTTTGATCCGAATCAAGCCGGCAGTTATGCCCCCACCAATTGGCGCAATCGGGCGATCACTGATAGTTACGAACCAGGCTCGACGTTCAAGCCGATTATCATGAGTGCGGTGCTGGAAGAGGGCTTGAAAACGCCGGATGATATGGTTTTTTGTGAAAACGGCAAGTATAAAATTTATGATCGGGTGATCGAAGATGTCAAAGGCTATGGCTGGCTGACGCTGCACAAGGTCATTCAAAAGTCCAGCAATATCGGCATGGCCAAAATCGCCAAAGAGCTCAACCGGAATTTGATCTTTCAATATCTGCGCGATTTTGGATTTGGCATGCGTACAGGCATCGAGTTGCCCGGCGAGGCCAGTGGGGAATTGAAACCCACCGCGGAGTGGTCCAAATTTACCGCCATTGGCATGTCCTATGGCTACGGCATTTCGGTAACGCCGTTGCAACTGGTGATGGCATTTGCCGCCATCGCCAATGGTGGCTTTTTGTTGAAGCCCCAAATTGTGCTGGGAACCGCGGAGGACGACGAGCATGACATCGATCCGGTGGAGCCGCAGGTGATTCGGCGAGTGATTTCGGAGCGCACAGCCAAAACCATCCGCAGCATGCTGGAGGATGTGGTCTTCGATGGCACGGGCAAAGCAGCGGCAGTACCGGGATTATCCATCGCCGGTAAAACGGGGACCACCAAGAAATATGATCCCAATTTGCGCCGGTATACCGATAACAAATTCATTAGCTCATTCATTGGTTTCTATCCCACGCAGGCACCAAAGCTGCTCATCTATGTGATGGTGGATAATCCTCACAAAGCGTATCTGGGGGGCGAAGTGGCGGCGCCAACTTTTCGTCGTATTTTGCAACGGATTTTGCGTGCGATTGAAATTGAAAAACAATCGGCGCAACCACCCCTGCTGATGGCAGATCAGAATCCGCAAGGAGCAGCAGGAGACGACAATGGTCGTGATAACGGCAGCAGCAAGGGACTGGTGGTTCCCAATTTTATCAATAAACGGATCGAAGCTGCTGAGGAAATCGCCGACTTGTTGGATTTAAAACTGGTTTTGCAAAACGAGGGGGAGATTGTTACGGATCAATATCCACCTCCCGGTACCCGAATCGAAGATGGAGCTGAGGTCGCGATCAAATTGAAAAATTTTAATGGCGATCATGGCCGATATACCATGGTGCCTTCAGTGGTGGGTTTGACAATACGGGATGCTGTGGCCCGCCTGTCGCAGACAGGTTTGCGAGTCGTTCTCCAGGGCAGTGGTCGCGTGGTGCGGCAGACACCATCGGCGGGTAATCGGGTGCGAGTAGGCTCTCGCTGCGTGCTCCATTGTGAAAGCGTTTTGAATGTGGCGGAATATCGAACCTGGTGATTTTCATCCATCATGGTGGCTCCGTGAAAATAGCTGGAAGGCCGCCGATGTTGTGGCCGGTTGGCCGGCGGCACATCTTGATGAACTGGACCAAATTTATGATTGAGAATTGAACGATGAAATTGACGTTGGGATTATTCTTGAACATGCCACGCTATCGAATCGAATATGTTGGCCGACCAGAGTTGCTCAACCAGCCTATGTCGCGGCTGGTGACTGATTCGCGAATCGCCAATCCCGACGATGTATTTTTAGCGCTCAAGGGCGAAAAATTCGATGGCCATCAGTTCATTCGCGACGCGTTGACAAAAGGGGTGCGCCAGTTTGTGGTTTCCAGAACCTGGTTTGAGGCCAACGCCGGTTTGAAGGAGCAGGGTAATTTTTGGTTGGTAGATGATACGCTGCAGGCATTGCAGGAGATGAGCCATTTTTATCGACTGCAATTTGATCTGCCGCTATTAGCGTTAACCGGTAGCAATGGGAAGACCACCACCAAGGAGATGATTGCCGCCGTTTTGAGCTGCAGGTATCAGGTTCATAAAAATAAGGGAAATTTGAATAATCAGATTGGGGTGCCGCTATCGCTGCTGGAATTGAGCGAGCAGCACGAAATTGCCGTGGTGGAGATGGGCACCAATCATTTTGGGGAAATTGCCAACCTGGCGAACATTGCCCAGCCGACGCATGGTTTGATTACCAATATTGGGCCGGCGCATCTGGAATTTTTCGGTTCCCTGGAAGGTGTGTTTCGGGCCAAAAGTGAACTCTGGCAATTTTTGGAGCAAAATGGCGGCACCGCATTTGTGAATGTTGATGACCCACTTTTGGGCCATATTCGACCTGCGACAACCAAGGTGATCACCTTTGGTGTCGAAAACCAGGCGCAATTTCAAGGTCGATTGTTGGGATTGGATGACCAGGGCCGCGCCACGCTAATAATCGGTGGGGAACGCATCAAGTTGGGGATTGCGGGGATGCATAATATCTACAATGCGCTGGCGGCTATTGCTGTGGGGTCGATTTTCGATGTCTCGCTAAGCCAAATGAAGGCGGCACTGGAAGAGTTCGTTCCCACTGCTCGCCGAATGGAAGTGCTCCAGAGACATGGCCTTACCATTATCAACGATTGCTATAATTCCAATCCGGCATCGGCGCGGAAGGCGTTGCTAACCTTATCCCAGATGCGTACCCGAGGCCGGCGCATTGCCGTCCTGGCAGATATGCTGGAGTTAGGTGAGGCCGCACTGCCGGAACATCAGGCAATGGCCGACTATATCATCGGCCTTCAAAATATCGATTGTCTGCTGGCATACGGTCCGCTTTCAGCAGCAATGGTCGAACGCGCCAGGCGACTGGGGTTCAAATCGGCGATTCATTTTGAACAGAAACAACTGCTCATTGATCATTTGAAGCAGATACTTAGCACAGACGATTTGTTATTGGTCAAAGGGTCGCGGGGGATGGCGATGGAAGAAGTCACCCAATCGATTTTTGAATCCTAAGGAAAGGGCAACGGATATGTTCTATCATCTCCTGTATCCATTAAAAAACTTAATCTCTGGTTTCAATCTGTTCGGCTACATCACCTTTCGGGCGGCTTCGGCAGCGATTCTGGCGCTGCTCATCAGCTTTATCATTGGTCCCAAAATCATTCGTTTCTTGCAGCGAAAGCAGATCGGGGAAAAGGTTCGCAGCGATGGCCCACAGTCGCACTTGCAAAAGGCCGGGACGCCGACCATGGGCGGCATCATCATTCTGTTTGCCATTATGCTCCCAACGTTGTTATTTGCCCGATTGGACAATATTTATGTATTGCTGATCTTATTGGCGACAATCTGGATGGGCCTGGTCGGTTTTTTGGATGACTATTTAAAAGTGGTCAAGAAAATGCCCAAAGGTCTGGTGGGCCGCTACAAATTAGTCGGCCAGATCAGCCTGGGGTTGATCATCGGCGGGATCCTGTATTTTTATCCCGAGTTTAGAGATTTCCGGTCATTGTCGACGGTTCCATTTTTCAAGCATACGGAAATCAATTTTGGGGTCTTTTATATTCCAATGGTGGTTCTGGTGATTACCGCTACTTCCAACGCCGTCAATCTGACCGATGGGTTGGATGGTTTGGCGATCGGGTTGGTGGGGATCACGGCCATTGCCTGGGCCGGGATTAGCTATATCTCCGGTCGTGCCGATTTCAGCAGTTATCTAACTATTCGCTACCTGCCGGGCGCTGGGGAGTTGACGATTTATTCGGCGGCCATGATCGGGGCGGCGCTGGGATTTCTCTGGTACAATAGTCACCCGGCGCAGGTGTTCATGGGGGATACGGGAGCTCTGGCGCTGGGCAGTGCCATCGGAACCCTGGCCATTTTGCTCAAAAAGGAGATTCTATTGATCATCATTGGTGGGGTGTTTGTTGCCGAAGCGCTGTCAGTTATCTTGCAGGTGCTGTACTTCAAGCGGAGCGGCGGCAAGCGGCTGTTCAAAATGGCCCCCCTGCACCATCATTTCGAGCTGAAGGGCTGGCACGAAAGCAAGGTGGTGGTTCGTTTCTGGATTATTGGCATTCTATTGGTGTTGTTGACATTGAGCACTTTCAAAGTGCGATAGGCTTCGGAGGATGGAAGGCAAGCGGGATGGAATTGGCTGTCCAAACTGGCAGCTATCATCAAGGTCTGGTAGCTTTGGATTAGAATTGAGGATGAAACCACTCACAACAGGAGCAACTGATTGAAAACGATTGCCAAAATTGACTATGTGCTGCTGATTATTGTGATGCTGCTGGCGGTTTTTGGAACGGCGGCCATTTATAGTGCCAGTTCCTTCAAAGCCAAAGAGAGCTACGGCACGAGCCACTATTTTTTGGGCAAACAGTTTTTTCGGTTGTGTCTGGGCATCTTGCTGATGATGGTATTTCTGCATATCGATTATCATTGGTTGCAGCAGGTTTCGCCGATCATCCTGTTGATCACCTGGTTATTGCTGCTGTATGTCCTGGTTGGCGGTAGTTATTTCAAGGGCAGTCGGCGTTCGATTCCGATGCTGGGATTTGTGTTTCAGCCATCAGAGATGGCGCGATATGCATTGGTCATTTTTCTGTCGCTGTTTTTGGTAAAAAAAGGGGAACGGCTGAAGAATTTCAACGAAGGCCTGTTGCCTGCGCTGTTCATCGTGGTGCTGATGATTGTTCCGATTGTGCTGGAACCCGATCTGGGGACAAGCATACTCACGATGCTGATTGCGATGATTGTGATTTTTATTGGCGGGGCCAGCATGTATCATCTGGCCAGCCTGTCGATTCTGGCCATCACCGGGTTGGGATTTGTCATTTCTATCTTCCCGTATCAGAAGGTTCGGCTAATGCGATTTCTCGATGCAGTTCGAGGAGCTACCGATCCCCCGTGGCAGGTGTTGCAGTCGTTGATTTCATTGGGAAACGGCGGGCTTTGGGGCGTGGGGCTCGGTAACAGTCGCCAGAAGTTACATTTTCTGCCCCAGCCATTTACCGATTTTATTTTCTCGATCGTCGGCGAAGAGATTGGACTGATCGGTTGTACTTTTTTGTTGTTGCTGGTACTGGCCTTCATGTGGCGGGGTCTATGGATCGCCATTCATGCGCCTGATCGGCAGGGCATGCTGTTGGCGGTGGGCATTACCGCGTCCATCGTGGTGTATGCATTTTTCAACGCTGGCATTGCGGTGAATCTGCTGCCGGTCTCTGGGATCACGATGCCATTTATTAGTTATGGTGGGAGCTCGTTGATCGTGAATTTCATTGGCATCGGCATTTTGTTGAACATCTCTTGCAGTGCTCGAAGGCCCAATTCTGGCGGCTCGGTAGCGGCAGGCAAAAATTATATTGCCCGTTCTTATTCCAAATTCAAACCGCGACGAAGGTCGCGATAGCATCGACAAACTCGTTTGACACGGGTGGGAACAGGAAATGAGAGGCTGTCAAATATGGAAGTGCCGCAGGATTTTAATTCAAATGCGCCCGCCCTGTCCTGACAGCTGGGGATTGCTTGTCAGGGACTCAGGCCGGCTGCCAATATAATTATGGGGGACAGCCTCTCTTTCCTGCGATAACGTATTGGAAAAAGATAAATCAACCATGGATAGAATTATCAAAATTATCGTTCCGGCATTGATCACAGTGGTATTGTTGATTCCAATGGTGCTGTGGTTTCGGAGCAATCATGCGTTCATGATTCGGGCAGTAACTGTCTCCGGGAATCAATTTGTCTCGCGTGAACAGATTCTGGATGCAGCGGACATTGATTTGTCGAAGGACATTTTTGCCATTGATACCGATGAGATAGAGGTTCGGATTTTGACGCATCCCATGATCGATCAGGTTTCGGTGCGGCGGTTTCTGCCGGCGACCTTAAAAATTAAGGTTCACGAGCGCACATTGCTCGCCGCGCTGGCGGGATCGGAGGTAGCTGCGGTGGACTACGATGGCACCATTATCCATAATTATCCGGCGGCTGCCATTTATGATCTGCCAGTGATTACTGGCTTTCATCTGAGGGCCACAACTCATGGCGTGAAAAAGCCCACCCAGCCGGAACTGCTGGAAGATGCATTTCGCATTTTGCGACAGTTGAAAGAAAACGATATTGTGTTGTATCATGAAATTTCAGAGTTGCATTTCAGTCCCGATGCGGGGATGATTCTTTACTTTAAACGGTCAAATTTGCCGATTATTTTGGGGCGAGATGATTTTCTACTGAAGGTCGCTTATTTTTCGACAATCTATCATCATCTCATCGAGACAGGCAATTTGGATAAAGCCCTGGCCATAGATATTCGTTTCAAAAACCAGGTCGTCGTGAAACAAAAATCATAAGGAGACACCTGATGGCAAGTCCTGAGATCATTACTGGCCTTGACATTGGAACGACCAAAATTAGCGCCATCATTGCCGAGGTGGAGGAAGATGCTCAGCCTAAGATCATTGGAGTGGGCATGGTTCCATCCGAGGGTTTACGCAAGGGGGTGGTGGTCAATGTTGAAAAAACGGTGCGTTCCATTGAAAGTGCCTTAGACAAAGCCGAACAGATGGCTGGTTTGAAGGTCAATCAGGTTTATGTTGGCATCGCCGGAGATCATATCCGGAGTTACAATGGACGTGGGGTGGTTGCTGTCGCCGGACCGGATAATGAAATCACCGAAGATGATGTGCGCCGGGTGATCGATGCGGCCAAAGCTGTGGTGATGCCGATGGATAGGGAAATCATTCACATCATTCCTCAGGAGTTCATTGTGGATGATCAGCGCGGGATCAAAGATCCGCTGGGTATGTCCGGGATCCGGTTGGAGACCGAGGTGCATATCGTGACGGGAGCGATCACGTCAGCTCAAAACATCTGCCGCAGTGTAGAACGAGCCGGTGTTGATGTGGTGGATCTGGTGTTGGAGCCGCTGGCGTCAAGTTATTCGGTGCTGAGCGAGGATGAGAAGGAACTGGGGGTGGTGGTGATGGACATGGGCGGCGGCACCACGGACATTGCCATGTTTTTCGAGGGGTGCATCCGGCACACTGCGGTGGTGGCGCTTGGCGGCGGCAATGTCACGCATGATATTGCACTCTGCCTGCGCACGCCAATAGATCAGGCCGAAATGATCAAGATTCGGCATGGTTGTGCGCTGCATTCGATGATCGAGAATCCGGATCAGACGATTGAGATCGCTGGTGTCGGTGGGCGTCCTCCGCGCAAAGTGGCCCAGGAACTGCTGGTGGATATTATTCACCCTCGCATGGAGGAGTTGTTCCGTCTGACTGCTGGCGAGATTCGCAAATCAGAATTTGCCAATCTCATGACCGCGGGTGTGGTCATCACCGGCGGCGGTGCGCTGATTCGAGGCGCAGTGGAATTGGCGGAAGAGGTGTTCGACATGCCGGTGAAGCTCGGTATCCCCAAGGGCTTCAGCGGCTTGATCGATTTAGCCAAAAGCCCAATC
Source organism: uncultured Cytophagia bacterium (assembly GCA_964647995.1). GTDB lineage: Bacteria > Zhuqueibacterota > Zhuqueibacteria > Thermofontimicrobiales > Thermofontimicrobiaceae > Thermofontimicrobium_A. The sequence goes on from CAZYNP010000023.1 coordinate 71,625, forward strand.
CACGCTACCGGTGTCGGCCTGATTCTCTACGCCTTGAGCAATCGCTATGATCTCGAGGGCATTCTGAACGTCGGTGAAGTGGGACTGTTCGATCGCATCTGGGAGCGGATGAAGGGCTGGTTCAGTTGATCGGGCTAAAAACAGGGGATTCGACGTAAAGCAAGGCCGTGGCGTATTGCACCCAGGACTCACTCGTGTGATCGATGGGTATCGAAGCACCGGTTGCGCGTGTGGGAGGTGCATGGCTATTGCCTGGTGGTGATCTTCGAACTGATTGCGGGCCAGGCGTTTGCAGTATCTGAATGAGAATGAGCCGGCAGTCATTAGAATAAAGTGATACTTGTTCTGTTACCAATTCCAGAGCTGAGCTATGAAAGTCACCGTATACCTTGAGATGTATCCGGAAATTAAATTAATGATGAAAATATAGATGAATCAGAATATCACCAACCCATCCAACCAAGGAGGGCCAAATATGAGCTTGACATTTGATTTTGATGATTCCATTGCACCAACTGCCAAGATGAAAGTGGTTGGCGTTGGCGGCGCAGGGGGCAATGCCATCAACCGCATGATCTCCGCCGGATTGATTGGTGTTGAATTTATCGGCATCAACACCGATCTACAGGCGTTGAATATGTGCAAGGCGCCCATTCGACTGCAAATTGGCAAAAACTTGACCAAAGGCCTCGGCGCAGGGGCCAATCCTGAAGTCGGTCGGAAGGCCATTGAGGAAGATCGCGATGCGGTGTTCAATGCGCTGAAGGATACCGACATGGTCTTTGTCACTGCGGGCATGGGCGGCGGTACCGGCACTGGTGCGGCGCCAATCGTCGCCGAAGTGGCCAAAGATCTGGGCGCCCTGACCGTGGCCATTGTCACCAAGCCGTTTCTTTTTGAAGGGCCAAAGCGCATGAAACGCGCCGAGGAAGGTTTGCAGGAGTTGAAAGAGCGGGTCGATACGCTGATCGTGATTCCCAATCAACGACTGCTCTCGATCGTTTCCAAGGATACGCGGTTGAACAAGGCGTTTCAGATGGCGGATGAAGTGCTCTACAATGCCACCAAGGGCATTTCCGACCTGATCTCCGTGCCTGGATTGATCAATCTCGACTTTGCGGATGTGCGAACCGTGATGTCGGAGATGGGCGATGCGCTGATGGGTTCTGCGGTGGCTTCTGGCGAAGACCGTGCCATTCAGGCCGCGCAAAACGCCATCCGTAGTCCTTTGCTCGAAGAGGTTTCGATCGCCGGTGCCCTGGGATTGCTCGTGAACGTCACTGGCGGCGAAGACCTGACGTTGTCAGAAGTCGATGCTGCGGCCAATATCATTCAGCAAGCCGTGGGGCAGGAAGCTAACGTCATCTTTGGAGCAGTGATCGATGAGCAATTCAAAGATCAAATCCGGGTGACGGTGATCGCCACTGGTTTCAGCCAGAATGGCCGCAAAAGCAAGCCAGCCCTGGCCCGGAAGAAATTGGATTTCATCCACGCATCGATCGATTATCTGGATATCCCAACCTACCAGCGTCAGAACCTGACCGATGACGATAATGGCAATGGCAATGGGCATGATGGGGAGTTTGAGTTCCAGGAAGAAAAAGAAGACGGTAAACCCAATAATTATGAAATGCCGACCTTTATTCGCAGGCGCATGGAGATGTAAAATTCGCGCTTGAGGTTGAGATGAGAGGCCAACCTTGCGAAGGTGTAATGCCTTCGCAAGGTGTTTTTATTGTCTCTGCCATTGGTAGGCGCTACGTTGGTGGTCCGATTGTCATAACGATGAAGCTGAAGAAATCACAATATAGCGATTTCCGTGCGTTTCGACAGCGATGCCTGATGCGCGAGCACAATTTGATTACGGTGCCGCAGGAGGCGTTGCTATCCATAGCCCTGGTGTTTCCCAATAGCTATGCCGTGGGAATGGCGAATTTGGGATTTCAGACGATCTATCGGCTATTCAATGAGCAGGCTGGTGTACGCTGCGAGCGAGCTTTCTGGTATGCTGAATTTCCAGGCCTAACCCGAACCCTGGAATCGGGGACCGAGCTGCGCAATTTTGACCTCATTGCGTTTTCGGTGGCCTATGAGCTGGATTATCCCAATCTGGTGCAGATCCTGATAACTGCTGGCATCGATCCATTTTCCGCAACGCGTCGGGAACAGGAGCCGCTGATTTTAGCCGGCGGCGCGATGGCCTTCATGAATCCAACTCCGATCGCTCCATTCATCGATTGTTTCTATCTGGGAGAAATCGAGCCGCAGTTGCAACGTTTGGTGCAGTTGCTGCTGCACGCGAAAAATGAGCGTTATTCCCGCACCGGTATCCTCGAGGAATTGGCTCGGGAAAATTACCTGTATGTGCCGCAACTGCCGCCGGCTCGTAAAACGGTAATGGTGCATCGAGCCGCGGGGGAGGTTTATCCCCAATATTCCCCCGTGATCAGCCCCGATAGCCATTTTAAAAACATGTTTCTGGTGGAAGCCGGACGAGGCTGCGGACGACATTGCAATTTTTGTGCGGCTAGCCATATCTATCACCCGCTGCGGATTTACCCGCCCGCTCAAGTGCTGGACGTCATCCGCCGTTTCGGCCAGCATACGAAACGGGTCGGATTGATTGGCGCAGCGCTATCGGATTATCCCAGGTTACGTGAATTGTGTGAATCTCTGACCGATCAGAAATATGAATTGGGATTGTCTTCGTTTCGGTTGGATATGATCACCCCGGAATTTCTCGACATTCTGGAACGAGGCAAGGTGAAATCCCTTACCTTTGCACCCGAAGCGGGGACCGAAAACCTGCGCCACAAAATCCATAAGAATCTATCCAATGCCGAGATTATGCAAGCGGCTACGGCCATTGCTGAATCGTCGATTGAGCAGGTCAAGTTATATTTCCTGATTGGACTGCCGGGTGAAACGGATTCCGATATTGAGGGACTGGTGCAAATGGTGCAGGAATTGGCCAGGATCATTTTGATCAAAGGCAAACATCGGAGTCTTACCGTTAGTGTCAATACGTTTATACCCAAACCGTTTACGCCGTTTCAATGGCAGCCGATGGCGCATGAAAAGGAGATTCGGCGCAAACGAAGATTTCTCGAGCAAGAGTTGAAACGAATCCCGGGCGTGGTTTTCAATAAGAAGAGTGTGAAAGAGGAAATTTTGCAAGGAATCTTTTCATTAGGGGACGCGACAATTGCCAGAGCCATCTATTATAAATTGACGCAACAGACCAATTGGGATGAGGCATGGCAGCAAGCAAACATCGATGTCGAGAAGCTACTATACGAAAACCGGCGCTTTGATGATGAATTACCCTGGGATTTCATTGAGTATCGGATTCCACGGCAACGATTGTGGCAACAACTGGCAATTGCGCATCACCAGCAATAGGCAGAATTAACTGGTTTGGTCAAATTATCCCTCAGGAGGAACAAAAGAATTGACATTTCCATCTGATTTTACCTGGGGCTGTGCTACCGCCAGCTACCAGATCGAGGGTGCCTGGCTGGAAGGCGGCAAGGGACTTTCCATCTGGGATGCCTTTTCGCACACGCCAGGAAAAATTTTTCAGGGTCATACCGGCGATGTGGCCTGTGATCATTATCATCGCTATCGAGAGGATGTGGCGCTCATGGCGAAGCTGGGACTGCCCGCCTATCGCTTTTCCATCTCCTGGCCACGCATTCAGCCCACTGGCTATGGCCAACCCAATCCCGAAGGCATCCAATTCTATTCGGATTTGATCGACGAACTATTGAAACACCACATTACTCCCTGGGTGACGCTGTATCATTGGGATCTGCCGCTGGCCCTGCAACTGGAGTTCGACGGCTGGCTGAACCCCAAATTGGCCGATTTGTTTGCCGATTATGCTGAGATTTGTTTTTCCCATTTTGGTGATCGAGTGAAACACTGGATTACCTTCAATGAGCCCTGGGTAACTGCCGTCCTGGGCTACGGTCAGGGGGTGTTCGCGCCGGGAAGGATTTCCAATGCCGAGCCCTACCAGGCTGCCCATCAGATGCTCCGCAGCCACGGTAAGGCCGTGCGGCGCTATCGGGAAAAATATCATTATCAGAACGGTCGCATCGGCATGACCAATAATTCCAATTGGATCGAGCCCAGGAGCGATAGCGATGCCGACCGAGCCGCTGCGCAGCGGTTGCTGGAATTTTTCCTTGGCTGGTTCGCCGATCCACTTTATTTTGGTGACTATCCCGAAGTGATGCGCCAGCGAGTGAAAGATCGGCTGCCCCAATTTACGCCGGAGGATCGGCAACTCATCCAGGGCAGCAATGACTTTTTTGGCTTGAATCATTATACGACGTTGTATGCCAGCCCTGGAGAACAGCAGCCGAAACAGCTCGACCAGATTGGCTTGCATGCCGATCAAGATGTTTATCTGTCGCTGGACCCGACTTGGCCAAAGACGGCAATGGGCTGGGCCATTGTGCCCTGGGGTTGTCGAAAACTACTGCAGTGGATCGACAATCGCTATCATCATCCCGGAATTATTATCACCGAAAATGGCTGTGCACTGGATGACTGCCTCCTCGATGGCAGGGTCGATGATCCCCAGCGGATCGAATTTCTCAAGGGTTATATCAGCGAATGCCATCGGGCGATTCAGCAAGGCGTGCCATTAAAAGGCTATTTTCTCTGGTCATTGATGGATAACTTCGAATGGACTTCGGGCTATTCCAAGCGGTTCGGCATCGTATATGTCGATTATCCGACTGGAACAAGAATTCCGAAGCGTTCGGCAGAGTGGTATCGAATGGTAATTCAGAATCGGGGATTTTGAAAATAGGTCCTTTCCACCACAATGGCAAAAAAAAACGCCAATCATCAGCCCCTTGTGAGCCAACTATTTGACCTACGAACCAGTAGCGCCAGAACCGCAAAGGCCTGGCCGTGGCTTGGCAAAATCTGGCGCTATTGACATCCATTTTTCCCTCGTTGTCATGCTTCGCAGGAATATTTGATCGGGTGTTTGATTTTCAGTTTCAGCCAGAGTTAAAATTCCAGCATCACCACAGACTTCGCGGGTAATTGAATGACCAAATTATTATCTTTTACTTTTACATCATTGAAGCTTTTTATCGTCACCTGCTCCGGTTTGCCAAAATCATTGAACGAATTCATCCTTTCGCCCGTGATGATTTCCCCCCGCTTGAATTTAACTTGCTTCAGGCCTCGCAGCTCACAGGTGAGGGTGAGGTTCCGATTGGGATTGGCATTGCTCATGGTGATATGAATCGAACCATCTTTATCTTTCGAGGCCGAGGCGCTGACGGCTGGAATGGATTTGCCTTCATAAGCATAATTTTCACAGAAAATTTCCAGGGGCAAATAGGTGGCATCGTGATGAACCCGATACATTTTAAACACATAATACGATGGTGTCAAAACCATCTCGTTGCCTTTGGTCAGGATCATGGCTTGCAACACATTGATGGTCTGGGCAATATTGGCCATCCGCACTCGATCACAATGCCGGTTGAAAATATCCAGATTGAGCGCCGCCACCAGGGCATCCCGCAGGGTATTTTGCTGATAAAGAAAACCAGGATTGGTGCCGGGCTCCACATCATGCCAGTTGCCCCATTCATCCACGACGAGAGCGATCCGTTTTTCGGGATCATACTGATCCATGATCACAGAATGTTTGGTGATGAATTCGTCCATTCTTAAGGTCTTGGATAGGGTCAAAAACCATTCCGATTCATTGAATTCAGTGGCAGAGCCTTTCTTGCTCCAATCGTGACACACAGTGTAATAGTGCAGCGACAGCCCGTTCATGTAGCCCCGTTGCCAGGCGGGTGTCCTGGCCCACTCGCTCATGATCACCTCGGTCCAGTGATAATTTTCATCACTGGGTCCGCAAGCGATTTTGAAGAGCCGATTGTCGCCATAATCACGGCAGTAGGTGGCATATTGTCGGAGCTGATGGGAATAGTATTCCGCAGTCATGGTGCCGCCGCAGCCCCAGCTTTCATTGCCGATGCCCCAGTACCTCACCTTCCAGGGCAACTCCCGACCGTTCTGCTTGCGCAAATTGGTCATCGGGCTATGATTGCTGGAGGTCAAATATTCGACCCAATTTGCCATCTCCTGCACCGTGCCGCTGCCCACGTTACCGCAGATCACTGGCTCACAGCCCAATTGCTCGCACAGATCCATGAACTCGTGCGTGCCGAAGCTGTTGTCTTCGGTCACTCCGCCCCAGTGCACGTTCACGATTTCCGGGCGCTGATCTCGGGGACCAATCCCATCCATCCAATGATAAGTATCGGCGAAGCAGCCGCCAGGCCAGCGCAGATTGGGAATGCGGATGTCTCGAAGGGCTGTCACAACATCATTGCGGATGCCTCTGGTGTTTGGAATCGTAGAATTTTCCCCGACCCAGTAGCCGCCATAGATGCAGTGGCCCAGGTGCTCCGAGAAATGCCCGTAAATGTGCTTGCTGATCTGGTGTTTCCCCAGATCGACGTTGATAATGATCTTATTTTCCGATTGCTGGGCCAAAACCGTCTGGACCACCACCAGCCCAGCGATGCACAGCGCTGCTATCATTTTTTCCATAGACAGATCCTCCTCTTGGTGATATGGTTCAATAGGTGACTCTGTTTCGCGGTCGAATTAAAAATTAGCGGCCTCATTTACCACGACCCAACTCCATTATTCTGGCTGGCCTGTGGTTTCTGTCGGTGTTCTGAATAAGCCCAAATGGGTCAGCGTGGGACTGGTTCGGGATTGCTCGATCACCAGCCTTACTCGATCCGTGGTTATGGCAGGAAAGCGCAGCAATCGCTTGTAACCCACTGTGGTGGCTTCGGTGATGCGCTGCCATTGGTGGCCATCCCAGCCATCCAGATGAAATTTTTCGATCCGTTGTCCCACCAGAATCTGCTCCTGCAGCATGGCGCAATCGAACGTTTGTGGCTGGGGCAATTGCCATTCGACCGTGGCCGAATCCACCACCGCCTCAGTCGTCCAATAGCTCGCCTCATCGCCATCGCCGATACAAAAGGCCTCGTGCCCTTGCCGTTCATTGGTGGCAATGATCCGAGCGGATGCGGCTAAATTGGTTTTAAAAGTTGCCGCCAGAATCTGCCGCATTCCACGGAGCGCCTGGATATCATTTTCATGGATCAGGCCTCGAGTGTCGGGTGGAAGATTCAGCAGCAGCACGGCATTCCGTCCCACCGAGCTGTAATAAATATCCACCAATTGTTCTGGCGATTTCACCAGGTCGTCTTCCCGCTGATGATAAAACCAACCTGGCCGAATGGACACATCGGCTTCGGCGGGATACCACATCAATGCGGTGGCCTGTTCGATTTTGTCCCGACTGCCCAGGTCGTCTTCCATCCAATTTTGGGGAATGAAGGCATCATCGATTTGCCGCTGGGACAAATCGCCCGTCACCATTGTCGTATCCAGTGCAACGGGCACAACGCTCCATTCGCTGTTTCTGGCATAGCCCGATTCGGTTCCCACCCAGCGGACGTCAGGACCCATAATGGCAATAACCGCATAGGGCTGCAGCTTTCGGACCAGTTGATAGTAAGATGGCCAATCATAGATTTGCCTTTTTCCATTCGGACCTTCACCGCAGGCGCCATCGAACCAGACCTCGGTGATCTCCCCATAATTGGTCAGAAGCTCGGTCAACTGATTTCTAAAAAATTCGTTGTACGCGGGCGAATCGCCATAAGTCCGCTCATGGCGATCCCAGGGCGATAGATACACGCCAAATTTCAATCCCGCCTGGCGGCAGGCGGTGGATAGCTCCCGCACGAGATCGCCCTTTCCATTGCGGTAGGGAGTATTTTTAATGCTGTGCTCTGTGAATCGGCTGGGCCACAGGCAAAAGCCATCGTGATGCTTGGCCGTCAGGATGATCATGTTCATTCCCGCCTCCTGACACGCTTTTACCCACTGAGTGACATCCAGTTCGGTGGGATTGAATCGGGAGAGGTCGTCATTGCCCTCGCCCCATTCACGATCCAGGAAGGTATTGATGCCAAAATGGATGAAGCCGATGAATTCCAGCTTCTGCCACTTGTATTGCCTCGGTGTGGGAATCACCTGGGCGGCTTTGTCGATAATTTCGGCCAACGTTTCGCCCTGGGCGATGGAAATAAAATTCTTTGCAGGTTGAGCATCGGAGGCTTTTTTCCGATCGCAACCCGCATCAGCAAGCAAAACAAAGGATAGGATGGTTAGAATGATCAGGCTTTTTTTTAATCGCATGGCTAATTTGGTTCCCCTGTTTAATATTAATATTGAATGAAAGCCCTTCGGCTATCCATTTTTAAACTATAAGAGTCCACCGTAACCAGCGCTAATTCCGTTATCCGCCCGCGAACGATCGGATTGGCTAATTTGACCTTCAACGAAAGCAATTAGGCTGAATCAGCGAAATTGGCAGTCAAAGACCTTTTAGAATTGACTCGTACAAAGATAGCAAAATTTATTTATGAAGCAAGCATAATATTTCTTGAATTTGACAAATGATTTTATTATTTTCATTCGGAGCAAGCAAAAGCATGGCCGTGATGCAGACAAAAGGACCCGATCGTTCCTATTCAAAGGTACCCCCTCTCACTTCCATCATCGTCGATGACGAATGGCTGGTGCGGGAAGAGCTAAAGACTCTGCTGGCGGACTATCCAGCGATCAAAGTCGCCGGCGAAGCGGCTAACGTGCCCCAGGCCATCGAACTGGTGAAAAGTCATGCCCCCGATGTGATCTTTCTGGATATTCAAATGCCAGGCGCCAGCGGGTTCGAGCTGCTGGAGCAGGCGGAGATCAACGCCAAAATCATCTTTGTGACCGCCTACGACCAATACGCTTTGAAGGCGTTCGAGGTCAATGCACTGGATTATCTGCTCAAGCCGATTCAAAAAGAGCGCTTAGCTCGGACCATCCAGCGATTGCTTGGGGCCGAGGCTCAAACGGCTCGATCCAGCCAGAAACTGAGCTATGATGATGTGGTCTACGTATTGGTCAATGGCTCGCTGAAATTCATCAAACTCCCCCTGTTGCGTTGCATTGTGGCCGAAGGAAATTATTCGTATATCTACTACAAGGGCCGCCGCAAAGATCTGGTGACCAAGACGTTGCAGGAGTGGGAGGAAATTCTGCCGCAGGATTATTTTGTCCGCATCCACCGATCGACCATTGTCAATTTCGAATATGTGGAGCAGGTGAAAAAATGCCGCAACTATACCCATCTGGTGTATGTTCGGGACATTGAGAAGCCGTTTGTGATGAGCCGACGGTATGCGGCGAGGCTGAGGAAGACAATGACGTGGTGATTTCGGCGGGATAGTAATATCAAATATAATCGATTTAATTCCCCGTGTTACTTCAGGGCTGTTCTGGAAAAAATCCAGATAACAAGATCCCAATAACAAACAAATTTCAATATTCAATTTTTCAATGACCCAAACCATTGTGTTCTATACCACGCGATTCGTTTGGAAGTTAGCATTTTGGAAATTGGTTATTTATTGGATTTGATTTTTTGAGATCTGGGATTTCAATCCGATCCCATAGCACAAAAAATTTGTTAAAAAATTTTGTGGAGCGAGGGTACTAATGAAAGATGAATTATTTGATGAGCTATTAGAAAGCGTAAAACAGGGGGGCAATCATTCGGGGTGAGAACGAAGCGAGCAATGTGTTTGAAATTCACCAATCCGATGTGAGGTCAATTAGAAAAAAGTATGGACTATCCCAGGAAAAATTTATTGCATTGCTGGGATCAGTGACTCTACGTTGAGAAATTGGGAACAGGGAAGGCGCAAACCTGAAGGAGCGGCACGGGTCTTTTTGCATGTCGCTGCCACTCACCCCGAAGCCATGTTTGAGACAATTCATCACCAATAATTATTAGCCAGGTTATTTGAGAAGAAATTTATGGATGCACTATAAAAAACTTGTTGACTAAATTATTTTTAGTAGCTAAATTATAAATAGAATTTTTTAAAAATAGAAATAGGGAGAAATGCCATGAGCACGATGAGAGCATACGATGAAATAATAGATTTTATTGCAGCGGGAACGAGCCCTGACCGCATCGTTTCCTATCAACCGTCTAAAGCAGCAAAAAATAGAGTTGCCGACTTGACTTTTCGGGAGAAGACTGGTGGACTTTCTCCTGATGAAAAATCAGAATTAGACCATTACCTGCAACTGGAACATATTATGCGCCTCGCCAAAGCACGGGCTCACCAGTATGTTGCTCATGAGTAGCTATATCAGTGAAGACCTTCGGCATGCGGTTGCAGCTCGTGCCAATTTTCTGTGTGAATATTGTCTCATTCATAAAGAAGATACGGTCTATGGTTGTCAGGTTGACCACATCATTAGTCTTAAGCATGGCCGCGGTACTGCGGTAGAAAATTTAGCTTATGCTTGTGCCTTTTGCAATCGTTCAAAGGGCAGCGATATTGGATTGATTTTATGGCATTCTCAGGAATTTATCCGATTTTTCAATCCCAGACCAGATGTATGGAGAGATCATTTTAAATTGGCTCGTGCCATAATTAAACCAATCAGCAACATCGGCAAGGTTGCGGCTCAAATTTTAAGTTTTAATAATGTCGACCGAGTTTTGGAACGGCAGACATTAATTGCAATCAAAAGATATCCGCTTTTTCAATAACAGAAGCTTGCCTTCATGCTCAGAAATTTTTAGCTTGGAATTTGATTTTTTAGCCATTGGATTTTATTTGGAATTTATGATTTGAAGTTTGGGATTTCAATTATTCCATATCCCTAATCCCATATTTTATATCACAAACAATATCTTTTGATCAACATTAAACCTCCGCCGCCTCCCCTTCCTTCGCCAACAAAAATTTCTCCT
>CAZYNP010000024.1:0-73861 GCA_964647995.1 uncultured Cytophagia bacterium
GTGGTAGATAAAAAATGTCGCTTGGCTGGTAGAAAAAACATGTCGGATAAGAATTGGATATTATTGGTGGAATATTTAATGATAGATGAATTCGCGAGGAATTTTATGAATTCTAAAAATTGATCTTGACATGAAAATAAAAATATATTATATTAAAACACAAATTCTGGTTTAATCCCGCACAACTTGCTTCGCGAAATGCAGCTTTTGAGCCAATGGAAGACATCATTTTTTTAAAGTGATGGTGCGAACATGTCTCAAGCAAAGCAAAATAGCTCGCGTAAAAAATCCCCCAAATTTGATGTCCTCATAAATACCAATAACTGGCTAAAAAATAGGAGGTAGAAAGATGAAAAAATATTTTTTAACATCGATTTTTCTGATACTATTCTTGTGTATTAATTGCGGCAAAGATGATACGATCGTTTCTCCTACCGCGCCGGAATTAATCATCAATGAGAAAGTAACTTCTCAGGATAGTCTAACATTCAAAGCCAGCATCAATGCGATAAGTGATTCTTCTTTAACCGTCAAAAAAGGTTCAGCGCTCTCGAAAGATATAACCGAGGGCAGCATAATCATCAGCGATTATGGCGAAGGTATTTGCCGATATGTTGAAAGCATTACCGAAACTGCTGATGCTCTCATCCTATCGACAAGGATAGCCAGGTTAGATGAAGTAATAAAGCAAGGCAGGATCGAGTACACAGCCACATTAACACCGGAATTGATGAAACAAGCATACAATTGTGATGATAGATTCACCATTCAAAATGGAAAATTTGTCATCAATTTTGGCAATTTTAAGCTTTCTGCAAATTTTTCTTTGGAGATAAAAACGACTTTTGATCCACCAACCATAGTTTTTATTTTAGAAATTAAGGACGGAACAACCTATCTGGAAGCGTCCATCCTCATTAACAATACGACCTCAGCAATCACCGAAATAACCAGTATTACTGGCACTTATGAACGCGTCATCAAATGGCCACCAAAAGGAAAAGAAGAAGAAAAATCTTCATGTACAATTCCTCTTCCGAAGATTCCAACTGGTGTAGCCTTTCTCTGGATTACACCAAAGCTTCAATTTGCTATCGGAGTCGATGCCAGTTTCAACTTTGAAGTCTCGTATGAAACAATAGTAAACACTCGTGTTATGGCAGGAGTAAAATACTCCAATAAAAGATTAACCCCCAATTCAAGCATAAATTTTGACTGGACTTGCAATCCGTACAAATATCCAGGTTCTGAAATTACAAATACCAGTTTTGAGATAAAGCCATACGCGCTAATTCCCAAATTAGGCTTTTACGTTGAGGGGGTTTTGGGTCCTTTTATTGAATTGGAGCTTGCAGCGAGTTTAAAAGCAAATATAAACAATACCTCAAAAAGGGTTAGGCTTGGTGTCTATCCTTTGCTCGCCGCGAAATGGGGAGTTGAATTTGATTTGTTTGGATTAATTGAAATAACAAATGACTTTGAAATCTTTAAAAAAGATTTTCCAGTTATCAGATGGCCTTCATTTATTGATGTTCCACTTAATTATTGGGCTTATGCTGCCATTGATGAGCTGTATTGGAACGGATATGTTGAAGGCATTAGTAAATTTCCTCCGATGTACGGACCAGCTAATATATTGACCAGAGCCGAAGCTGCAGTATTTGTTGAGCGAGGAATCCATGGCGCTAATTATACTCCACCAGAACCGAAAACACAAGTTTTTGTAGATGTCCCGGTCTATCCCAATAACCCAGCCAACAATCCATGGTATGCTAAATGGGTTAACAAATTATATGATGATGGTTATACAGCAGGTGTAATAATCAATGGACAGCGCTATTATGAACCTCTCAGAAACCTCAACCGGGCTGAAGGCACTGTCTTCTTTGTTCGAATGCTCAAAGGCAAGGATTATGTCCCTCCAACGCCAACGATAAAATATTATTCAGATGTGCCATTGCAAGAATGGTATGCCAGATGGGTTTACGATTCATATCTGCTGTTCAAGGACTGCGAGGATGATGTCAATCGCAAGGACTCTCGTTTCCGTCCATTAGAAGGGATGACCCGGGCCGAAGCAGCATCGATGATGGCCAAAGCCAAACGATTGATTCCTTTCTGAGATTAACTACCGATGAAATTATCCCTGAACAAAATAGGCGAAGGCATAACTTTAAGTAGATTATTTATAAGACCCAAATTTGTAAATGAACTATGACGATGGCAAATGATCACTCGCTGTCCACGAAATACATGGAATGACACGAAACAAAAAAATAAAAAGTGCTTTCAGTGTTTTTTCGTGTTGCGCTGGGCAATTATTGATGATCAGTTCCATCTCAGATTTTCAGGTAATAAAACAATGACCGTTCCGGTGGGGCACGATAAGAACTACCACATCTGAGTGGCGCGAATCCGTTGTTACCTAAGCTATTCCAATGACCTTGCTTGGCAGTTTAGCACGTGGCTCCTACCGACCGCATTTTGTGCTTGCGCAACGGTTATGTTGCGCATATTTGAGCTTTTGCTAAGATAGAACGTGTCCCTCCATAAACATAACACAAGCTTCCAGCTTGTCGGTTGAATCTCAGCCGCTGTCAATACCCGTGTCGCAGGCAAGATGCTTGCGTCGCGGAATTGCCGACTTTGCTGATGGATGCTAAATGCGTATCTGTGTTTGTATAGAAAGAGATAAATAATGTATTGTCGTCCGTTTTGCCCGTGGCAATTCTATGGACAAGGAATTCGCTTTCAAGCAACATAAGGGCGTTTGTTTCTAAAATAGATTTTGCACAATAAATGATAAAATTCACCAGACTCATCGTCTAAATAACCAATCGCGCAGCAAGTCAGCCGCTTTGCGCTGCGACATAGCAGGATCGCGCAGCATCTCAGCCGTTTTGCGCAGCGATATAGCAGGATCGCGCAGCAACTCAGCCGTTTTGCGCAGCGACATAGTAAGATCGCGCAGCACCTCAGCAGCTTTGCGCAGCAATATAGTAAGATCGCGCAGCACCTCAGCAGCTCAAGGCAGCGACACCGCAGGCTCGCTCAACAACTCAGTGGTTTCGCGCAGCAATTTCAAAGGATTTCTCAGCCTGCCCGAAGACACTCGCATGAATGCGAGCATGAAGTTATAAGATTTCGCAGTAGAACATTTAATATGGATAATAATAGAAAAAAATTGCCGAGCCCAAATGAATAATAACCATCGTCTCCAAGTATAATCATTCATTGTGTTATCACTCTCCAAAAATTTGGTATGTTTACAAAAAGTTTTAAACAAAGGTTGTTAGCAGCTTTGTTGCATTTTCAATGAATCCCATCGAGTTATCGTTTAACCAATTATCCATGACAACTGGCGCTAAATTTCAATTGAAACCGTGAAACAACGTACCATTTTTTCCAACCGATTGGAGGAGGTCATTGATCATGAACCCAAGAAAATTCGCCTATCTGTCCATGGTCATTTTGGGCCAAATTCTGCTTCTTTCATGGAATAGTCTGTTGGCAAAGGTGGACTCGCTTCGAGCTGGAGACCTAATACGACTCCGCTTATATTATGATAAATCCATGATCGCCAAATTTAGAAATATCCAAAATGATACGTTATTCTTTGATGACAAAGGCACGGTCATGGGGATAGCTTTTTCGAATATTAAAGCGCTGGAGGTTGCCCGAGGGGAGAAGGCGCATCCATTTAAAGGCGCAGCTATCGGTTTCGGTATCGGATATACGTTAGGAGCAGTTATAGGTGCCTCGCAACAGCCAAGCAGTTCTAGAGAGAACACAGATCCATTAAAACCAATCGAAGAAGGGTTTCAAGTTATTGCAATTGCTATCCAAGCGGCTATAGGGGGAGCAATAGGTTTGTTATCTGGCGCAATCGTCGGAAGTAGTATCAGATCCGTTAATTGGGTGAAAGTGCCATTGTCCAGCAAAGGCACGATGCCCCAGAAGTATCGCTGGAGTTTCAACGTCCATTTTGGAGATTTTGATAGTACAGTTCGTGATGATATCGAAACGGCTATTTGGCGAAGCGGTTTCGCTGATCCCCTATATATCGAAGAAACAGGTTCTGGATTTCACCATCGTTATTTTATATCTTCGTATCCCAGTAGCAATGCGGATCGACTTGAAATAGGAATGGCGCGGTCCCTGCAAATCAACTACTCGCTGAAAACGTATTTATCTAGCTCGTTACTCATTCTGCATTCCCCCTTAGCTGTAGTGAGCGGTCATCATTCCAATCCCGAAATTTTCATCTGGCTAAAAGCTCAATCAATCGCTTTCTGTCCACTATTGATTCTAAAGCCCAAAAGCGAAATCTGCGGAGAATCAGAGTTCGGCATTGGGCCAGGTCTATTTTTCAACCAAATTGACAAGCTACAGATTGGAGAAGATCCTTCCAGACGTCAGAAAATAACAATGGGGATGGTAGGCCACATAGCGACACGCTTTCCTCAACACACACGATTGTTTGGGAGCATCGGGCTTCAGTACCGATGGACGCCAAAAACAACCTTCGGTCCATTAAAGATATGGTCAGGTCGAACCAGCGTCGTGCTTGATGGATTTACTACCAACTTTTCTCATTTTATTATGAACGTAGGTTTGGGTTACCAATTTTGATGCAACTATTTTGGCTCGTCTAAGGCACTCATGAAAATTTCATTGACCACATTGTTTATCCAACAGCTTTTATTCAAGCTTTCATTCTTGCGGTCAATTGATGATGCACGATGCGAACTATCTTGGAGTTCGTTGCTGGGGAATTTTTTGGAAATTTCGATTGATTCTGAGAACTTTAATGACTATATTTATCCTCGGCAGTACATATAAGAGGGTTTGTGAATAGAATGTAATAGAATGCGAGAGAATTTGCCGATTCAAAATTTCATTGTTTTTAGTGATCGGCAAAAATATATGTGACCGATGTGGAAGTGGCGTTGAATTTGGCAAAAAGACCACTGCTCGATTTTGCTCCTTCTTGAATAGAACCTTTTTGACCAGTGAACGCATGATTTTTGCGACTCGTTTGACCCTTCTCCTTGGCGGTTGAAATCCAGATGCGGCTGCACAATCCTGATACTTCTCTTGTGCTGCGGCAGATGATAAATATTCTCACACTTTATTTCAATTCCTCTCACTCACCCATTGATTTGTACCCTAATCATAAAGTGTTACTGAACATATTCTGAAAAGGTGTAAACGGATATTGATATCATCCTTTGCCCGGAGAGGTTCAAAAAAAAGAATAATTTTATGTGGCAGAAACCCAAATCCTATCAACCATTCGCTTTCTTCTTATTGGTCATTGCCTTCACCTGGATCCCATGGCTGAGCGCAGTGCTCAGCGGAAAGGGAGTGGCTTCTCCGCTGGTGAAAGTTCTGATCGCCATTGGCGGTCTGGGACCCACAGCTTCCGCTTTCATTTTGCTCTATACTTCGAGAAACAAAGCCTTGATCCAGGATTACTGGCATCGTGTGTTCAATTACCAATTGATCACACCCACGGGATACCTCCTGGTGGCGCTCATTTTTCCGCTGGTGGCGACGGTAGCCATCGGGATCTCCACCTTGTTCGATCAATCGCTGGCTCAATTTCAGATCGTATCACAGGTGCGAAATAATTGGCTGATGATATTCCCGTTTATAGTGTTCACGTTCTTGCTTGGTCCGCTGCCCGAGGAATTGGGTTGGCGGGGCTATTGGCTGGATGGCTTGCGCATCAAATTCAACGGTCTCGTGGCCAGCCTGATACTCGGCTGCGTGTGGGCGTGCTGGCACATTCCGCTATTTATGATCAAAGGCTACCCATTGCAAGAATTCGCTGGCAATCGCCTGATGCTATTCGTCTATTTTGCGATGTTATTGCCCAAGGCGATCATCTTTACTTATATTTTTTATAGCAACAACCGAAGCACCCTAACAGCGATCCTATTCCATTTCATGGGCAATTTCGTCGGCACTATCATCGAGATCGCTATCGTCACTGAATTCATCCAATTGGTGTTGTTTACCGCCATCGCGATCTATCTGGTGAGCGCCAGAAGCGACATATTTTTCCAGCAAAATAGTCGCTTCAGTTGGAATAACAGTTAATCCAGGCAATGCCTTTTATTCAATCGAGGAAATTTTCATTTTACCAAAGGAATATGCATGCGGAACTCAACCTATCGAACGATCTTCATGGCAACATTTGTCATTTTTTGGGGTTTATTTTGTGTCGGACAGAGCTCGGGCAAAGACAGTCGGGATAGCGTTGCTAAGCAACCAAAACCATCCGAGGCAAAGGAGCAGAAGCGTCGCTTGTCCTTTGCGGGCTATCCTGTAATTCTCTACACACCAGAAACATCAATCATTCTGGGTGGCGGAGCAGCCATGACCATTCGCGATCAAAGGGACCCCGAAAATGCACGGCCCGACAATATGAATTTTTATGCGATCTACACATTAAAAAAGCAGTTTGCCGCGCTATTCAATCCTGATTTTTATTTTCATGGTGATAAATGGCAGATAAAGACCATGTTGGGCTATCAAAAATTCCCGGACCTGTTTTATGGCATTGGAAATAGCAATTCGGATGCCGATGCCGAGGATGTCACTACCGAGGATTTTATCATTCGACCAGCGCTCACCTGCCGCGTGTATAAAAATCTGCGCCTGGGAGCAACCTATCATTTCAATCACACCAGTATTCAGCAAGTTGAACCTGATGGGAAGTTAAGCCGTGAGAAATTACCTGGTTCTCACGGAAGCCTGTTGTCTGGCCTGGGACCCATCATCGAATGGGATAGCCGGGACAACATATTCTATCCGGCACAGGGATCATGGCTTCAATTTTATGCGACAGTTTATCGAGGGTGGCTGGGCAGCGAATTTGATTATGAATCCTATACGCTCGATTTTCGATATTTCCTGGAGGTTCAAAATCGGCACATCCTGGCCTTTCAGTTGGTCGCCAAAACGATGCAGGGCCTCGTCCCCTTCAATCACCTGGCTCGGTTGGATCAACTGCGAGGGATCCACGGCAGTCGTTTTCGGGATCAGCAATTGGCCGTTGCCCAGGTGGAATATCGCTATCCCATTTACCGACGCTTCTCCGGCGTCCTATTCACGGGTGTTGGCGATGTGATGCATCGTTCCAGCGATTATCAACTAAAACAATCCAAATTTTCGCTCGGTGTCGGGCTGCGCTTCGCCGCAATTCCGGACGATAAGCTGAATCTTCGCCTCGACGTCGGATTCAGTCGCTATGGCATCAATCCTTATTTTCAATTATCAGAGGCATTTTAACGGCGATGAAGGTATCGGTTAGCATGGTGATTCCAAGGGAGCGATCGTAATATGAATATCACTGGTCAAATGGCAAAAAGAAATCAGATCATTTTGGTTGAAATCGCGAGGCGTCCGCAGGTTGACTTTTGGATGGTGGGACTTTGTGCACTGCTAATATTAGCGGCATTGTCGTTGGGTTGTCGTTCCTCGCCGCCTGTTCAGCAGGATTCAGTGGCAGAATTTTCCGCATATTTCGATAGGCGGATTCCCCAGTTGTTAGAGAAATATAGTATCCCCGGCGTGAGCATGGCTCTGGTGCGCAATGGGCAACTCGTGTGGTCCAACGCTTACGGCTACGCCGACCTGGAGCAGCGACGCATCATGAGGCCCGATGCGGTCTGCCGCGTGGAATCCATTTCCAAATCCGTGACCGCCTGGGGAGTGATGCGGCTGGTGGAACAGGGCCGGCTGGAGCTGGATGCCCCGATTCAAAACTATTTGCATTCCTGGAAGCTGCCGCAAACAGCATTCGATCAGGATAAAATCACCATTCGCAGACTGTTGAGCGGCAACGCCGGGCTGCCGCTGGGAGCTATCGGCAAAGCAGTGGAATATCCGCCGCAAGGCCCAATGCCGACACTGCGGGATTATCTGAACCAGGAGGTGCGGCTCCTCCGTGAACCCGGCTCGGGTTTTATGTATTCCAATGTCGGTTTCAATCTATTGGAGTTGCTGATCGAAGAGGCCAGCGGTCGTGATTTCGCGACCTACATGGCCGAGGAAGTACTTCGGCCGCTGGGCATGACCAGGGCCAGTTTTGCCTGGGATTCTTCATTTAGTGCGGCTGTCCCCATCGGCTATGAAATCGACGGCACGGCGGTCCCGCTCTATGTCTATCCTGTCAAAGCCTCGGGAGGACTGTTGGCTATGGCCGAAGATATCGGCCGTTTTATTTGCGCCGAAATGACCGGGTCTTGTCGTTCGGATCATGGTGTGTTGAATTTGGAGAGTATTCGCCAGATTCATGAACCACAGGTGGGCATTCCGGGATTGTTTGGCTTTGTCGCCGAAAGTTATGGATTTGGCCATTTTATTGAAACGCTTTCCGATGGCCGAACAGCCGTGTGGCACGGCGGCCAGGGCCATGGCTGGATGACCCATTTTCATGCAATTCCAGAAAGCGGCGACGGTATCGTTATCCTTACCAATAGCCAGCGCAGTTGGCCGTTCATGGCACAGGTACTCACCGACTGGTCACGATGGCTGGGCATCGAGCCCGTGAAAATAGGACGAATTGTATATGCTACCAGAGTCCTGTGGGGGATTATTGGCCTCGTGCTGCTAATTTGCCTATGGCTGGCCTATGGATTCGCAACGGGACTCCTCAGGGGGAAGATCCGCTTTGATCCGCTGTCACCAGCATCTCGTGGAAAACGATGGATCCAATTTCTCATTGGCATTTTAGGGATAGGTGGGATAGCCTGGAGCGTTGCTCAACCATACCTGTTTGTGTCCTCCATATTTCCCACCGCTGCAGCCTGGGCCGGAGGATCGGTGGTGCTACTTTCGATCCTGCTGGTCATTCGATCCCTATTTCCGAGACAGTAATTGCAGCGTTTCGCATAGGTTCATCTCTGCCCGCGGCCCCAACGATGAGTTACCACCTATGATCGATTTCGGGATGAAATTAAAAATGGAACTACGGGGTCAGATGAGACCAGTCGCAAGGAATTTTGCAGATTCAGGCCAAAGAACATCCTCCTATTTTCATTAAAGTGTAGAAAGTAAGTCAGTCTGCGCTGGAAGCTTCTAAGCAATAGGGGGGAGGATCCAGGAGGATGGGAGAGATAAATTTGGCCATATAATTCTCACAAATCAAATCAATAAGATAAATTTTCATTGAGCTGATCATTTCTAAAAAGAAAAATCGTACCAATCCAGCCGCAGTTTTGCTAACGCGGCAAAGCAGTTTTAAGTAGCAACTCGACTGATAAGCACATTCAGCGCAATGGTCAGCAGTTTGGCATCGGCCGTGTCCGAGCGGGATGGGATCAAAACCGGCGCCCGAGCGCCCATGGTGGCGTGCGCCAATCGCAATTTGGCGAAATAGGTAGTGCCTTTGGCGGTGAGATTGGCGGATTCGATATTGGGAAACAGCAGAATATCGGCTTTGCCGGCCACCGGGGATTGAATGCCCTTCTGTTGGGCAGCCTCGGGCGAGATGGCATTGTCCAGCCCCAATGGGCCATCCACAATGCAGCCCTTGATTTGTCCCCGCTCGTTCATCGTGATTTGAATGGCTTGAGATTTTCATCAAAAATTATATTGACAATGATCATAAAATTTATTAAGATATAAACATGAAATACATTACCTGGAATCGAGAAAAAAATGAGGAGCTGAAAAAGGAGCGGAATATCTCGTTTGAGATAGTGGCGACCTTGATAGAGACAAAGCAGGTTTTAGACATTTTGGAACATCCCAATAAAGATAAATATCCAGGTCAGAAAATATTTGTTGTTCATTATAATGATTATGCATATTTGGTACCTTTTGTGGAAAATGAAACTCAGGTCTTTTTAAAGACAATTATCCCCAGCAGAAAAGCAACCAAAAAATATTTAAAAGGTGATGAAAATGGATAAATTCGATGACTACGAAAAAGATATAATCGAATCTTATGAAAGAGATGAATGGGGCTCGATTGATAATTTAGAAGAAAAGAAAGAAGAATATTCCCGGTATGCCAGAAATACGTTTTTGAAACATAAGCGAATCAATATTCGAATCTCTGAGAAAGACTTTATTGATATGAAGAAAAAATCATTGGAAGAAGGAATCCCATATCAAACTTTGATTGCCAGCATAATTCATAAATATCTATCTGGAAAATTAGTTGAAAACCAGAAATAGCAAGCTTGCTCAACTGTCCTCCCTGAAAAAACTATTCTGAACGTCTGCTTTTTAGCCAGTTAGTTCTCATCGTATAGATTAGGCTGCCTGCTTACATAAAAGCACATTCAGCGCAATGGTCAGCAGTTTGGCATCGGCCGTGTCCGAGCGGGATGGGATCAAAACCGGCGCCCGAGCGCCCATGGTGGCGTGCGCCAATCGCAATTTGGCGAAATAGGTAGTGCCTTTGGCGGTGAGATTGGCGGATTCGATATTGGGAAACAGCAGAATATCGGCTTTGCCGGCCACCGGGGATTGAATGCCCTTCTGTTGGGCAGCCTCGGGCGAGATGGCATTGTCCAGCCCCAATGGGCCATCCACAATGCAGCCCTTGATTTGTCCCCGCTCGTTCATCTTTGCCAGAATTGCTGCATCCACCGTAGAGGGCAACGACGGATTCACCGTTTCCACTGCGGACACGACGGCAACGCGCGGATTGGAGTGACCAAGGGCATGCATCACCTGAACCGCGTTCTCCAGAATCTGTATCTTCTGGTTAAGATCGGGGGCCAGATTGAACCCCCCATCGGTGATGATCATCAATTTATTCGGATCCGGGCGCTCGGGCCATTCGAACACAAACGCATCGCTGATCAATCGGCCGGTGCGCAGCCCGTGCTCGGCATCCAGCACTGCTTTCAACAGCGTGGCCGTTTTCACTTTGCCCTTCAAAATGATCTCGGCCTCGCTGTGGTGAATGGCCTGCACCGTGCGTCGGCAAATCTCCGTCTCTTCGGCCGCCGGGATGATCTCGAATTCGTTGCGATCGATGTGCAATTCATCCAGTGTTTTCCAGATCGCTTCCTTATTTCCCACCAGAAGCCCATCCGCTAACTTCATCTGTTTCGCATCCCAAATCGCCTCTAACGCCGCCCGATCATTGCCCGCTGCAATCACAATTCTGATCGGTCGAGTGGCCTGCTCACTAATTTTCCGAGCCTCTTCCAGCAATTGATCGAAATTTTGAATCATCTCCCGCGTTTCCTATTTGATTTTTCTGGTTATGGTTTCAACCTTTTTAAAAAAAGAAAAACGGACTGAGGGAACAATTGAATATTGGGATATGGGAACACCGCAGTCCCCAATTCCCGATATCGAGTTCCCAGTTACCCAATCACCTAATCCCCCAATCGCCCCGCTTCAAACGCCTGTCGATTCAGCTCTAAAGTTTTAGCTGGCACGCGCTGGGCGATCGCCTTCATCCAATGCGCTTCATCGAATTCCAAAAAATTGGACAGGGCGCCCAGCATGACCGAATTGATGGTGCGCGGATTGCCCAACTGCTCTGCAATGCGAACGCCATCGATGATCAGCACGTTCTTCGTCTTCTGGTGGCAGATGGCCGCAATATCCTCCGGATACGGCGTATTGGCGAAGAAAACCGATAGGGGAGTGATCTGCTGGTTGTTAACAATCACCACGCCATCGGTTTTTAAATAATCCAGATAGCGAACGGCTTCCAATTTTTCAAATGCCAGAATAATATCCGCCGCACCGGTGGCGATCAACGGCGAATAGATTTTCTCTCCGAATCGAACCTGACTCACCACGCTGCCTCCGCGCTGCGCCATACCATGAATTTCGCTCTTCTTGGCATCCAGCCCGGCCTCCATGGCCACCATCACCAGAATATCGCTGGCCACCAGCACCCCCTGGCCACCGACACCGCTCATCAGCACATTTATCACCGGCCGTTTTGCCGTAACAGCATATTTTAGATCTTGCATTAATTTTTCCTCATTTTCAATCCAGATATTTCGATCATTGGATAATTGGGGGATTGGGTAGAGACGATTCATGAATCGCCTCTACCCAATCCGTCCAATCCGCCAAACGCCCAATTACCCAATTACTCAATCGGTTTTTGAATCGCCTGCGGTTTGCAGACCTGGCGACAGATATCGCAGCCGATACACAGCAATGCATTGATTTTCGTCTTGCCATTTTCATCTTTTTCGATCGCCGGGCAACCGACCTTGTGGCACATGCCACAGGCAATGCATTTTTCGGGATCGACAAAATAGGGCTGATTAAAAATCTTTCGCGCCCGAATCACACAGGGCGCGTCCGCAATGATGACCGATGGCTCATCTGCCGTCAGCTCTTGTTTCAGCACTGCGACGGTTTCGTTGATGTTATAGGGATCAACTTTCACGACCCGTTTGATCCCCACCGCGTGGCAGATGGCTTCGATATCCGCCCTATGGGTCGGCTGGCCTTTTAACGTTAAGCCCGAGCCCGGATGCTCCTGATGCCCGGTCATAGCGGTAATGTGATTATCCAGAATGCAAATTTTGGTTTTGCCCTGATTATAAACAATGTCCAGCAGGCCGGTAATGCCCGAATGGAAGAAGGTCGAATCGCCGATGACTCCGACCAGTTTGCCCTTGAACCGGTCGCCAGCCGCTTTTTCCATGCCCTCCGCATAGCCGATGCTTGCGCCCATGCAGAGGCAGGTGTCCATAATTTCCAATGGCGGAATAGCGGCCAGGGTATAGCAACCGATATCGCCAGTGACCGTGAGCCGGAGCTTTTTCATGGCATAGAAAATGCCCCGGTGCGAGCATCCTGGGCACAATACTGGCGGACGGGCGGGAATGGGCACGTCTTTCAAAACAGAATCCTGACGAGGTGCGCTTATTCCGAACGCCTGCGCAATGATTTCGGGATTCAATTCACCCAGAATTGGCAGTCGATTTTTGCCTTCCACCGGGATGCCCATGGCCGCAATTTGCTCCTCCAGAAACGGATCGAGCTCCTCGATCACATAGAGCTTTTCCACCTGTTCAGCAAATTGGCGCACCAATTGTTTCGGTAGGGGATTGGTCAGACCCAATTTTAAAATCGAAGCCGAGGGGAAAACCTCTTTGGCATATTGATAGGAAATCCCACTGGTGATAATACCCAGTTTTTTCTCCCCCCATTCGATCCGATTGCAATCGCATCGATTACCAAATTCCTCCAATTCGGCTAAGCGCTTTTCGACCAGAACATGCTTCTTTCGGGCATTGGCGGGCAGCAGAACGGTTTTTGAAAAATCCTTGTTGTATTCTCTGGCAGCAACTGGTTGCCGCGAATTGAGCTTAACGATGCTTTTGGAATGACTGATGCGGGTGGTGGTGCGCAACAAAATCGGCGTATCATAGCGCTCGCTCAGTTCCAACGCCAGCATCGTGAAGTCTTTCGCCTCCTGGCTATCCGACGGCTCCAGCATGGGTATCTTCGCGGCCCGAGCGTACCAGCGATTGTCCTGCTCATTTTGCGAGGAGTGCATACCGGGGTCGTCCGCGGACACGATCACCATGCCCGCATTGGTGCCCTGATACGAGAGCGAGAACAGTGGATCAGCCGCTACATTCAAGCCCACATGTTTCATCGCGGCCAGCGATCTGACGCCACCCAGCGCAGCACCGCCAGCAACCTCCAACGCCACTTTTTCATTGGGAGCCCATTGGGCGTGAATCTCATCATATTGACCAATATTCTCCAATATCTCGGTGCTGGGAGTTCCCGGATACGCCGAGGCAAATAGCCCCCCAGCTTCATAAAATCCTCGAGCAATGGCTTCATTGCCTGACATTATTGTTTTTGACATAAGTTACCTTTACTAATTTTTGAAGAAATGACCACCGCAGCGGGATGGCCGCAGAAACAGCTCTGGATAAGGTGTTGCCATCCGGTAAAAAAATTATTCAAGCAACCTATTAACATCTGAACACAGAAATGGAACGATCACGGAAATAAAAACGATCTATTCTGTGAGATTGCATTTCGGTGGTCGTGGGCTAAAACTGACTTTTACGAATGCATAACCCCAGAAATGGAAACATTATATTTTAAACGATATCTTTTCATTGTCTAAGACGAATCTTTTGGTTTTCAAATGAACGATTATTCAAACATGTTCGAAGACTCTGAATGTTCTAATAAGTACCACCAAATCAGAAAATTTTTTCTGGCTAACTGACCGCATATTCTTTAGGCTGCTCTTCACCCCTTAAAATTCGCAGTGCTCCTTTGGCCAGTGCTTCCATTTCGAATTCGCCCGGTAAAATCATGACCCTGGCGATAAATTCGACGCGTTCTCTGATCCAGTTGGTCAGCATTTTTGATTTCGCCAATCCACCCGACAAAACGATGGCGCTTACATCTCCTTTGACAACGGTAGCCATCGCGCCGATTTCCTTGGCAATCTGATAGGCCATGGCTCCATAAACCTCTTGGGCCTTTGCATCTCCCCGGTGAATCCTCTGCTCCACCTCCTCAGCGCTGTTGGTTCCCAGATAGGCGATCAATCCGCCCTGGCCCATGACCAATTTGCTCATTTGTTCTTTAGTGTATTTTCCCGAGAAACACAGTTCGATGAATGGCTGCAGTGGCAATCCCCCAGTTCGTTCCGGAGAAAATGGCCCGGAACTGGAGGCGTCGTTGACATCAATGATGCGGCCCTGTTTCAAGGGGCAGATGGAGATGCCGCCGCCAAGATGGGCAATGATGAAATTGGTTTGCAGATAATCGGCTCCCAATTTCTCCGCCGCTATTCGACCAACGGCGTGAATATTGAGCGTATGTGCCAAAGCTCTGCGCTGAATCAACGGATGACCCGAATAGCGTGCCAGGGGTTCCAATTCATCAACGGTAACTGGATCGACGGTGTACGCTGGAATCCCCGCTAATTCGGCAATGCTTTTAGCCAGGACGCATCCCAGATTGGCTGGATGCTCGCCTTGAACTCCTCGTCGCGCATCGGCCACCATGGCGTCGTTGACTACGTAAGTGCCGCCTGGAATGGGCTTGAGCAGACCGCCACGGCCAACCACCGCCGAGAGGTCATGGATTGAAGCATGATGCAGTTCCAAAAATTTCAGGATTTCATTTTTGCGATATTCAAATTGATCCCATAACTTGGGGAACTGCTTGAGTTGTTCAACAGAATGGTCAATTTTTTCTTCGAAGCGAAGCGATTCGTTCTCAAATAGCGCAGTTTTGGTGGTCGTAGAACCAGGGTTGATCACCAGAATTTTGAAAGGCATTCCTCTCTCCAAAAATTGAGCCCATCAAATATTCCGCAGAATCAAATAATATCGGAATATCGTTTGTCAAATGGGATGCTTTACAGAATATTTTTACTGCAAGAACTTACTAAAAATAATTTTGAAAATCAACTAAAAAATAGGCCGGAAAGGAATGAAGGTCAAAAGTTTTGGAGCGACAGAGCATCGCTTGAATGTGGCTGCCGCCAGCGCTACGACAGCCACATTCGATGGCAACAGTATCGGGAATGCTATTTCAGGAGCAGCATCGGCCTTGCCTGCTCGAAGGGTTTTTCTCGGGCATCATGCGGGAACATTGTGATTCGAAAGATATAGGCGCCTGCGGCAGCCGGTTGCCCATTCATATCCCGACCATCCCACAACACCGAATGCGAGCCAGCCGGCAGATCGCTGTCAAGCAGAGTCCGTTGTTTCTGACCACGCAGATTGAAAATCTCCAGACGAACATGGGAGGGCAATCCCACCTCAAATGAGATGGCAGTTGTTTGGTTGAAAGGATTGGGATAGTTTTGCTCCAGCGCGAATTGTCCCGGCAATGGTTCAATCTTGGTTAGGTCCTCGGCTTCATTTTGCAGGGCCAGGTTTGGCGATTGCAAACCATGTTGCCGCAACGGCATTTCGTTTCTCAAATAGGCTAAGGTGGCGGCAATTTCGGCGGCATAGCTGTTTTCAACCTGAGCCATCGCCAGGGTTAGCAAATTCGCAGCCACTGCGGGAGGAACCGAAATGGTCAACCCATGAACTAATTTAAAATATTGTTCAGCGAGGTTGGCGGCGTACACCGACAGCAGAGAGATAAGCTGCGAGTCGTTTTTGGAAAGGATATAACCGTAATAGCTAACGTACTCTTGAAAGCTTTTCTCTGCAGCGAGAATAAGACCGGTGGCGGTTAATCGACTGATGTCGCATTGCTGAGCCAGGGGTGCAGCATAGGCGGCAACCAGCAAGCCGGGAATGGCTGATGATCGAAGCTGGGCTGCTTGAATCATTTGCTTGCCGATACCGGGGCTTTCATGGCGCTTGATCCATATATCTACTGCCAATTCCGTCGCCAGATGTGCCAGGGATGGAGCATATTCGGCTGAAAGTGAATCCGCTGGCTGCGGATCAATTTCATTGTTCAGCAGGATCTGTTCGATGGAATCTTGAAAAGCTGATTTTAGCGCAGTGACCTGGACCGATACATAACCTCGGCCGGTGGTGGTACGACCTTCATGATGCGCGGTAAAATCGGCACCCCAAATCTCATTGTGGCTGAGAAAGCCATAGGCGAATGCTTTTAGCCCGCTGGTTTTGGCGAGGTTGGAGACCAGCGCGAATTTTGTGTGAGTAAGGACGCCGAGAGAATCCTGATACCGCGTGCCCAAAAGGCTTTTGTTCAAGTCGGGTGCCATGGCACCATAAATTTCTTGCCAGTTCAGGTAGATCGACGTTTTTCCCAATTTATCCCCAAAATAGGCGTGAGTCGCCAGCCCCCAGGCGAACAACGTGGCCGGGCAGATCAGATAAAAAGATAGTAAAATGATGAGGCCAATTTGCTTTTTCATGGCTATACCTCCTAATTTAGATTCGGCACGAAGCGCTGAGTCGCCAGTTTTGGAAATCATTGCGATGCAGCGGCAAGATCGCAATCCAGGCGCTGAAGAGCCAGTTGCTACCCCAAAACGGCACATCAGAACATCTGCGCAAGGTAGCACCGGCGCTACGCTATTGCCCAGCGCTAATTTCAGTTTTGTGCAAAATATCTGTAATCCCCAAATACCATCGCCTGACACAGGGGTTGCGGTTTAACCGCGCTGGCAGAATTTTTACGATCAATTTTTATCGATGATAAAATATAAATTTTTTTCTAATGAAACAAGCAAAATTTCGATGGCGAGCTATTTTCTTTGAGAAAATCTGATTCGCATTGCGGTTGAAACAAAAGAAGCGGGAATTTGGGAGAAAACGACAGGCGGCAGCCCGCTCATTGCGGGACGCACTGAAGCTGAAATTCTAAAATGGAAATGATTATCAATAATTGCCCCACGAAACACGCGAAAATGCAATAAAAGCAGTTCATTTACCTTTTGAATTTCGTGCCATTCCGTGTATTTTGTGGGGAAAGAGTAATCATTCAATCGTCATGGTTCATTTTAGAAATTCAGATTGAAGCTACTGCCGCCTGAAAATTCAAGAACGATGGAAACGGCTACTTTTTCGGCTTCCATTCGATGAGCTTGAGCGAGTAATGGGATTCAGCGGAACTGGGCATGGTGTTTCCAGAGAAGGCAGTGGTGCCTTCGCTGAAATCATCCTGCACCCATTCCACCAAAATACCCTCTTTTGGCGCGAACCAGACCTCGCCCCTGGTCTCTCCTTCGCTTTCGCCGCTGATACGATTCCCCTGGCGTTCGCTGTCGAAGGATCGGGAGTAGGTGGATTCAACCTTAAGATGCAGACAGGTTAGGCCCTGTTTTTTCTCCTCGCCCATCACGGTATATTTGGTCTTGCCCTCCACTTTTTGATCCGGGACAAAGCGCCCGAAGAAGCCGCCCCCGATTTGATCGGTCTCGCGGTAAGGTTCGGTCCACGAATCGCCAACTTTCATGGCTCGAGCGGGCAACTGGAAAAAGATAGGCCGCAATTGATTCAATGGATTGCCGAATCTCCCTCGGCCCGGACGATCACCACCCCGATCCGGACGTTCCGGGCGGGGGATGCTATCGATGGCGGTTATGTCTCGGTTTTCCCCTTGCGGTGTCATTCTGATGCGAAGGCGTTTGCCCTCAGCAGCCTTCAGATCGAATGGTTGGAACCCACGACCACCTCGTCCGCCTTCAGTGACCACGTCCAGCTTGTTCACCGTGAGTACGAAGCAGAGCAGGCTATCGCTTTGTTCGGCTTGCAACGAAAAATTATAGGTGCGGCGGGTGGTCATTTCAAAGGATTCGCCCTCGCGTTCCGAAATCCTGCTATCTTTCCGCGTGGTTTCATATTTGAAGAAATCACCGGCATTGGCGCGGTAGTTTAGCCCATCGGCTGTTTGGGGCAAGGCCTCTGTTCCCGCAAATAGAATCACAAGCAGCACCAGCAAGCCGAACCGCAGCAATTCCGAAAATTTCCACTCTGAGTAACGTCCATTGAGATTTAGCATTACGATCTCCTTCCCGGGTAAATAAGTTTTCACCAGATCATTTTGTTGGATTAAACACTCATGTCGAGAAAATCTTGCCCAGTTTTTTACCAATTGATATGCGTATAGCGCAGAAGGATACTGGAGAAATTTGCATCATCGGTAGGGCAAAAGATAACTCGATCAGGTCATTGATATTTGCTCCCCACCTGCTGCAGGCCATGGGTCGCTGTTTCAACCAGAGCAGTCTCGAATTTCAGTATCTCGGCTGACGTTGGCAACTGCCTTCGCCATTGCCGCATCTTTTTATTGGTGGCGCGAAAAATTTTATCCTCCAATGAGAAGAGTTTGGGCAGCAGCCCCTGTTTTCGGTGATTCAGCAACACCGAAGTCGCAATGTACCGTTTCAGAGAGGTATCGGGATAGGCGGTAGTTTCCAATTGCTGAATCAATCGATTCAATGCTGCGGTGGAATCGCCATCCACTGGCGCTGGGGACACTCCAGCCGCCACCCACAAAGGAACAGCGACGCCGCAGATGGGCTCGCCAAGAATGACCCACATGGTGGTGAGCAGCGGATGTTCGTTGGGCAAAATCCCCTGAAATACAGCGCAGGATGCGGTGCGGAAGCGGTTGATGGAATGGTAGGTCCGAAGAAACCCGGGGGGATGATCGTCTTCCCGGCCGCGAAAGGGCAGGGGATAGGGATCGGTTTTTTCATTGGCCAGATCACGGGCAATGAGCCGCAAAATCGATCGATGGCTAATTTCCTTTTGTTTTGCCAATGACTCCAGCAATTGGTTCGCACGACGGTAACGTACCTGGCCGTAGCTTTTGGAAGTGTCCACCGCTGTGATGGCAAAATTCGCCCGAACGATAAAACCCAAGGGAGCGATGTTGGTGTCATTAGCATCAAATTTGGTGAAAGTATGATTGCCGGTTTCAAAAATGACGGCTGCGCCGGTGGCATCGATGACGCCAAAATTGGCTTTGGTCTCTCGTCCGGCGGCATTGGTCTTTATCAATAATTGCTCAAAATCAGCAGCAGTGGCGCATTCCATCAATGCCTGTTTCATAAAAAAGCCCTCGGCATCCAGAGTATCTCCCTCCAGATCCTGCGACTCCGAGTTCATAATGGCAAAACCAGCCGAGTTCACGCCCATCCAGACTTGAGTGCGATCGCCGGCATTAATGACACCAAGGTAAGAATATCGGCCATCAGCAAAATAGGCCACTTCATTGTCCAGAAAGCTGGTATCGCGGTTCTTCCAGAGCAACGGGCGACCATCCTGGGTGGCCCTACCCGAGATAACCGCAACTGTGCATTCCTCCTGACCGTAACTCAACAGCGGCAGCAGGCAGATCAAGCACAACCACCATGATTTTTTCAAGTTCTATTTCTCCTTATTAACTTTGGCGGTGATTTATTCTTTAGCCATTCGGGCGCAGAATAATTTTTTAATTTCCGGAAACCAGCTCATTCCAGGCTTCGAAGGCGCGACGGAGATGTGGAATAACAATCGATCCGCCCACAATTAGCCCGATAACCAGCGCCTCTTCCATTTCTTCGGAAGTGACTTTTTCTTCATGGCAGCGAATGAGGTGATATTTTACACAATCATCGCAACGCAGTACCAGCGAGGCCACCAATCCCAACAGCTCTTTGAATTTGGCGGGCAATGCGCCATCGCGATAGACCTGGCTATCGAGGCTCCAGAAACGTTTCATTTCCAATTGGGCATATTTCATCACGATTTCGTTCAATCGTTCCCGTTCTGTTTGGAATTTTTCGATGATTTTTTCGGGCATAGTAGTTATCCTCTGATAATCGGGTGATAGGTGTCAATGGATTTTTCATTTCAAAAAACAAATTTTATGATCAGATCAGACTTGCTAAAAATCGGTCAGCAGCGATAATTCTGATGCCTTGTTTTAGAATATCGATCTGCGGAGATTTAATGACTTGATAAGCATAAGGGATTTTCAGTCGATCCTTGAAATAGAACAGCGCGGGTGAAGGCATGGTGTCATTTAACTTTACTTCGACACAAAACCAGGGCTTATCATGGACCGTTACCAAAAAATCGACTTCTTTCTTATCCACATTTCTTAAATAGTATAAATTGACCTGGTAGCCTTCAAACTCCTTAAGATACTGGGTGAATTTTAACAGATGCGAAGCAATCATATTTTCGAAACGTGCGCCTTCGTTGGCTACCTCTGACCAATCGAATAAATAAAGCTTGGGTTCTTTTTTAATGGATCGAATTTTTTGTGTTTGAAACGGATAGATCCGAAAGTGATAATAAAATTGTTCCAGAATTGATAGCCAGTTGGTTATGGCGCGATGACTCACTTCTAAATCTTCTCGAATTGAATTGATCGAAAGCAAAGAGCCAACTTTTGCTGGCAGAATATCACTTAATAGTTGCATGTTGCCAATATCTCGAACCGATTCAACATCTCTGATATCCTCACGAAATAATCGTTCAATTTTTTCATTATGCCATCGGCGCAGCGATCGATCATCCTGTTTTAAAAATATTTCGGAAAAGCCCCCAAAATGCTCTAATGACCCCAGATCATCAGAGCGGTTAGCGGATGAGATGGGAAGCTCCTTAAATAGCTCGATCTGGTTTTTGATATTTAAAATTTCTGCCAGACTGAACGGATGCAACGTGTAGTAATGATACCGTCCCGGCAGCGAATCGCCGTTGCGGCGATAGATATTGAGTCGGGCACTGCCCGTAATCAGAAATTTATAGCGATCTTTGTGGGTATCGTACTCACCCTTGATGAAGGTTTTCCACTTTTTGAATTTATGAATTTCATCAAAGATGAGCAGTTCTGCCGAGCCAGGAAATTCCGAATCCATTATTTTTTTTCGATCGGAACGAGCATCCCAATTGAAATAGGCAAATTCTTTGAAATGCGTTGCAACTAATTCTTTTGCCAACGCTGTTTTGCCAATTTGTCTGGCGCCACCAATGAAGACCATTTTGTCGGACAGGTCATTCAGAATATTGCTTGTTAAATATCGCTCTTTGATCATTTCAAAACCCAAAATTGTTAATTCTGCACTCTGGTACAACATAAGATTTTTCGATTAACATTTTGGGCTGCAAAATACAACAATAAGTTCATAAGGTTAAGCAGTTATTGGATTCGGTTGGTTACTAAGGTCAATAAGGTATTTTTGAGATGGTCTTGCAGGTCAGGCTGATTAAAACCTTAGTAACAAATAAAAGTCCTTGATAGCAAAAACCATATTACCTTGTTGAAAAACGCTCTTGTTCAAAATTGGATTTCTCGTTTGGCATTTTAGACAGCAAAATGTAATTCGCCAACTAGCGGACTGGTGGAAAAAGAACCTCATTTTGAAGTACGAATAAATTTGCTTTCAACGGCCTATTTTACCAGGAATAAATTTACCAATTTATACTATTTTGGACAAGAGCGCAAATTCGGTAAAAAATAATATGAATTAATCTTCAAAAAGGCAAGGATTTTTTTGCCTGTAAGCGAAAAAATCAGCTTGAATTTTTGCCTAAAGGCAAAATTAATAGAAAAAATATAAAGCTCTCAGAATTGAAAATCAAAATTTTTTTTCTGAGTGCTTTCAATTCTGAGAGCAAGAATTTCTTATTGGTTCTGGCTCACCCAGGTTATGTTATTTTAAAAACTGTCTGAGATAACTTTATCATTCAAAGGGACAATTAAAATCATAACGATTCCACCAACACCTTCAAAATTCGATAATATGCCTCGCATCCCTGTCGGAAATCTCGGATATTGATCCGCTCGTTGTCCCCGTGAATGCGCTGCAGCTCTTCTAGCGGCACGACAATAGGCATCAGCCCGAACGCCTGGTGGCCTGCTTTTCGGAAGAAATAGTTATCAGAACTGGCCAAAAATAGAAACGGTGAGACGATGAATTTCTCCCCCGACATTTTTGTCAATTCCCGTCGTATCGGCTCATCGATAAGGCGATAATTCGATGAAGAAAATTCCTGGGAATGAATGATTCGCACCTCAGCATCTTTGGGGACAATGGTTTGAATCAGCGCGACCAGCGATTCAACATCATAAACTGAATTGAATCGCAGGTCACATGTGATAGTGGCATAGCTGGGGATCACATTGACGCCCAATCGGGTGATGGGATTTATCTTTGGATGCGGCAAATGGCGGAAAATTCGCCTGAAGAAAGGCAAGCTTCTTATTTCTGCGATGCCTTCTATTTTATCGGTGGAGATATTGGTTACGTTCAAAGAGGTGCGAAACATATCAGGAATGCCCGTCGCTCGGGTGACAATTTGATTCAGCAAATTGGCGCCGTATTTCGTTTTGAACAAAAAGGTCTCCAGACCGGGCAGCAGTTGCAGCGATTTGATGAGCCGATGGTGGCTCTGTTCTAATAAGTGGGTGATAAACACCTGCACCGAATCCTCAATCTTGATGGGAAACCGGAAATTGCTCAATTTTTCGGCGACTTTAGCTGCACGCAGGACCGGATTGGCACTTTTTCGCTGCCCGCTCAGCGAGCCGTGTCCGCCCTTCGAATGGACGGTGATGCTTAACCAGAGCAATCCCTTCTGTTCGGATTCGTAAAGGAATAGACAGCCATCAAAGATCTCTGGCAGTCGCACGCCAAATCCACCTTCGCCCAGCACGATCAGATTTTTATAGCCCTGTTTTGCCAGATGCTTGACATAAAATCTGGCGCCGAACTCCGAAGTTGTTTCCTCTTGAACCAACGAAGAAAATTTCACCAGATCTTTCCGGGGATGATCTTCCTGTACCAACTTTAGCAGGGCATAAGCCTGAGCCACGCCGATTGATTTCATGTCCAGAGCACCGCGGCCGTAAAGGTAATTGCCGCTGATACGCCCACTGAAAGGATCAAACTGCCAGCCATCTCGGTGCGCGGGCACGACATCCAGATGATTTTGAAGCAGTATTTTTTCAGCGTGATTCTTATTTTCAATGGTTTCGAAATTATGGCAATCACCGGCGTGCAATATCTGGCATTTCACGTGATAGCGAGAGAATACATTGGTCCAGAACAGACAGGCTTCGTGATCGTTCTGGCTGTTAGTGGTGTCGATTTGAAGATATTTTTGGAGAACGGTTACAGGGTCTTTCAGGATATCCATGACCTTCTTCTGTCTGGAAATTCGGGTTTATTAACTCATCGAGAAGTGGTTTGTCCGGGTTATCTGTGAATCGATCAAAACATTCTGTCGAAGCAATGATTTTAATTTAATATAAGAAAATGCAAGCAAAGAGTCAATTAATTAGTTGTTTCTGGATGAAAATTTTTTTATTTTCCTGGTGGAAAAAGTAAAGGTAGGTCAAATTCATAGATTTGCTTTGATGCAAAAGAGTAAATACATGATGCTGCATTGGTGGAAAAGGCAGTGTATCTTCCTGAATTTGTGTTAATGGGGCAAGTATGGCTGAACGAGTTAAAATTACGATTGTTGGCGCTGGGGTAGTTGGCTGTGCCATTGCCTACCAATTGTCGAAAAAGTATGATGAGATTTTTGTGATCGAAAAGAACCCAAAGGTCACCGCGGAAAATCAGTCATCGCGAAATTCGGGGGTAATTCATGCGGGGATCTATTATCCCCAGGCCGAATCGCCATTGAAGGCAAAGCTGTGTGTCGAAGGCAATCGCCGGCTGTATGATTTCTGCCAGGAATTCGATGTGCCATGCAAGCGAACTGGCAAGTTAGTCATGGCAACGGAAGATTGGCAGTTGGATTATTTGCAGGATACATTTCAAATTGCTCTGCAAAACGGTGTTCCTGGGGGAAAGATCATTTCGGCAGAACAAGCCAAAGAGATGGAACCGAATATTCAATGCCTTCAAGCCGCTTATTTTCCTACCTCGGGAATCGTCGAGCCAACCCGTTTGATTTATCGGTTATACACGCTTGCTTCTCAGAACGGTGTTTATTTTTTGACTCATACCAAAGTCATCGACATTCAGCCAAAAAATGATTATTTTGAAGTACGCACTGAATCTGGGAATCGCATCGAGACTTTTGAAACAGAGATATTGATCAATTCCGCGGGATTATTTTCCGATGAGATCGCCAGGCTGATCGATCCTGATTGTCCCTACCAGATTTTCCCGGTTCGCGGTGAGATGGCAAAATTTTATAAATCCCGACGACCGGAAATCACTCATGCGGGAATGAACCTTTATCCAGTTCCCCATCCATTGGATACCGATGGCCGGAGGCTGGTGCTGCCGTTTCCGGAATTTCAATCGCGGTTTACCGCCAGGAAGGTGTTGAAAACAGTGGGCGTTCATTTGACTCCAACCTTCGATCTGATCGACGACAACTATATGATCGGAAATACGGTGACAATTGGCCCAGCCACCAAAATGGTGACCGACAAACAAGATTATTCGACCGATCTCTATCCCCCCGACCATTATCTGGAGGCAGTCCGTTCATTTTTTCCCAATTTAAATATTGATGATATTTCCTTGCATCAAACAGGAATTCAAGCCAAGTTGAAAAATCAATTCGATTGGGTGATTGAACCTGACGAAAAGCATCCGAAGTGCATTCAATTGATCGGGATCGACTCGCCGGGATTGACTGCCTGTCTGGCGATCGGCAAATATGTGGAAGAATTGTTGGAAATGGTGTAAAACAGTTAATACCCCAAAAAATAATTAGTCATGAATTTAGAATTATGCTATGGTCCAGCGCTTTTGGCAGTTTTGGGCAAGAATTCTGTTATTCCAAAATACTATTTGAGAACTCAGGGCTTGCGATTTGACCGCACTGGGAAATATCACTCCTGTCCAAAATAGAATTTTTCATTGAGCATTTTGGGCAGCATAGACAACTCAGTTGAGCAGGAATAGAACCTTATTTTGAAAAACGAATAAATTTGCTGTTAATGGCCTATTTTACCAAGAGCAGGTTTAAACATATAAGTAATTTTGAACGGCAGTGATGAATGATAACTTGATAATGGCTCATAGTCCTAAACTGGCAGGTTGGAAATTTTACCTTGACAATTATGAAAATTTTAATTATTATAAAAATGGAAATCGGGAGGAAAAATGTTCGAATTAGATCGGACGCTAAAAATAATAGCAGCGAGATATCCTTACATTTTCCAAACGATTTTATTTGGCAGCAATCCTGAGATTCAGTTTTTGGGCGTTGAAGATACCGCCATCAATTTACCCGAACAGCGGTCGGATAAGATATTTCGATTCCGAAAAGGAAAAAGTGATACGCTCATCAGCTTTGAATTCATGATTCGTCCCGAAGCAAAGCAGTTGCAGAACTTTCATGTAAAAAATGGCTTACTTACGGGCTCGTTGCGTCAGCCCGTAGCAACGGTCATTGTTTATCTGGAGCGAGGCAGGTATCGCAATTTTCCGGATGAATATGTGGTTCGGCTCGATGGGGTGGTCACCGCTACCCGATTCACGCGTATCTTGATGTGGGAGTATGCGGATAGAATTCGCAATGGTGAATTCAAAGAATTAGCGCCGCTACTGGTGCTATTTTCCGATCGGCCTTCACCAGACATTATGATCGAAGAGAAAAAACTGATCAACGAAGTCAGTGACCAAACGGAACGTGCTGATTTATTAGCATTGGCGGCTATGGTTGCGTTTCGTCGATTTGACCGAGAATTAATAGAGCAATTATTTTATAAGGAGTACCACATGTTGAAGCAATCTAATTTTATCCAGGAATGGATCAAAGAGGGCTGGCAAAAGGGCGTAGAAAAAGGAAGAGAAGAGGGCATGGAAAAAGGCATAGAAAAAGGCTGGCGGGAAGGTAGCATAGCCACTATTTTGGCCATTTTAGAAAACGTGTTAGGCCGAGTCAGACCCGAGTTGCAGCAACAGATTGCCAGTTTAAGTGACTCGGAAATTAAAAAATTGGCCAAGGATCTGCTGGCGATGAAGCAAGTGCATGATTTAGAACAATGGTTGGAAATACAGAATAGAAATCATAAGCAAAATTAAAAAATGACTAAATCTATTTTAGTGGCCCACATAGGTTTAAAATTATTGATGAGATCTGGTTATCAGCCAGTAGTGTGCTGAACTTTTCTTGGGTTGGATTAGAAATTGTTATATTCATGTCGGTATGTTCATACCAGGAAAATAATTGCCACTCCCACCACCGCCAGCACCGTCCCCACAATCGTCCGCCAGCTATGCCGTTCTTTAAAAAACCAATACGTTATCGGTAACAAAAAAATGGGAGGCAAGGCCATCAAGGTCGAAGCGATGCCGATCTGGGCATATTTGATGGCAATCATGGACAGCCAGATGCCCAGAAATGGGCCAAAGATCGAGCCGCCGATGATGGCCCAGCGCGCCTTTCGATTGGACCAGAAGCTAAAGTTGGAAACAGCTTTGCCCTGCACCATAGCGATAATCCAGAAAAATATTGTGGCGGTGATCACCCGAATCAGGTTGGCCGATAGCGCCGGGAAGTCGCCGCCCAGTCCTTTTTTAGCAGTGATGAGCGCGAACGCCTGCCCCAGTGCGCCGCCAAAGGCACAGACAATGCCCAATAGATAATTTCTGGCCTCGGCTTCGTTGCCCCGATTGTTCCGCTCGAATATCACCCAAACAATCCCGCCGACGGTCATCAGAATGGCAACAATTTCAAAAATTGTCAAAATCTCTTTCAAGAACAGCCAGGCCAGCACCGTGGAAATAATGGGCACCAGCGACATCATCAGCATGGATAATCGTGCGCCGATCAGCACGAATGCCTCGAACAGCAAGCCATCGCCGAACACCAGGCCGATGAATCCCGACAGCGCCAGCCATTCCCAGCGATAAGCTTCCGCCTGCAGCGGCAAAAGCTGGCCATACAGCAGGAGGTGAGTGATCATGAGATAACTGCTGGCAAACAATAATCGGGTTCGATTGACGATCATCGAGCCGACTTCTTTGCCAGCAATGGTAAAAAACGTGGAGGTAAACGACCACGCGACGGAGGTGGTCAAGGCCGCTATTTCACCGATGAATTTAGTCAAAAAATAGGTCCTATTCTTGTTATACTCAAGCCAAAATGGTTTTCGGATTTAATATGAATAACCCTTGCGAAGGCTTGCAACCTTCGCAAGGGTAGCAAGCCGAAAATCACTTCATCAATAGTTATAGTTGCCGCTGCACCATGCTTCTTTGCCAGTGGTTTGCAGAGCCGATCAAAATCTGAATTCGATCCTGTGAGATTAGTCATTTGCACAAGATTCTGACTCCTTGAAACAATCATGCTATCCCCTTTGTTCCATTGCAGTCATCTCTCTGAATCTTTTTTAGTTGCAAGGCGTTAAATTTACGCATTAATTTGTCAGCCAATGGGCGGATGAAATCAATTTTCAATTTCGACCAATTGGAGCAGTGGATGATAGAGCGAATAATCGACTGGAGCGCAGCGAATCGGTTCCTGGTATTGTTGTTCTATTGCCTTGTGACAGGATTCGGGATCTATTCGGTGGCCCATCTGCCAGTGGATGCCATTCCCGACCTGTCGGAAAATCAGGTGATCGTCTTCACCGAATGGATGGGCCGATCGCCTGAAGTGGTGGAGCAGCAGTTGACCTTTCCAATTGTTTCTTCCTTACAAGGACTGCCGTCGGTCAAAGCCGTGCGTGCGACCACGATGTTCGGCATGTCATTTGTGTTTGTAATTTTTGAGGACGGCACCGATATCTATTTTGCCCGAACGCGGGTGCTGGAACGGCTGAGCACAATGAAAAGCCAATTGCCTCCTGGCGTTACGCCGACGTTGGGTCCCGATGGAACGGGCGTGGGGCATGTCTATTGGTATACAGTCGAGGGCGAAAATTATGACCTGGGCACGTTGCGAGCCATTCAGGACTGGTACCTTCGCTACAAACTATCTGCGGTGGCCGGGGTAGCGGAAGTGGCCAGCATCGGCGGCTTTGTTAAACAGTACCAGATCGATATCGATCCCATAAAACTTCGGGCTTATAATGTCACGACGGCCGAGGTGATCACGGCGGTTCAACGGAGCAACAATGAGGTCGGTGGAAAAA
This sequence comes from uncultured Cytophagia bacterium, assembly GCA_964647995.1. Taxonomy (GTDB): domain Bacteria; phylum Zhuqueibacterota; class Zhuqueibacteria; order Thermofontimicrobiales; family Thermofontimicrobiaceae; genus Thermofontimicrobium_A. The sequence continues at coordinate 28,471 of CAZYNP010000024.1, forward strand.
TCATCGAAGCCAGCGACGCCGAATACTTTGTGCGGGGTCAGGGCTATATTCAATCCAAAGCCGATATCGAAAATACGCTGATCCGCAATGAAGCGGGGCTCCCGATCCTGATCAAGCATGTGGCCACCGTTCAGCTCGGCGGGGATTTGCGGCGGGGTTCGCTGGAAAAAGATGGCCAGGGTCAAGCCGTGGGCGGCATCATTGTCATGCGCAACGGAGAAAACGCCCAGCAGGTGATCAATCGAGTCAAAGAAAAAATCGCCGAAATCGAAGCCGGGCTGCCTCCTGGTGTGAAAATTGTTCCGTCTTACGATCGCAGCACGCTGATTCAAGCCGCCATCGGTACGCTGGAGCGGGCGTTGGTCGAAGCAGCCATTGTGGTCTCCATCATGGTGGCCATTTTTCTGCTTCATTTCCGAAGTATCCTTCGCATCATCATCGAAATTCCCATTGCCGTTTTGATTGCCTTTATTTTGATGCGTACTTTTGGCATCACCTCCAACATCATGAGTCTGGGCGGCATCATCCTGGCCATCGGCGTCATTGTTGATTCTTCCATCGTGATGGTAGAGAATGCCTATCGCAATATTGCCCGCGCCTTGACAGAAAAAAGACGGTTGTCTTCTGAGGAATATAAACAAATCTCGGTGCAATCGGCCAAACAGGTTGGCCGAGCAATTTTCTTTTCGGAGTTGATTATCCTGGTCTCCTTCATTCCGGTGTTCTTGCTATCGGGACAGGAAGGTAAGCTTTTTCGGCCGCTGGCGTTCACCAAGACCTTTGTCATGCTGGGCTCGGCCATCGTGGCGATAACGCTGATTCCCGTATTAATGACTTTTTTGATGCGAGGGAAATTCCGCCCTGAAGATGAAAATCCAGTGACTCGTTTTTTTAGTCGCCGTTACGAGCCGATCATTCACTGGGTGTTGAAGCATCGCAAGTTGACGCTTGGCATCAATGTGCTGGCGCTGTTGATCGCCGTGCCCATGATTTTCTTCACTGGTTCTGAATTCATGCCGCCGCTGGATGAAGGTTCTATTCTGTACATGCCTGTGACGCTGCCCAATGTTTCGATCACCGAAATCAATCGCATCCTGCAACTGCAGGATCAGATCATCAAAAGCGTGCCCGAGGTGGCTCATGTGCTGGGCAAGGCGGGGCGAGCCGAAACCGCCACCGATAATGCGCCGTTGAGCATGATCGAAACCATTATTCTTTTAAAACCAAAGCATGAATGGCGAACGGGCGTGAGCAAAACCGATATTGTCAATGAGCTGGATCGCAAGTTGCAAATTCCTGGGGTCACGAATGGCTGGACCCAGCCGATCATCAACCGCATCAATATGCTGGCCACTGGCGTGCGCACCGATATTGGCTTCAAAATTTTTGGTGATAATTTGGACACGCTGGAATATTATGCCATCAAAGCCGAGCAGATTTTGAAAACCGTGCCTGGCGCGGCAGATGTCGTGGCCGAGCGGGTGCAAAGTGGTTATTATCTGGACATTGCCATCAAGCGAGCGGCCGCTGCCCGCTACGGCGTGAACATCGGAGATATTCAGGACATTATCGAGCTGGCCATTGGCGGCGAAAATCTGGGGATGGTGTTCGAAGGCCGCATGCGATTCCCGATCCGTGTCCGCTTTCAGCGGGAGGTCCGAGATAACATCGATGAGTTGCAGCGATTGATCGTTCCAGTTTCGGCTTCGGCGATGGCGACCAGCGCCTTGAGCCCGATGGCACAAAATTATAATCGTCTCCAATCGAACTCGATGAATAGCATGACTACCATGGCTACGATGTCGAAACCAGCCAGCCAATCCCAACTGACGACTGACAATGAACCGACCACCACCAGCCTGCTGGCCGCCAACCAGAATTCCGTCGTTTATCTGCCTTTGTCTTATCTGGCCGATATCAAAATTACCACGGGTCCCCCGATGATCAGCAGCGAAAACGGGATGCTGCGCTCGATTGTATTTATGAATACGCGCGGCCGGGACATGGGCAGCGTAATGAAGGATGCCAAACACGCTATTGCCCAAAATTTGAAGCTACCCTCGGGCTATACCTATTCCTGGAGCGGTCAATATGAGAGCAAAATGCGGGCGCAACGCACGATTGCGATCATTATGCCCGTCGTTTTTTTAATTATCTTTCTACTGTTATATTTTACGCTGCACGATTACAAAGAAGCGGGCGTGGTAATGCTGTCGGTGCCGTTTGCGCTGATCGGCGGGATGTACATGATTTTTATTTTGGGTTACAATTTCTCGGTCGCCGTTTGGGTCGGCTTTATTGCGTTGTATGGCATTGCCGTGGAGACGGGCGTGGTGATGGTGGTCTATCTCCATGAGGCGCTGGATAGTCGAATTCGAGCGGTGCAACGAGGGGAGCGGGCAGAGATTACGTCGCAGGATATTTACGAAGCCACGGTGGAAGGCTCAGTGCTGCGGCTGCGGCCCAAGCTGATGACCGTGGCAACGAGCATGATCGGGCTGGTTCCTGTGATGTGGGCCGCGGGCACTGGTTCCGATGTGATGAAGCCTTTGACCGCGCCGATGATCGGTGGCTTGCTCACTTCGGCGGTTCATGTGTTAGTTGTGACGCCGATTCTATTTGCCATCATGAAAGAGCGAGCGCTGACAGCGGGAAAACTGCAACTATCCCGAATGGCGGATTGGATGAAGGAATCGTAGCGATTTTAGATTTTAGAATTTAGATTTTGGAATTAAAAATTTAAATCTTTAACGAGACGATATGAGATCAGAAAAAAGGAATCAATTGCATCATGCCAGCGAGCATGGTTTTTCTCGTTATATTTTGAAATCGGTTCAAAGGATTCCAGGCCGAATGGAAAGATATTTGATCTTTAGCTTGCAGCAAATGAAGACCATCGGGATTTCATTGGTGCTGGCAATCCCCTTTCTCTTTATTCAATCAGAAATCACGGTCGCACAGCCCATCGACTCCTTGATTACCGAAGCATTGAACAATAATCCCCAGCTTCGGTCGCTGAATTATCAAGTAACAGCGGCGCAATTTCGGGCGCGATCGGTGCGCAGCCTGCCTCCGCTCACGCTGGGAGTGGAATTTTCTCAAGTGCCAATCAATGAATTCAATGTCTGGAATCGGGCGTTGTCCAATTCGGTTTCGCTGTCGCAGATGTTTCATCTCGGTGGAAAGCTGAACGCCATGGCCAAGGTGGAGCAAAACAATGCGCTGATTGCTAAAGACGACCGTGAAATCTATCGGTTGAATCTCATCGCTCAATTGAAAATGAGCTATTATCAGCTCTGGCTGATGGAACGAAAAATCGAAGTCCAGCAACAACACCTCGAGCTGTTGAATAATCTGTGGGCTTCGCTCAACCTCGGTTACCAACTCAATCGAATCAATCAGGCTGATCTATTGACGTTAAAAAGCGAGCTCGCGGCTGAAAATCTGCAGCTAATCACGTTACAAAACCAGCGGGAGGCAGAGCGATACCGCCTGAATCAGCTTTTGGGCCGAGAATTGGGTTCGAAACAGGTCTATACGATCACTGAACTTCCAATGGACTCTTTGGCGTTCCCGGAGGCAGAGCTGGAAAATCGACTCGCCCAGTTCAATCCAGAATTGCAACGCATGTCCAACATGATCGCAATGAATCAAGCTATGCGGAGTGCCAATTCCAAAGAAGCTATCCCGGATTTGATGATCGGGGCCATGGTCATGCGAATGCCTCGTGGTATGATTTTGACCTCGGAAAGTGATCTGTCCATGCTGGAGATGAAAACCGAACCGATGTACAGCGTGATGGCATCGGTCACGCTCCCGTTTTTGCCCTGGTCGGCGAATAAATATCGCGCCAGAAGTCAGGAACTTGCCGCCGAAATAAAGCGAAATGAATACAGCAAAATCGCAATGGAACGGGAGATGTTGGTTCGGCTGAAAGCAGCGAGCGTCAGATTAAAAACTGCCAGGTATCAGGAACGACTCTACGCCGAGGAAGTCTTGCCGTTGTATCGTCAGGCGGCAGCCGCTCAGGTTTCAGCCTATCAAAACGGCCAGACGAATATCAACGCCGTCATCGAAAATTACCGAATGTTGCTGATGCAGGAGATGAACCATTACATGGCGCAGGCGGATTACCAGATGGCCAAAGCGGAGATCGAAATGATGGTGGGTCAGTTAGGTAATTGGGGAATTAGGTGATTAGGTGTTTAGGTAATCAGGTAATCAATAGCTGACAAAATAACTGCTTGCCCAAAAGCCTTTTGGGGACACAAAAACTGAACTCTCACAAAAAAAGATTTAAACAATTTTGGGGTGAGTTCTGATTTTGTGAGCTAATTTTTTGTTTTGGTTCTGACGTGTTCAGGTTGGATACTTTAGTTCATAAACAGTAGTTTCGTCTTTTAATGGCAAAGATTTAATAGAACACCAACGAGGCCGATGACGCAGGTTTGCACAGATAAAAAATCGGCAATCGTCCGTTTAAACCGCGTCATCCGCGTTATATGAGTTTTTGGTTCAGACGTGGCCAGATTGGATATTGCCAAATTCTTTCCTGGTGCGTTTCATGGGGAGAAGAGACATCGGTCTATCATACAGGAGAGTTCTATATGCGATATATAAAAATATTTTTAATCTTGACTTTGATTACGATGATAGGCTTGACCTATTGCTCAAAGTCAGATGAGCAGGTTCAAAAAAAGGAAGTCTATACCTGTCCGATGCACCCTGAGGTGATTTCCGATCGCCCTGGGGTCTGTCCGATTTGCAACATGAACCTGGTTTTAAAAGTCGAAGCGGAGACTGCGTCATCTGAAATGACGACGGAGATGGTGTCTTTGAATCAAACGAAGCAAATGCTTGCCAATGTGGCTACCGTCGAAGTCCGCATGGAACCGATTGTCAAAAAGATAGCTACCTATAGCTACCTCGATTTTGCCGAGCCGAATCGAAAATTGATCACCGCCCGCTTCAATGGTCGAATCGAAAAATTGTTCGTCAATAAAACGGGCGATTACATCAAAAAGAACCAGCCGCTGTTCGAAGTCTATAGCCCGGATCTGGTTCAGGCGCAGAACGATTATCTGGTGGCGCTATCCCGAGGCTTTGAGAGCGGAACTGATCAGCACAATCTATTGAATTCAGCACGATCGAAATTAGCGCTATTGGGACTCACCGATGACCAGATCGGCACGCTGGCAAGCAGTCGTGAAGCAAAATTGGTGCTGACCTATCATGCTCCGATGAGTGGGACGGTGATTGAGAAGAAGATTCAGGAAGGGATGTATGTGAACGAAGGGAGTGTGCTGTACGATGTGGCCGATCTGTCGGTGCTGTGGAATATTGCGGAGGTATTCGAAGGCGATCTGGCGATCGTCAAAGTGGGGCAGGTGGCCAAATTGCGGCTGCAGTCCTTTCCGGGCGAAGAGTTCGAGGGAAAGGTCACCTACATCTATCCGGTTGTTAATCCCCAGACCAGAACGGTCAAAGTGCGCAGTGACTTTGTCAATACTGGCTATCGGCTGAAGCCTCAGATGTTTGGGGAGACGATCTTTGAAAGTGATTTTGGTTCGGGAATCACGGTGCCAGAATCTGCGGTATTATTCACGGGCAAAAGGAACCTGGTCTGGATTCAGACCGAAGATGGCCAGTACGAGCCGCGAGAAGTGCAGGTTGGATTCCAACTGGATGGGAAATATCAGATTCTGTCGGGCCTGGTTGCGGGAGAAAAAGTCGCGAGCAGTGGCGGCTTTCTGATCGATTCGGAAAGTCAGTTGAAAAGCGGGCTGATGGCCGGACATCAATCTTCCGATCGTAGCGCAGCGGATCAGGAATCGAGCGATCTGCCGGCGAACCAGCATCGTCATCATTGAATGAAATTGCTAATCAACGACGCTCCCGAGAATTCATAATTCGGCTGCGGAACAATTATGTTAAAGCGTGGTTAAAAATTTCTAACTTTAATTGCTGAGCGGTTAATAATTCAATAGGCAGCCCAAGTCGATGATGAGATCAAACGATAATCATAAATATAGTGATATAGTAGCAAAATACTTGCATGACCTTGATCAAATACCCACACTGTCTCCAGAGAAGGAATTGGAACTGGCTCGAAGAATCAAACAGGGCGATCGGCAAGCATTGAACGAGTTGGTGCGAGCTAATTTAAAATTTGTCGTTTATATTGCCAGAGATTATGAAGATCGCGGTTTGCCGCTAGATGAATTGATCAGCGAAGGCAATTTGGGCCTACTGGAAGCTGCCAATCGCTTCGATGCGGATCGGGGATTCAAATTTATTTCTTATGCAGTGTGGTGGATTCGGCAGTCGATCCTGCGAGCTCTGGCCAAGTACTCCCGATTGGTTCGTGTTCCCATTAATCGTACCTGGCTATTGCAAAAGGTTGCCACTACGGTGCATAATCTGGAGCAGGATCTGGGGCGCACGCCGATGCTGGCAGAAATCGCAAAAGAGATGAATGTTTCGGTTGAAGAGCTTTCCGAAAATTTGACCTACTTGAAGCATGAAGTGTTTCTGGAAGATTCCACCCGGCCTTATGAAGATAGCCTATCGCTCATCGATAAAATCAGCAGCGAGGAATTTGCTCCTCCAACCCATGGCCTGATCCAGGAGTCGATGAAGACTGATATTCGCCTGGCGCTGGAATCACTGACTTCGATTGAAGCCGAAGTATTGCGAAAGTATTTTGGTATCGATGCCGAACGCCCGTTGACATTGTTAGAGATCGGGGACCAGATGAACCTGAGTCGGGAGCGCATCCGCCAGATCAAAAATAAAGCGCTGCGACGGCTGCAATATTTTCATCGCCGGGAAAAGCTTCGCACCTATCTGGAGTAGATCATTTTCATGGTCTATCGCTGAAGGTAAGGTTTATGCGTCATCGATGCGGAGCGAGCGGTTTCTGGAGATGGTAGTCGAACTGCAATAACCAACGCTCGTTGTCCACTTCCGGTGATAGGTTGCAATCTGTCTGGTTCTATACGGCAACGTCAGAGGTTTTCGATTGACATTTTGTCACGAGTAAATCTCTTTGTCGGCTTTGTAAGGAAGTCTGGTTGTTGCATCTGACCAATATAGCCGTACCTTGCCGCTGTAACTCATTTTCTGTCCACTGGTCAAAAAATCAGGCAACACCAAACCGCCGTTGTCTCGCCACCGGTGTCATTTGCACCACAGACCTGAGCCAATCGACCTCCAGCCCAAGCAACTGGCATTCCGGCCGCGAGTTCTCGCTGTTGGCTATTGCCTGCTATCGGATTAAAAGGCCTGGATTTTACCTGTTTCTTCAATGACCACCGGATAGCCCTCAATTTGCTTCGGGATTTTTTTCTCCAGTTCCGGCGTTCTTTTCACGACCATCACTTTGATCACTTTTTCAGTCCTCACTTCGCCGATGCCAATACCCACTACCCCAGTCAGTTTCATGATTTTGGCCTGATGTTTCTTTTGTGCTTGCTCGATTGTCATTGGTTTTTCTCCTGGAGGTGATTCGGTAGTTTTAGAACAATTAAACCAGATTGCGCTAACTATGAGTTGGAGCATGATGAAAGGTAAAGCGACTTTGTAGCTGCGGAAGGTCATATTCGATGTCCTAAACAATGGGGAAGCGGCCCCTGATTGGGCCGCCGTATCCCCATAAGCTCATTGGCTGACGACCATTGAGTGCGATTAGAAAGTAACACCCAGGGCATTCATGACTTCCTGGATGGGATTGCCAATGGTCGTTGAACTGCTGCCGGCAAAAAGCAGTGCGACCGGCTTATTATCCGCTTTGGTGACAATCAACGATCCCGAATCGCCACCTTCGGACATAGCGGAGAATTGAATTTGATTGACAAAGCGAGCCGTGCCCTTGGAGTAGGAGATCAATACAGTAACGTTAAGTCCGGTCACCTGGCCTTCAGTGTATTCGGTGGTCCGGCCGCATTTTTTGACCTGCATTCCCAGGCTGGCGGTAGCAATGGTGCTGCTGGGAGTGTAGCCGCACTGGGTGGTCGGAGTGAACGATGTGGTCGAGCGAACCTGGGCAATGGCAGCGTCCACTTTGTTGCTGGCGGTTCGTTTGAAGGTGATGGTGACGAATTGCGACAGATCGGCCACGATGTCATTGGTAATCTGAGAGCAATTCACTTCGATGAGGCCGGGTTGGACGATGTCTTCACCAATGGCTGCCTTATTTTCACGAGCGAAAACATGGTTATTGCTCAGGAAATAGCTATTGCCGTTTTTATAAACGACACTACCAATCGTGCCGCCGGAGCAATAGATGTAGACGCCTTTCTTGGTGCGGTCGTTGATGTTGCCACCTGAGACGCCCATGGTCACCGGGCGATAGCGACCGGTGAAAGATAGGGCGACGATTTCGCCAACCGCCTCGGTAATAACCGGAACATTTTCGATAACCCTGGGGATGTTTCGGTCTGCGTTTTCATTCCGGGTGAGCACTTTAATGACATATTCTCCGCCCGGCATGGCTGCGGTCGCAGTGCCGATGACGCCATCGATCTTCAGCAAAGCATCGGTGTTGCGGTTCTGAATCGCCATGACATGGTTGATATCTGAAGTGGCTTTTTCGAGGCTGAGCATGGCGGTCGTTTCAGTGGATGGTTCGGTGATGCCGTGTGGTTGTTTTTCGCAACTGATCCAGATGAGCGTTGTAATGGCCAAAGTGGTCAGAGCAAGAATCGGCAGGATGGTTTTGAGTCTTCGCATAATTCCTCCTTGGTAGTTGAGGTGGTAAAAAGATGATGAAGTTAACTGTTGCAACTATGTGAACAATTATAATTCAAATAAATCAAAATGTCAAGCAAAACTTTATTCTCTCAAAAAAAATATCTGGTTGAAAACACTGTCTGCCAGGGGCTTGGATAAGGCTGTTCCAGATCGATATTGTTGGATCGCGGAGCTGTCGATTGTTCTGGCTTAAATCGGGGGACCATGGTTTATTGACCGTTGATTTTGGGTAGAAAATCTAACCAACGCGCATAACGCCATGCAACCAATATCCTGTCCGGGTCGTTCAATAGGCATGATAAACGATTCAATTTGCCTGCGCTTATTGTTGGGCGACCAGCTCAACCCGGGACATTCCTGGTTCAAGCAGCGCGATGACCAGGTCCTGTACGTGATGATGGAAATGCGTCAGGAGACGGATTATGTGATGCATCATATCCAGAAAGTGCTGTCATTTTTTGCGGCAATGCGTGCATTTGCGCAAACGCTTCAGCGCCTGGGACATCGAGTGCTGTATCTGAAGCTGGATGATCCGAATAATACTCAATCGCTCACCCAAAATCTGGCCCAGTTGATTGAGCAGCAACATGCCACCCGTTTTGAATATCAATTGCCAGATGAATATCGATTGGATCAGCAATTACGTCAGTTTTGCCGGTCTCTGGCGATCCCAACGGCAGCAGTTGACACCGAACATTTTCGTTCCCAGCGCGATGATGTTGCCGAGCATTTCCGTGGCAAAAAGCAGTACCTACTGGAGTCCTTCTATCGCATGATGCGCCGGAAGTACGGAGTTTTGATGCAGGAGCAGCAACCGCTGGGCGGAACCTGGAATTACGATCAACAGAACCGTGAGCCGTATCGCGGTCAGGTATCACTGCCCGAGCCGCTATTATTTGAAAATGATGTGAGCGACATCAAACAGATGCTACAACTGTCAGGTGTCCAGACCTTTGGATATTGCGACAGCGATAGGTTGATTTGGCCAATCAATCGACAACAGGCACTGGAGCTGCTGTCCTTTTTTGTAGAGCATTGTCTGCCCTATTTTGGCACTTACGAAGATGCCATGAGCAAACGGCACTGGTCGATGTTCCATTCACGATTATCTTTTGTTCTCAATACCAAAATTCTCCAGCCACTGGAAGCGGTGGAAGCTGCGCTATTGGCCTGGCAGCGGAGTAGTGGCCGAATTAGCCTGCCTCAAATCGAGGGATTCGTGCGCCAGATCATTGGTTGGCGGGAGTACATGCGCGGAGTTTACTGGGCACAGATGCCCGACTATGAACATCTCAATTTTTTCGGACATGATCGCAAGCTGCCTCACTACTATTGGGATGGTCAGACCAACCTGCAATGCCTACGCTATTGCATCGATCAATCGCTCCGCTACGCCTTTGCGCATCATATTCAGCGGCTAATGATTACCGGCAATTTTGCGCTGCTGGCCGGCACGCATCCTGACCAGGTCGATGCCTGGTATCTGGGCATTTATCTGGATGCGATTCAGTGGGTGGAGATTACCAACACTCGCGGGATGAGCCAATTTGCCGATGGAGGATTGGTGGCAACCAAACCGTATATTTCTACTGCCAAATATATTCAGCGGATGAGCGATTATTGTGATGGCTGTTACTATGATGCCACCAAAAAATATGGCGATCGGGCCTGTCCGTTCAATAGCCTGTATTGGGCGTTTTATCATCGCCATCGTGCCAAGTTGGCGGGCAATCCTCGGATCGGCATGATGTATCGTTTATGGGACCGGTTTGCTGAAACAGAGCGCAGTCGAATATTGCAGCAAGCCAAAAAATATATCGATAGCATCGAAGAGTTGTAGGGGGACCAGTTGCGCCGGGAAGAATGATTCTGTTGCGCGGGATCGATAAAATTGGCTGGCTCGCATTGGTTACAATCGGCTATCAATTCAAAAGCAAGATAACACGATCGCGGTTAAATCGGATTGATGGATTGAATCACCAACATGAGGAGGATGAGAAGATGCAACGAAAAATCAAATTATTGCCCATGCTGTTTTTTTCATTTTTTCTGCTGACCGTGCCGCTTTGGGGGCAAATTCAGTTGGATGTGGAGAGTGGCGGAGTTTTCAGCGGATACAATGATGTCCGCATTCCCGGCAAAGGGGGTACGCTGTTTTCGCTCTCGGAGGAGCTATCGATTGATCCTACGCCATTCTTCCGCATTCGGGCGTTTTATGATTTTAATCCCCGACATCATTTGGGGCTATTGGTGGCGCCGCTTTCATTGAGTTCCAAAGGCCAACTGGATCGAGATTTGGTTTTTGTCGGCAAGACTTTCCCCGCCAATACTCCGCTGGACGCCACGTTTCGTTTCAATTCCTATCGTCTAATTTATCGCTATGATTTTCTGTTGAGGGAAAAATTGCAATTGGGTGTTGGGTTTACTGCCAAAATTCGGGACGCCGAGATCAGTGTCCGGGGAGGCGGTATGGAATCGAAGAAAACCAATGTCGGCTTTGTTCCCATTGTGCATTTTCGAATGCTGTGGAACTTTTATGGCCGAATGGCCTGGCTGCTCGATGGCGATGCCCTGGCAGCACCGCAGGGTCGCGCCGAGGATGTGCTGCTGGCGCTGAAATATCAGGCATCGGATCGGATGGGCATCAAGTTGGGCTATCGACTGCTGGAAGGCGGGGCGGATAATGACGAGGTCTATAATTTTGCGCTGCTCCATTATGTCGTTGCAGGAATCATTTTCGATTTTTAACTCAGGTAAAGGTATTAGAAAGGGATGATCAATGCTGCTGCAATTCAGAAGTAACCATTGTGGCTGGATAGCAACTCTTGGACTGCTCTGCTGCATCTGGAGTGTGGCCCAAGCGGATAATAATATCACCGAAGGAGTTCAACTGTTTGAGGCCAAAAAATACCAGGAAGCCAAAGCCTGTTTCGAAAAGCATTGGCAAGACCATCCAAGAGATGCGGTGGCGGCCTCGTATTTAGGCCGAATTTATTCCCGGGAAGGCAATTACGAACAGGCTATCGTCTGGCTTGAAAAAGCGGTCAAGCTGGATGATGGCAATTCCAATTACCATCTCTGGCTGGGGCAGGCCTATGGCATCAAAGCGCAGCGGGCGGGGTTGCTAAAAAAAGGATCGGCCGCCAAGCATGTCCAGCGGGAGTTCGAACGGGCGGTGGCATTGAATCCCGACAACCTGGAGGCGAGGTTTGGCTTGCTGCAGTTTTACCAGATGGCGCCGGGTTTCATGGGTGGTAGCAAGGATAAGGCAAAGGCCCAGGCCGACGAAATCATGAACAGAAACGAAATGCAGGGACACCTGGCTTATGGTTTTATCTATCAAATGAATGAGGAGTACGCCCTGGCCGAGAAAGAATATCGCATCACAATTGGCATGGATCCCCAAAATGTTCAGCCCTATCATTCGCTGGGTTATTTATACATTCAGCAGAAGCAATACGATCAGGCAATAACTGTTTTCGAGAATTTGCTGCAAATCCGGCCAGACGAATCGGCGGCTTACCTCACAATTGGTCGCGTGGCGTTGTTGTCGGGCAAGCATCTGGATAAGGGCGAGGCCGCGGTGAAGAAGTTTTTTCAGGTGGAAAAAGCAGCACCGAATAACTATCTGGCTTATGCTCATTTTGTCCTGGGAGATATTTATCAGCGAAAGTCGCGGCGAGACCTGGCCCGAACGGAATACGAACAGGCGCTGAAATTGAATCCGGAATTCGAGTCGGCCAAAAAGGCGCTGAAGGAATTAGATAACTGACTACTGCGTCGCTCTGGCCCAATAGAATAAGCCGTGTGGCATTGATCGGGCCTGAATTTGCCCGGTGTCCATGAGCACTGCCAGGTGCTTCTGGATTTCGAGCGGGTTGAGCCCGCTCATTTGAGACAGGTCTTCTATGGTGCATGGCCGACGGCGAATTAGAGCCAGGATTGCCATGGCCACCTCATCAGGGGCACTAACCGCTGAGGCCGGTTGCGGCGTTCGGGCGATGATCTCGGTGGGCCAATCCAGCCGCTGCGCGATGGCCTGCAAACGTTCTGTCGTCGCGTGTTTCACCCAGCGTTCCGTGCCCGGTCGATCCAGGGAATTGAGTTGCACCAGGTCCGGTTTGATTTCATGGACCGCGTCTTTAAGCCGTTGGAGGTGATCGTCATGGTCATTGAGGCCTGGCACGATGAAAATTTCCAGCCACATGGCGCCATGCTGGCTCTGCTTCAATTTTTTCAACCCCAAAATGATCTGGCGCACCGATAATGTGGGATGCGGGCGATTGATCTTGCGGAAGGTTTCGTCATCAGCCGCATCGAGGGACGGCAGGATCAGATCCATTGGGGCTACCTCCCGGCGTAGCTCTGCCTGAAAGAACAAGGTTCCATTGGTGAGCAATGCCAATGGGTATTGCGGGAAATGTTGTTTCAGGAAATTGACCACCGAGCCCAGTCCGCTGTGCAGGGTTGGTTCACCGGCACCGGAAAAGGTGATGTAATCCAGGGCTGGTGTTTTCGACAAGAAATCGGCCAACTCAGAAATGACCTGGTCGGTGGGAACGTATTCTTTTCGCTGCGATGTCAGCTCCGTGGTCCGGCCACATTCGCAATAGATGCAATTCAACGAACAGGTTTTGTGGGGCACCAGATCGACGCCCAGCGAGCGACCCAGACGACGTGAGGGAACGGGTCCGAACAGATAGCGATAGCTCATAAATTTGCTTGTATTTTTCCTCGGATTTGCTTATTTTGTGCCGGCGATGATGGTAGGAATATACAAAAAAATAATGCCACTTTCAAGGGTTTATCTGTTTCAGGTTCTGTGATCAGTGCCAGCATTGAGCAGGACCGGAGCGAAATTCTCGAAAGTCAAATTAAGCTGCCGCGGCACGTGGCGATGGAGTCGCAATAGAAGGAGTGAATGAAGCAACTGAAACTGTTCAATCTTATGGAGGAAAAACGATGATTACCCGGGAGCAATATGAACAGGCAAGGAGGAAGACGTTGGCCTATTTCGATCAAGCGGGAATTGTTTTGACCGAGGCGGAACAGAGTGCAATCGAGGTGGCCGATTTCGGATTGAATGAACTGGATAGCACGGGATTGGAAATTCTTACGTATGTCAACACCGACCGTGTTTGTGCCAAAGAGCTGGTCCTGTTTCCCGGCCAAACCTGTCCGGAACATCGCCATCCACCAGTAGCCGGGGAGCCCGGCAAGGAGGAGACCTTTCGCTGCCGGTGGGGGGAGGTATATCTTTATGTGGCCGGACCGCCAACGCCCAATCCCAAAGCGCGGCCACCAAAAGGGCATGAACGTTGGTATACTGTCTGGCACGAAGTGATATTGAAGCCCGGGGAGCAATATACGCTCAAGCCAAATACCTTGCACTGGTTTCAAGCGGGCAAGGACGGCGCCATCGTATCTGAATTTTCTACCAAAAGTCGGGATGAGAGCGACGTGTTTACGGATCCGGCGATTGCGCGGGAGCCGGTGGTTAGTGATCAATAATCCATGGCACCGAAGCCATCCCGGGACCGCAGGCTCTGCAAAAGGGAGGGCTACTGCCACATGCCAAATTCAGTAATCAGTAGTTCGGCATGGGCGTGCGAGGGCTGCCTGGCCATCAAAATGCGGCTGCGGTCAATGGGAAAATTTTCTTGACTTTTAACTGAATAATTTATATTTTAGCGCACCATCGGCCAATAGATCCTGGATGAAAAGCTTGATCCTGTCGCTAGATAACAAGAAAGCTGGCGGTTGCTTAGCAAAGCGGTTATTTGTTGGCAGTGATCGTTGCCCGCAGGCTATGATGAAGCGATAGCAGTGGCGATGAATGATCACTATTCCTTATAAATTCAGCCTGAGTAGTTGAAACCGAAGAAACTGAAAACGCAGTATATCTGCCAGAGCTGCGGCTTTGTATCTCCGCGCTGGCTGGGGCGATGCTCCGAATGTGGCGCCTGGAATAGCCTGGTCGAAGAAAAGGTCGCGCCCAAACCGGATACCCCCTCGTCGATGGCCCGGCCTGCAGTGCCGGCGCTGCCGCTGGCGCAGATTCAAGCACAGCAGGAACCGCGGATCAATTGCCACAGCCAGGAATTCAATCGGGTACTGGGCGGCGGAATCGTCCCCGGCTCATTGGTGCTGATCGGCGGTGACCCGGGCATTGGCAAGTCCACTCTGATGTTGCAGGAGGCGGCCCGGTTGGCGCAGGAGACATTTAAAGTGCTCTACGTCTCGGGCGAAGAATCGCTGACGCAGATCAAAATGCGGGCGGATCGGTTGGGTCTGGCGGGTAATCACTTGTTTGTGCTCACTGAAAATAATCTGGAGGGCATTCTGGCAGAAGTGGAGCAGATTGCGCCGCAGTTGATCGTTATCGACTCCATTCAAACGGTTTATCGGCCAGAATTAGAGAGCTCGCCGGGGAGCATTAGTCAGGTGCGGGAGTGTGCCCAGCAATTGCTGCGGTTGTCTAAAGACCAAAATATTCCGGTCTTTCTGGTAGGCCATGTTACCAAGGATGGCTTTATCGCTGGCCCCAAAGTGCTGGAGCACACCGTCGATACGTTGCTTTTTTTTGAAGGGGATCGCGACCATTTTTTTCGGATTCTGCGCGCCGTGAAAAATCGCTTTGGGTCGACCAATGAGATCGGGGTCTTTCGCATGACCGAAACCGGGTTGGCGGAGGTGCCCAATCCTTCGGAGATGTTTCTGGCCCAGCGCGCGGCAGATAGTTCGGGCACAGCAGTTATTTGCGTGATGGAGGGATCCCGACCGATCCTGCTGGAAGTGCAAGCGCTGGTTAGCCCTTCCAATTATGGTCTGCCGCAGCGCAGCGCCACTGGCATCGATCCCAAGCGGCTGTCCATGTTGCTGGCGGTGCTGGAGAAGCGGGTCGGGTTGCGGATTGGCACGTTCGATGTGTTTGTCAATGCGGTGGGCGGCGTTCGGATCGACGAAACCGCGGCAGATTTGGGGATTGCCCTGGCCATTGCCTCCAGTCTTAAAAATCAAGTCATCGCTCCCGAAGTGGTTTTGATCGGCGAGATTGGGCTGGCAGGCGAAATCCGTCCCGTACCGCAGATCGAACGCCGCATCGGCGAAGCCGAGAAGCTTGGTTTCAAGGAGCTGATCATCCCCGCAGCCAACATGAAGGTCGTAAAAAATAGACCGCAACTCCGGTTGCATCCCGTGGATAAACTGGCCCAAGCGGTGGCAATTCTGATTCATTAAGTTGGAGCTGTTCCGGCAGCGCAGTTGCCAGGTGCGGCCTGGTGGTTTCGCTGGATCCGGTTGGGGAATTGGTGGCGGGAGATAACTGCATCCGATGGCTCGAATTGGCATCTAATCAGCAGCCAGACGAGAATTAAAAAGAGCTTGATTTTCGACCATAAACAATAACACGAGCCCCGCGATATGGCGAAATTGTTTTGAGCCAACTCTGCGCGAAACATCGGGGATGAGTTTCGTGGGGCGATATTGAAAAGAAACAAACCGATTTGAAATTTCAAATAGAAAAGCAAGATCCAGGCAGTTCGGCTCGCGCTGGAAGGTTGACATTAGCCCATGGTGTCATTGAAACGCCCATCTTTATGCCGGTGGGCACGCAGGGCACCGTGAAGACGCTATCACCGCATGAACTGGAACAAATTGGCGCTCAAATCATTTTAGGTAATACTTATCATTTATATTTGCGGCCCGGCGAGGATTTGATCCAGCAGGCGGGAGGCCTGCACCGGTTCATGAATTGGCCGCGACCGATTCTTACCGATAGCGGTGGCTATCAGGTGTTCAGCCTGGCGGATTTGAACAAAGTGAATTTCGAGGGGGTACGGTTTCAATCCCATCTCGATGGGTCGTATCATTTGTTCACTCCCGAGAACGTGCTGCAAATTCAGCGCAAGCTCGGTTCGGATGTCATGATGGTGCTGGATGAATGCACCACCTACCCCTGTACGTTGGATCAAGCGATTCATTCCAATGAGATCACCCTGGATTGGGCAAAACGATCGCTGGCGGCGTTCCGAGCCAGCGAACCGCTTTATGGTTACGACCAGGCCCTGTTTGCTATTGTGCAGGGCAGCACATATCCGGAGATCCGGCGGTTGAGTGCCAGGGCGTTGGTGGAGCTGGATTTTCCGGGCTATGCCATTGGTGGCCTCTCGGTTGGCGAGCCCAAAGACGCGATGTTCGAGATGACGCAGATTTGCACCGAAATTCTGCCGGAGAATAAGCCGCGCTATTTGATGGGGGTGGGCAAGCCCGAGGATCTGGTGGAAGCCATTGCTCTGGGCGTAGACATGTTCGATTGCGTCATGCCCACTCGAAATGGCCGCAAGGGAATGGTGTTCACGTGGAATGGTCCGCTGATCGTGAAGAACGCCACCTACAAAGAGGATTTCCGGCCAATCGATGAGGAATGCGATTGTTACACCTGTTGCAATTTCACCCGGGCGTATCTTCGGCATTTGTTCAAGGCTGAGGAAATTTTGGGCATGAGGTTGGCCAGTTTGCACAACTTGCATTTCTATCTGGAACTGGTGGGAAAAGCGAGGGCTGCGATTCTAACTGGGCAATATGCCACCTGGAAGACCCAATTTTTGCAGCGCTATTTCTCGGAAACCGCTGATTTGATCGATGCTGACAATTATCACAATAACAATTCATAGCTGTTTATTAATCATGGAGGAAAAATAGGTGTTCAATTTTATTCTACTCATGGGAGCGCCCGCCGGTGGTCAAGGGCAGGCTAATCCGCTGGCCTTGTGGCTACCCATCATACTCATCTTTGCCATTATGTATTTTCTCATTTTTCGGCCTCAGGCCAAAAAGCAAAAGCAGCATCGAATGATGCTGGATGCTTTAAAAAAAGGTGATAAAATCATCACCGCTGGCGGCATCTATGGCACCGTCCTGAGCGTAAAGGAGAAGGAAAATTCGGTCATTGTGAAGATTGATGACAATACCAAGATCGAATTGGTGAAAAGCTCGGTAGCGCAGGTTGTGGAAAAAGAATAATTGGTTGGCAGGGCACCAGGAAATAAATAGCGAGATTGTTGCTCTACGGGCAACGACACTGTGGCCACGAATTTGGCTAATTATTGTCATTGGATTAATCCAGCAGTTGGCGGCGTTGCGAAATTCATTTAATAGTCCAAATTATCGGTATTGATGTTCTAAGCTAACTTCTCCGGGCCGGATAATTGAGCAATTAGCACCCTGACCGTTCAATTGTTGCCTGTTGATTAAGGGTTGGGATCGCAAAGTACCCGAATCATTCGAATCTGCCTGACTACCGGTGGATCGCTGGATTGGTGCTGCAAGCTCTTTCTGGCTATGGCAGGTTCAGGTTGGATGGAGGGTCAGATGGGTTCACTCAATCCAGTGCCTTCCTGATCGGCTTAACCTGCTTATCTCAAATAACTAAGGAAACTCATTCAACGTTGAACCATGGAAAAATTACGAATCATTAAATACGGCAATCCAATATTGCGCATGAAAGCCAGGCGGGTGGAGAAAATCGATGCCCGAATTCAGAAGCTGGCGGATGATATGATCCTGACCATGAAGGAGGATGGGGGAATCGGTTTAGCAGCACCGCAGGTGGCCGAATCGGTCTCCCTGCTGGTGGTCGACCATAGTCTCATTTTTGAAAATGGCCAGCCGACGGCGTATATCAATCCCCAAATCCAGTCAGCCGAGGGCGAGTCGCTGCTGGAAGAAGGTTGCCTTAGCATTCCCGATATTCGGGCTGAGGTCAAGCGACCGGAAAAAATCATTCTCAGTTATCAGACCATCGACGGCGCCAGCCATGAACAGCAATTCGATGGCCTATTGGCGCGCGTGCTGCAACATGAGATCGACCATCTGAACGGTGTGCTATTCGTGGATCGGATTGGCGCATTGAAAAAGCAAATGCTAAAAAAAGAATTGAAAGCCATTGCTGAAGAAGAGATGATGGTGATGAAAGAGGTGGCCTAACCTCGGTCCATCACTTATGAACGGTTTGCTCAGCAGCGACAGGTCAGTAGCGGCTAATGAAGTGTCAACCAGGGCAAAGCGATGAAAATCATATTTATGGGTACGCCGGAATTTGCGATTCCCAGTCTGGAACAGTTGATCAACAGCCATCATGAAGTTCTGGCCGTGGTCACCGGCCCGGATAAACCCATCGGCCGGGGCTTGAAGCTTTCTCCCACTCCGGTCAAACAGGTGGCTGAGCGTCACGGTTTGCCGGTATTAACGCCCGAAAAGCTGTCCGATACTTCGTTCATCGCTGAATTGAAAAAAATTCCTGCCGAACTTTATGTTGTGGTGGCATTTCGTATCCTGCCGGTGTCAGTTTTCAGCATTCCCGCCTGCGGTACCATCAATTTGCATGCTTCGCTGTTACCTAAATACCGTGGCGCCGCACCGATCAATTGGGTTATCATCAATGGCGAGAAAGAAACCGGGGTTACCACTTTTTTTATCGAAGAAAAGGTCGATACGGGTGCCTGGATTTTGCAGCAGAAAGTGACCATCGGCGACGAAGAGACCGCCGGGGAACTTCATGATCGCTTGAGTCAAATTGGGGCCGGGGTGCTACTGGAGACTGTCAATTTGATCGAACAGGGTAATCCTCCTCGCATTCTCCAGCAAGGGGAGGTTACCAAAGCGCCTAAGATTACCCGTGAGATCTGCCAGATCGATTGGTCGAAGGATGCAACTGCGATTTTCAATTTGATTCGTGGGCTCAGTCCCTTTCCCAGGGCATTCTCATCCTGGCGCGGCCAGGAGATTAAAATCTGTAGTTCGAAGGTCGCGGCGCGCGAGGCAAGTCCAAACCACTCGCCGGGCGAAATTGTAGCGGTAACCAGGGAAGCAATCACCGTGGCCACGGGCCAGGGTTTGCTTTCGATTACCGAAATCCAGCCGGAAAACAAGCGGCGGATGACGGTGGCGGAATTCCTGCGCGGGCATACAGTGATCGTGGGTGAGAGATTGGAATGATCCTCCCGTCGGAGGTTATGGGGTGGATGGAACTGACAATCGCCGGGTGGTACGATCATCTGAATCGAATTCTGCCGGCCAAACTGCCCCGATAGGCAGGGGCGTGATTTTAGCGCTCACACTTATTTGCTCATGCGATTCATCGCCTGGGGACTGCAAACGCGGCTGGTTTGAGTGCCACCTTGAGGCTCTGGAAACGCCAGATTATCTCGTCCACCTGGGCAGTTACCGGTAGTTGCAGGGATTCAGATATTACTTTTAAATGGCAGCGATGTTATTCATGGCGCTCGATAGCAGTTACTTAAATTGATTAACCAGGGTTGCGGTTTGGCGACCATTGATAATCAAAAAATCCAAACCATATCCAATCACGATGTCCCCACGCCAGCTTATCATTTCATTACTCGATCGTTATGACCGGACCGCGGCTTATGCCGATCACTTACTTGAGGGTGAATTTGCCCGGCACCAGATTACGGTGTCCGACCGGGCCCTGGTTCAGGAAGTATTTTTTGGTGTTCTTCGCTGGCGGATGCGGTTGGATTGGATTATCACGCAATTTTACGACGGTGACTATGCAAAAGCGCCCGACAATATCCGGCACATTTTGCAGATGAGTTTCTATCAACTGTTGTACCTCGATCGGATACCGGATTATGCGGTCATCAATGAGGCGGTCAATCTGGCGAAATTCCAGCGCGGTGATTATTGGGGTAAAAAGGTCAATGCCATTTTGCGAACTTTCCAGCGGCGGCGGGGGCAGATTCGATGGCCCGACCAGGCCGCTGATCCCATCGATCGGGTTGCGATTGAATATTCGCATCCCCGCTGGCTGGTGCGGCGATGGCTGGAACAGTGGGGAATTGATGAGACGATCGCGCTGTGTCGGGTCAATAATCAAAATCCGCTGATCTCGTTGCGAGTGAATCGGCTCAAGCTGAGCCGGGAGGAGCTGCAACAGCTATTGGCTTCATTTCAAATCACTGCCGTGCCATCGCCGTATCTCGACGATTTTTTGACGGTGGAGCGGTTGCCCGATCTGTCCCAATTTCCGCCCTTTCAGCAGGGAGCGTTCACGGTGCAAGATGTGAGTGCGGGCATCGCCTGTCGGCTATTGACGCCCAAAGCTGGCGAGCGCATTGTCGATCTATGCGCTGCTCCAGGGGGCAAAACAACCTATATGGCGGAATTGATGGGGGATCAGGGGATCATTGTGGCGGTGGATCGAAATTTCAATCGGCTGCAGTTGGTCAAAAAAGGAGTGCAGCGACTGGGGCTAAGGTCAGTTCATCTCGTTCATGCCGATGGCACTCGATTCGCCTGTCAGCCGGCGGATCGAATCTTGCTGGATGCTCCTTGCTCGGGACTGGGGGTGTTGGCCAAGCGCGTGGATTTGCGCTGGAAAAGGACGGCGGCAATGATTGAGGAATTGGCAGTTCTCCAACTCCGATTGCTCGAAAATGCTGCGCAATTATTGAAAGTGGGTGGCATACTCGTTTACTGCACCTGCACCATAGAGCCGACAGAAAATGAGCAGGTGGTTGGTCAATTCCTCAAGAAACACCAGGAATTCGAGGTCGAGAACGCAAGGGAATATATTGCGGCGGAACTGGTCACCGAAGAGGGATTTGTCAGTACGCGTCCTCAGCGCGATGGAATGGATGGATCATTTGCGGTACGACTAAAAAAAAATGCAAGGGAGTAGAATAGACCATGGTTGATTGGCGAACGCTGGATTGGAAACCGATCGCAATTCTCTTTGCCAAAATAATGGGCGTCTTGTTGATTATTTTCTTATTGTTCAATTATGTGGTCATGCCCATGTATACGCGGCATGGACAGGCCATCGAAGTGCCTGATGTGACCAATCTCATGTATGAAGAAGCACGGGATCGGCTGGAACGGCTGGGATTGGAGATCGTCGAAGAAACCAAAAAGTTCGATAGCTCCAATCAATATCCCATCGGCGTGATCATGGGCCAGAACCCCCGTGCTGGCTCGAAAGTAAAAACTGGCCGGCGCATTTATGTGATTGTGAGCAAAGGCGAACCCATGATCGAGATGCCGCAGCTCACGCATCGTTCCGAGAGGAATGCCATTTTCACGATTAAAAATATCGGGCTGGAATTGCGCAATGTGAACTATGGGCATTCCGAAATCTATCCGGAGGGGGTGGTGGTCGATCAAAGCATTCCCCCCGGGGCTGAGGTGAAACTGGGCACGCCAATCGATATCTCGGTAAGTCTGGGTCGATTCCCGGATCAGTTTATTGTGCCCAACCTCATCGGACGCAGTTTGACCGATGCTCGCAAAGTGATCTTGCAGGCTGGTTTGATTATCGGCGATATCAGCTACCAGGAGGATGCCGATTTGTTGCCGGAAACGGTCATTCATCAATCATTGCCGGCCGATGAAGTGGTGGGCCAGGGCACGGCCATTGATTTGATTGTCAGCAAATTACCCGATCGGGAAGGGGAATAGACTATGGCTATTTTAGCCCCATCGATCCTGGCAGCCGATTTCACGAACCTGGCACAGCAGCTTCGGGAAATTGAACAGGCAAAGGTCAAATGGCTTCATCTTGATGTGATGGATGGTCATTTTGTGCCGAATATTACGCTGGGGCCAGACATGGTTGCGGCCATTCGTCGGATGACCCCGCTATTTCTGGATGTGCATTTGATGGTTGAGGAACCCGATTTTTTGATCCCCCGCTTTCGAGAAGCCGGTGCCGACCTGATCACAGTTCATGTGGAAGCCGTGCGCCACTTGCATCGCTCGATTCAATTGATCAAGCAGGTCGGGGCTCAGGCAGGAGTAGCGCTAAATCCTGCCACGCCGGCCTCGAGCCTGGAGGTAATCCTATCGGAATTGGATCTGGTGCTGGTGATGAGCGTTAATCCGGGTTATGGGGGACAAACGTTCATTCCGGCGGTGTTGCCCAAAATTTCGCAGCTCGATCAGATGATCCGGTCACAACATCGCAGGATTCATCTGGAGGTTGATGGTGGTATCACCGCGGTGACGGCGCCAATGGTGGTACGGGCTGGCGCCAATGTGCTGGTGGCTGGTACGGCGATTTTTCGCCAGGGCGATATTGGTCAGGCAGTTGCGGCGATTGACCAATCCATCCCCTCGAACCTGACAAACATCATCTAAGATTCTGCTTGACAAAAATCCAAAAAATGAATATATTGATGGCGATATTTTAGAACAAGGGCAAAGAAGGGGAGACTCATTCTTGTTATATCGTGGCGTGGTGAAATGGTTCGATGAAATCAAGGGCTATGGCTACATTCAGGCTGAAAATGGACAGGAGATTTTTGTTCATTTTACCGAAATTCTACAGGAGAAAGGTTTTCGAACGCTATCGCCGGGATCGCTGGTCGAATTTGAAATGATCCTCGGCGAAATGGGGCCCAAGGCGCTAAATGTTCGAAAGTTGCCTCGCTCCACGCCACCGCGCAAAAATTGAACCCCGATGAGTCGTTTTATCGGGGTTTTATATGTTCATCGATGATGAGGGCGACATGGAAACTATTTTTACCGAGCAAGCCATCCGGCAAATTGCCGGGGTGCTGAAGTGCGATTGGAAGTTGCGGGGCAACAATTATCGTTTGACGCTGGAGGAGCCCCTCAGCCAGCGGAAATTGGCGCTGGAAATATATCCCGACATCAAGATCGGCGAACAGAGTGGCAATCTCATTTCGGTTTATACCACCAACACCCACCTGCAGCTTCATTTTTGCACCGGCTATGTGGTCAGTGAGGTGCTGGGAGAGGTGACGTTTATTAGCGAACAAGGCGGGCGGGTCAGCGGGCTGGTGGTGGAGCGCGAGGCCGGCTGCTCGTTGTACGCCAATGTGGATCGCGGCGTACTGTCGGGCGATTTCACCCGGATGGGACCGGAAGTGATGATGAGCGGCATCTCGTTGTCGCTGGTAGAACATGTTTTGACTGCCAATGTCGCCTAATTGATGGAGTAGAGTCGTGCTGAACACCGATGTGTCAATGAATCTAATCGCTGAATTCTGCGCAGAATACGAAGTGCCGCTGCACGGTACCTGTTCCATCGCGCAAGTGAACGCCAATTTTTATTTGACCGCCGAAGAATTAGCTGGGCTGACCCATGCCATCTCGCTGGGAGTTCCGCTCTCGGAGGCGGTGCTCCACGGAGTGGTGAATGAGCCGACACTGCTGTACAAGTGGCATTATCGTCAGGCCAATGTGCAATTAGATAAATTGGCATTTCTGTTAGCGCTGCGAATTCAGGAAGCGGGGCATCGGGCATTGCCCATTCCTGCGTCACAGGTGGTCGATTGGCAAAAGCAGGTGGGGCATCTTTCCCATCGCCATGTTGCCGTGGCGGCAGGACTGGGCTGGCTGGGGCGCAACAATCTCCTGGTAACCCGACGCTACGGCTCGCACCAGCGCCTGGTGACGATTCTCACCGATCTGCCCCTGGCGGAAGGTCAGGAACAACCCTTTGGCTGTGGCGATTGCTATGATTGCGTCAGCGCCTGTCCTGTGGGGGCGATTGGACAGGTCGCCACTGAGCACAATTTCCAGCGCTGTTTTCAGTTATTGGATTCCTTTTCCAAAAAGAGGGGCATCGGCCTGCACATTTGCGGGATCTGTGTCAAAGCTTGCAAAGGGCGCAGGGGGTAAGTTGGCGGACGAAACTATGCACGATGCGCTTGAAGAATTTATCAATTTTATGACCGCCGAGCGAAACCTGGCGACCAACACCATTGAAGCGTATGCCTCTGATTTGAACAAATACATCGACTTCCTGGTGGAACGCGGAGTGAAAAATTGGTCGGACGTGCAACCGGCTGATCTGATCGCCTTCATTTCCCATTTGCACGACGATAGTCTATCGTCATTAACCATTTCGCGCAACCTGTCGGCCATCCGCATGTTCCATCGCTTTCTGCTGAGCGAGAATCTCACGACTGCTGATCCCAGTGAGTATATCACTGCCCCCAAACTGGCGCAGAAATTGCCCCAGGTACTGAATCAATTTGAAATGGAAGAGTTGCTGCAGCAACCAGATACCACCACGGTACTGGGGCTGCGGGATCAAGCGCTGCTGGAATTTGCGTATGCCACCGGTGTGCGCGTGTCGGAATTGATTTCGGTCAAACTGTCCGATCTATTATTCAACGACCAGTTGGTGCGTATTTGGGGCAAAGGTTCCAAAGTGAGAATGATTCCCATCGGTGAGCGCGCCATGCTGGCCGTCGAAGCATATTGCCAGCAAAGCCGCCCCTTGCTGGTGGGGGCAGAACCACCGTCGACGTTGTTTGTCAATAATCGTGGCCGAAAGCTCTCCCGCATGGGCTTCTGGAAAATCCTGCGACGCTATGTGCTGGCAGCGGGCATCAGCAAACCCGTCTCGCCGCATACCCTTCGCCATTCCTTTGCCACGCATTTGATCGAAGGTGGCGCTGATTTGCGCGCAGTTCAGGAAATGTTGGGCCATGTCTACATTTCATCGACCCAGATCTACATGCATCTGGATCGGGATTATTTGAGGGAAGTGCACCGTACCTATCACCCGCGGGAGCGTGATTATTTTGCTGCCAAAAGGGCTGGCAAGCTGGAAAACGAGTCATTGAACCGCGGTCACTGAGCGGGCCATCGCAATGCCAGCGCCGAGTTGATTTTGGAAATTTTTATTTAGACGACCTAATTCCGCCGGCTGCGCTGAGTAACGGCCAGGCCCTATTAAGTAGACCGGAGGTGGAGTTTTTCTAAATTGGCGTTCCGAAGTGGGTGGTGAAAACGCTGGAATCCCCTCCGAATTTGTTTTCTGATTCGTTGCTGCATGGTGCGTTGATGTGTTTGCGACCATTTTTTTGAGCCGCCAGGCCACGAAAACAGCAGGCGGCTGCCGCCGAGTTTGAAATCGATTGTTAGCGGCGAATTGTTAACACTACGATTTCCAGGCCTAATCATTCGACATTATCTTTGCTTCGGCAATTGGTGCCTTTGTGGCGATATGTTTCAGATAATCTGGATTCAAAATCAATTCACGCCATATCGAATTCTGAATAGTGGTGCCGGCGACACGGGAGTGGACTTTTGCCTGGTTACTGTCACCAACCATTCAGGTTAGCAAAACTGGAGAATATCACATGACCTTACGGCGCCCCGGCTTTGATCTTTTATCGGCCGATCGAATTCGCGCATTGCTAAAAACAGAGCTCCTGGCCACCAAAGTCTATGCCTTCTGGAGCATCGGCTCCACCAATGAATTTGCCTATCGCCGCGCCGCACAGGGTGAAAAAGAGGGGGTGCTGGTTATCGCCGAAGAACAGACGAAGGGGAAGGGGCGCAAATCGCGCCAATGGGACTCGCCTTTCAACAAAGGGTTATGGTTTTCGCTGATCCTGCGGCCACCAATCCCAGCGGAAAAAGCGGGATTGGTGCCGTATTTTAGCGGGGTGTCCATTGCTGAAGCGGTGGAAAATTATATTCACTTGCAACCGGACCTGAAGTGGCCCAACGATTTGCTATTTCGCGGCAAGAAATTTTGTGGTATTTTATCGGAAGTGGAGTTTCATAACAGCCAGATCGATTTCATCATTCTGGGCATCGGGATCAATGTCAACCATAAGCCTGAGGACTTTCCCGAAGCCTATCGCGAGCGGGCAACCTCGTTACGAATCGAGTCCGGGGTGCGGATCGATCGGGCGGAATTATTAGCCGAGGTGATCCATCGGCTGGAAGCCAATTACCGCCAGATTCTGGCCGATGGCTTCGCTGGCATTTTGACAACCTGGAAGGAAAAATGCCCCCAATTCGGTCAGAAAATGACCATTATGCAGGATGAAGAACGAATCGAAGGGATCTTTGAAGACATCGATGAGGATGGTTGTCTGTTGTTGCGGCAGCCATCAGGAGCATTGCAACGAATTATCGCCGGCGATGTCGCTTTTTAGGAGGCAACCATGCTCATTGTGATCGATATTGGCAACACCAATGTAGTGATAGGCATCTATCAGCAAACTGCGCTGGTGGCGCACTGGCGCCTGTCCAGTCTCATTACGCGAACGCGGGATGAAATCTGGATTATTCTCGAACATCTCCTGCAATCACGCTCCATCGCGGCCGATCAAATTCGCGGCGGAGCTATCTCTTCCGTGGTGCCCAATTTGACTCACATCTTCTGTCAGGTGCTGGAAGATTACCTGCACTTGCAGCCGGTGGTGGTGAGTTCGGAACTCGATCTCCATCTGAAAATTCTGTACGAAGATCCACGACAGGTTGGCGCTGATCGAATCTGTAATGCCGTGGCCGGGATTCATTATTTTGGTGGCCCACTGGTCATTCTGGATTTTGGTACTGCGACGACGTTCGATGTGATTTCGGCCCAAAATGAATACCTGGGCGGCATTATTGCCCCGGGCATCGAATTGACCGCCAGTATTCTCCATCAGCGAGCCGCCCGGCTTCCTAAGGTCGAACTCCAGTTCCCGACCAAAGTCATCGGTCAGAACACCGAGAACAGCATTCAATCGGGCTTGATGTTTGGCACGGTGGAACTGATTAATGGCCTCATCGCCCGCATCGAAGCGGAATTGGGCACGTCGGTCAAAGCCGTGGCCACTGGAGGCTTAGCCAAAGTCATCAGTCCCTACACCAGCCGCATCCACCGCATCGAGCCGTTTTTGACACTGGATGGTTTGCGACTGATTTTCGAACGGGTGCAGCATTAGTCCGGATTGCCATTGCCATCCCTGATCATTCCCATTTGAGCATTGCTGCTCGAGTCAGTTGGAACAACCGGTTACCGATCTGCTGGCTCGAGTTCTCTTAGCAGCTCTTTGGCGATTTTCCAGGCCGTGGCCGCGTGCTTTTGAGTATATTGGGTCAACAATTCTCGGCCGCGATCGGGATTCTCCGATAGCGCTCGAGCCACCTTTTCTTCAAATCCCTGCTGTTCGGCCAACAACTCTCGCTCCAATGATGTCCACTTCTTTTGAACTCGAACAATGCGTTGACCATAATTTTCATCGACTTTTTCTGCTAACCGGGTGAAGATCCAGAATGCCAGGCTATCCGTTCGCGCATGAAAGGACTTTGGTGGCCGGAAATGGTTTTCGGTAGCGGTTTGAAAATTACCGATGGCAAAGCCAGCCGGCATCTGCGTGCAGCCGAGATACCAGGGAATGAACGCCTGGCAATCGGGACGATGCGGCGCCAGCCAGAGCACAGCCCCCAGCTCTACTGGTAGCCAATGGCGGAGCTGGGCGACGAAGCCGTATTGGGTGCTGCTGGCACAAATGGTCGCGCCGTTCAGTTGATGGGGATTCCCGAGCCGATAATGATTGGTCTTGTCCAATTCAGTGCCGATATAGTGATCGCGCAACACCTGCTGCAATTTCGATAGCGATATCTTCTGCTTTGGTTTGAACGCAAACGGAAATTCAGCCGATAAGGCGTAGGTGTTGTCGGCCAATAAATTGACGCCGCGCCACATGCGATGGATGTTGCCTTTGTTTTTCAAATTTTCGGGATGGGAGTATGTTTTGGCAAAATGAAACCGCACATCGCGCGCCGGTTCGAACCATCCCCGGCGAAGCGCATATTTGATAATATCCGGGGAGCCATAATAATTCAGCGTATCCGCCAGGTTGATTTTGCCAATCGTGTAGTAATTGGGGATCACCGCCACCATATCGTCGGGCACCCGTTGCGCCACCCAATGCTTGCCTTTGACCGCGGCCAGCATCCACCCCTCGTTAGCATCAGCAATGATGTAGGTTCGCCCGGATGATCCGTAGCCATATTCGCTGATCAGTTTTCCGGCGATACGAACGCCTTCTCTGGCGGTACGAGCGCGCTCGGCAACGATGCGGCGCAGCCAGTATTTGATGCCGCCATTAATAAGTTCTGGCGCATCTTCTCGCGATGAACAGGCATCGGAGGCCACTACCACGCCCCACTCATTGATAAAGCTATCCGAAAATTCCATTCCCGGCATCTCCAGCCAGATGAAGCTATAGGTCTCCGCAACCTGGGGCAGCACCAGGCCATCGGGACAAACGATGGTCTCACCCGGTGCGTGCTGCTGGCGTGGAACCAGATAATGGTTGACTATCTGTGTGCCATAATCATCTTCGTTATGAGCTACCAACACCGATCCATCGACTGAGGCATTTTTGCCAACAATAATCGAAAAACAGTTCAGGTCCTCTTGTGCGAGTACCATGGACAGCGATGACCAAGAAATGAGAGTTAGGAGAGTGACAATGATTAGCCAATTCTTTTTCATCAGTTTCCTTTCACTTGGTTTTGTATCATGGCTCAGATGGCCAGATTTGCAGGTGCTCCAACTACTCCAAATGTCGCTGGATATTTTCTGAACGTCATAAATTTTAATAACAATTTTTGCAACGGCTCGATTCGATGGCAATTCCGTCGCTTCGATCGACAGAGAAATCCTCAGCCAGAATTCATCTTCGCAATCATCTCCATCCACTCTTGTTCCAAATGGGATTTTTCGTTTAGCACTTTAGCCAGCAAAATCCAATCCGCCAACCGGCCATTGGCGTTAACCTTAGATGATACTGGCCACAAAGGCATAACGACACGAAGCATCTGCGACCGATTATCTTATCAAACGAACCTATGGTCAAAGAATTCGATAACAACGGAATGCTTTTCAGGTATATTTTCTAAAATGCAATCTGATTCCTTTGTGTCTTCGAGTCTTGGTGGCCTTACCCATACTTAATTTGACTTCAAAAGCCAACTGGCGGATCGGTGGAAACAGAACCTCATTTTGAAAAACGAATAATTTTGCTTTCAACCGCCTATTTTGCCATGAGCAAATTTACAAAGTTAAATTATTTTGGACAGCACTGCTTGGATAGCAGTGATCAACACCTAAACAATAATAAATTTTTATGACAAGTTCAACTGATATTTTTAAAATTTTAGAATTGCCTTCGTGCATCCCCTTGCCATTTTCGGCAAATTATTGCAGCCGCTCAATGAACTATACATATTTGAAATCCAGCACCGAGACCCTGATTGCAATCGCAAAAGATCAGTGATGGGTGGCCTGACCGGTTGCTTAAAAATAGGATGCTTCCAAAATTTCAAAAAGCTAAGCGACCGGTCAGTAACTCTGTCCACTCATAAGTCAGGTTTTACATGCAATCAAAAAAAGGTCTTGACATTCAACCGAAAATTGATTAATATAGGCCTGCAAGATTATCAAATGACCTTAGTCAACTACCCGGTCTCCAACCGCTGTCTTACGAAACCGATTGATTCAACGATGAAATTTGTGGGTGTTGATGGGTGTTCCAAAGGGTGGTTCGCTGTTGCCATTCAAAGCGATTGGCAAGGGAGCGTGGATATTTTTCCTGATATTTCCGATTTATGGGCAATGCATCAGGATGCTGCGCTCATTTTGATCGATATCCCCATTGGGTTGCCGTTTGCAGGGGCACGTCGCTGTGATATCGAAGCGCGAAGGATTTTGAAGCATTGGCGCTCGTCCATTTTTCCGGCGCCGGCGCGAGAAACGCTGGCCGCGACCAACTATCGCGATGCTTGCCGCATCAATCACCAGGTGCTGGGCAAAAAAATATCGATTCAAACGTGGCGGATATCACACAAAATTAAAGAGGTTGATGCTTTATTGATCCGAGATCCCAAGGCTCGCCAATTGATTCGGGAGTCGCATCCCGAAGTCTGCTTCTGGGCATTGGCGGGTGGCCACCTGATGTCGGCCTCGAAAAAAACGGTGGTCGGGATATCGGAGCGGCTAACGCTGCTTCAGCATCATCATTTAGCCACAATTTCATTGTTTGAACTATCGAAAGCAAAGTATGCTCGTCAGCAATTGGCTCTCGACGATATTGTTGATGCACTGGCGTTGGTCGTTACTGCTGCCGCAGGGATCGAGCATCTGCAAACTATCCCGGCGGTGGTCGAGGAGGATCGGGAACATCTGCCCATGGCCATAGTTTACACAAACCGATATTTATCGGTTCCGGTCTGATTCGTCAGGATGGTTGTCGAATAGTCGCGACGCTTTTTGAAAGGCAATTTTCGCTCATTTGGGCCAATTAAATTTAGCGGCCGACAGATGGCGAGCTTTGACCTAATTATCTTTTGTAATGTACCAAAGGTCTCCATGAAGCAAAGCGGAGCGAGTTCAACGGCTATCTTTGCCTATTTCGCTCTATCTGTTCGAACTTGCGTTCCAGCAACTGACAGCAACTGCAGCATAATCGTTTGATCATCCATTTAAGTGGAAAGAATTGGCCAGCAACGAAGGCATCAGCCGAACTGCTAACGGCAGGATTACCGAATTAGCGCGTTGGAAAATGCAATCAATTATAATGACATGTGAATGAAATTGGTTTAAGACGATGAACACAACTACCATTGCCGGGGAACCGGTTAAAACCATAGCCTGGCATACCTTAGCAACCGATGAGGTATTGGAAAAGCTTAAGGTCGACGTCCAGGTGGGTCTGAATGACGAGGAAGCGGCCGATCGGTTGGTCACCTATGGTTACAATGAACTGATCGAAAAACGCAAAAAGCATCCGCTGATGCTGCTGCTGGAGCAGTTTGGCAGCTTGCTGGTTATTATTCTAATTATAGCTGCTGTGATCTCAGGCTTTCTGGGCAAACCCACTGAGACCATTGCGATCCTGGCCATTATTTTTCTGTTTGCCATCCTGGGATTTATTCAGGAATATCGGGCCGAGAAAGCCATGGCCGCGCTGAAGAAATTGACTGTGCCCATTGTTCGCGTGCGCCGGAATGGTGAGTTGCTGGAAATTTCCGCGCGCGACCTGGTTCCCGGCGACATTATCATTTTGGAAGCTGGAAATCTGGTGCCAGCCGATGCCCGCCTGATCGATTGCGTAAACTTGAAGATTCAGGAAGCTGCATTGACGGGTGAATCCGATGCCGTAGAAAAGCACACTGCAGCTCTGGGACGTACTGATCTAACTCTTGGTGACCGCGTCAACATGGCCTACATGGGGACCATGGTCACGTACGGTCATGGCGAGGCGGTGGCCGTGGCTACCGGGATGAACACGCAACTGGGACGGGTGGCGGCACTGATCCAGGAAGTCGAACACGAAATGACCCCCTTGCAGCGCCGGCTGAATCAGGTAGGGAAATTTATGGCCATCTGCGGTGTGGTTACCGCGGTGCTGGTGATGATTGTGGGATTATTAAATGACCAAACCTGGAGCGATATGTTTCTCACCGCGGTGAGCGTGGCTGTGGCCGTGGTGCCGGAGGGATTGCCGGCAGTGGTTACCGTAACGCTGGCCCTGGGCGCCCAGCGGATGCTCAAACGTCAGGCGCTCATTCGAAAATTGCCGGCGGTAGAAACCCTGGGCTCTGTGACCGTTATTTGTTCCGATAAGACCGGAACCCTGACTGAGAATCGAATGACGGTTACGGTCATCGATGTCGCGGGAGAATACCTGGAACTGTATGATTCGATGCATCATCCCGCTCCCAGTTTAAGTCCTTCGCCACTGCTGCAATCCGGTCAGGAGATTTTTGAAAACAAGCCCGAGACAATTTTCCTGGTGCTCATGGGTGGCGCGTTGTGTAATGATGCCACGCTGAAACCCGATCCGATGACCAATCGGGTGCAGACCATTGGTGATCCCACCGAAGGTGCCCTGCTGGTAGCTGCATCACGGGCGAAGATCTTTAAAAATGAACTGCAGAGTGATCTGCCACGCGTCGGGGAAATACCGTTCGATTCTTCCCGCAAACGGATGACGACGATTCATCAACTGCCAACCGATCTCTCCCGCTTGCCGGAACAATTGCTCTCTCTCAAAACTCGACGCGTGCCCTATGTGGCCTTCACCAAAGGAGCGGTGGATAGCTTGCTGGAGGTAGCCAGCCATGTCTGGGTTGACAATCAGCCGGAAAAGATGGATAAAAAAATGTATGATCGGATCAAAAAAGCCAACGATCAACTGGCCGCGAAAGGCATGCGGGTGCTGGGGGTAGCACTCAAATGGCTGGATTCGCTGCCTCAAAATAAGCAGTTGGAGCAAGTGGAGCAGAATTTGGTCATGCTTGGCTTGATCGGCATGATCGATCCTCCGCGACCGGAAGTCAAAGAAGCAGTGGCAACCTGCAAAGCGGCCGGTATCCGTCCCATCATGATCACCGGCGACCATCCGCTCACCGCCCGGTTCATCGCCAATGAACTGGGAATTGCCACTAATGGCGATTTCATGACCGGACAGGAGCTGAATCAGATGTCAGATGCCGAGATCGAAGCTGCGGTGAAAAACACCGCGGTCTTTGCGCGTGTCTCGCCGGAGCACAAGCTGAAGATTGTGCAGGCGCTGCAAAAGCACGGCGAGGTAGTGGCCATGACCGGGGATGGAGTGAACGATTCGCCCGCTCTGAAGCAAGCGAATATCGGCGTAGCCATGGGCATTACCGGCACCGATGTCTCCAAAGATGCGGCCGATATGGTGCTACTGGACGACAATTTTGCCACCATCGTGGCGGCTGTGGAGGAAGGCCGGGTGATTTACGATAACATTCGTCGCTTCGTGAAATTTTCCATTGCTGGAAATCTGGGCAAAGTATTGGTGATGCTGCTGACCCCGTTGCTGGGGATTAGCGTGGCGTTGTTGCCGCTACAATTGCTGTGGCTGAATTTACTGACCGACGGGTTGCTGGGATTGGGTCTGGGATTGGAGCCAGCGGAGCGCAATACCATGCGTCGACCGCCTCGTTCGCCGCAAGCCAATTTCTTTAGCGATAGATTGGGCATGCATGTGCTTTGGGTGGGGGTGACGATCGGAATCATTGCCCTTTTCCTTGTGAAACTCTTCTATGAACCGAATGCGCCAGACAATAAAAGTTGGCAGGCGGTGCTGTTCACCAGCATCGCGTTCATGCAAATCGGTCAGGCGATGGCCTCACGTTCCATTCAAAAACAATCATTCAATCTGAATTATCATTCCAATCCAGTTATCTTTGCTATGGTAGGATTGACCTTCTTCTTGCAACTGGCGGCCATCTATTCATTCACCATGCGTCAGTTTTTTGATATACCGATGCTTACTCCTTTCCATTTGGGGGCTTGTATTTTCGCCGGGGTAGTTGTCTATGCGCTGGTAAAAGTGGAGAAGTTGATCTTTCTGGAAAAAGAGATAAAATGAACGATTGAATCAGTATTATCGCTCCAGCGAAATTTGATGAACCGGCTGCCCCAGCAAGGGAATAGTAGTGACGACCGTTAGCCACTCGATAGGGTGTTTGGCAGTCAGAACCGAAGGCCGCTCCGAAACGAAAACAGAAGATAATCTTCTGAGTGCTTTCAATTCTGCTTGCTTTCATTCCCCAGTCACGGGAAGTTTCTGCGAGCCATTTTTTCAGCGCAAAAAAAATCCCGAAGCTGAATGAACCGCCTCGGGATTGGTAAATTGACGTCGGTCGCAGATGGAAGTTAATCACTGGCCATGATGAACAGCGGTTTGGATTCGAAACTTTTGTAGTGCGGTCGCAGTCGATCGGTGTTGTAATATTTTTCGACATCGACGACTTTTTTATAACTGGCAACCACTTCGATGGGTGCGTTATCGTAGCGGCCGTTGTTCAAAATAGTGACTCGACCATGGGCGCCCTCCAGAATCAAATCCAGCGCCAGATTGCCGTAGGCCATGGGCACAATGGAGTCCAGGGCATCGGGATCGCCGCAGCGCACCAGGTATCCCAGCCGCTGGTTGATGACGTTGATGCGCTTGCCGTTATTGAATTTGGGCGATAGCTCTTTGATCTTTTCGGAAATAATATCGCCAATGCCCCCCAGTTTTTTATGACCGTAGGCGTCAGCCTCCTGGCTTTGAAAGATCATCTCGTTCATACCTTTGAATTTGGCGCCTTCGGAGACCAGCACCACGGAATAGTGGCTGGGATTGGTGAACCGATCGGCCACCAGCAGTTCGGTCAAACGTTCGATGTCGAATTCATGTTCGGGGATAACGCAGCGGTTGGCAGCGCCGGCCATTGTGGGCAGCAACGCAGTGAACCCGGCATAGCGACCAAAGACCTCGATCACCAGGAAACGTTCATGAGAGCCGGCAGAGGTTCGCAGCCGATGGGTCATCTCGATGGTGCGAGTGACGCAGGTGCTGAAGCCAATGCAGTAATCGGTGCCGGGTACATCGTTATCCATGGTTTTGGGGATGGCGATCACTTTTACGCCCTCGTTATGCAAGCGAACGCCATAGCTCAACGTATCATCGCCGCCGATGGGGATGAGATAATCGACCCCCAGGAAATCCAAATTTTTTAGCACATCGGGAGTCAGGTCATTTTTTTCTGCGGTATATTTATCGCGCAGATGTTCCGGCACGTTCACTTTGGGCACATGGCTGGGACGGGTTCGCGAGGTATGCAGAAATGTGCCACCGGTTCGTCCGGCTTTGTTCACGATCTCTTCGGTCAAGTGCATAAAATTTTGACTATTGTCGGCGTCTTTATCGGGTATAATTTCGATCATGCCAGCCCAGCCGCGTCGAATACCAATCACCTGATAGCCTTCGCGAATGGCGCGGATGGTGATGGCGCGAATGGCAGGGTTCAGTCCAGGCACATCGCCGCCGCCAGTAAGAATGGCAATGATGCCTTTTTTGCTATTGATGTTGCTCATAATGCTTACTCCATGCTGTAGGTTCTAATCCAAACAATTTGGCGCTAAATTTAAGGCATTTCTATTTCATTGTCAATAGATTTTTTGTGATTTTATTGAGAAATATTTCCGATATTGAAATTCAACTTGACAATTCCAATTAGTTTTTATAAATTTCCCGAAGCTACGATAGTGGTAATAACAGAATTCATGCGAAGCGTGTAACGCCCACAACGCAATAATTCTCATTTAAAAAAAAGAGGGATGCGCTATGAATCGTATCATTCGCTTGGGATTTTGGAGCTTGTGGTTAGCACTGCTTGGGGGGCAAGGATCCTTGTTGGGGCAAGCCGGCGATCCCCTTACAATCACCCACGGGAATATAATTCCAACCCGATCAGCAGAGCCGGTATTTGCAGCCACCCAGCAACAGGATTCGTCGAAGGTATTCACCTTAAAGGATGGATCGGTCATCCGGGGCCAAATTGTCCAGCAGGATGCGGCCCAAATTACCGTGATCACAGCCGCTGGCATCGAGATGAAAATCCCGCGATCAGAGGTCATCTCCATCAAGCCGCTGGAGGGCAAAATAAGTCAGGGGGAATTCAGGCGCTTCGACCCCAACTATTCGCGATTGATGTTTGCCCCAACGGGTCGGCCACTGCGAAAGGGACATGGCTATTTTTCAGACTTCTACGTTTTTTTCCCGGGTGTGGCCTATGGGTTCACCAATAACTTTAGCATATTGGCTGGCATGTCGATTTTCCCTGGAGTCCAACCCGATGACCAGATCAAATTCATTGCGCCCAGAATTGGAATTTCGGCCTCGGAGCGCTTGGCAATTTCGGCCGGTACGCTGTTCATGTCGCTCTGGGATGGAGCAGCAGCAGGTATTGCTTTTGTAACGACAACCGTGGGTGCGCCGGATAAAAGTTTTACGGCGGGTTTCGGCCTGGGCTATGTCAAAGAAAAGGGCGAGGAGTTCGAGTTTGGACGAACGCCCATTTTGACGCTTGGGGGCAATATCCGGCTATCGAATAGTTCGGCGCT
This sequence comes from uncultured Cytophagia bacterium, assembly GCA_964647995.1. GTDB lineage: Bacteria > Zhuqueibacterota > Zhuqueibacteria > Thermofontimicrobiales > Thermofontimicrobiaceae > Thermofontimicrobium_A. The sequence continues at coordinate 64,934 of CAZYNP010000024.1, forward strand.
GGTTTCCGAAAATTGGCTCGTCCTCGATAGAGAGGTTCAGTTCGATGAACTGCCATTTGCTCTGGCGCTACGTCTGTTCGGGGATCGGCTGGCCGGCGATATTGGATTAATTGTGATCGGAGAGGTCATCAGACATGGTTTCCCCATCCCCTGGTTGTCGTTGGTGTACAATTTTGGGCGATAAGGGTGAAGAAACTGACCTATCTCGATGGGCTTCTGGCAACTCCATCGCTGGAAGCGGTGCAACAGCGACTCAGACGACCGATAAGTGTGGTGCTGGATAATGTGCGGAGCCTATACAATGTCGGCTCGATCTTCCGAACCTCCGATGCCGCGGGTGTGGAGCGGCTGTATTTGACCGGGATCACTGGCCAGCCGCCACGGCCTGAGATCAGCAAGTCAGCGCTCGGCGCCGAGCATAGCGTTCCCTGGGAATATTTTTCTGATCCGGTGGCTATTGTTCGGCAATTGAAATCCCGCGGCTATGGCATCGTTATTTTGGAGCATACCGATCAATCGCACATTTATCACCAGGTGCAGTATCGCTTTCCGCTGTGCCTGGTGGTGGGACACGAGATCAGCGGGGTTTCAGATGCCGTGGTTGAATTGGCGGATCTGGCAGTGGAGATACCGATGTTCGGACTGAAGCGCTCTCTAAATGTGGTCGTGGCCTATGGCATAGCCATTTATGAAATAGTAAAGCAATTCAACTGCAGCCACTGCTGACGGTTCATTGGGGAGCTTACGATCTGTTTTCGTCTCAGTTCCAGCCCCAGGAATTGGCCCAATTACCAATCCCGAGCTCCACTGCATGGCAAGTCCTTCGTGCCCAGTCTGCTGAATCGTGCCGAGGGATAAGCTAAGATTAAACTTTCCAATTATTCTGCAAAGCATGTCAACATCGAGCCAATCAACTCCAGCACCTGTAAATGCACTTCCCACCGAATGCCATCTACGGACATCGCAGGTTTTAGCAATCGGCCATCCACCGCTGATTGAGTGCGGCAAAAAATTTCCAGCAACCGGGTTTCGGACGTGGCGGAGTACAACTGCTGCCAATCAGCCGTTCGCCTGAGAAAGGCAAATAAACCGGCGATCAGGGCATAGGAACCCCAGTTGGAAACGCCAGCGACGATGGTGGCATCGGTGGCGATATGGCAGGCAATGCGGGCGCCGAGGCCCTGGTGAATATTGGTAGCGATAATTTTCCAGGGAATCGATCCCATGCCGATTTCATTGCCGCCATCGCCAATGCCGATGGTAGTGATGGCGCCGGCCGAATGGTTTTGTTTATCAAAAAGACCATGCAGCGGGGCGGTCACCTGATCCAGGGACTGGCCTCGCATATTGAGACAATTCCCGGCCAATTCCTTGGGTCCCAGTGAGGTGTACAGATGTCGCGCCAGATCGTCGGGCGGAGGCTGCTGATGCAAAAAAGTCATTGGCGTATGGCAGGGGCCGACGCGTTCGATGGCAATCAGGCAATCGAACCGCGGTTGAGATTGGAACAATTGCTGTTGGAATTTTTGGGCAAGGTCTGGAACGAGAGGGCAAACCAGCAATCCGACGGTTGCCAGCTCCGCGGCAAAGAGCTGTAGCCCCTGTTCCAGCGGGCGGCGACACGGCTCATCGGTGATGAGGTCCACCAAATAGCCCAATCGTCGGAGCCCCCTGGCTAAAAAGATCGCACCGGCTGGGCCATCAGTTTCGGGAGCGGGAGGCTCGGCTGTCGGGATAAAAAATCCAGTAACGATTCCCACCCGGCAGCCTGGATGTTCGGCGAAAAATTGAATGGCTCGCCAGAGACCACCATGAGTACAGGTACAAAGATTTTCGCCGGGCAGGTAATGGATGCCGCGACCAGCCAGATCGGTTTGGATAAACCATTCCAATTGTTCAATGAGCTGGATTATTTGCATGGGTGGGTTGGGCATGGGAACGACACAGCAACGGGTGATTATTTATCGAACCACAATCATTTTGTGGGTCATGTTATAGTTCGCAGTGGCCATGTGGTAGAAATAGACGCCACTTACCACATTCTGGCCGGCATCATCCCGGCCGTCCCAAAATACCGTATAGATGCCTGGCTCCTTGAAGGCATCCACCAGCGTTTTCACCTTCTTCCCCAGCACATTGTAGACCTCAATGGTGACATCGGTCGCGGCTGGAATTTCATACTTGAATGAGGTCAGCGAATTAAATGGATTGGGAAAGTTAGTGGTGAGAGAGTAGTGATCTGGTTTTGGCGCGGTGACGGTGGTCATTCGTTGCACCTTTTTTTTGCCGGTCTGACTCACCTCTTCGAGCTTGTAATTATACGTAACTCCAGCTTGAGCTGTGAGGTCACGAAAACTAAAATTGGTTTTGCCGATGATCAATTGGTCATTTAATTTCACAAAATTAGTTTGCGGCGACTGGCTGCGATAGAGATTAAATCCAGCGCAATTTTTGTCCTGAAAACTGCTCCAGGATAGCTCGATGGTCCCGTCTTGCTGAATCGTTATCAATAGGTTTTCAACTTGAGAAAATTGAGGGTAAAAGAAAAACGGTCGATTCGATTTCTGGAAATCGGACTGATAATGATTGGCTGTAAAAAGCTTCACTCGCCAGTACAGTGCTTTATCAACTGGCAGTTTTTCGAAATTGGCACATTTATTCAACCGCAGACTGCTGGCGGCGCAGGTATCGCTGGAAATGATCCTGGAAAAGCTGGAGTCGGCAGCGATTTGAACCACATACTGCCATGGCCCAGCGGCCGGTGGCGCAGTTAGCAATGAGTCGTTTTGCCAGATCAGTTTGTCGTCGTCTGAGATAAATTCGGCATTGATGGGAAAGATTAGCCGGGGAGAGGGCAATGCGCGAACCGAATCTGAAATTACAACCCATTGGTGAATGATCATGGTATCCGCAATGGAAATTTGCACCATAATGGTATCCGGTCTATTGGCGATATTCGGTTGGTGGCGATACCAAAAGAGGCTATCCTGAGCCAGATCGCTGGTCTGTCCATTCAACTGCCAGCGAAAGGAAAATGCTGGTAATTGGTCGCCGCTAATGTTCACCGAGAACCGGATGCTGTCATTAGGCGAACGATGTAGCAGGTTACTATTCGGCTGAAACGTCAGCTTCCAGTTGTTCCGGTTCGATAACGGCAGGAACTGGACGATCCAGACATGACCGGCCACGCGATCCGAAAGTGAGATCATGGCCGAGATGGTATCTGTGCGGCTCATAGCGCTGGCCCGTCGATGAATAAAAATGGAATCGGTAGCGGTTGCTACCAGGGAATCATTGATGGCCCATTGAATTTTGGCCTCGCTGGGAATATGATTTACCCCCAACATTATCGAATCGCCCGTGGTAGATATTGAATCTTCGGCCGGAAACCAGATAAACTGCGCTTGGTTTGCGATCTCCATCGGTTCAGCCGCAGCGACAACGATCCACTCACGCGTGATCGTGGTATCGCCATCGGCAATGGCTACCATGATCGTATCATTCTGCAATGAATCCGGGGATGACCGATAAAGATAGGTCGGTTGTTGGGCAGAGGAATCCAATTGCCCGTTCAGAAACCAGGCAAAGGTCAATGAATCGTTGTCGGCATCCTGGCAGAGCACTTGAAATCGAATCGAATCGGCTGGTGCCAGTTTTGCGGTCGGCAACGGCGTGCAATTGATAATCTGAGGTGGCTGATTCTTCTGCCACATTGGCAGCAACCAGAAATGGGTGACGGCGGTATCGCGGTCAGCAATGCTGACCAGGATCGTATCGGATTTTAGAGGGCTTCTTACACCATGAAAAACAAAGAACGAATCGACCTGAGTCGAATCGAGCCGCTGGTTGAAATACCAGCGATAGGACAGGGAATCGCCATCGGGATCCTGCGCCTGAATCCAGAGTCGCAGCGTCTCGTTCAGCGAGTAGTTGGTTTGACTCATGAGGGCATGAGAAGAGATAATCGGCGGGCGATTGCGATTCAGGATATGAATTCGCCAGCAATGCGAATAAACTGAATCGCCAATCACGAATCGCACAATAATGGAATCGTTTCCCGCGGCAGAATAGTCTGGATGCAGCCAGTAAATTAGCCCTGTATGAGTGGTATCTACCTGTCCTTTGAATTGCCAATGGATCTCTGTCGGCAGTGTATTCGAACCTGTCAGGTCAATCGCCAGCCGCAATGAGTCCCCTTCGTAAATTGTGGTATCGGGACCTGGTGCGAAGGTGCTGATGGTGACCGGAGGCCGCTGCACCCGGACGGTCCAGCGATGGGTAATGGTTGTGTCATCAGCAGTAATGGTCACTTCAATGGTGTTGTTTCCTGGGGCAAGCAAATTGGCTGGCAGCCAGAGTTCCTGCCGCTGGTGCTGCTCCAGGATTTTGCCATTTACTAACCATTGGTACCATAACGAATCGGATTGGCTCGAATCGATTTGGAGGTACAACCGCAGGCTATCACCCAGCATCAGTAACGTATCGGTTTGGAAAAAAGCTGCTTGCACTTTGGGTTTTTCGGTCATACGGCTGGTGGCCAGCAGGTTGGAGGACATATTGTCCCCGGCCTGGACGATAACGGTATCCGAAGGCAGACTCTCCGAACCGCCTCCATCCACTCCAACAACATAGTAGGCTGCTTCCGCGTTTTTGGTAGCGGTATAATCCACGTAGACGGAATCAGCGATAGGTAATGGAGTTAGCTTTTCAAAGAATGGCTGGCCACTACCTTTTCGATACAGATAATATCCGGCAAAATCGTAATCGGCCGACCATTTTAGCGTGACGGGGTGCTCAGCGACCAGCGACAGCGAGATGCCAGGAGCCGTTTCGATGGTCAGAGCCATTGCCTGACTGAATGAAAAATCGTTGGCGGTTTCTATTGACACGGTCACCGGCAGGGGCTTGCCCACAGGCCAGGGCCGATCGATCTGAAGCAGCAACGGTTGTTGACGATTGCGACCGATTTGTAAGAAAGACAGTTCAGGCAGACAAAATTGCGAAATCAGAGCGCTGCCGATGGAATCATCGACAGCTATTCGCAAACAGAGATCGTTGGCTACAAAGGACATATTTCGAAGACTGACAGTGATCGGAATGGGTGTCGCCGGAGGTATCATTTCGCCCTGGTGACCGCAGTAGCCGGCGATTCTGGTAACCACAACGTTGGGCCGATATAACTTTTGCAAAGCCTGGCCGGCATGGATTTTTCCCGCACCCAATTGACCGACCAGATCTGGATTTTGTGGGTAGATGTTATCGCAACTCCAGATGAGGTTATTCAGTATTGCCTGCACCGGGCCAGCATCGTTGCTGGAAATAAGAAGCGCGGCCAGGCCGGAAACGTAGGCCGCAGCGATGGCACTGCCTGCCAGTGGGTTGATGGCGACCAGGGGATTGGTTCTCTCGGGCAATGAAAAACCAGGTGCTGCCAGATCGATCCAGTTGCCATAATTCGCTGAGGCTAATTTTTTATCCTCGAGATCGATGGCAGTTACTGCCAAAACGTCATCGAATGCTGCGGGATAGGCCAGCGCATGGCTATTGTCATCGCCGGCTGCAGCCACGGCGAGGCAGCCGCTGCTCACTGCCCGTTGAATGGCCTGCTGCAAAAATTGAGACGAGTATGGCCCGCTGCACGAGAGATGAACAATGTTCGCGCCATGATCGATGGCGTATTGAATCGCTCGCACTAACGAGAAAGTTGAGAAAACGATCTTTCCGGAAGGGAGTTGAAAGCCGGCCTTGAGGATCATCACCTGCGGGCGAAAATGCGGTGGCTTGTTGGGAGCACCAAAGTTTGCCAGTTGACTGATCACCTGCGTCACTTGGGTGCCATGGCCGCAGTCATCGGTAGGCTTTCCCTGCCAATGCTGGCCGAATTGCTGCAGCAGCTCTTGATCGACAAAATTATAGCCCCAAATATCATCGATCAGGCCGTTATGGTCATTATCCTTACGATCGGCTTGTTCCAGGGAATTGATCCAAATGTCGCTGATGGTGCGCAGGGCTTTCCAATCAATGCCAGTATCGATGACCCCAATCAATAGCGGCCGTAAATGATTCACGAATGGGGCTGCCTCGGGGAGATGCACCTGGTCGAGATCGGCCAGATTGGCTGACCTTTGCGGGTTGGCAAAATAAAAATAGTTGAACTCAACTCGCTCGACAATCGAGAGCTGGCGATAGGCATGAATCGCCAGGCCTGCGGCATCGGTACGATCGAATTTGAACAGAAAAATCGGTGGCGCTATCGGGGCTTTGGCACGGCGGTAACCAGTCGAGGTATCCGGCCAAATGGCAACTATTTCCTTGAGCCCGAAAAGGTCGTTCAACGAGTCCAGTCCCGCCAAACCAGTGGCACGCTGCCGGGACGTGAATTCAGCCGAATTCAACCGCAGGTTTGCTTTGAATTGAATCAATAGTTCATTGGCGGACCAGGCAGGAGATTGCCAGGAATCTGCTGGCATTTTGGTGGCGGCGAAGCCTGGGGTTATGGAGGCAACAAAAAAAAGATGGGTTACCAAAAAAATTCCGGTTGAACTGGTTGACCACATCTTTCGCATTGCCCATCCTCAAAAATTGTCAAAAACCGCTAAGCAGTGGGGGAGTGCTAATCTCATGAAATTCTGAATTTTTTACGCCCGGTGGTCGCCGAATGTTCCGATTGGCGGAACAACGTTGCTGATAGCGCCGTCATCAGATAGCCGTCGCTTAGCTGCGCTCGACCATGTGTTTAAATTTCAATAGGTCCGTTTCCTGACGTTGCTGGAGCAGGGGCAGCATCGAGGGAATGAGGAATTTCCAGAGGCGACCCTGGCCATGCACCTCCACTGTCAAGCATAGTTCAGTGGTATCGGGGTTCAAGGGAATGAATCGAACCCGTGATTGACTGGTCATGGTCTCGTGCTCCATGGTGAACGCCAATTCCTCGTTTTCGTTATTGACAGTTATCTCTTGATACAGGATAATTTGATGACCATTTTCCACCAGGGTCAATTTGTAGCGGCTGCCCACGGCGTTATTGGATCCCTGGAGCAATTCGATAGCCTGAAGGCCGCTGAGCCACTCTTTCATTCGTTGCTGATCGAGAAACGCGGCGTAGACCCGATGAATCGGTTGGTTGATCGCAATTTTTGCTTCAAAGCTTGCCATGTTATCTTCCCTTAATTTGTCGCTTGCTCCATGCATGTTCCTGACGAGAATGTGGTCGCTCTGCTGCTATTGGGTGACCATTGGGACAATGGGGCAGGGCGAATTTTTGGAGAGCGACCGTTCGATCAGTCCAATGGTTAAATAGGCCAAACAGGCGCTGCCCAGTGAGAGCAGATAGCTCCATGGGAAATGAAACAGGTAATGGAATACCAGCCAGACCGCCACTCCGGTGAACAGGGCGGCCAGTGCGCTGCGGTGCGAGCCGAGGGGGGTGAAGAGACCAAACATGATCACCACAAAAATACCCGCACTGCCCAGGGAAGAGGCGTCCTTTACCAATTGATAGATGCCCTCAGCCGAAAGCGCCAGGGCATAGGCGGCAGCGCCCATGACAATGACGCCAATACGATTGAGTTGCAGCTTCTTTTGGTCACTCAGTTGGGGACGCAATGAGAAAAGCACATTGTGCGACACCAGGGCCGAGGCAGCCAGCAGGGCGCTGTCAACGGTGGACAAAATGGCCGACACCAATGCCCCGGCAAAGACGATGTATAGTATCTGAGATAGATGCTGCTGGGCCATGAGCGGCAACACGTGTTCCGGATCGGCAAGGCCTGGCAGCAACCGAAAGCCAATCAGGCCAATGGTCAAGGGAATCATGCCCAAAAATAAATAAAGACTGCTGGCAAGAAACGAAGATCGTTGAGCAATTTGGGGCGAGCGGCTGGCCAGCACTCGCGAGATCAATTCCTGCGCGACCACCGAGCCGCAGATTGGAATTGCCCAGGCCTCGGCGACGGTGAGAATTGTTTCCAGATGGGAGGTCGAGCTTGGCGGAATAAACGACAGTTTGGACGGGTCGACCATGGAAAAGGCCGAACTTACGCCGCCGAGATCACCGATCACTGAAAAGAACACCAATACCAGGCCAATGATCAGCACTCCGCCCTGGATGATGTCGGTGATGGCATCCGCCAGCAGCCCGCCCAAAGAGGTATAGATAATCACCACGGTGGCTGCGATGGTTATCGCTGCGTGAATTTGCAAATCCGATGACGCGGACAGCACCTGGCCGAAGGCTCTGATTTGGGCGGCTGCCCATAGCAAAGAAGTGGGAACCATGATCAAAGCGGTGGTGCGCTCAGCGGTGATGGAATACCGCCGGCGGAAAAAATCAGCGATAGTGGTGAGTTTTAGCTTCCACAGGGGAATGGCGAACATCAATCCCATCAGGATGAGACAGATGGTGTAGCCGAAAGGATCAGCGGTGACCCCAGCTAAACCGTTTTCATAAGCTGCGCCAGCCGTTCCAACGCAGGATTCAGCGCCGAACCAGGTGGCGAAAATGGAAAAAGTGGCCAGACCGTAACCGAGGCGGCGGCCAGCGAGCAAAAAGTCGTCCTCGGTGCGAATGGTCTTCGCCACAACCATACCGAGCACCAATTGCATGACTACATAACCGAGAATGCCGATAAGGTTACCATTCATCCTTCCTGTAATCCTTCAATTATCGTGGCAAAAGGTGTAGCTGTTGATTCCTTCCATGATTTGTTGTTTTTTCCCAGCGCGGTCAAACCGCAAGCTCGTGCTTATGTTATAATAGTTTGGCATAACAGAATTTTTATGCAAAACTGCAAACAGCACCGGGCAATAGCATAGTGCATCCATTAGTGGTCACCAAATAGATAGTTCGCGTTGATTTAGGTGGCAGATGGTTCTGTCGACAAATGGCCATCCGGGATAGATTCTCCTGGCAAAAGCCTACCCTAATTT
>CAZYNP010000024.1:73961-80804 GCA_964647995.1 uncultured Cytophagia bacterium
TGTCGACAAATGGCCATCCGGGATAGATTCTCCTGGCAAAAGCCTACCCTAATTTTTTTAGAAAGTATGGAACAGATAGTCCCCTGGATTTTGGCGCTGCCTAAAATTTTGGATGATTAAATTTCACCTGCCACCAATTTGTTCCATCAACCCTCTTCGTCCAAACGCCCGCTCCATAAAAATTTTCGGGTCTCAGCCACGAGTACGTTGCTGAGCAGCAATAACGAGATCAAATTGGGAATGGCCATCAAACCATTGGCAATATCGGCGAACGACCACACTGCCGGCATGGTGGCCACCGAACCGACCATGACCATGATGACCCAGGCAATGCGGTACGGGATAATAATGCCCGTGCCGAGCAGATATTCCGCAGCTTTCTCTCCGTAATAAGACCAACCCAGAATGGTGGAAAAAACGAAAGTGAGCAGGCCAATGGTCAGCACAATCGGGCCGATAACCGGAATATCGGAAAAGGCGGCGTTGGTGAGCGCTGCGCCAGAAAGTCCGGTGAGCCACTCCTGCGAATTCACCAGCACCAGGCCCGTGAGGCCGCAGACCACTACCGTATCCCAAAACGTGCCCGTGGAGGAAACGAGTGCCTGACGCACGGGATTTTTGGTCTGGGCGGCTGCGGCGACAATGGGAGCGCTGCCCAGGCCCGACTCATTGGAGAAAAGTCCCCTGGCGATGCCATAGCGAATCGCCTCGCGAACCCCTGCGCCGAGAAATCCGCCAATGGCTGCCTGTCCCGTGAATGCGCTATTGAAGATCAATTTTATGGTTTCGGGAATGGTCGAGGCACCCAGAATCAATAAGATCGTGCAGCCCAGCATGTAGAAGACGGCCATAAATGGGACCAGTGCTTCGCAGACCCGGGCGATGGATTTGATGCCGCCCAGGATGACCACGGCGGTGAGTGCGGTCATGAACAGGCCACTGATCCAGGGCGCATATTGAATTAGCCCGGGGAGCTGATTGGTCAGCCAGTTTGAGCTTTTCAATGTTTCGGTGACCATGGCAGCAATAGAATTGGCCTGCACCATGTTGCCGATGCCAAAGGCGGTAACCGCAGTGAGTCCGGCGAAGATGATACCCAACCATTTCATTTTCAGTCCTCGTTCCAGGACGTACATCGGACCGCCTGCCATTAAACCGGATGGGGTTGTAATGCGATATTTGACCGACAGCACCGCTTCGGCGTATTTGGTGGCAATGCCAAACACGCCGGTCAGCCAGGTCCAGAGTACCGCACCTGGACCGCCTGCGGCGATAGCGGTGGCAACGCCGACGATGTTTCCCGTACCGATGGTTGCGGCTAACGCCGTGGTCAGCGCGCCGAAATGGCTGACATCACCTACGCCCTCGGTCTGACGTCGAAACGATAGTTTAATGGCCTGGCCAATGTAACGCTGAATGAATCGCAGTCGAATGGTAAGAAAAAGATGAGTTCCGAAGAGGAGAATCAATAGGGGCAATCCCCAGACCCAGTGACTAACTTCAGTCAATAGTTTTTCCAGATCTTGCATGAAGCGTTCCTTCCCTGAAATTTGACGGCCAGCGATGAATCATGGATTTTGAAGATCGTGCCACCCAACGAAAAACGCCATTGGCAGTGGTCACCCCAGCAGACCGAGAACCCCAAAATCACTCTTGCCGATAGAAATTTGATCACTGTGTGGTGAAACAAATTAACAAAAAAATAGCCAATTTGTAGACGAAAGTCAAGCATAATTTTTGGTGAACCCAGGTCGCGTTTCAGAGGGCGGTAAATCATCGACCGCGGGATGGTGGCGTCAATCCGAGATTGTCAAAAAATCTATTGCAAAATAGTTTAAATTTCTCTATATTCAGACCTATTTTTTAAAATAAACAGGTACAAAATGTTCTGTGCAAGTTCAATTTAGCGCACCAAGGAGGGTCTCATGTTATCCACAGTAAATTTGCTGATTATTATCGGCGCGATAGTTGTGTTTTTGGTTCTGGTAATTATTGCCCTGGCGACGCAGTATCGGAAGGTTGGCCCGAATGAGGTTTTGATTATTTCTGGCGGTCGGATGAGAAAAGTGACCGATCCGGATGGAACGGTCAGGAAGATCGGTTATCGCATGAGCGTTGGTGGCGGTACGTTTGTGAAGCCATTTATTGAGCAGGTGCAGGTGCTACCGCTGGAGATTTACACGCTGAATATCAAGACGCCGGAGGTTCTGACGGCGCAGGGCGTGCATATTATTGCTGAGGCGACGGCGCAGGTAAAGATCAGCAGCGAGGAAAGTGCTGTGCGCAAGGCTGCGGAGCAATTTTTGAGCAGCGGCGCTCAAGGCATTAAAGATGTTTCTTACAGTGTGCTGGAAGGTTATATGCGCGCAGTATTGGGTGCGATGACCGTGGAGGAGATTTATCAGAATCGAGAAAAATTTGCGGCGCGGGTGATTCAGGAATCACAAAAGGATTTTGCTCGGATGGGATTGGAAATTTTGTCCTTTGCCTTGAAGGATATTAGCGATACCCAGGGGTATCTGGCCGCGTTAGGACAGCCGCAAATTGCGCAGGTAAAAATGAATGCGGCTATTGCTCAGGCCGAGACGGATAAAGAAGCCTCCATCAAGGCGGCGCAGGCCCGAAAAGATGGCGATATTGCTAAGTTGAAAGCTGAGATTGAAATCGCCAAAGCCAATCGTGATTTCGAGTCGCAGCGAGCCCAGTACCAGGCGGATATCAATGAAAAGCGCGCGCTGGCCGATCTTTCGTACGATTTAGAAAAGTATCGCATTGCCCAGCAGATCAAAAAAGAGGAGACTCAGGTCAAATTGATCGAGAAGCAGCAAGCGATTAAGATTGAAGAACTGGAAATTTTGCGCAAGGAGAAAGAACTGGAGGCTTCGGTCAAAAAAGCGGCCGATGCCAAGAAATATCAATTGCAAGCCGAAGCCGAAGCTGAGAGCTATCGCATCGAGGCCGAGGCCAAAGCCAGAGCTGAAGCCCAGAAGCTGGAAGGCCTGGCCGATGCTGAGTTGATCAAGGCCAAAGGCGCAGCCGAAGCCGAAGCAATGAAACAAAAAGCCGAATCGTGGAAGGACTACAATGAAGCGGCAGTTTACAAGATGATCATCGATGCCTTGCCCGAACTGGCTCGAGCCATTTCCGAGCCGTTATCGAAGATCGAAAAGATCGTCATGGTTGGCGGCAGCGATGGCTCTGCTGGCGTCTCAAAAATTACCGAGCAGGTAGCGCAGGTACTGGCCCAATTGCCCACGGTAGTCGAATCATTGAGTGGTCTGGATTTGAAGAAATTGTTAGAAAAGTTGCCGGGGCAGAAGGGACAGGGGAAGTAATAGTCAGTGATCACTGATTAGTAAACAGTGATCAGTGGTCAAGGATCAGAATTGGATTTAGTTTTTGACTAATTGGGTCGTAATTCGAGAATTGAAATCAAACATCCGAAATCAAGAAGGAATTATGTTAGCAGATCGAATCCATGAAATTGCCTATTCTCCCACGTTACGAATCAACGCCAAGGCTCAGGCGATGCGGGCGGAAGGAATTGATGTGATTGATTTGAGCGTAGGTGAGCCGGATTTTGCTACGCCAGATAATGTCAAAGAGGCCGGGAAGCAAGCCATTGAAAAGAATTTTACGAAATATACTGCCAATTCGGGAATGCCAGCGCTCAAAGAGGCGATCATCAAACGGATTTATAATGACCATGGGGTGCAATATGAAAAGGATGAGGTCATTATTTCCAGCGGCGGCAAGAACAGTCTCTATAATTTGGCCATGGCGATTTTTAATCCCGGCGATGAAGCTATCATTCCAGCGCCCTATTGGGTTTCCTATCCCGAAATTGTCAATTTAGCCAAGGGAACGCCGGTCATTGTTCCGACCCGCGAGGAAAATGGATTCAAATTGACGCCCAAAGATTTGAGCCGCGCGATCAATTCTCGCACCAAAGCGCTGATTATCAATAATCCCTGCAATCCCACCGGTACCGTTTATACCCGTGAGGAACTGGAGGAGCTGGCCGATATTGCCGTAGATGAAGGGTTGTTGATCATTTCCGATGAGATCTATGATAAGCTGGTTTATGATGGTTTTCGCTATTTTAGCATGGCGGCCCTGGGGGATAAAATTCGGCGTCAGACGGTGTTGATCAATGGCGCATCCAAAGCGTACGCGATGACTGGCTGGCGCATCGGCTATGCGGCTGGTCCTAAGGAGATCATTGCAGCCATGGACAAGGTTCAGAGTCACAGCACCTCCAATGCCTGCAGCATTTCGCAAAAGGCGTGCGTGGAGGCATTTGCTGGGCCGCAGAATGAGATCAACAAGATGGTGTCGGAATTTCAGCGCCGCCGGAATTACATGCATTATCGGTTGAGTCAGATCCCCAAAGTGTCCTGTTATAAATCCCAGGGTGCTTTTTATCTATTCCCAAATTTTTCGGCCTATTACGACTATGCCTACGAGGGGACGCAGATCCGCAACTCCAACGGCCTGGCCTACTTTTTATTGAAAGAAGCCAAAGTGGCGTTGGTGCCCGGAGATGCCTTTGGCGATGATAAGTTCATTCGATTTTCGTATGCCAATTCCATGGATAACATCGAAAAAGCCATGGATCGAATCGCCGGGGCCATGGCCCGTTTGGTGCCGGCTAAAAAAGCGGAGCGCAAACCGCTCTACAACACCGTAACCAAGCGCAAGACGTTCGTCGAGGTGGAACCCAATATTAGCCTGGAAATGCGCAATGCGCTGCTGGCCGAATCGGAAGCGTTCATGACGTTTGAGGGCTATTATGAATGGAATGTGAATGTCGCTGGCATCGTGATTCAATTGCGCACCAACAGCCCACATCTGTATGATTTCTGGGTGGAAAATTTCTATCCGGCTCAACTGGAAACCGACCTGGAACCCCATGCTATCATCTATGCGGTGAACTGGATCACGGGCCGAGAGCCCAGGGCGTTCTACAATCCCGAATCGCGGACTGCGTTTTATTTCAAATCGGCCTTCTATCCGCAGCTTCGGAGTCTGGCCTTGGGCATGGTGGCTGACATCACCGAGCGGCTGTACAATCTGCATAGTGTGCGGGCGCAATCGGTGGACATCGGTGGCAAAGGGCTGTTGCTCATCGGTCCTCCCGGGACTGGAAAAATGGACCAATTCGCTGAGCTGTTGAAGCAGCCCCAGGTGAAGCTGCATTCGAATGATCTGGTGGTGGTGCGATATATCGGGAATGAGGCGATCGCCGATACCGTGGAACGCAAGTTTGCCTTCAATACCGATTTTGTGGAGAAATTTCCCCAGATGGTACCGCTGTTCGATCTCAGCAAATGCGAAAATGTGGTGACCTCGAAGGATGAATGCTCCAATGAGAAATGCAAGCGCGAGGACAACTGCCGGCTGGACCGCGGGGCGCCGTATTGTTTTTCGGCCTCCAGGGTCGCTATTGCCATGCTCGATCCCTATTGGTTGGGAGGTCCGAATCGGCATGTCAAGCGAACTAAAATTAACTGGGTGTTGTTGTTCCGCAAGGATCCAATTTCGCCAGCAATCGTCAAATTGACCGCCGAAGAGGGGGTGAAATTTTTGGAAGATGGCCGCGCTCAAAGCAGCGCCGGTAGTATGCAGAGCGTACCGTTTTTCAATCCCCATTTGTTGATTCGCTCGATGGATCGGCTGGAATTGCAGAAACGCTATTTTCAGCAATTGTTAAGGATCGCGCCCTGTTACGTGATCAATTCCGCAGTAGAATCCACTGAAAAGATCAAAGAGAGAATTGCGGCGATAGTGGCGGGTAATGAGGAGGTTGCGCTGCGGTAGATATATTTTTCGTTCGGTATTACATTCATTGGACGTTTAGTTAAGTGGTTAAGTGGGTAATTCATTGATCAACGTCAAAGCGGTAATTACCTTAATTACCCACTTAGCCTACTTAACTCACGTAACCATGCAGCCGATTGGCAATCAACTAATGAACTCCATATCCATCCTCACGGTCCGCTGAAAGATCGAATACATCTCTTTTAGAAAATTGCCTTCTACGTCCATTTTTACGGCCATAGTGAAAAAAACATATTCCACTGGAATCCGCTCGGCATCCTTGCCCTGACCGACACGTTCCATTTTATTTTTCACCGTAAAATCTTCGATGCTGACATTTTCAAACGTGATGTCATTATCATATTGGTCATGCGGGGCAAATTTCACGCGAATCAACCGTTTGCGAAAGCCGGCAAATAAGTCGGAAATTTGGAGGGTATTATTGAGTTTGGCTTCTCCCTTGAAAACCATTTTATCGAGCGTCTCTTTGCTCTCCGGATCCTTCTCCTGCTTTGGCTGAAAAGCGGTGATTCTGGTGTCGTCGAATGTGCTGCTCATTGGTATGTCCTCATAGGTTAAATGTGACTGCTTATTTTGGCCGTGAATGTAAGGAAAAATTTGGCAAATGTCAAGCTGGAATTTTCACTCCCTGAATCTGCCTTTTGGCTACAGAAAAATTTAGCTGCTGTTTGCGGTTTTAGTCAGACGACAACAGGCTGCCATAAAAACACAATCGCAATACGATTCAATTGAATGAAACGAACAATTGCTCAATGCGAATTCGCAGGCATTGCGACCGAACGATTGGGTGGTCGCTCTAATTTCACCCTGATGGCAGAAGATGGACTCTATGGATCAAAATCCAACCGGCATGGTTAAATGCTTCTGGTGGTATTTATTAAGAATTCAAAGAAGTTCATAGGCAAAGAAGCTAATGACCCATCGAACCAACCGCAAAATTCTTTCGCTGAAATACAGCCTCCGCACCCGATTGATTCTGCTGTTCATCATCTCCATCATTTT
>CAZYNP010000025.1:0-1789 GCA_964647995.1 uncultured Cytophagia bacterium
GGATGAATGAAGCCAACGGATATTTTTTTAAAAGGCTGACGCCTTAAATCCCAATGGTTGGCATAAAAGGCTGACGCCTTAAATCCCATTGGTTGGATAAAAGGCTGACGCCTGAAATCCCAATGTCTTGCATCCGTTGGGTTTTTCTATCCGTTGGAGAAAAATATCAAGTTTTGCTGCCCAACGGATGAATGAAGCCAACGGATACTTTTGTTTGATTGACAGTCGAAGTTAAAAGGCTAACGCCTTAACTACCGTTTGTTAAATTTTTCATCCGTTGGATTCATCTATCAGTTGGGCTTTGAATTTAATCCCCAATGGATGAATGAAGCCAACGGATATTTTTTTAAAAGGCTGACGCCTTAAATCCCAATGGTTGGATCAACTGATTCCATCACTCCAAGCGATGGAATCAGTTGATAAAGATGAATGAAGACAACGGACTCACTTTTGCATCAAAAAAGAAAACAATATTCCACTATTCCATCATTCCATTATTCCGCAAAACATCAATACCGCTCCCTCCGCCTTCCAACGAATCCGATCGCCACTACCGCCCTCACAGCTCCAGCGCCAGGGTAATGCACTGGATATTCTGCAACCGTCCGAAATCAGCGAAGGCATAATCGAACCGTAATGGGATTCTGGTGAT
This sequence comes from uncultured Cytophagia bacterium, assembly GCA_964647995.1. GTDB lineage: Bacteria > Zhuqueibacterota > Zhuqueibacteria > Thermofontimicrobiales > Thermofontimicrobiaceae > Thermofontimicrobium_A. The sequence goes on from CAZYNP010000025.1 coordinate 653, forward strand.
ATGTTTCAGGCTGGCGCCCACGCCCAAGGTAAGGCCTTCCTCACTGTCTCGCATGAATAAATTTCGATACCCTGCTCTCAAGAAGAACCATTCCCGCAGACCGTATTCCAGGCCCAGGTTCAAACTCTCGGTATTGTCGGTTGGCTGCATGGCATCGATGGCGAAGGTGACTCGGTGGAGACTGGTTTGCATGAGTTCCATAGCGATTCCCACCTGGAAATTTAGTGGTAGGGGCCAGGAATCGGTATTGAGCTGGGCAAAAATCTTGTCGTTGTTGCCCAATTTCTGATCGTCCAGATCAATGTAGTGCACCAGGTCTTCGCCTGTCATTTTCATCTCCGATCCGAAATTGGTAAGCGCAGCGCCGATGCGCATGCCGTGAAAGTTCGTGGTAAACAGTGTGCCGATATCCAATGCCATGGCCTGGGCGGTTTCTTTCCAGATTTGCTGGCGGATATATTTGCCTGTAAATCCGATGGAAAAACGGTCAGTGAGATTGACGGCATAGGAGAGCGCCAGGCAGAGATCGCCCGAATGGAAATATTCGCCAGTTCCTTGTGGTTCGGTCTCGGTGCGCACCATCATGTCGTCCATGCTGAGCGTTGTGATGCTGGCGCCGAAAGTCCCCAGCCTTCCCGCTGGCAACAGGAATCCGATGAAGTCATAATTGATATCGGCGATCCAATTGATATGGGAGAAAATTCCCTCGGCATGGGGGATGCGGGCGATGCCGCTGGGATTCCAGAACAGGGCACTGGCATCGCTGGCAGTGGCAACAAATGCGCCGCCCATGCTGGTGGCTCGAGCGCCGACACCAATGGTCAAAAAGGGCGCTGCGGTAATGCCGACCTTGGAAACATCGGTATCAAATTGGGCGTGAATTCCAGTGGTCTGGAAATACAGCAACAAAAGCGACAGATAAAATATGTTTTTGGTCATGGCTCTCTCTCCATTCTATGGAATGAATCCGTCATGATGTTATGGGCAATGGTTGATCCAAATCATTTTGATCCGTTGGATTCATCTATTAGTTGGGCTTTGAATCTGCTGCCCAACGGATGGATGAAGCCAGCGGATGTTTTTTGGCATAAAAGGCTGACGCCTTAAATCCCGTCGATTGGTATAAAAGGCTGACGC
>CAZYNP010000025.1:1889-63915 GCA_964647995.1 uncultured Cytophagia bacterium
AAGGCTGACGCCTGAAATCCCATTGGGTGGATAAAAGGCTGACGCCTGAAATCCCATTGGGTGGATAAAAGGCTGACGCCTTAAATCCGTGGTTGGGTTGTTTGTTTTATTTGATCAAAAGCAATTTGCGACTCTTCAAAAAAGCCTGGCTCTGCATTTTATAGATGTAAATTCCCGATCCCACCAGCCGTCCCTGGTCATTGGTTCCGTCCCATCGCACCGAATAGAAGCCAGCGCCGTGGTGTTGATCCACGAGGGTTCGGACTTTTTGGCCCAAGAGGTCATAAATTTCGATTTTCACCTTTCCTGCTTCTTTCATCTGATAGCGAATAACAGTTTGGGCGTTGAAGGGGTTGGGAAAATTTTGCGCCAGATCGAAATCCGATGGGAGCTGCGGCAGATCATTTTGGTAGATCGCTGTCTTCTCCTGATAGAGATTTTGGATTTCATTGGGCGACAGGGCATAGTTGAAAATCCGAATATCATCCAGCACGCCCTTGAAATTGACGCTGGTATTATTGGGCAGCACCTGGCCGATGGTCAAATCGATCGACGTTCGCAAAATAAGTCCTGAATGCGTCGTATGATTATCCAATTGGCCATTCACGTAAATATCGAAATTATTCCCATCATAGATGGTCGCCACATGGTAAAAGACATCTTTGAGCGGAATGGTTCTGGAATCCAGATCTTTGATTCCCTGGTCGGTTTTGACCGTCCAGCGGATGTTTTTTTCGGGGATGATCGAAATCTTCCAGCGGTTCTCCCAGTTGCCATGGGAAATCGGGTAGGCCTCCCGATGGCTGAAAAACTCGTCGATGCGCATCCAGAAACTGACCGAGATTTCTTCCTGAAAATTGAGCACGGAGTTGTTCTTCACCAGGATATAGTCGTTTACCCCGTCGAAGGAGTACGCCCGACGATCTTTTCCGAAGCGATCCTGAGTCAATTGAGCGCCATAGACGATGCCGTGATTGGCCAGGCCACTGAAGTCATGGGCATTGCCGCTGAATGGGTAATAGGCCACAGGAATTCCTGTGCCCAGATTGGCAAAATCTTGAACAATGATCACCGTGCTATCCCTGGCCTGAGCCCCTCGAGGGTCGGTCACGGTGCAAAAAATATAGTAGAATCCCTGCACTGAGGGAGCGATCCAGGTTGCCGTAGCATGGCTGGCGGTCAAATTTCCATTGTCGGCGGACCAGGTATAGGTTAAACTATCGGCATCAGGATCGGAAGCGGCGCAGGTGATGGTGGCCAATCCGCCCAGGTCGATTCTGCGGGGGTTGGCGGCCAGCCGTTCGATGACAGGCGCATGATTGATATATTCCACGGCAGCAATGGCAATGGAGGCGGTGTCACGGCCGCCATTGCCGTCAGCCACGATGCATTGGACGATATAATTGCCGATGGAATTGGGCGCTGTCCAATCCACCTGGCTGCCGCTGCCTGTGATCTGCCCGCCCGAAGCCTGCCAGGTATAAGTGAGCGGGTTATTGTCTCGATCTTCGGCAGCGCAATAGATCGTTGTTTTCTGGCCCAGAACCAACTCCTGCTGTTGGGCAGCAAACGCCTTGATCCTAGGCGGATAATTGGACACGGTCTGTCCCGAGCGATAATCCACGGGAACGCCATTGATCAGCAGCTTATCCAGATCATGAGTGATGGTGCCACCAGCAGGAACTACCACCAGCAGGACTGCGGCATCCGCAGGAATCGGAAAAGATGCAATGCCACTGGCATTGGTTTTGAGAAAGCGGTTCGATACGGCATCATAAAGATCATAACTTCCCCAGCCCAAATCGATTTCCACCGTTTTCTCGTCGCCGTACGGATTGAAGTAGAGATAAGTGGGATAGGCCTTATCCTGGAAAAAGTCGGTTTTACGAGTATCCAATTTCAAAATCATCGGGACATTGGTGGTGTCGATGATGCCGCCAAAGATGCCAACATGGGAAGCGCCATAGAGCGTTAAATTGGTGGCGCCCCAATTATTGATGATAAAATCACCTGTGGCAAAGGGACTGCTGTTATTCCATTTTTCCCGCATAGCTTCGTGGGAGATATAGGAATGGGGATCGTATTGATGCGACCACTCCTCGCTGTCCTGTTTGTCATTGGGCAGATAATTGGGATAGAACAATCGAGTGGCGTTGGCCAGATTGAGCATCCATTTGCCAATGGCTCGGGCAAAGCGATCGTCGTAGCGAACCATGGGCACCAGTGCCGCCGCCATTTCGAAACCATTCATGATAAAGGCATAGCCCTCGTATCTTGCCTCGCCAATCAAGCCGTAGCAATCATAGCCGCCCCAATTCCCGAGGGTAGCACCCCAGCCCCGCAGGGGATTGACATCGAAGCACCAATTGAGCAGCTTCTGGATGTTGTAATTGGTGCCCAGCTCGGCATTCATCCTGGCTGCGGCATAGACGCCATAAGGCAATTGCAATTCATAGGAGGGGTTTGATCCTCGATTGGCCAGAAATTCCAGACACCATTCGGCGCCGATGCGATATTTCTCCAGCCCTGTTTCGACATAGGCCTGATACAGCAACCAGCCGATAGCCCCAGCAGCCTCGGGTTCGGGCACGCCACTGGACAGCGGGGTCATGGTCGCCAGTTTCCAGGCTCGATAATTCATGTACGGTCTGGTCCAGGGGGTGGTGCTGCCGCCCATTTTAGCCACTGCTTCCAGCCAGCGGTCGGCCACGGTTATGAATTGATAGCCGAAATCGCCTGTGTTGGGATAGAGATCATATAGTTGATAAAAAAAGACATTGGGCATGGTGTCATACCACCAGTCCGAACCGCTGCTGGCCATGGGCGAGTTCAAATAGACATTCTCCTCAGGCCTGCGATTGAAATATTCTTCACACAAAAGCACCCAATTGACGCCATTCTGGCTGCTCTTATCGATGCCCACCAGGCTGGCGCCAATGACCGCAGGCAGGACATTGATGGCTTCGCCAACGCTCTGGTTATACACGCCAACCGCCGAGTATAGTCCAAAGCTGGGATGCTCGGGATAGTTGACCGTGCTGGAATCCCACCAGATGAGCGGCAGATATTGACCAACAAAATTGAAATTGAACACCAGCGAATCATATCCCATCGCCACTTGCTTCCAGTTGCGCATGAGATAGGGCGCAGGTTGGTTTGGCATCTGCTCGATGCGATTGATGGGGAGCTGTTGGGCAAAAATGATGTTCGATAACAGCCATACTTTCAGGAGCAAAAATAGCAATGATTTTTTCATGAATTTTTCCAGGATTTGATTCGATTAAAATCCAATTCCAATGTCATTCCTGCGGATGCAGGAATTTTTAGTTTGAAAGCTACCAGTCAAGGCAACGATGGTATGCCTGCCTGCGCAGGCAGGATGGACAGGATGCCATCCTGTCCTACTTGATCACTGCAAATTTTCCGATGTGCTTGCCGATGCCTGGGGCATCGACATGATAGATATAGACCCCATAGGCGATGTCCATGCCATCCTTGGAGACCAGGTTCCAGGGCACAGCGCCGATGGGCGTGCCCGAAAGCGGCTGGCCTGTGCTGAATTCAGGGCTGTTGTAGGCCTCGCCGTTGTATTCGATGGTATCTACCAGATAGCCCCGCACGGTGTAGATGCGAATGGTGCATTTCTGCGGCAAATTGCAGAACCAGATGCGGCGCTCGCCTCGGCCCTTCAAGAACGGATTCCTCCGCTCCCAGGTAGCGGCTGCCACATACGGATTCGGCACCACATATATGTTTTCCAATTCCGATTTGGCCTGATCGGCTTCGAAATGAATTCCTTTCACCGTAAACCGCAGCACATCGCCTGTACGGAACGGTTTGGTGGTGGTGATGCGAAAGACGTCGCCAGGCTGCGGCGGGATCACTTGCTCCAGGGTATCGGTCAAAAACGTGATCCGCCAGGTGGTATTCAATCGGAAAAACTTCACCGCTGGATTGGGGACAAAAATGATGATGTGTTCATTGGTATCTGGCGTGAGGGTGGAATCTTTGACATCATCATTGAAAAAGAAGTCAGCAGGTTTATTTTCGGTCACGTTCCACACCGCAAATTTGGTCGGCGTCTGGAAAAACGTCCCCAGCCCTGCCTTGGAACTGCCGATCACCTTATCGGAAAATGTGATCTCGAAATCGGCAGGGTAGGGGATCGTGATATTGAACAGGGGATTGAATTCACTGGTGAAGCGAGGATCGAAATCGACGATCGTCTTGTAGTTGGTAGCGCCAGGATACCAGCCTGTTTTATCCCAGTTGATTTTGACTTCTGGATCGTTATGAATATTCAAAACCATGCCCTGAAAGACGGGTGTCTCGACCTGCTTCTCGATAACCTGCTCGGGAAATAACAGCTTCCCTTCGGTGGAATCATAGATGGAATAGAAAACGGCCCCCTGATAATGAAATTTCGAAGTATCACGGAACACGACCTCATAGACATGACCGCTTCGGACCGAATCGTCCTCGACAAAATCGACTTTGATGAACCCCGTGCCAGGGCCAGTTTTGCGGATGGCATTGCCGAACAGATCGGTCTCCAGGGAGGGCGGTCGATAGCCTGCGGCATAGGTATTGGGCGTAACGACGGCGCAATTGATATCGGGCACCAGATTGCCAGCGGGGTCCAGCTCGATGCGGCTGGTGCACCACATGGGGGCCAGGCCTTCGATGCCATTCAGGGTGGTATCAGCGGTGCCCCGATCGTAAGAAACCAGAGCGTAGAAATAGGTCTGGCCGTTCTGCACGGTGCTATCCACAAAAATGTGCCGTAGGCCTGTATCATGGCCCAAATTGAATTTGATCCCTTCGACATCGATGGGATGGAGCCCTTTGATGCCGTTTTTGAGATCGAATTGGGCCAATACGCCGCCCTGCACCAGGGGCAAATTGTAAAATTCATCGCCGTAGGCGTTGGTGATTTTCAGGGATTCCCGAAACTTAGCCTCGGTGGAGCGCAGGATTTGATAGCCTTCAAAATCGAACTCCTGCAGGAACGGGTCCCAGGATTTTTCGGCGGTATCATCCCAGCGCAGCGTGACTTTGCCATCGCCAGGCGTGGCAATGAGCCGAGGCTTGTTGGGAGCCACGGCAAAGCGATAGTCGCTGTCATAAATGCTTTGCACTGTACGTTTGCGCCGAGCCAGCGTCTCCAGATCATCGGCAAATAATAACGCCATGGAGTAATTTTCGGTTTGTCCCGCTTTCAACCTGATGGGCCCCGAAGCGAAAAACATGCCCAGATTGCCGCCCACCAGGGGCGACGGAGGCGCCTCCTCTGGATTCCTGGAGCGTCGGAATACATTCCAGTTCTGCTCGTCATTGGTCAATTCATAATAATGCACATTGAAAATCTCGAATCCCGTGAGGCCGATTTGATCTGACTCATCTTTATCGGTCTTGCCGAAATTGGGTTCGCCAGGCAAATTGCCTTTTCCCAGCGTCGGCTGGCCATCCCCTTCGCCCTCGTCAGGGCCATCATAACCAGCATCGTAGGGTCCCAGACCGTCCTCGCCGACATCATCGTTAAGGGGTTCGCCTTTATCCCAGCGGCCATTTTCATTCACATCGGTGAAGGCTCGCCAGTCGCCGTCTTCATCTCCCGACCAATGGGGCGCAGGTTCATGGCCGTAGTGTTTTCGATAATTATCGACATCGACAATGCCATACGGATATTGATCGAGCCAGACGCCAGCAGAATTGACCCGACTTTCATCGATGAGGCCATCGGAATCGTTGTCACGGCCGTCATAGGTGATGCCAGGGCTCTCCAAAAAAGCGAAGCCGCCGACACCCACCTGCCAGCCCCGATACCCCTTGTAGTCATTGTCCCAGGCGTAGGCGATATCCAGGTCCAGATCGTAGGAACCCGCATCATCCATATTGTCCATGTCCTCGCCTGGCAGATCACCCATGCCCCAGTCGGTGTAAAATGCAAAATAGACGCTGTCGTAATCGGTTTTGCCCTCATTGGTGATGAAATAGAGGGCAAAAATGGCGTCCCGAGCCAGCACCTGGGCCCACTGAAAGTAACGAGCGGCGACTTCCAGTCCCACGCCCCGACGGGACGTATCAGCAGGATCGGGGTAGAAATCCCATTCCCTGTCAAGATCATCATCGAACACAAAATAGGTCTCCAGCTCGGCCTGGGTTTTGCCCTTGCCGAACCAGCCGTTCCAATAGCCATCCCAGGAGGGCGGTTTATCGGGCCAGCGCAATGGCCAGGTACGTGGATCGTCGCTCATGGCAGGAGAATCCGATCCTTCACTAAAATATCCTGGCAGCGGTGCCCAACCCCAGAGCTCGCTGGGTCTGGCAGGATTGTAATCCACAAATTCACGGTATTGCGTCTCCATCGGATGGATGCGCTGGCCACTGCGATCGTTGGTCGCCACGCAGACAATCAGCGCCACGCCGTCCTGATATTCATGTCCTGTGCCCTGGGGCCATTCGCAGGACGGGCTCCAGGGGTGCTCGGCAATCTCGCCCCAATTTTTGAAGCGAGTGGCGATGCGATTGCCATCCATGATGCCCGTGCGCAGCTTGGAAAGATCGCCTGTATTGGGGTCAGGTACTCGCTGCTGAATGCCCTCCTGCGCCAGCAGTAGCGTGGGAATGGCGATGATTGAGAGCAGTATCAGTCGAAAAAGTTTCTTGTTCATTATTCTACCTCTGAGTTTGATCTCAAATAGATCTGGTTGAGTCGATTTTTAAGACTTTCTTAACAGGATGAACAGGATGCGCAGCACAAAGATTTCAGGAATCGATGAATAAATAATCCTTACAAGATTAAATTTCAACCTCCCACCAAATCTTCATGGCCATTAGCAGGCTGGAGGTAAGGGGGGTCGTTGTAAAAATGTAAATTCAAAGAAAAACTGTCATTCCTGGGAATGCAGGAATCTTTGGTTTGATCTCCCCATGCGCAAAGTAACAAATGGATGCCTGCCTTTGCAGGCATGACAGCCCTTTCTACCTGCCTTTGCAGGCATGGCAATCATTTCATCCAATCCATCCTTCACTCAATCAAAGGTTTTTTCCAGCATGTAAACTCGAAAAAATAGCCGAGCAACAAACATCACTCAATGCATTCCAAAATCCTTTCAAGATCCAATTTGGTCCGTCCTGTAAAATCCTATTCATCCTGTCTTATTAAATTTATCCTGTCGAATTAAAATCCTACTTTGAGCCCCACCTGAATCTCCCTGGGGCTGGAGTAGAAATCGGGTCTGATGAAATAGTCTTCCAGCGAATTGATCCCTCGGGGTTGCAGATAGCCGAGATGGTATGGCGTCAACGAATAGCCTGCTCGCCCCGTGTCGGGAAATACATCTCGTTCATTGAGCCGATCGAAAAGGTTGAAGATTCGGGCGAACAGCGAATAGCTCAAGCGACCGATTTTGAAATTCTTGACCAGATACATATCAAACGTGTAAATCAACGGCCGACGGGCGTTATTTTCGATATAGGCGCCTGTTCCCCAGACCGAGGTGTAGGGGAATCCTGTGGCCAAGCGACCGATCAGGCTGACATTGAAACTCTGGGGATCGCCGAGAGTCAGCGTGGCATTGATCTGGTGCTGGCGGTCCCAATCCAGCGGTCGCATCTGTTTCAGCGTCTCCAGCCCCGAAAGCGTGTTCAGATAGGCGTCGTTGGGATCCGAAGCGTTGCCTTTGGCAACCTGGTAGGTGTAATCGATGGATGCGCCCACGCCAGCGATCCCTGCGGTCTGCCTTTTTTCAAATGAAATCGTAACGCCTTTGACATTGGCATAATCCCGATTGATGTAGCGGGCATAATAACCGCCAGTGAACAGCCGTAGCACCTCGGTGCCCAGCAGATTGCGGATGTCCTTACGATAGGCAGTAACGTCCAGGGCAAACTGATCGGAGAGCTGTTGTTGCAATCCGATTTCATAAATAACGGTCTTTTGGGGTTTGAGGGAAGCATTGCCCAGCGTGTTCAGAGTGCTATTGGGCGGTGGCGAAACCGTGCTCTGGAGCAGGAACAGCTCGTACTCTGGATTGACATAAAGATAATCCAAATTGGGTGTCTGGAAAAAATGGCCGTAGGATACATGGATCACACCTCGGCTGGTGATGGGGTAGGCCAGACCAAAGCGGGGACTAAGTTGCGCCGTGGCATCGGCCCGCTGCCTCGCCGAAGTAGTGGGATTGGAATAGTCCAATGGCACTTCGCCGTCGGGATTGAAATAATCGAATCGCACCCCTGCATTGACGATCAAATCCGTAAATTCCATCTTGTCCTGGATATAGGCCGAGATCTCGGTCGGATAGTGGGTGTAGCGATTATGGTTGAAAGCGGACAGCGGTGGAATTCGTTCGGCGCCGTCGGTGACGACCTCGAACTCATGCAACCAGAGCCGATGCCGCTTGGCTTCAAGGCCCAATTTCAATTGATGGCTATTGCTCACCTGGCTGGTGAGGTCGAATTTGCCCAGGGCCGTGGTAGTGCTTCGTTCGAAATGCCACATCTGCATCCCACCGCTCAAAAACGCATTGGCGCCAGCGTCCTGCAATCTTCGCAACGAGACATAGCGGGGATCGAACGGGTCTTCGTAGACATACTGCTGGTATTTCGTCAAAAAGGAATTCAATTTCACGGTGAAAAACGTTCGCTGGCTCATCACATGGGTCCAGATCAAATTGTTGTTGTAACCATTATTATAGCGCTTATAATCGCCATCGGGGTTGAGCCGAAAGCGATGATCGTAGTTCTTATAGAATTGATCCTGAAGCAGCAATTGATAGCTCAGCTTATCTGACGGCGAAAAAGTGTAGGATAATTTCATTAGCCCCGTTATCTGTTTCTCTGGATTCATGGGTACTGCCTTGGCGCTCTGGATCAACTCCTGGGCCACTTCTCTGGAGTAATTATAAATTTTTCCCTGGGACATGATTTTCCAATCGGAAGATTGAGGAGCAGAGAAGTCGGATTGATCCGAAGGTACAAACACTCGCTTGCCATAGATATAGCCCTCGGTGTTGAACCAGCGACCATTGATGTAAAAAGACAATTTGTCTTTGATGCCAGGAACAGGGCCGCTCAGACTGGCTTCGAAATTGTAGGTGGGATTCAATTTATCAATATTCCAAAAAATCTCTTTACGATCGCTGAGGTAATCTCCCAGGTAGGTCGAAAGTTCGCCCGAGTAATTTTTGCCACCATCCTTGGTGACAATATTGACGACGCCCGACATGGCCTGCCCGTACTCGGCATTGAAGGTCCCGCTGATGACCTCCAATTCGGAGATGACGCTATTTTCCACCTGAAAGGCATAGGAGCCAGAATACGCATCATTCACGGGGATGCCATCGATCATGTACATGACCTCGCCCGTTCGGCCGCCTCGGAAATGTCCTTCCACCACACCTGCCTGCAAATTGACCACATCGGCAAAACGATCTACAGGCAGCCTGGCAATGGTTTCGGATCCCACCACTGCCGAGGTCGAGGTCAAATCCATCTGGATCAGCGGCCGTTCGGCGACCACCGTCACTTCCTCGCCGATGTCCAGAATGGTCGTGGTAAGCTCGATCTCCAATTTGGTGGTGAGGTCGACCGAGACTTTGACATTTTCATAGCGGAAATTGCTGTAACCGATCATCATGGCTCGAATAGCGTAAATCCCTGGTGGTACCATGAGGATGATGAAATTGCCATTCGCATCGGTGGCAGCGCCCAGCGTCGTTCCCTCGATAATCACGTTCACCCCAGGCAATCCCTGGCGGGTCTCTTTATCGATCACCCGCCCCGTAATTTTGCCTGTAGTTCCAGGATAAAGGGTGAGCGGCAAAAAAGCGACAAGAGTCAGCAGCAGCAGAATATTTTTATGTTTTCCCATTCGGGTATCCTTTCTCCGTTTGGTGAATGAGAAATTATGCCGAAGCTTGATCAAAGGCTGACGCCTCAATTCAGGAGATAGTTATTTTCAACTGATTACAGGGCCTAACGGATTGCTCATCGGTCGATCAGTTGGGCGCTATAATCCGTCAAAATTCATTATCACCCCCTGGCGCAAGATCAGAGACCTGCATGACGGTTGGCGACACCACTGGTCTCTGAAAGGCTAATGGCTGCATCCGTATGAGGACGTGACGCCTTGGCAAAGATGAAAGATATAATATCCACCTCGCCGCAATACCAAAGCGAGAGATGGCTGAAATTTTTCCCACTTGTTGCAAAAAATCAAGGGCCGTATGAGTGTTGCGATGGCCTATTACCCCCCCTTGCGAAGGCGGTGATCCTTCGCAAGGGTTTCTGGGGTTGAACATCACTAACTTTAAACCTCAATTTACTTCAACAACGTGACTCGTTTGGCCGTTACAAAATTGCCGCTTCTTAAGGTAATCAGATAAACGCCAGACGACAGGGCCGAGCCACTATCGTCCCGAGCATCCCAGCGAATTTCATAGCTGCCTGCAACCTGGGTGCCATCGAATAGGGTACGGACTTTTTTGCCCAGAATGTTGTAAACGTCGATTTGAATATGACCTGTTTTGGGCACAGCGTATTTAATGGTAGTTTCAGGATTGAATGGATTGGGATAGTTCTGTCCCAGTTCGAATTCGTTGGGAATTTCGGCTCGGATGTAATTGCTGGGTTCGAAGATGCCTGTCGGCAGCGCCTCGATGGGTTCGATGGCGAAATCGTCGTACCAGACCTTGCCTACGGGGTAAGAGGTAAAGCGAGCTCGACAGGAGACGCCAGTGGCATCATCGGGGGATTTGGCAATGACCGTGTACAGCCGCCAATCGCCAGCCGTCTCTCGCTGATCGAAATAGTAGAACTGATCGCCACCCGTCAAATCCCAGCTCTGCTGGATATTGCCCTTGTGAAAGAAGAAACACATGCCCAGCCGATCATCCAGCCGATCGGGCATCACATTGGAGGCCACGAACTTAGGATCGCTATTGACGCTATCCCACTTGGCCCAGACGCTGATCTTGTACCAGGTGTTGGGCTCGGCAGGCACAGGCTCGGAATAGAACACCATCTCATCGGAATTGTTGTCCCATTCATGCAATAAAGCCGACCATTCGCCGCTGTGGGCTTCGCCTTTGATCGTGTTGCAATACCCTTCGGTGGGCCCCGCATGCCATTCCATCCAGCCTAATGGCACTTCCATATCGCTGTTGAACGGCCACATGGTCCAGGGATCCGAACCGCAGCCCACATCATCGAACCAGGCCGTGCCCGTGGCGTTCTTGCCAAATTGGAGGGTAATGTACATCTCGTCGGGATCATTGCCTGGCGGCAACACCAATGCGCCCGTGTATTCGGTCCAATCGGTGTTGGCCGTGCTTTGATCTACCTCCAGAAAGGTTTCGCCTATTAACGTCCCACCGCTGTAAAATGAGAACAATGCACCGATGCGGTCATCCAGCGAAGCAGGATTGGTGTTCACGCCCTGGGTCTTGGCCCAGAAATTGAGGGTATAGGTGAGATTGGCCTTGGCGCTGTTCCAGTACAGATTGGCGTTATTAGCGCTCTTCCAGCCCACTACACCACTGGCAGCAGCAGTCTTTACCACCTTCAACGAACGGCTGCTGTTGTGGCCATTGGCCAGATCCCAGGTCAATGTGCTGCTACCTGCCCCTTCGTTCAGCTTGGTCCAGAAATTGGGCTCGACACTCTCCAGATTGCCATTGACCAGAATATCGGGATGGACTTGCAGCTTTTCGATGGCGAAATCGTCATACCAGACCTTGCCTACGGGGTAGGAGGTAAAGCGAGCTCGACAGGAGACGCCAGTGGCATCATCGGGGGATTTGGCAATGACCGTGTACAGCCGCCAATCGCCAGCCGTCTCTCGCTGATCGAAATAGTAGAACTGATCGCCACCCGTCAAATCCCAGCTCTGCTGGATATTGCCCTTGTGAAAGAAGAAACACATGCCCAGCCGATCATCCAGCCGATCGGGCATCACATTGGAGGCCACGAACTTAGGATCGCTATTGACGCTATCCCACTTGGCCCAGACGCTGATCTTGTACCAGGTGTTGGGCTCGGCAGGCACAGGCTCGGAATAGAACACCATCTCATCGGAATTGTTGTCCCATTCATGCAATAAAGCCGACCATTCGCCGCTGTGGGCTTCGCCTTTGATCGTGTTGCAATACCCTTCGGTGGGCCCCGCATGCCATTCCATCCAGCCTAATGGCACTTCCATATCGCTGTTGAACGGCCACATGGTCCAGGGATCCGAACCGCAGCCCACATCATCGAACCAGGCCGTGCCCGTGGCGTTCTTGCCAAATTGGAGGGTAATGTACATCTCGTCGGGATCATTGCCTGGCGGCAACACCAATGCGCCCGTGTATTCGGTCCAATCGGTGTTGGCCGTGCTTTGATCGATCTCAATGAACACCTGACCTAATACCGTCCCCCCACTGAGAAATGAGTACATCACCCCAATCTTTTCTTCCAGACTGGTCGGCGCAGGATTGGTGTTCACGCCCTGGGTCTTGGCCCAGAAACTGACGGTGTAGGTGAGATTGGCTTTGGCGCTGTTCCAGTACAAATTGGCATTATTGGCGCTCTTCCAGCCCACCACATTGTCGGAAGCTGAGGGCTTGGCAATCTTCAATGAGCGGCTGCTGTTGTGACCGTTGGCTAAATCCCAGGTCAAGGTGCTACCACCTGCCCCCTCGTTCAGCTTGGTCCAGAAATTGGGCTGTTGAATTTCTAAATCGCCATTGGGCAACAGGTTGGTCTGAGGCATCACATAAGTTGCTCCAAATGCCATGATCAGCAAAGTTATCAGGGTGAAGCTTCGTAACCACGATTTCATGATCCACCTCCAGATTAATGGTTTGCGGTTAAATCGGTTTAATTGGGCTAAATGTGCGAGGACTATTTTTGTTTGTGGATCACCTCCTTGAAAGGTTAAGGGTTTTCAAGATTGCCAAATATCAAATAACGTTTCATTGCGAGAATCCGTGCACCAGGCGCTGGAACTGGTGACGAAACAAGACTTGCTACCAGTAGCGTTAACTTTTTTTGCCATACGGTAAATGGCAGGGGCTGATTTATCGAAAAGATGCTTGCCGTGCGCTATTGCGAATCGTCGATCGGCAAAGATCGAATTACCATCTTTCGCCGAAAGAAGGTACAAGAACCTTAGCTGGAATTTCTGGCGATCAATTCCACAGGCACCAGAATTTTTCCCAGACTTTTTTTATGAGATGAAATCAAATCCACCAAATTTTTAACGGCCAGGGCGCCCATTTCCTCTTTGTTCACCCTGATCGTCGTCAATTGTGGCTCCATCTGCCAGGAGACATCCACATCATCGAATCCGACCAGAGCTATTTGATCTGGCACGCTGACCCCCATTTCTTTCAAACATTTCATACAGCCGAAGGCCATGGCGTCGTTCGCCGCAAAAATGGCGGTAAACGATGCCTTCCGCCTTCGAAGTTTACACATGGCATGGTAGCCGTTTTTATCTCCTGGATAATCCTCATCGATGACAACCAGATTTTCATTGAAGGGGATGCTGGCATCTTCGAGGCCCTGCTTGTATCCGATAAATCGTTCCTCAATGCTCGGGTGAGAGATGTCGCCGCCCACAAAAGCGATTTGGCGATGACCTTTATCGATCAGGTGCTTCATCGCCAGCCTGGCGCCGACAATGTTGTCAATCAATACTGCTGGATAGTTTCCCTTTGCTGGAAAATAATCGATAAAAATCAGTGGCAAATCCATTTGCGATACATAGGAAATTAATCCATCGGGGACTCGGCCCGCTAAAATCACGCCATCGACATTTCGCTCCAGCAGAAATCGGGGAATGCATTTTTTATTAAAATCCAGATCAACGGTGGTGAGCAAAATGTAGTAATTGTGTTTGCGGGCTTCGAATTCAGAACCCAAAAAGATTTTGGTGTAGAAAGGTTCGGCACGTGAGAAATGGTCGCTGGTGAGGATAAAGCCGATATTGCCACTTTTTTTGGAGGCCAGACCCCGTGCAGATTGTTGGGGGTGATAGTCGAGCTCTTTGATGGCTTGCTGGACTTTTCGGATGGTTTCTTCCGATACATGTTTCTTGCGATTGAGAACCAGCGATACCGTCGAGAGGGAAACCCCAGCTCTTTGGGCAACATCTTTTATGGTTGGATTCATAAAAATTATCGAAACGTTTCGATGAAAAGCAATTATTTTAATGCTTTTTGACTAATGCTTTGTTGAAATACAAAGCAAATAATAAATATCCAACACAATAAATTTTAATCAATAAGGATGAAACAAAATACGAAAAATCCAACGCTCGAAAGATGGTAAAAATCTGGTAAAACGCTTTTAAATATACTAAAATTTTTCTGATTTGTCAAGCACTTTTTTTTGAAAAATTTCAGTTCGGATTCAGTGATATGGGGTCACCTCATTTCAAGGGAAGAAATAAATCCTTCCGAAGGTTCAAAACCTTCGAAAGGATATGCTCAGATAATCCGTGAGCGAGGCTCTCCAAAAAAGATCAATTCGGCTTTGGCGACATGAGGCGAAATTATGAGGAGGAAAATGTCATAATTTGGCCAGATCATGGATGGTTTGAACCACTCTCATTGGATCGTGGTACTGCTTCACCCAACGCAGACCCTGGCGGGCTTTATTCCTGCGGAGCGCTTTATCTTGAATGACATCGATCAGGCGTTGTTTCAAGTTTTCAGCATCGATGACAATAAACGGATGATCGGGATAGTGCTGCTCGAAACCTGGGGCCAAACAGGTGCAGGTGGGAATGCCCATGGCCAGCGCCTCCAACGAATTGATCCCATAACCGAGATCACCGATCTGATCGATGAAAATATGGCATTGAGCCTTGCGCTGGATGGCCTCCTGGTAGGGCAGATTTTCGATCAGGATCAGTTGGACGGGAAATTCTTTTTCCAACTCCTGAACGACAGGGATGATCACATCGCTGCCCTTGGCCGCCCGATTGGTGGGCGCATGACCGATGCGAAGGATTTTTTCAACTCGATGGGGGAGAGGCTCAAATCGGCTGGCATCGAAGGGGAACATAACATGATGAATTTTGGGATGAAGCTGCAAATGATCGAACTCCACCGTGACGTTCAGATCCGCAATGGCGTCGATCGGCGGGATCACGCCTCGCACCCGTAGATCGCTGCCCGCATAGCAGCAGATTATTTTTTTGCCCATTTTTTTCCAGCGAACAATGTCCCGACCGTCCCTGAAAAATCCCACTCCGCCATCGAGCTGGATGACATCGAATTGGTCGAGCCGATAGCGCTCCACCGCTTGCTTGACCCTCGGCTGCCAGAGGGCTTCTCGAAATTTGATCAGCAATTTCTCCAATGGCGTCGGTCGCCAGATCGGAGGGAGGTGGGCCAGTTGTGGTTTGACATTGCTCACGGCAATGCGACTTTTCCCTGCAACCAGTCGCTTCAGCCAGGTGAGCCCTTTGAAATGAACCAATGGCAGATCCAAACAAATGTCCTCGGGGAACCCACGGGGATGTCTGGCAAAGGTGATGAGGCGGCTCTCATGACCCAGGTTCCGTTCGGCCAGCACCAGGGTCAGCGGTACATTAGCGATGTTGAAAGGAGCGATGTGTAAGATTTTCATTTTCATCCCTGAATGGAAATTATGCCGCAGTTGAGGTTAAATTTGACCCAGCAGTACCAGATTCCCTCATTGCATAATTTCATCATCACATCATTCCAACAGAACTCCATTACTCCAGCACTCCATTGTTCCATCGTTCCTGGAACTGTTCGCTGCGCTCTTGGCCAACCCAGTGCTGCAAATCTAATCGAAATACTTCAGCAGGGTATCCCGAAAAATTCCCTGGGCGCCAAAGCTCTCTTTGAAGCGTCCCAGTCCCCAATTCGGATCCATATTCACCGTAAAAATCCCAAAATCGAGATACGCATATTTTTCTCGAATGGCCCATTTGATGATCTCGAAAAAGAGGCAGTTGACGCCACGGTATTGCTGGAGGTCTTCGTTATGGCTGATGTAAAATGCCAGCACCACCCGCTGATTGGTGATAAACATCACCACGCCCGCCACCATCTGCTGCTCCACAAAGGCGCCAAACAGTCGGATGCGGTCAGGGAAGAGCTTTTTGAGCAGCAAGAGCTCGTCCAGCGTATGGGTGGGGGTTACGTTATGGCGCATTTTCAGATTGCGTTTCAGGATCTGGTAAAAGGTCTCGTACTCGTCGCATTCTCGAACCACGACTCCCAGTTTCACCCCACGCCTGACCGCTCGACGGGATTCTGGGGAGAACGTGTAGAGCACATCGCTTTCGCCAAAGGTCAGCGGGATGACGCTGGAAATTTCCCTTTTTCGATAGCCGAAGCCGTTTTTGATCAGCGCAAAATCCACGTAATGGCTGGGCCGATGGTAGTAAATGATAGGTGGCGGCGTCATCTCCACGCCCTGAAACTGCTGTTCCTGGGCATAGTGGATCAGGGCTTCGACGATATCGAAGGTGTCTTTGATCCCCACATCGAATTTGGACACCAGCCCGCCATAGGAGGCGCCCCGATGCGAAGTGAGGATGCGCCGATGCTGTTCGAAGCGAACCGTAGCTGGGAACAGGGCCACCACCCGCTTCTCTTTCTTAAAAATCAGTGAATGATCTTCAAAACGGTCGGGTGGATGATAATTCAAGAAACGTCGGGTGTGAAAGATGGTGCCATTATTTGCCTGCCAGACGAAATTGTCCCACTCTTCGGCAAAGGAAGGCTGATAAGGTTCGATAGTAACTGACATATTATTCCCTAACAAATGAAATTTCAAAAATCAAATGACAAATAATTTTCAAATCCCAATGCCTAAAATTCCAAATCGAGTGACCATTGGAAATCGAATACTTGCTTTTTATTTGTCATTTGAAATTTGTGATCTGGAATTTTTGCTACTGACAGGTTGAACTGATCTGACAATTTCATCGGGTTTTCATTAGTTTCACCATAATCGCCTTCTGCACATGCATCCGATTCTCCGCTTCATCGAAGACGATCGAATTGGGGCTTTCGATCACGCCATCGGTGACCTCCTCATTGCGATGGGCGGGCAAACAGTGCATGAAATAGGTATCGGGTCGGGCGTATTTCATCAGCGCTTCATTCACCTGGAACGGCTGGAAAATTTGTTTTCTTTTCGCCGCTTCTGCTTCCTGGCCCATGCTGGCCCAGACATCGGTGTACACGACATCAGCATTTTTAACGGCTTCTTTGGGATCACGATGAACCGTAATTTCACTCACGCCAGTATTTCGGGCATTGGCCAATATTTCGGGATTGGGATCATACCCCTCGGGAACGGCCAGCGCTAACGTCATGGGGACCCGAGATGCGAAATTGATCCAGGAGTTGGCAACATTATTCCCATCCCCAATGAAGGCTACTTTCAGATTATCCAGCGTTGTTCGATGTTCTAAAATCGTGTACGCATCGGCCATGATCTGGCAGGGATGGAGCAGATCGGTCAGGCCATTAATGACAGGGACGGTGGCGTACTGCGCCAGCTCGATAATGTCCTGGTGGCCGAATAGCCGAGCCATAATGCCATCGTTGTAACGGGATAGCACACGGGCGACATCCTTCACCGCCTCTCGGGTGCCAACGCCGATATCGTTTGGGCCCAAATAGAGTGCGTGACCGCCCAATTGAAACATCCCCACTTCAAACGAAATCCGTGTCCTGGCGGATGGTTTGGCAAAGACCATGGCCAGCGTTTTGCCCTTCAGCAAATGATGGGGCTCGCCTCGTTTGGTTTTCTCTTTTAATTCTCGACTCAAATCAAAAATTTCGAATATCTCGTCTCTGGTCAATTCGGCTATGGAAAGAAAATGTCGGTTCACTATTACCTCCTGCTACTCATGAAATATGTCTAATGGTCCAAATCGTTATTGAAAGATGCGATTTAGAATTTGATACGGTGATGATTGAAATCTATGGGAGTAGTAGTGTTATGGTTTCTGGAATTCTACAAAATATAACGACTCAAATCCTCATCCTCCACAATATCCTTCAACGTACTTCGTACCTGTTCTGCGGTGATGGTGATATTTTTATATTTTTTATTGGGCACCTCGAATAAGATGTCTTCCAGCAAGGTGGTGAGGATCGTATGCAGTCGCCGCGCGCCGATGTTTTCCGCCCGTTCATTCACATCACTGGCAATCTGGGCGATCTCGCGAATCGCATCATCCGTGAATTTGATATTGACGCCTTCCGTGCTCAGAAGCGCGGTGTACTGTTTGATCAGCGCATTTTCGGGTTCGGTCAGAATGCGAACAAAATCGTCCGCGGTTAGGCTATCGAGCTCCACGCGAATCGGAAAGCGACCCTGCAATTCGGGAATCAGGTCCGAGGGCTTGGAAACATGGAAAGCACCCGAGGCGATGAACAGCACATGATCCGTCTTTACCATCCCGTATTTGGTCAACACGTTGCAGCCTTCGACCACTGGCAGCAAATCTCGCTGGACGCCTTCGCGCGACACATCGGGACCCGTGGTGGCACTTTCGCCGGCAATTTTATCGATCTCATCCAGGAACACGATACCGGAATTTTCAACTCGTTGGATGGCTTCCCGAATCACTTCTTCCATATCGATCAATTTCTGGGATTCTTCCTGTGCCAAATGGCGCCAGGCCTCGGGAATTTTTAATCGCCGTTTTTTGATTTTTTTGGGAAACATCGGCCCCAGCAAATCCTGAATATTTACGCCCATCTCCTCCACGCCCATGGGCGAAATGATTTGCATCATGGGAAAGGTTTCGGTGGGCACATCGATCTCCACCGTGCGCTCATCCAGCGCGCCGGCGCGCAATTGCTCCCGCAGTTTTTCCCGCGTCCGGGTCCATTTGGCCAGTTGCTCGGATTCGTTGTCGAGCGACTGCCGGTCCCCTTGCTCCATATTGGGCAATGGAGGCAACAATAAATCGAGCAGCCGCTCCTCGGCCATCTCCTCGGCTTTGGCCTCGACCATTGCGGTCTTTTCATTGCGCACCATGGCCACACTGAGATCCACCAGGTCGCGAATAATGGATTCGACATCGCGGCCCACGTAACCGACTTCGGTAAATTTGGAAGCTTCCACTTTAACAAACGGCGCATTGGCCAGTCGCGCCAAACGGCGAGCAATCTCGGTCTTGCCGACACCGGTAGGGCCGATCAAGATGATGTTGTTGGGCATAATTTCTTCGCGAAGCGATTCATCGACCTGCTGGCGCCGCCACCGATTCCGCAAGGCAATGGCCACTGATTTCTTCGCTTTGTCCTGCCCAATGATGTACTTATTTAGTGCTTCGACGATTTGTTTGGGAGTTAGCTCGTGATTTGATTTTTTCATTGATATTCCGTAGTGAAGTTCAGTTACAATTCTTCCACGATGAGATTGGAATTGGTATAAATGCAAATGGCACCGGCAATTTTCATGGCTTCTTCGACAATTTGCCTGGCGCTGAGGTCGGTATGTTTAACCAGGGCTCGAGCGGCAGCCAGCGCATACGCGCCACCAGAGCCCAGCGCGATGAGATTGTCATCCGGTTCAATCACATCCCCGGTGCCGGAAACAAGGTAGCTGTTATGCTTGTCCATCACGGCCAGTTGCGCATACAATCGGCGCAAGTAGCGGTCGGTGCGCCAATCTTTTGCCAACTCCACCACCGAGCGCGACAGATTGCCATTGTATTGCTCCAGCTTGGCTTCGAATTTTTCAAATAACGTCAGGGCGTCGGCTGTCGCACCGGCGAAGCCCACCAGAATGGAATTATTGTACATTTTGCGAATTTTCCGGGCGCCCGATTTGACAACTGTATCCCCAAAAGTAACCTGTCCATCGCCGGCCATGGCGACCTGATTCTTGTGATGAATGCCCAGAATAGTCGTCGAGCGAAACATCTTCTCTCTCCTCTTCAGCAATTAAATCTTCCGTCGCAAGCGCGAAACCGGGATGTTCATTTGCTCCCGGTATTTGGCAACGGTTCTTCGTGCAATATCGAAACCGTCTTTTTTCAACATTTCCACGATCTTCAAATCGTTCAGCGGTCGCTTGGGATTTTCGGCATCGATGATCTCCTTGATGCGGTTTTTGATCTCTTTGTTGGAAACGTCTTCGCCATCCTGTCGTTTGATTTTCTCACTAAAAAAATGTTTTAATTCAAACACACCAAAATCCGTCTGGACATACTTGCCGCTGGTAACCCGACTGACCGTGGAAATGTCCATGCCGATATCTTCGGCCACATCCTTGAGGATCATGGGCTTCAGGTAATTCGTTCCCTTATCGAAAAATTCGTACTGCCGCTTGATAATTGCCTCGACTACCCGAACGATGGTCACCCGACGCTGATGAATAGAATTGATCAGCCAGCGAGCAGACTCCAAACGATTTTTGATGAATTCTTTGGTTTTTTTAGAAGTCTTTTTCTTGTCCAGCAGCAGTTGTTTATAGCTGTTGTTGATCCGCAGATGCGGGATGTTCCAATCATTCAGGATAACTTTGAACTCGTCTCCTTCTTTCTGGACAATGACGTCGGGAGTGATGCTGGTTTCATAAATGTTTTGATAGCCTTCCCCGGGTTTAGGGTTCAGGCGAGTAATGATATTGAGAACTTCTTTGAAATCCTCAAGGGATATATCCAGTTTTTTGGCAATTCTTTCAAAACGCTTATTCTTAAAATCATCGAAATGATCTTTGACGACGGTGATGGCCAGAGCATTCGGTTCGGGCGACTCCTGCAACTGGATGAGCAGGCACTCTTGCAGATCCCGCGCCGCTATGCCCAAAGGATCAAAGCGCTGAATGATTTTCAAAACTTTTTCGACTTCCGCTTCGGTTACATCCAGATTCTTGGCAATGAAATCGACACTTACGGCAAGATAGCCCACCTCGTTGATGTTCCAGATAATATATTCACCGATCATTAGCTCCTTTTCACTGAGATCGGTCATGTGCAACTGACTCAGTAAATACTCCGGCAGCGTGGTTTGATTGACTTCGGGCCGATCGAATGTCTCCGCGCTCTCATCTTTGGGCGGTTTGATTTCATAATTATTTTCATCGTTCAGAATTACGTCCCAATCGATCTCCTCGCGATCCTCTTCATACGCAGTTTCTTCTTCCCATTCCCCATCATTCTCAGGTTCTTCCTGCTTAAGCTCCAATTCCTCGGTTTTCAATTCAGCGTCCAGTTCCTGATCCATCTCCTCCTCCTGTTCCAGGTCCTCCTCGAGGAGCGGATTTTGCTCCAATTCCAATTTGATCTTCTGTTCCAAGCTCAAAATTGGCAGTTGCAATAGCGTGGACAACAGAACCTGCTGGGGCGATTGTTTCATGTACAGCCCCATTCGCTGAGAAAGATTAACGTTAATCATGGTCCTTTGATTCCTCTCCGATCAGCGATTGATTGAAGTGCCAGGTTGATTTTGACATAGATAGATTTCCTCGTTTCAGGTGTACACTTTGAGCTATCGATCCAGGCGAAATTTCTCGCCCAAATAGAGTCGCCGGGTCTCGGGATCATTGGCTAAAAATTCGGAACTACCGGATTTGAGTACAACCCCTTCATACAGCAGATAGGCCCGGTCAGTAATCGAGAGGGTTTCGTGCACATTGTGATCGGTAATCAGCACGCCAATGCCCTTTTTCACCAGCCCGCGCACGATGTTTTGAATATCCTCCACTGCAATGGGGTCGATGCCGGCGAACGGCTCATCCAATAAAATGAATTTTGGTTTGGTCACCAACGCTCGAGTAATTTCGGCTCGCCGTCGCTCGCCTCCGGAAAGCGTATAAGCTCGATTATTCGCCAGATGCGAAATATTCAGATCGTTCAGCAACTCATCCAGACGTTGCTTTCGCTCCTCTCGGGATAGGGGCATGGTCTCCAGGATGGCCATCACATTTTCGGCCACGGTTAGTTTCCGGAAGATCGACGGCTCCTGCGACAGATAACCGACCCCCAGTCGGGCCCGTTTGTACATCGGCAACGCGGTAATGTCCTGACCGTCCAGCAAGATAGTCCCTCGGGTGGGCCGAATCATTCCGGTGATCATATAAAAGGTAGTCGTTTTTCCGGCGCCATTGGGCCCCAGCAGTCCCACAATTTCGCCCTGTTTCAGATAGAGACTGACCTCATTGACGACGGTTCGTTTCGAGTAGATTTTTACCAGCTTTTCAGCCCGTAGCGTTAATTCCAATTCCATAATCACTTCTTCGATTGCCTGATTGCCGGCTGCGGCGGGTAATATTTCCCTGCCGATAGTTGGGGCTTGCTTTCGACCACAATCCGCTGGATTTTTCGATCCGCTAAATAGACCGTGATTTTATCGCCAACAATTCTGTTTTTGCCTTTGTCTTCGTTGTTTTCGATGATGGTATACTCGCTGGTCGCCTGGTCGGCGACGACGACCTGGACCAGTTGATCATTCTCGAACTGCAACGCAATTTGTCGGCCACTCAAAATATTCAACCGCGCATCCCGACCGGTTGAATCGACCCGCGAGGTGACGGTAGCCTGTCCTTCCACGATGGCCTGCCGCAGGTGATTCTTTTCGATAAACAAACGAATCGTCTCCCCCGACAATCGATCGGAGCCCTGCCAGGCAATTGGCTTGATTTTTAGAACGATCTCATTGTGTTGTCGATAGAATTCAGCCTGACCACAGGTGGCACTGGCTTTTTCCTGATAAATGTGGACACTATCGCTGACCACTGCGCGCTGGCCGCCGTCGTACAATTCCATTTGCATACTCGTGATGCGAATTTCCTCTTTGCCAGTGCTATCGTTTTTAATAAATACCGGCTGGCCTGTGATGCGGGCATAATCGCGGTCATTGTCAAATTCCGCCCACTCTCCGAATATTACAATATAATTCAAACTATCTTTAATTACAACACTTTTTTCGGCTGTTACACGATCTTCTAATTTGTGATAGGTGACCAACTCTGCAGTGATCTGCTTCAGGCTGTCCCGCAGCAATACCTGACCCATCGCTTTGAACATCTGCAACTGATCATAATAGAAAACTCGTTCAGCCACCAGCATTTTGTCGCCATCATACACCCGAACCTGTTCTTCGATAATCGTTTCATGGACATCTTTCCAATATTTCGCTCGGCCACAGAACATTTCCGCGGTTCCCTGTTTGAAATGGACATTGCCGATCAGCTCGAGTAAGCTGCCGCGCGGGGTATGGGAATTTTTCATGGTATCGGCATGGATCACTTCCAATTTCTCGGTGACCCCGGTCTGACCGAAAGACCTCAGCGCCAATAATGCAATCAGACTGAAGCTGAGCCATACGCTAAATCGTACCATTATTGCTTACCCGCTGTTGAGTCCACTGGCACCGGAACCGACTGGATCGCTGGTGAATCGTTTGATCGCTTTTTGCGCTCCACATTATAATTCAATGGCAGACCACGACCGGCTTTGCCTGAAAATGCAATGATCCGCCAATTTTGCAGGTTCTGATCCGACTCGAATCCCTGGCCGTAGAAGGTATCCTGCTCCGCCGTGACGATGGTTACAAAGTCGTTGGACACAATTTTTTCGATATTGCTATCCCAACGTAACCGTTCCGTTGTCAGTGTAATACCCGTGTCGGAAACTACCACGACGTTTCCAATGGCCTCGATATCGTTGGTGGCTTCGTTTAGCCGGCCACTGTCGGCTGTCAGTTTCGAAGTGTGGAGTCCTCGTTCATTGAAAAAATCAACCTGCACCCCTTGTTCGAACTCGACCATTTTCTTCTTCTTGTATTGTTGCATGTGACCATAATGGATCGTGGCGTTCACGACGCCGTTACGACTCGAAATCACCGTCGAATTCCAGCCTTCCTGATCCGGATATTCCACTTTATCGCCAGCGTCGGTGCCTGCCTTTTTTTGACAGCCATAGGCGATAAGCAGCAGGCTCTGGAGTATTAGCAGGCCAATTGATTTTTGTAGTTCAAGTTTGATCACAACTAATTCGCTCGCTTCTTTGATTTGCGGCCATTTTTTTGCCGCGGCTATTTCTTCCTAAGTAGCTCTTGTCGCTGGGGGCTTGGTTTTCCAGCGCTCATGCATCCACACCCATTGCGCGGGATATTTCTGGATGAACCGTTCCAGCGCCTCCGAGCACCTCTGGGTATTGGCGATCTGATCGCGCTCCCGATTTCCAGTAACGGTCAGGGGAATTTCTGGCTCGATCTCGATCTGGTGATTACCATTTTTTAATGAATGAATGGCCATGGGTACGATGGCGGCGCCGGTTTTCAACGCCAGGAGCACCGGCCCCACCGGCGTATAAGCGGGTCGTCCTAAAAAGTCCACGAACACTCCCGCAACATGTTTGGTGTCCTGATCGATCAAAATTCCCACGACCTCGTTCCGCTGCAGCGCCCGGATGATCTCCCTGGTGGCACCGCCACGCGCAATATATTTCAGTCCCGCCGACTGCCGATTCCGCACCACCAGCTCATCCAGCCGCGGATCATAAATCGGTGCGCCCACCACGTTCACCGTGTATCCTTTCATCGCGAGGTAAGCGCCCATCAATTCCCAATTGCCGATGTGCCCCGTGAGTGCAATCACGCCTTGGCCTTTGCTGAGCGCGGCATCGAGCTGCTCCAAACCTTGCGCCTGAACCCAGCGGTCGATGTTCCCAGCATGAAAGCGAGACAAGGCAAAAGCGTCGGCCATATTGCGGCCGAGCATGAGAAATACCGATTTTGCCAGGCGCCGAATCTCCTGCGGGTTTCGGGTCGAGCCGTAAACCATTGTCAGGTGCCGAATCGTTTTGCGGCGCTCGCTGCGTACCAGATAGAAGCCCAGCAGGGATAGGCTTTGCAGAACCTTCTGAGCCGTCAGGCGGGACACGCTTCTGATCCAGCGAAGGCCAGCTTTCACCAGTAGCACAATGAGCCAATTTTTGATTCTTTTTCGCGTACGACGCCAGTAGCCGCTCACAAAATGCCCGCCTCCAGAATGTCATGAATATGAACAATGCCGCGCGGTCGACCGTCATCGTCGATGATAATCACCTGCATGATGCTGAAATCTTTCATCAATTTGAACGCATCAACAGCCATGGTTCCAAGCTTGACAGTTTTGGGCTGGCGATTCATCACTTCCTGCGCGGTCAGACTCCAGACATCCATCCTTTTTTCCACCAGGCGACGCACGTCGCCATCGGTAATAATTCCCAACAAAATGCCCTGGTCATCCACCACGCACGTTGCGCCGAACCGCTTTGAAGTAATCTCGAAGATCACCTGCTCCAGTGGCAAATCGGGCTTCACCCGGGGCAGACGCTCACCCGTGAACATGATTTCGTCAATTTTCAGCGATAGCATCTTGCCCAGGCTGCCGCCGGGGTGAA
The DNA here is from genome assembly GCA_964647995.1 of uncultured Cytophagia bacterium. Classification (GTDB taxonomy): domain Bacteria; phylum Zhuqueibacterota; class Zhuqueibacteria; order Thermofontimicrobiales; family Thermofontimicrobiaceae; genus Thermofontimicrobium_A. The sequence continues at coordinate 27,277 of CAZYNP010000025.1, forward strand.
ATTTGGCAAAATCTTCCGGGCTAAAATGCCGTTTCTCCAGCAACGCTACCGCCAGGGCATCGCCCATCACCAGGGCGGCGGTGGTGCTGGAGGTCGGCGCTAAATTATAGGGGCAAGCTTCTTCTGTGACGCTAACATCCAGCACAATGTCGCTGCGCTCTGCCAGACGGGAACGACGATTGCCAGTGATCGTGATGATCGGCACGCCCATCCGTTTGAGCACCGGAAAAATCTGAAACAGTTCGCTGGTGTTGCCGCTCTTGGAGATACAGATCACGATATCATCTTTGTGAACTGCGCCCAGATCGCCATGCATGCCCTCAGCCGGGTGCAGGAACATGGCGGAGGTACCGGTGCTCGTCAATGTGGCTGCGATTTTGCGAGCGATGATCCCGGATTTGCCCATGCCGGAGACAATCACGCGGCCTTTGCTGTTGACAATCAAATCTACCGCCCGCGCAAAATCATCATTGATCCGCTCCTCCAGTGCGGCAATGGCCTGCATCTCCTTTCGCACTACCTGTTTGCCAATACCAATAATTTGCTGAAAATTTAGCTCACGATCTTGCTGTACCATCTTCAATCTTCTTCCGTCCTTTGTTTCTGCTCTGCTGTAAACCGATGCCGTTGCGGCGGCCACTCCCTGGAGTCCCAGCAGATGAAATAGTGTTCTGCCGGACGGAGATTTACGTTGGCCGTCCGAGCTCAGGCCATGCTCGCTTGTTTCATTTTTTGGGAATCGGCACCGTACCTTCGAGATTCACATGAACCGAATCCACACCATAGAGCCAGGGCTTACCGGCCACAAACGCCTTGGCCACTAACAAGATCGTCCCCGATAGCGCCGTCACATTCCACTGCGTAAACTCATAGGGCAGGGTTCGATCCGAAAATAGCAGCGAATCATGACCCAGGAACAGATCCACCCGATCGATCGGCCAATTGTAAGTTACGCTCACCTGGATGGGGTAAAAACCCAGCCCAATGATCACCTCGTTTTCCACCGGTCGGGTAATGGTCACGACCGGCTGTTCATCGCTACGAACATCGACCGTCACTGTGGCGCTGGCTTTGCCATTATTTTCATCGGTCACTTTGACCCGCAGCGGAAATCGGCCGGAATAAGCCGGTGCAATCCACTTGACTGCGCGGCCCAGGCTGGAAAGAAACCGTCCTTCGCCCGAGCTGTCCCAGTTGTAAGTTAATTCATCTCCATCAGGATCTTCGGCCTCGACACTCACCGTGGTAGTGTCCTGAATGCCAATTTCTGGTGGATCGGCCATGATTGATTTGATGATGGGGTCTCGATTGGCCAGTTTGTCGACAACCCCACAGACGAGGAGGAACAGGCTCAGCCCGGCAATCCCAATGAGCCAATTTTTCTTCATGTTCGCCTCCACCAATTAAAATTTCGCTACTTGGTAAATTTCCTTCGCCGGATGATCTTTGCCCTGCAAGATCACGAGGGCAAACGTGTTTTCTGGATGCGGAAATTGGTACAGTGCTTCCGACAGCGTGAATGACCGAACTGTTCCGCGTTTCATACTGGTGATCGTTTGCCAGGGCAAAATCTTTCGAACCACATAGCGATAACGAGCCGTTCGAAGATCTTCGTAAAATACGACCAGAACAGTTAGCTCACCCTCCCAATGACTGCCATAGCGAGCCACAGAAAATTGAAGCTGAACGGCATTATTGATTATTTTCCGGGAACCCTCGATGCCAAAATAGCTCTCCTGGCCCAGCAAGCTGCGGATGGCAGCGGCGTAGCGCTGCGCAACTTGTTCCCGCGACGCACCCTGCACTCTGGTGGCTCGACCATTGAACATGGCATCAGGAATGCCACGCTCGCTGCTATTGGGCACATACTCATAATAGCGCTGGTTGCAGGCCTCCAGCGCATAAGGATCATTTCGTTGACTGGCTTTGTTGATAATGTGATATTCCAGCACCAATAGCGTTTGCCTGAATTCGCTCTGCTGACTGATCTGCTCGATTGCTTCCAGGGCATAATTGCAATAGTCATAACCCGTGCTATCGTTAACGAATATTTCCGCCAGGATAGCTTGATCGACACGGCTACCAGCATTTTTAGGATCCAGGGGATTATCCCGATCCAGATCGGCGCAGCTTAGCCACAGTAACGATAGCCAGATGACCAGGAAAATTGGTCTCACGTTTTCACCCCTCATTACTTTGTTGTAAACAGATGCTACGACTGTTTGCTGCTAATCCCACCTGGTGCCCTACCAGTCTATTTTTGCAGTTCAACTTGAAATTCTAACACGGAAATGGTTATCAATAATTGCCCTTCGAGATACACGAAAAAACCCTAACCGAACTTTTGATTTTCGCCTCATGCCATGGATTTCGTGGACAAAAAGTTATCATTTTCCAGCGCCATGGTTCATTTTAGCAATTTAGGTTCAATTGATTTTCCTCGCATAGCGAAAAAAGTTCGAGCGTGAAGCTGGTTACTTTATGCTATAGATCAAGTTGAGTCATGCCTGATCCATCGCTAAAACCTGTCCTTGCGCTTCATCCTGCCCGATCGAAAAGTTCTAAAATCGAAATCCGATTTTCAGCAGATAGCTGCCTTCCTGCCAGCCAACGGCCCATTGCAGATGCTGAGCGTATCCATCGGGCAAGCGGTGCATCGGGCCGGCATAGATGTTATTGCTTTCATCCTTGCTTTTGCTCCAGAGAATCAGTGTGGTCCAGGCGGTGGTGCCGGTGACCCACAGCATGATGTTACGCGCCTGATAATAGTTATTGGCACGATTATAATAGCGATCGAAATCGCTCAGTCGATCAGTCCGGTGATAGCGATCATAATTGGTGCGATACTGTACATGCAACACCGTGGTGGTTAAGGCCATGGCCGCAGTGGTGGCTAAGCCCCAGTCCCAGCGATAACGATGGAGCTTGATGGCTGCCTGCCGCTGCCCCTTGCCGGTCAGGTCGAAAATGAGATTTTGCGCCAGCAGCTTGATCATCGGCTCTAAATTTCGCTCATCTCTGCCAGTTACTTTTTCACCCACGATCTGGCCAGTAGCGACCTTAATCACATGAACGTCAATGCGCAGCCAACCGGCGGGATTGGTGATTTCCCCGTTGATAATGTATTCGGCGCCGGCTAACTTGCCGATCTCCTGGGCTGCCTGATTTTCGATGATGCCGGCCTGGGCCAGAGCTTGTTCCGCAAGAATGCTTTCGATTTTGCTACGTTCCAGGACCTCGATTGCTGCTGCACGCGAGAGTTCCGTTTTGAGCATCTCCGGGATGATTTTTTGCCAGCGATCGTAGCCTCTAACCGAGCTGCTATTTTTAAAATCCATCACCGCCAACCGGATCCGGGTGGGCGAAGGTTCCTGCCAGGCAGCCAGCGACCCCGCAAGGGTCAGCCACAGCAGGCTGACGATACACCAAATTTTCATTTTGCAAACCATGCGAACTTACTCTCCCTCCTGATTTTTAAAATGATCGTCTGCCTGGTGACCGCAACGGTAACCAACCAGGGTTCCTGTCGCCTGACCTCCCAGTTCGCCCAGCGCCAGCTATCGCTAATCACAATGCAATAAAGCCGTGGGTAACCGCCTGGGAATCACGCATCGGCTGATCTCAAATGGCCCCGGCTGCGAATCAAAACATTGCCCATTGTTCTCAATAATCCCACTTTCCCTGATTTTTGAGTATCAGCTCGATGACTTCCCTCACTGCGCCTTTGCCACCGGGCCGACTGGTGATAATCGCGGCGGCCGACTTCACCTCCTCCCGGGCATCGTTTACCGCACATCCCAGGCCGACTCGTTTCAGAATAGGTAGATCCGGCAGGTCATCGCCAATATAGGCGATCTCTTCATCTGGCAACTGAAGCTGCTGCTTAATTTGTTCGTAGGCCTCCAGCTTGTTCTGTTTCCCCTCGTGAACGATCTTGATCTCCAGCTCCGCACAGCGTCGCATGACTGCTGCGGAACTCCTGCCGGTAATAATGCCAACCTCGATGCCGTTCGCCTGCGCCAGCTTGATTCCCAGGCCATCATGGATATGGAAGGTTTTGATTTCCTCGTTCGCTCCCACCAGGATGATGCTCCCATCGGTGAGCACGCCATCCACATCCAGGAGCAACAATTTGATCTTGTTGATTCTCTCGTTTAGTGACATCAGGCCTTCTGCAATTGATCAATCGCTTGTAGTTGAATCAATAACTCTCTCAACCGTGGCAATGGCAACATGTTTGAGGCATCACACAGCGCCTCCTCAACACAGGGGTGAGTTTCCAGAAAAATCCCCTGCACGCCCACCGCCACTGCGGCGCGAGCCATGGGAAAAATAAATTGTGGTTGGCCACCCGATTTCCCCTGACTCGCTCCCGGCAACTGCAAACTGTGTGTGGCATCAAAGACCACTGGATAACCCAATTGCCGCATGATCACCAGGGAGCGAAAATCGACCACCAGATTGTGGTAGCCAAAGGTGGCCCCGCGTTCGGTAAGTAAAATTTGACTATTGCCGGATTGCTCCGCCTTAGCCGCAATGGGTCCCATGTCTTCCGGCGCCATGAACTGTCCTTTTTTGATGTTGATGGGCTGGCCGGTTTTGGCCGCCGCTACCACGATGTCGGTCTGACGGCAGAGAAAAGCGGGTATCTGCAACACATCCGCCACCTCAGCCACTGCCTGCGCCTCGCCAGCAGTGTGAATATCCGTCAGGATCGGAATGTCAAACTGCTTCTTGATCGCAGCCAAAATTTTGAGCCCTTGCTCCAGTCCCGGGCCGGTATATGAATCCAGGCTCTGGCGATTGGCCTTCAGATACGATGACTTGTAGATGTACGGAATGCCCAGTTCGTCGGTTATCTTGACGATCTCCTCCGCGGTCTGGAAAACAATTTTTTCCGTCTCGATCACGCAAGGCCCGGCAATCAGTACGAATGGCGAGCGATCGGTAATGACGATCTCTTTGATACGAATTGGCTTCATGCTAAAATTGATTCTCAAATTTTAATTTTTCTGATTCCCCACACACGTCGACTACGAAGAAACCCAATCTCGCTAATCGACTCACCGACCAAGGGGCCAAAATTTCTGTTTGTTATGAGTCCTTAAAAGAGACAGGCCACGAAGCGCGCAAGTTGCACAAATTGCTGCACCAATCCACCGGCCAGCCAAAACGCAATGTCAACCTTTCAGAATCGCCCTATTGATCATTATTACGCTTCAGTGCTGCCAGTTCGCGTGGTGAGCTCACGCCCCAGGGTGATCGAATCATGTTGCCAGGGTGATGCTGCTGCTATCTTAACGAGTGCACTCTATTAAGGCTCTGACCGTTCACCCATTGGCCGACCACCTGATTTCAGCGAAGTTCAAATTTGCCTGATTGCTGGTTGTTAAGGTGGACTCATTAATACTACTCAGTCAGATCAAAATAACCACGAAATTTTCGATGCGCATCTTACCATCCCCCTAAATCCCCATGCCAACTGGCGGGGGGACTCGTTATCGTTCCCGGCGACCAGAAGGGTGTGGTTTAGTTCCCAGAAGAATGGTTGTATTGATCTCACTAAATAGAGTTAATTATGCTACTATCGATCTTTCTGCTAACATCGCTGCCCAGCAATGAAGCTCGCACCAAGCCCCGCGGTCGGCGTTATGCGTTCAGTGTTCTTTTGACCTAGATTTCAATCATGTTGACGGCATTGCCTTGACAGTTGGCGACAACAGGAGCGTTTGAACCAGGTGTATTAATTGAACGCCGAATGACTGCGCTGCGGGCCATCCCTTTGCAGCAGGCCATGGTTGCTTTCAGGAACGATGACCTTCCTGATATTTCAACGCAGCTTTGACAAAATCCCGGAATAGCGGATGTACGTTCAGTGCGCGCGATTTCAACTCTGGATGAAATTGGCTGGCCACAAACCAGGGGTGATCCTTCAACTCAATCAGCTCCACCAGATCCAGTTCCGGGTTCAGGCCGCTCATGATCATGCCATGCTGCTCCAGGAGAACGCGATATTTGTTGTTGACTTCCAGGCGATGACGATGCCGCTCGAAAATACGCTCGCTGCCATAGATATCATAAGCTTTGGTGCCTTTGCGGATGAGGCAGGGCTGGGCGCCCAGGCGCATGGTGCCACCCTTGGCCTTGATGCGCTTCTGCTCTTCCATCAAATCGATAACCGGCTGCGGAGTGGCGTCATCGAACTCGGTGCTGTTGGCCTCGTTTAAACCGCACACATGCCGGGCAAATTCAATGACGGCACACTGCAAACCGAGGCAGATGCCCAAATAGGGGATTTGATGTTCCCGGGCATAGCGAGCCGCATTGATTTTCCCCTCGATCCCGCGACTGCCAAAGCCACCAGGAATAAGGATGCCGCAAACATCTTTCAGCAACTCCTCAGCGCCCTGATTTTCCAACAGCTCCGAATCGACCCACTTCAACTTAACCCGGGTGTGGTTGGCGACACTGGCGTGAATAAACGCCTCACAGATGCTTTTATATGAATCATGCAGCCCAACATATTTGCCGCAAATAGCAATGGTCACTTCGGAATCCGGATGCTTCACTTTTTGCACAAATTTTTCCCACTCGCCTAACGCCGGCTGTTTGCAACTGATGCTCAGCAGGTCAATGATGATGTGGTCGAGGCGGCCTTGATGAAAGATCAAAGGGATTTCATAAATGGTGGACACATCCGGCGCATCGATGACCGCTTCATAGGGTACATTACAAAACAGGGCAATTTTGCGCTTTAGATCGTCGGCCAATCTGGTTTCGGCACGGCAGAGCAGTATGTCTGGCTGAATACCAATTTCGCGCAGCTTCATCACCGAGTGCTGGGTTGGTTTGGTTTTCAGTTCGCCGGCGGCTCTGATGTAAGGCACCAATGTCAAATGAATGTTGATCAGATTCCGGGGTCCCACATCCAATCGCAGTTGTCGAATGGCCTCCAGAAAGGGCAGGCTCTCGATGTCGCCGACCGTGCCGCCAACTTCGGTGATGACAACATCGGCCTTCTCCTCGCCGTCGGCCAAATCGATGATCCGCCGCTTGATCTCATCGGTAATGTGGGGAATGACCTGAACAGTCTTGCCGAGATAATCGCCATTTCGCTCCCGCTTGATCACCGTGTAATAAATTTGACCCGTGGTCGTATTGTTCCGACGGGTCATACTCTTGTCCAGAAATCGCTCGTAATGCCCCAGATCGAGGTCCGTCTCGGCCCCGTCATCGGTTACGAAGACCTCGCCATGCTGATAGGGACTCAAGGTTCCCGGATCGACATTGATATAGGGATCCATTTTCAAGATTGTCACATTCAAACCCCGGGACTGCAACAGCGCTCCAATGGAGGCTGAAGCCACCCCCTTGCCCAACGAAGAAACCACTCCCCCTGTAACAATGATGAATTTCGTTTGAGATTCTCGGCTCACCCCATCCTCCCGGATAAAATAGCTTCCACTTTTTGAATATCGTCAGGGACGTCCACTCCAAACGATCGACCCTGAGTGACGGCCACTTTGATTTTATAACCGTTCTCCAGAATGCGGAGCTGCTCTAATTTTTCGATCTGTTCCAATTTCGATAGGGGCATCGTTACCAGTTGCAATAGAAAATCCCGGCGGTAAATGTACATGCCAATGTGCTGGTAATAGTCACCGCGTGATAGCCAATTTTCCCCGGGCAGCTCATCGCGGCAAAACGGAATTGCCGAACGGGAAAAGTATAACGCATAGAAATCCTGGTCCACGACAACCTTGGGAATATTCGGATTCATCAAGTCGGCTGGCTGCTCGATTTTCCGAACCAGAGTGCCCACTGCTGCGGCTGGATTTGCCAGCATGAGTTCGACCAATTGATCGATCATGGCCGGGTCGATGGCCGGCTCATCGCCTTGCAAATTCACAATCAGATGGCTATTCAATTTGCGAGCTACTTCCGCCACTCGCTCGGTACCATTGGCCGCTTCGGGCGAAGTCATTTCCACCAGACCCCCAAATTGCCTCACGGTATCATAGATGCGCTGATCATCTGTCGCCACGATAACCTGATCCAGTCGTCGGGCGCCAATTGCCCGTTGATATACCCATTGGATCATCGGCTTGCCCAAAATCGTGGCCAAAGGCTTGCCGGGAAATCGGGAAGAGGCATAGCGCGCAGGTATAATTGCAACGGCCGTCATGAGTTGCTGCTCCGGTCGAAATTTTCCAGGTTGGAGCCATCCCGAATGACCCGAGGTACGCTGAAAAAACCGCGATGCGATACCGGAGCATTCATCAATGCCGCCTCGCTCGTGAGCCCCACTTTCACCTCATCCTCTCGAAAAACATTGGACAGATCGAGCACGTGGTAGGTGGGCGGCACATCGGTCAGATCAAGGCTATTCAATTTGTCGACATAGCGCCGAAGCTCGGAAAGCTGTTGTGCCAGCTTTTGCTTTTCTTCAACAGTAAATTTGAGCCTGGCAAGACTCGCCAGATGATCGATGTCAGCTACCGTGAATTCCATTGGCAATTATCAACTTGATTAAAAAATTGTACTCGCTCGCATTTTCGACCCGCTGCGCGATGGGATCGGCTAAATCGTTTTGGCAGATCGGGTGACCGATTCGAGTGCTGCGTTAGCCTCGGCTGCGCTACCGCGTCTGGCAACCATTGGCTTTCGATTATCAAATCTTCACCTAATGCTGGTGCCTGGGCTTGCTCTTTGATCCCCGCTAATATAAAATAATTCGATCAATTTGTCAAGGATAAACTTGTATCCCATGGCATAATTTTTGTTATCACTGCCGCCACTGTAATTAGCCGTTCCGAGTTGCCGCCAATCTATAGCCACATTCAGGTTTGGCTGGCCTTAGTTGTTAGCTATCGATTAGTACTTCGATTTTTTGACCGGATTGCCAGCCTTTTAGCTCCTTCACCACTGCCAGCACATTGTTTTTCAAAACTCGCTGCACAAATGGAACGATGGGAATTTCTCTGCCACCGATTTTTAGTTGTATATCAGTCTTGAGAACGATACAGTCGGCATACGATTTCTCGCCTTGAACGATCGCCTCCACCAATTCCCGGCACGTCAGTCCACACAAACCGCAACATTCATCGTCCACATAGGGTAGCATTGGCGGCACGATCCTGGCAGCTAATTCCCATAGCTCGTTGGCTGATGCCGGGTTCTGGGGATTAAATACCCGGAGCCCTTGATATTCGCTCAGACGTTCGCCGATGATGCCGGCAATGGCAAAGGTTCGGCGATCCAGAAAATGATCGACCTCAGCCTCGGTTTTGCCGCAGACGATCTTTGGCAGCGGGAAATGACTCATGCCTTCGACAATCAGCCAATCAGCGGCAATTTGCGCAGCAATTTCTGGAAAGCTCATCTGTCGACTGTAAAGAAAATCTGTCTCCAGTTTACCCCGAGCGACCACCAGGTCAGCTCCTGCCTGTCGGTGAACATACGTGTTTTTGTTGGGCGGATCCAGTTGGAAGCCTTCGAAGTGGATGTCTTTGAGCGACGCCACGATGCGACCGCTGGCCTTGAACCGTTGAATCAGCGCACTGACCGTGGTAGTTTTGCCAGTTTGATGAAAACCAACGACCTGGAATACGTTCATAGAATCATGTCTCCTCGAAAGGAAATGTGTTTTATTACATCACCAGCCATCAGGGCTGATTTCTTTAAGTATAATTGGCTTGAGGTTTCGATTGGTTGGAGAAAAAATTTCGTAAACCTTTCAAAGGCATAGAGCCACCAATAAAGTCCAATGCTCAAAGCCCAAATTTCAAATAAATTCCATTGCTCAAACCACAAATTCCAAAAAAATTCCAATGCTCAAAGCCCAAATTTCAAATAAGTTCCAATGCTCAAAGCCCAAATTTCAAATAAACTCCAATGCTCAAAGCCCAAATCCCAAATCCTAATTAAGCTCCAAATCTCAATCCCCGAATTCCAACCAATTTGAAAGATTGGGCCAATTTATCATGCCAGTGGGCGGACAGAGTGGTGATTTTTTTTTTAATCATTTGGAGTTTCATCCGCTGGGGGAGTAACTCCCAACGGCGATCGGAACCATCGCTACCAAAACGATCATTACCCCAGAGCCATCCAGATGCCAAATGCATTCACGGCCAAGACAACCGCCAGCACCAGGTAGTCCAGCCGCCGCAGCGGATATTGCTGGGCAATGACGACCGATTCGGAGACACCGTAGCCCCGCAACTCCAGCGCCAATGAGGAATACGAGGCAAAGTGCATCCCGCGAAAAAGTATCGGTATCAATAATTTTCGCAGCAGCAATAGCTTCTCCTGCAGCTTCAACCGGCCCACATCGATACCTCGAAATCGAATCGTCCACAGTCCTCGTTGGGCTTCGTCAAAGACGAAGGGAATGAATTTCAGCGTGGTCAGCAACAACAGGCTCAATTGCAGCGGCAGACGAATCTTATTCATGGCTAATAAGAATTCAAATAATGAAATCTGGGCAAAGGAGAATGCCAGCATGAACAGAATTGAAAGACGAATCCATAATAAGACCGCCTCTCGCAGGCCCTCCGAGTAGATCAATGGCATTCCTATCAACGACACCAGCACGACTCCCTGCCGCCGAAAGACGATCTGGAGAAACGACACCGCAAAAAGCAGCATACCAAGATGGTAAAATCGGCGCCAGAACATCTTGAATTCCGATGGCGCACCGACCACGATCCATAGCGATAGCAACAACAGCCAGATTAGTGGCATCAACAGCGCCTTTGCATAGACCGCCCACACCGTGGCCGAGCCGCCCAGCAAAAACATGGTGAGAAAATGGGGCTGGCAGGAAAAAGATTTCATAGCAAGTCGTTCTCCCAGATAATCGATTTCCAGTTGCTGCGCTTCAGCAGCGGCTGACACCAATTCAAATGATTTTCCAGATAGCCGAGAATAAGGATTGGCGGTTGAGATAATGCCACAGGTGGGTCCATAAAAAAATGCAGCACCCGTCGGATGTTCGGCGCGGACAGGCTGGTTGGCAGATAGCCGATGATCAGATAGTCTGGCCGTTTGGCATATTGCGTTAGCAGCCAGATTAACTTGGTTTCGCCTTCGGACAGGGAAAAAGGATTCCGCTGGGCCAGTTCCGAAAGCTGGAGGCGTTGCAGCAGGTTTTCGGCAACGCGAACATGTTGAGAGTTAGCTTTCAAACAATTATCCTGCGCGGCGCAAGCATCTGCAATCTCCATCACCACGGTTTCGCTGAGAAAAGTGCCGGGCAATTTGTTGGGAACCCAGCCAATGCGTCGACCCAGGTCAGGTAATTGACGAGCTGCGGCACTCCACAGGCTATGCTTGCGTCCTTTTTGGAAAGGCAGCACCAATCGCTGCGTCAGGTGCGAATTCAGTTGTTCGGCCTCGGTCTGGCAGATCAAATAATGGGCGGAGGCCGGGAAGTTGTGGTAAAGTCGTTCAATCATTTTGACTCCAGCCGTTTATGTTGAATTAGCCAGACCGAATCGGTTGGTGCATCGATGTGATGGGAAACAAAAACTACGGTCCGTCCTTTGGATTTAAGCCTCTCAAAGAAGGCCAACCACTGTCGCTGCTGCTGATCGTCGAAGGCATTCAATTCTTCATCGAACAGGAATAGGCTGGCCCCTTGCAGAAAATAAATGTAGGTTAGCGCCAGTACCTGATGTGCTCGGCTGAGGGCGGGAAACTGTTCATGCATGATTTCTTTGATGCTCGGGAAATAGCTGGAAAATTCCATCCAGCGAGCATCGGCCTCGGACTGAGAGATTTTTAAGATGGCCCGGCAAAATAAAATTTCCTGATGTAAGTTTTGCGCCAATAAAAATAGCTCCAGATTGTGACCGGGAATGAAGGCAATGGTGGGGAAAAAGTGCTTTGGTGACAGTTTGAAAATCGACCGGCCCTGCACCAGAATGTCGCCGCTTAACATCCGCCCGCGCTGAAAATGGGGAATCATTCCTGTCATCAACTGCAATAGCGTTGTTTTTCCTGCGCCGTTTTCGCCCTTTAATTGGGTGATTTGGCCCGCGGCAAGCTGGCAGCAGGCGTTTTCGAACAACGGATCTTCGCTCCAGCCAAATGTGAGATTTTGAATGGTAAGCAAATTGGATTCCATGATGAATTAAATAAAAAGATGAGTGAGGTATTCCCGCAACAGATTTATTGAATTAATTCTGAAAAAATCGTTTTGCATGTCAATTCCAGGCGGTTATTTCTTTCATCCATTTTCTTCTCAACGATATCTTGAAAAATTGATCAGCAGCGTGATGCAAAGATAACTTCAATTGGTTAGTCCGACGATTTGGTCGGCGAAAAGATCGCAAATGTTTGCAATAGCCACTGATAAATAATCCAGCTCAGATATCCTCCCAGTCCACCGAAAATGAATGACGGGACCATCGAAATGAGCAATGGAATTTTGGGCAAATGCAAAATCAGGATGCTCACCAGCAAGTTGCCAATCAAATTGCCCCATGCGGCAGGTAAAGTGATCAACCAGGAATTTTGCCAGCGCCGAATGAGCAGGTAAAAAATATCAACCACCAGACCTGGCACGGTATAGGTGATCAAGGTGAGCACGCCATGCGATCCATAAATACCAGTAACCAGGATGATTGCACCTTGAATCAATCCCACCAGCGTGGCCGCACCAAACCGGCCGACGACCAATGCCGCCAGCATCGGCCAGATCATGTAGATAAATCCGGCCATAGACCCGCCCGAGATAAACAGCGCAGAACCAATCAGCTTGAACAACGGGCCTACAATTGGCTTCAGCGCCAGACCGCATGCGGCCATCAAGGCGATGAATACCCCATCGAATGTCGAAATTTTTCTCAGCATGACACTCCGATCGAATCATTTATGTTTGGACTAATATAGCAATCCTCCCAGTAAAAGTCAATAACCTTTAGCTGATTTGCCGCGTTGCGATTCAAGTCGGCTGGCGGAGGGTAACGATGAATGCGTTCGCTAAAACCCAATTTTGATGGAAAGGCCGGCAACTATGCGCTGCCGGCCATTGGCGACCAAAGAGCAGGCGATAGGCTCGGCCTCGGTTGCCGCAAGATCATTCCATCGGGCCGATGACAACATTTTTTTGAAAGAATTCTTGCTTGCGAATATCAATTTTAATAGGTATATTCTACTGCCTAAAAATTTATTCATCTGCAAGAATCATGGAACTGGCTTGCCGTGTCAGGCGTTAAGTTGAAAACCTTCCACACTGGCAAACCAACCGCAATGCATTATGCTTTTGAGGATGGAGGAAAAATGCAGAAGCTGTCCGAGCGCTTGATCTCTCTGGATGTCTTTCGAGGAATTACCATTGCCGGGATGATTCTGGTCAATAATCCTGGCAGTTGGGATCATGTCTACCCACCCTTGCGTCATGCCCCCTGGCATGGCTGGACCCCCACCGATTTTATCTTTCCCTTCTTTCTGTTTATTGTGGGCGTAGCCATGTCACTTTCCATCACCAAACGCATCGAGCGCGGGGATTCGCATTGGCAGTTGCTGGCCAAAGTCGTACGGAGGACCTTGATTATTTTTGTCATCGGTTTTCTGCTGAACCTCATTCCCGAGTTTAACTTCAAAGAAGTGCGCATCCCCGGTGTATTGCAGCGAATTGCTATCTGCTATTTTTTTGCTGCGATCATCATGCTCTACGCCAATAAAAAGTTTCAGATCTTTTGGACCATTTTCTTATTAGCCATCTATTGGGCGGCGATGAAACTTGTCCCCGTGCCCCAGTACGGCTCGGGTAACCTGGAACCCATGGGCAATTTATGCTGGTATCTGGACAGCCAGATTTTTGCTGGCCATACCTGGAAATTTGCACCGGCACTCGGATTTGATCCGGAAGGCCTGTTCAGCACCCTGCCCGCTATCGCCTCCACCATGTTCGGCATTTTCACCGGCGATTGGCTTCGTTCCCAACGGGATCATTATGAAAAGGTGAGCGGCTTGTTTGTTGCCGGAGTGCTGGGATTGTTGCTGGGGGAACTGCTCAAAGGATGGCTGCCTATCAATAAAAATCTCTGGACCAGCACTTACGCTATTTTCATGGCGGGAATGGCACTGATATTTCTGGCAATGTGCTATTGGCTCATCGATATTAAGGGCTATCAAGCCTGGGCCAAACCGTTCGTTATTTTTGGTAGCAATGCGATTTTGGTGTATAGCCTTTCGTCACTAATTGCCAAATTGACCGTGACCACTCATCTAACGGCCGCCAACGGCGAAAAGATCGCGTTGAAAACCTATATGTATCAGCACTGGTTTGTCGCCTGGGCTGGCAATACCGAGCTAACCTCGCTATTGTACCCGCTGACCTACAATTTGATCTGGCTGGGACTGATGTATATTCTGTATCGAAAGAATATTTTTATCAAAATTTAATGGGTGTGAATTGGCATAAATAATTTCCGCGGAACACCGGTGTGGCGGGTAAATACCCTTAGAAATTTTCGTTTGTATTTTCAAATAAATAAATATAAATCTGAAGGAGGTGATTGACACGTTGCAATTTAATTTTAATTAACCGTTAATTTAAGCAACATTTCGTCAGGAGGACATAATGAAGAAATTACTTTCGATTGTATGCGTTTTCGCATTGATGGTTGTCTTGCCCGTTTGGGCGCAGGACGCCAAAATATTTGACGGGAATCGAACCGAGCGAACGGCAGATATCCCCAGTTTTGTGGGATACGTGCCGGATGCCATTGTGGTAAAGTTCGACCCGTCGGTGGTTGCCAGGTTCGATCGCATCTTGCTGGCAACTGGTAGCACCGGAAACAAGGCCATCGATGTACTCAATCGCAAATATGAGGTTCGATTGCTGGAAGAAATGTTTCCCAACGCAAAGGTCAAATATTTTCAAGGCCGGCAGATAGACTTATCGGGCTATTTCCGCCTCAATTTTAATGCACCGCAGCAGAACATCGAACGAATCGCTGCAGCCTATCAGTCGCTATCCGAGGTGATCAAAGCCGAACCCATTGGCATTCACACCGTCGATGCGATCCCCAATGATAGTCGCTTCGGGGATCAATGGCATTTGAACCAATCCAATGACCACGACATCGATGCACCGGAAGCCTGGGATATTCAGACCGGCAGCGACGGCGTGATCGTTAGCGTACTGGATACCGGAGTGCGCTACTTCCACAAAGACCTTGGTGGCTCAGATGCTTCCTACTCCAATCCCACCAATGTCGATGGGAACATGTGGGTCAATTGGGCTGAGAAGAACGGCACTGCCGGCGTGGACGACGATGGCAATAGCTTTGTCGATGATTGGGTGGGCTGGGATTTTGTTACTGGCGCATCCAGTCCGCCGGTTTATCCTTGCTGGAGCGGCGAGGATTGCGATACCCCGGACAATGATCCCCGGGATTTCAACGGCCATGGCACTCATTGTGCGGGCAACATCGGCGCTATCAACAACAATGGCTACGCCACGGCTGCTCCCTCCGGCGGTTGGGATGCCAATGGCAATGGCGTAAAAGTAATGGCGTGCCGCATTGGCTGGTCGGTAAATGTCTTCAACAAGGGTTATGAAGTAGGGATGGTTCGCATGGATTTTGCCGCTCAGGCCATGCATTATGCTGCCGATAATGGCGCAAAGATCATCTCCTGTAGCTGGGGCTCATCGAACTCAGGTGGCATTGATGAAGCCATCAATTATTTTCTCGCCGCCGGTGGTTTGATCTTCAAATCCGCTGGAAACGATGGTACGGAAAGCGCCGACTACATCAACGGCCTCGGCAACAGTGCGATTATTTCGGTGGCAGCCACCGATCAAAATGACTGCCTCGCCAGTTGGTCCAATCGTGGCACCTGGGTCGATATCTCTTCTCCCGGCGTGGGGATCTGGAGTCTATTTCATAATCACAGTGATCCGGCTAACGACTATGTGGCTTCCATGGACGGTACTTCCATGGCTACCCCGCTGGCCGCCAGCGTGGCAGCGCTCATCTGGTCGCAAAACCCATCCTGGAGTGCCAGCCAGGTCCGGCAGAAGCTGTTTGATTCGGCTGATAATATTTATAATCTCTCCTGCAATTCATCCTACAATGGTAAACTGGGCGCTGGCCGAATTAACGCCTATAATGCTGTGGCAGGTGGACAGCCCACGCCTCCGACCATTAGCATCAATGACGTATCGGTGACCGAAGGCAATTCCGGTACAGTCAACGCCGTTTTCACCGTGACCTTATCGAAAACTCCCGACCAGGAAGTGCGAGTTGATTTTGCTACGGCGAACGGCACGGCAAGTGCTGGCAGCGATTATGTGGCCACCTCAGGCCAGTTAGTTTTCCCCGCCGGTGGTTCGACCAGCCAGACGATCACGGTGGTGGTCAATGGCGATCAGACCGTTGAAAGCGATGAAACGTTCTTCGTGAATTTGACCAACCCGGTGAATGCAACCCTTGCCGATGGTCAGGGACAGGGCACCATTTTGAACGATGACGTCCAGCTTTCGTTGTCGATCAATGATGTCGCCCAGGCCGAGGGCAACTCGGGTACTACCAATTTTAATTTCACCGTCACCCTCTCGGCGGCCAGCAGTCAGGAAGTGCGGGTAGATTTTGCCACCGCCAATGGTACGGCGACTGCCGGCAGTGATTACATCGCAACTTCAGGCACATTGGTCTTTGCCGTTGGCGGATCTTTGACCCAGACGGTGACCGTACAGGTTAATGGCGATCAAACTGTCGAGAGCGATGAAACCTTCTTCGTCAATCTTTCCAATGCAGTCAACGCTGCGATTGCTGACGGCCAGGGCCAGGGCACGATCCAGAATGACGATGTTCAAATTACCATTAGCATCAACGACGTCGCCAAAGCGGAAGGCAACTCTGGCACCACCAATTTTGATTTTACGGTGACCCTTTCGGCCACACCGAGCCAGGAGGTTCGTGTCGACTATGCTACGGCGAATGGCACGGCCACCGCGGGCAGCGATTATGTCGCTAAATCGGGCCAATTGATTTTCGCGGCTGGCGGCGCCACAACCCAAATGATTAGTGTGGTGGTGAATGGCGATCAGGAGGTAGAAAGCAATGAAACGTTCTTCGTCAATTTGACCAATCCAGTAAATGCCACTATCTCGGATGGTCAGGGACAGGGCACCATCCAGAACGATGATGCAGCGGCCAATTATATGCACGTTGGCGATGTAAAGGTTACCAAGGTGAACCTGACCAGCAGGGTGTCCTACGGCAAAGCCGAAGTGCTAATACTGGATGCCAACGGATCACCGGTAGCCAATGCCTCAGTGACTGGACAATGGACCGAAGGCGCATCGGGAACGGTGACCTTTACCACTGGCTCCAATGGCTGGGGCTCCAACCAGACCAGCAACAAGCGCAATGTTTCCCGCTATTGTTTCCGAGTGACCAATGTCACCAAGACCGATTGGACCTACGACTCGGCGGCTAATGTCGAAACCTGGGCTTGTAGTGATGGCAGTTCCGGTTTGAATGCGTTCGCACCCGCGCCAGGAGCCGAGCCCAAAGAGATCGTCGAATTGGAAAACGAATTGGGCGAGGATGTGGTATTCAGCTATCCCAATCCGTTCAACTCCACCACAGCCATCAATTTCTATCTGGCCGAAGCCGGACAGGTACGAGTGGAAATCTACAACGTTCTCGGCGAGAAGATCACGACGCTCCTCGATCGGAATATGCCGGCTGGTTTGAATGTAGTTTCCTGGGATGGTCGAAATGGCAACGGCCATGTGGTTAGCGGCGGATACTATTTCTATCGGATTCAATTCCCCAATGGACAGGCCGTTACGCGGACGATGATGATGGTCAAATAAATATTGGTTCGATTAGCCGGTTTTTGGTGAAGCAGGACAAGCATCGCCATAATCGGATGATTGGTAGCAGCTAAGGGCAAGGGACGGAAGCAGCGCTTTCGTCCCTTGATCCCTCTATACCCTCCTTTTTGGGGCACCTCCTTTTGCCTCCTTTTTTTATTCATCGATCTTTTGGCCGAAAAACAATTTCTAATCAAGCAGCCGGATAGTTGATTGCGAGAAAAAGTTGACTGGCATTGGTGAACACGTGATTGTCGAATCCCATGCCAGCGATGATGTTATAGTTTTTGTCAAACGGATTTTTTATGGAAATTAATCGAAAGATGAATTTCAGCCATCGCGAGAGACTAATTGGTTTATGATAACTAAGTCCCGACAGCGGCACCGGATAATCACTGCCAAACAGCAAGCGCTTAGCCGGCACGTTTTTGATAATATCGTCAATAAAGGGTAATCGCAGTGGACCGGAAAGTGCTGAGAGATCGGCATATAGCTCCCAGCCCTGTTGCTCCGATTCTTGCATGAGTTTGAGGAAGTCGTGCCAATCATCGTAATAGGACGGTTTGTCCAGCAGATAAAAATAAGGCAAGGCACAGTGTGCGGCGATGACGCAGACGCCTTGCTCCAGTGCCTTGCGAAGATACCTGGGATTGTTAAATTTATTATAGGATTTGTCTGAGGTTGGAATAGCATACTCGGGACCGGTGTGGCAGAGCAACGGCAATTTGTGCGTTGCCAATTTCTGATAGAATGGCTTGCATTTGGCATGTTCCGGATCGATCAATTGGGATGATGGAATCCATTTGCAAAGAACCGCTCGGTTCTCTAAACAAAAATCCAGTTCTTCCTCCCAATCCGCGCGGTAGGGGTGCACCGATGCCCCAAATAACACGCGTTCATTTTCTCTGGCCAGCTTCGCAATGTACCTATTGGGCACATGCAAATGCGTTCGCCTGGGATGCACCTTGCCACTCTCGTCATAAACCTGATCCATAGCTAAAAACACGCCCTTCTGCACGAGCTTTGATCCATTGATCATGCTGAGGAGATGATTTTTGACCCGATCGATATCCACTTTTTTGAATAGTGATTTCGTCATTAGCAACATGGCGAAATAGGCTGCGGTTTTTTCGAACTCTTTCGACCAATAACAGCCACTCGCAGCATCTTTTGGTGCGCCAAAATGAATGTGCATATCAATTATATCAGGATTCATTAGACCTCCGGTTTACTTGTATAAGGCAAAAAATACATTCCCGGGAAAGATTGACGCATGTGCCGAGAATAGAGCGTCTTCTGAGCAATCGTTTTACTTAATAAGACGAAAAAGGCTGCTGATCATCCCGATCGATATTTTTATTGATTACTTTGTAACCCCTGTTTCTGCATGACATTGAAATCTCCAAATCACCTTTGAAGATGATCGCTGCTGCTGGATCGGTCGGAATTGATAATCTTCAACGCATCATTTTTGTCCATCATGTCTAATCCTGTTGGTACCAGGATCAGTATCTTGCTATTTCCAGGAAGAGCAAATAAAATGCCTTGACAGTTGTTTAAAAATTGTATATGTTAACTTCACATTTTCTTCAATTGATCTCAGCCCTCTTTCGAAGGAGTTAGGTATGAATTTGAAAAATGGTTGTGCCGGACTGATCTTGTTGTTCCTGCCGATAATGGCATTGCCGGCAATGTTGGAGGATGAAAGCTGGCGAGTTTTTGACGACACCGCGGTTGGTGAAGCCAGAATTATTATCGAACCAGCCTATTTGGATTTCATCCTCGATCCGGCCAATGCCCAGAGCGACAGCCTGTTTCCGGCCACCTTCTGCTACAAAAATGCGGTGATCCCTGGCGATAGCGTGCTGTTGGTCGGTGTACGATTGCGAGGCAATACCTCGCGCTTCTCTGCTAAAAAGTCGTTTAAAGTGGATTTCAATCATTTTGTCCCGGGCAGGAAATTTCACGATTTAGAAAAAATGAATTTAAATGGCGAGCATAATGATCCCAGTATCGTGCGCTCGAAATTGTGCTGGGATCTGTTTCAGCAACTCCGGCTCCCTGCTGCGCGTGCCAATCATGTGCAACTATATATCAACAACCGATACTTTGGCGTGTATGTCAATGTGGAACATGTGGACGATGAGTTTGTCCAGAAGCGATTTGGCAATTGCAATGGCAATTTGTACAAATGCCTGTACCCGGCCGATCTGGTCTATCTGGGCGCCGATCCGGAGGTTTATAAAAAATTCCATGGCGATCGCCAGCCCTACGATTTGAAAACCAACCGGGATAAAAATGATTACTCCGACCTGGCGCATTTCATCGACGTGATCAATAATACTCCCGCGCCGCAGTTCCGAACCGAGCTGGAAAAGGTTTTCAACGTCGACAATTTTTTGAAGTGGCTGGCATTGAATGTGCTGGTGGGCAGTTGGGACGATTACTGGTATCTAAAAAACAACTATTATCTCTACCATAACACTGCCACGGATAAATTTGAATTTATCCCGTATGATTATGATAATACGTACGGTGTCGACTGGGTTGGCGGCGATTGGGCCACGCGGAATATTTATCGTTGGGGCAATGCTCAGGAGAAGCGGCCGCTGGTGACGAGGATTCTGGAGCTTCCTGAATACCGCTATCGTTACACCCTATATCTGGAAACCTTGATGAACAACGAGTTCAGCTTCGAAGCCCAGCAGCCTCGCATCGATCGGCTCAAAGCCCTGATTACGCCAGCGGTTGCTGCCGATAGCTTTCGGATGCTGGATTGGGATTTTTCCTTTTCGGATTTTCACCAATCGTTTGAGACCTCAGTTCCTACCAAATACAACCACGTGCCCTATGGCATCAAGCCGTACATCAAGCTTCGCATTTCCAATGCCACTGCCCAATTGGCCACGTTTTACGCATCGCCCATGGTCATTAACGAATTCATGGCCAGCAATCAACGAAGTCTCGCCGACGAGCATGGCGAGTACGACGACTGGATCGAGCTTTATAATACCGATACCAAACCGATAAATGTGTATGGCATGTTCCTCTCCGATGATCCTGCCATCTCGACCCGCTGGATGCTGCCAGATACGACCGTTGCCCCAAAAGGATTCCTATTGATCTGGGCCGATGGAACCCCCACGCAGGGCAAGCTGCATGCCAATTTTCGCCTATCTGCTGATGGCGAACAACTGGCGCTGTTTGCGACCCTGGCCGAAGGTAATTACCTGAGCGACACCCGCACTTTTAATGCCCAGATGACTGATGTCTCCTACGGACGTGATCCGGATGGTGGCAAAAAATGGTCCACTATGCTACCGACGCCGGGCGCTCCCAATAAAACCAGGGCTACGGTTTTCCATCGAGCAACTGCATCGCCTGAAAATTTTATGCTATGGCAGAACTATCCCAATCCGTTCAACGCCTCGACTCGGATCAAATTTTATCTACCAGCTCCGGGACCGGTAACTTTGAAAATATTCAATCTATCGGGACAGATGGTTAAGTTATTGTCGGATGACAAACTATCGGCTGGTTTGCAGATATTTGATTGGAATGGCCTGGATGAATGGGGCAATCCTGCTGCCAGTGGAACCTATTTCTATCATTTGCAAACCGAGCGATTTCAAGCGATCAGGAAGATGGTTTTGTTGCGGTAAGTGGTAGGGCTAAATAAAATCTGGCTCGAAAAATTAAGATTGATTTTTCCGATTGCTGCGTCCCATGACAATTTAAGTTTTTAAATTTGTTTCAGGTAAAATTGGTGTCTTATCCGACATTTTTTTTCTACCACCCAGGCGACATTTTTTATCTACCACCTTGCGATAGAAAGTTGGCTATTTATTTGGGACAGCAGTGTGTTCAATTGAATCTTTTTTATTTTATCCAAATTTATAGGATCAACCATGACCATTGAAAATGACCACTCTTCACCCATGAAATGCACGGAATGGCTCTAAATTTAAGAGATAAAAAGTATTGTTTCGTGTGTTCGGTGGGGCAAATTTTGGTAATCATTTCCATTTTAGAATTTCGAGTTAGATCGCTGCTGAAATTATTCTGGTACGACTCCCAACCTCATTCGACGATCCTGAATTACAAGATCCTCATCCTCATAAACGTATCCCTCCAGATATAAAACACCACCCTATCCCTGCTCCCGAAATGAGTTTTACTCAGCCCAATCTGGAAAAGCTTATTAAGGAAATTGAATCGATTCAAAAAATACCAAAAAACAAAATATAAATCTCAAACAGATTTCACTATCCAATTTTTCAATGACACAAACATACGCATGACGTTTTTCTGTTTGGATTTTGATTTTTAGAAATTGGATTTTATTTGTAATTTGTTTTTTGAAGTTTTAGATTTTTGAGAAGCACTTCCTCAAACCTGGCAACAAAACCAAAACCTGGTTTTGAAAATCCTCCTACTGCGCTCAAGACAGGTTTATCCCAACCAGAACCAATGGCAATTACGGGAAGTTCTAAAAATGTACCACCTGACGCTAATAACTGCCCACTAACCAGCATAGTACATTTTCAACTGCCTGCAAGTGGTATACTTTGAAGTGCCCATTAGCTAAACAAATAAACCTGCATAGCTTAAGGCGATCAATTTATATTTACTTGAAGAATAATGGATAATCAGCGGAATAAATTCAGGATCATCTGGTGCGCATAGAATATTTAGCGTTATGCAAATGCTGGAGCCACTTCACGGGTATGCAGTATCTCTGAACGAACAAACGGACGAATATCTTGATTTGTCAACGTAAGCACTGCAATCGTTTTGCCCTCCGCCGTTATAAACTCCACTTCAAATCCAATTTTATCCTCATAGCAATGGACAACGGTACCCACGTCGCCTGATTTTAGACCGTGGTCATCAATATCATGGGTCAATACGACTAAATCTAATTCGTTTATCATGTTTACGCTTTATTTCAAAAATAAAGTTTATTTGATGGGATGAATTCAGAAATTTTAGAGCGAAAAGAAAACTTGGTTCTACGAAATTTGCAATGGATAAGGATTTATCAATATTTCTGCTGATATTCCCAGCCCTTCCTGTAGATTTCTTATCATCTGGAGCGATAATGATCGTTTTCGATTGAGTATCTCTGAAACACGAGCCCTGCCACCCAGATATTGCTCAAGATCTTTGCGAGTAAGCCCCTGGCTCTCCATCTCGTGAATGATCGCTTCGATTGGATCAGGTGGATCAATCGGATATTGCTTTTCCTCGTAAGTCTCGACTAAAATTGTTAACACATCTAACTTATCACCTTCGGGCGTATTCGGCTCGGCGCCAATTAATCGCTCAATTTCTGCCAGGGCCGCCTGATAATCATTTTCTGTTTTGATCGGCTTAATATCCATCATATTGCCTCATACTGTAGTTGCATCAATCTTATTATATTCTTCGTGTGTACCAATAAATCGAATATAAACGATCTGGTACGGATAATTGATAGCCACAACCAACCGATATTGGTTTCCCTTTATGTTGAATATGACACGATTGTTGGCAACAAAACTGGCATTGCGATAATCGTTTTTAACATCATTTGTCGATGCCCATTCTGCTCGTTTTGTCTTTGCATGCCAGGCTCGCAATGGCTGTTCAGCATCGGGGTGAATTTCCCAGAAATCTTTCAGCATCTTTTTCGATATAATTCTCACGCTATAATATAACAAGTTTCCGTTTTGGGAGCAAGCGTTTTTTTTATTTTTTTTTTGAGATTTGGTCTTTGGTAACTGGAATTTGTTTGTAATTTGTTTTTTGAACTTTGAGATTTTTGAGAAGCATTCTTTTGACCATGGCAGCAAGACCAAAAGCTGGTTCTAAAAATCCTTCTTCTACGCTCAGGACAGGTTTATCCCAACCAGAACCAATAGCAATAATTGGAAGTTTTCAAAATGTGCCACCTGGCGATAATGACTGCCCACTGATCAGGGTTATACATTTTGAAGTGCCGACCAGTGGCACGCTTTGAAGTTTCCATTGGTAAATCACATTAGCCCGTATAGTTTCAAGCACTCGACTAGTCGTTATTTGAAGAATAAAGGATTTTAAGCGGAGTGGATTTAGAATTTTTGGAGGAATACGTACCGCAAGAATGTAATTGATAAATTATAGGTTGCAGGAAAGAATAATATGGAAAATAGCGCTCCACGAAACCCGCTGGCAATGGAGCGATGCGGAATTGACATTCCGTATTGATGCGATAGTTGGCATAGCTAGATATCTAATGCTTTTGTCGCTTGGCGTGATAGAAAATAGCGTCAGAAAGCTCCTTCACACCTCGATCCACATCCCCTTTGCGAAGGTCTAAATACTTAACATCACGCAACAAAGCTGGAATAGGTATGTCTTCCAAAAGAACAGGTATTATTACCGCGCCACCCTTACCGCTAATGCGGCGAGCCATCATAGCATTAAGTTCTTCAAGAGCCCATTTACTCTTTATCGAGTCCTTAGAGATAAAGAAAGCAAGGAAATCAGCAGAGTCCAGTCCTCTTGAAATTTCATCAATCAAACTTGCACCTAAGGACAATCTTTCTTCATCGTACCAAATCTCTATTCCTTCACGGCGCAAACCTTCAGCGAATGCTCGAACTATTTCTTTATCGCTTTGTGAATAACTAAGGAAAACGAGAGGGGGTCTACGTTTTTCAGTGGCTAATAAT
The DNA here is from genome assembly GCA_964647995.1 of uncultured Cytophagia bacterium. Taxonomy (GTDB): domain Bacteria; phylum Zhuqueibacterota; class Zhuqueibacteria; order Thermofontimicrobiales; family Thermofontimicrobiaceae; genus Thermofontimicrobium_A. The sequence goes on from CAZYNP010000025.1 coordinate 51,811, forward strand.
GAAGAAATCGCCTGTCGAATTACAGAGAGAATAGCTTCTTCAGAGACACCTAGCTTTATGGACTGCTTCCAGAGCTGCCTGATTTCTTCAAATCTCTGGTCTTCGCTTGCAACGCGTCGTTTTTCTTCTGCCTGCTCTGCGCTTTCGATTGCCTCAATCGTGCGTACCAAATCAGCAGCGACTTGTAAGGAAAGATCATGAGCACTTTGAAACTGCGCTACAGTGTGACGTGCATTCATTGTAGCTTTAAAATTTTCAAGAGCTCTTAGGCTATCTGGATTTCGCTCTATATGCTTGGGAAGAACTGGAACATTTTCGTCACGAATATAAACCAAGCATGGCTTCCCAAGACGGTATCCTTCGCTATACTCTGCCTCAGTATAAGAAATTCCCAAGTCAGGCACAAAACTTCCATAACGATGCCCCACAATTACTAAAAGTATATCACTATGCCGAACCTCCTCAAGACAGGTTTCAATTGGTTGGTTTGGTCTAGCGCCAAAAAATTCCATTGAATGGTATTGGAGTTTTAAGCGAGATATAGCGTCTATAACATTGACGCGCTCATCGACCAAATCACTATATGTACTACAAATAAAAACTACTAATGATCGCTTCATAGCATTTCCATTTCATGGTGTCTAAGAAACAAAACTCTAATCTTAGAAACATGGATGGCAGGATTTCAATAATAATAGTTTTTCCTATTCTCAATCCACGTCCATTAATATAATATTTTTTGCTTATTTGTCAATATTAATTTTATGTTTGACAAAATCTTCTTACAGGCAATAAAGTCTCAGCGACAATGTTTAACCTAGCAATAGAGTGCTTAATTTATTGGATTTTCTCACTACTCCAACACTCCCGTACTCCACAACTCCGCATACTTGCTTTTCAATTTTGGTTCGTCCATTTCTCAAATCTTTTTAAATTTCCCCACCCCCACCACCCTCTCCCACACCCCATCCCCCCCATGCCCATACCGAGGCGTATCTTTGTACTGATACCCCGTCCGCTCGACAAACCCATGATCACTGGAAAGATAAAACACATCATCCTGCTTCAATTGCGAGAGAATGGGGAACAGGAATGCCTTCAATCGTTCCATAAATTCGGTGAGCAGGTCGATGAGCCCCCCTTTTTCGGCGTGGAGTTTTTCGTCCAGGAAATTGATGATGAAAAAATTGGGTTCACTTGGCGGGGCTAAAAAGCGCTCTTTGAAGCGGGTGAGGTTGTAGTCACGCTCGGCGCTTTTCAGGTAGGGCAGTGGCTGAGCGTCGAGAAACTGATAAAAGGTTTCGGTGTCCGAGGGGCGTAATGACAGGCAGAAATTTTGTTCCATCAGGTGCAGACCTGCATGCTGGCACAACTGGTCTCGCAGCACGGCGTAAAAGTCGGCTCTCATGCCGTCGATGATGATGAATCTGGCAGGTTCGTTTGCCACGATCTTTTTGATGTGCCAGGAGATGAGGTTCCGCTCCTTGTCCCAAGAGGGCAGTTTTTCGGCAAACCTGTTCTCCAATTGCGTGAGCCGATCCCGAACTGTCGTGTCGAAAAAATGGGAAAAGTCGGGGGGCAGATAGCTGTGCTGCTCGTTCATCCGAACCAGTTGCTGCGCCAGCAGGTGATAGCTCATCTGGTCAACGGCAAACGGCAGGAACTGGCTGAAAGATTCGGGGAGGATAAACGGGGATTTATTCATCTCATTGAAGCTAAGCAAATTTTTCAGGAAAAATGTCTCCTCGGAAGGATCGTTCAATTGAGCGGTCACTTCGGTTTCGTCAAAGGTGTTCAGTTTTTTATAGATTGCTGCCATTGCCTGTTTCCGAATGGCTGGGAATCGGGGTAAACTATTGTACAGGCGAACGATCGATTCGAGGGGCAGGTTGTCCAGTTTCAACACTTCAAACAGGATGGCGCTATTTTTGGGCGAGAGCCATTGCAATAAGTCTTTATCCTGCGGCAGCAGATCGATGATATTTTTGACCCTGTCCAGATTCAGCGATTCCTGCTTGAAGTTAGGGATTTCTATATTCAGCGGCGCCAGGGTCTCCTGCAGGTAGGCGGCGACGATTTTTTCTACCGACTGATCTAACTTTTTACCTGGCAATAATCTCTCTAATTCCTGCGTCACGATGGCGGGCAGCTCCAGCGCAGCAGCAGCGCCATCCGCCAGTGATCCCGCCTGGCGGACTAACTGGTGGGTAGAATCGCTGAGGGCGATATAGACTTCGCCCCGTGGCAGATTCGCTTCATCCAGCCATTGCCCAAAAATCCCTTTCAACTGCTCGGGCCTGAATTTGCGGCCGTACAGCGCCTCGGTCAGCTCGTTGATGTCCCGCTCCACGATGATGATGTCGCCCGACAGCGCCTCGTTCAAGCTGGCGATGGTATGGGGATTGATGTTCTTCTCCAGCTCGGTGAGGGACGGAAACGTGGCCGTATCCAGGTTGAGAAAATATTCGAGCACGTCACTGGCGTCAACATCCTTCACCATATTCGCCGTGACTTTGTACTCCACGATCTTGTTGTAATTATCTTTCGATCTGATAGCCGCCAGATATTCCGCAATGCCCGCTTTGATCATTTCCATCAGCTCATTGCTGGAATATTTCTTTTCCACGAGCGCCGTTTTAAGCTGGCAGGAACAGACGGGCCTGGATTGCAGCTCCGTGAACAGGTCTCTTTGGCACTGCGATGCCAGAATTGAGTTGATAATATTTTCGATGCGAATGAAATCATTTTTCACCGAGATCAGCTCGATGCCCGAAAGATGCTTGAGAATGCGAAATTCGCTGGAATCTCTGACACCCCGAATCTCGGCGAAATATTCTCTGGGATAAAGTCGCTCATGATATTGGGCATAATGCTCCCGATAGGCGGACTTGAACTGCTCGAATTCCGAAAACAGAGATTCCAACCCATAAGCCTCGAAGCTATTCTCAAACGATTTTAGTTTATCCCGTATCATCTGGTACGTATCGACCAAATCCGTGCCTTCGACCACCGATGAAATTAACGGGTGACTGGTGTACTCATGGATGAACACGATGTGCTGCAAATTCGCATTGTCCAGGTCTTTGATCTTTGCCAGGGCGATGACCGACCGCTGCAGCTCGGCTTCCGAGGGGATGGAATTCAGCACCAATTCAATCCCCTGTCCCGATGGCAGCGAGCGTTTGATCTGGCTGAGGATCGCTTTGAGATCCTTCAGCGATTTCAGATAACTGGCAAAAGTTTGGTTGGAAAAAGGTTTGGTTTGGCTAAACCGTTCGAGTAATAAAATCTTGTTACTGATGTATTCTTCGTACTTTTCTTTGAACTCGATCAGGCTATCCCAGGTCTTTTCCTGGCCCTTCAAATGGAGGTCGCTGGATTTGATTTCGCCAATCAGCGGCGTCAGCTTGTGATATTCCTTCAGGAACACCTGGGACACCTGCTCGCCTGGAGCAAGCTGCTCCGCATTCTGGATGATGTCCACCGTGGCCTGATTGGGCTTGATCGCTCGGTTGCGATAATAGATCTGGATAAAGCCAGCGGCGGACAGCAGGTACAGCACGAAAATAAATTGCGGCTCGGTGCAACCATAAGCGGACTGTCGAAATTTATGGAACAGTCGCCGATAATCGGGCTTTTGCTCTTCGATGGTTTTCAGCAGGTCTCGGATGAACGTGGATTGCTCGGGGCGAGGATCGATCATGATTTCAATGCCCACCACTTTGATCAGGTACAGCCGTTCCACCAGATTTTTGATCAGCGATTTCATGGATTCCGATGTGACCACGAAGTGATTGCGGGTGAGATTTTCATTGATATAATTGATGACCTCGTTGATCGACGCCAGCGGTGGCTCGGAAATGATGGGCTTGATTTTCTTGTGTTCTTCATATAATTGCGACAGGAGGCGATCGGTCAGGCGGCTTTTGAGCTGGTTGAAGTCGATGATGATGCGGGCGATGTCGCCGAATAGATTTTCGCTGCCACTCCTTCGACTGCGCTCAGGACAGGCTCTGAGCAACAGCGGCGGGAAATAGGCTTCGAGCAGGATATTCAGCGCTTCGTTCTTTAAATTTTCGATGCGCTGGCGGATGGCCGACTCCTGCTCGCCCAGAAAATCGGGGCTCTCGCTTAGCAAGAGCTGGTAAGTGTATTGTTCGGCGTAAAATCGGCTCAACAACTGGAGATTTTTCTCGCTGACCAGGGCAGGCTGCCAGTAGACGAACGATTGTCCAAAACGCTCCGACAACGCCGAGACCAGCAGCCACAAGTCGGCGGTATTCTCCGCTCCAGCTACAGGGTAGCCCAGCGCCACGACATACTCGATCTCGCCCCGCTCGATTTTCGCCTCCCAGGTTTGCAGCATCTCCAGCGTGATCCGTTCGGGCATGGCCAGCGTAACCAGGAATTTTCGAGGCGTCTCCTGCCAGGGGCAATGCTCGACCACTTCGTGTTCATAAAAATTTTGCAGCGGCAGGCGGGGATTGGCGCAGCGCTGCACCAGCAGGTTGATCGCCTTTTTTTCGATGTTCACGATACGGCCGAAATTCTTCTCCACCTCCTCCTCGAACCGATCCAGCACGGTCTTTTCTGGCGAAATATAATAGATGTCCTCGTAGCGGCCGTCCACGTGCTCTTTTTTGATGTAGGGCAGAGAGCGCATCAATTTGTTCAGGATGTGACGGATGAAATTGATATTGGCGTCCTGCTCCAGTTGCGAAATGCCCTTGCCTGTCAGCTCTGCCAGTTTGCCGATGGTCAGTTTTTTCAAGCCTGGTGCAATTTCGGTTAGAATTAAAATCTTGATGATAGCCTGCGCTGCCTGAATCTGGTCGTGAATTTCTTCGGCATCCTCGTCCTCGCTCGCTTTGAAGATGAGCGGAATCTCTTTGACAAAATTTTTATAGATCAGGTCGATGAAATCATGCGTCGCCTGGTTCTCCTGAATTTTATCATAAAAGTTATCGAACACCTTATCGGGCGTGATGAGCACATTGGCGTTATTTTCGATGTAAGGAATTTTCGTTTCGGGGTCGACGGCGTGCAGGCTATTGTAAAAAAATTCCACCATGCCCCGTGCTTTGGAGAACAGGTTGGACACGCTTTCGAGATAATAAACCGTGGCAGGATGGACGGGATAGATGTTGTAAAATTCCTCGAAACTGAGCTTCCAGGTGGGGAAATAATCCTTGAACTCGGAATACACAGCGGCGATGTCCTGCCTGCTGTTTTCTTTTTTGATGGACAGCCGTTTTTCTAACAGCTCTTTGATATGCGTGGTGGAAAGGTGGATGCGATTGTTGAACCGATCCCTGATTTTATTGAGCGCCGCCTCCGAAGCGCTGGAAATTTCCTCAATATCTTCCTGCATACTTAAAACCGTCCAGCAGTTCAGCGGCAGGTTCCATTCGCCCAGGAATTGCAGAAAACGGATGTCCTCGCTCTTGACATCCAGCTCGGCCCGTGACCGCAGAAATTCCGACACTTCATCGATGAGCAGCAGAATGCCGCCAGGAAAATGCGCCTGCAATGACTGCTGAATGATGAGATAAAAATCTTCCCGAGAAATGATCGGGGTGAACGAGATGTTCTTCTTCACCAAAAATTCCCGCAACCCGATCACCTGCTCCTCGACAGACCTGTCACCCTGAATTTCAAAGAATTCCTTCACCAAATCGGCCGAGACAAACGCCTTGAAGTCCGCCATGATTTTATGGCTGATAGAAGCGGGAAAGGGGATGCCTTTGGTGACCAATTTTTTCCGAATGGAATCGAACACGGCATTTTCGAGGGAGATGTCCTGGCCATAGCTGGTCAGGGAAACGGGGACCGATAGAATCTCGCCAGGAAAAAAGTCCTTTTGATAACGGGAGATTTCTGGGGAGACTGCCGCCAGATTTTTGAACAGCCCCGCATTCTCCGAGATCGCTGCCATGTACGCCAGAAAATGGCTCTTGCCCGAGCCATAGCTGCCCTTGACGATAAAACCCGCATTTTGCTTCTGGGCCATCTTTTTAATCATCAGCGAAACGCCGAACAGCACCTCCTCGGTCAGGATAAAGGTGTTGTAAATCTTATCCGTCAGATGTTTTTGATCGTAATCATACAGCTCATTTATTTTAATGACGGTTTCGATTTCAGGGATGTGGATGAGGTGTTTGATTTTTTTCATGGGATGGGTCTCGATGAATATTAATAAATTAAAAATCAAAATACTTAATGTGAGAATATCTTGCTTATTAAAAGCCAGCCAATTTTATTGCTTTTTCAATCATAGCAATCAAGCCCAAAATGGAAGATAAAAAGCATACTTTTTTGACTTGCTATTTGGATCAGCAAGTTTGATCAATCCAGCTTCCAGAGTTTCAGCAATAATTCGTGAAGCCATTGGATAATTTTTGTCCGAAATATTAAAACGTTGTCTCAATGAGCTATTGCTCATTTTTTCTCCACCCGAAACATATTTTAAACAGCAATGTTGATAACAAGCTCTTATCCGATCTTCTTTATCCATTTTGGTTAGATGTTTGGGAGCATAGAGGATTGCTTTTAAGTTGTTTTCAATTACAATGAAGTCTGGAGCGGGCAACTGAAATATTTCAACGCTAGTGATAACTTTATCGATACCGCTGCCTCTTTCTTCACAAATTTTTAGCCTTCTCATAAAAGACGCCAGCATCTCATTTCTTGATTTTGGGGGATAATCAATGAATCTCAAAGTATGAATCAGAGGTCTACCAGGATTGGTAATCTCAATTCGATCTGAAAAAATTTCGACCATTGGGCCTGCCCCGATCTCATAAAAATCTTGGTGAATTAAGCAATTGGCAACCAGCTCACGAACTGCAATTTCGGGATAAACTTTAACTTCTTTTCTGAGCGCTTGTTCAATGATCTCATTTGTTGGAAGTTGATCATTTATATATTTTACTAATCCTTCAAATCCGCTGGCATAGCCTTTTATTCCCTGTTGCTCTTTAATTGTTTTCAGCCGATTGTTGCCTTCATAAATTACAACCCTTACAGCCTTTCTAATCAATCCTGGAAAATCATTCAAATTTTTCGCAAACAAAATCGCACCCAAATTAGTGATATTGTAATAATCATTGGTTTTATTAACTATTTTTTCTGATATCAATTTTTCTATGATAGAATCTCTAGTGGCAGGAAGTGATTGATTCAATAGTTCAAAGTAGCTTATAAAATCGATCATTTTTATCACATCATCGCTTGAGATTTTCGTTGCAGCAAGCTGTTCTTCAAAGCAAAAGTCACTTGATTTTGAAATAGCTTTACGTATTTCTTGTCGTGTCATTTTTCTGGTTTGCCCAGCGGATCTGATGTATGCCTCAGCGATTGATTTCCCTTTTAAGCAAACTGGTTTTTGTGCTGATTCTGGAATATAAATAAGCAGAATTGGGATGTTGTTGATTATTTGGATAGAATGATCTATGCAAACTTCGGGGTCAAGATTTTGCCTTGCTATATTTCCTATTTTCTTTATTATCTCGGAATATTCTTTATTTGGCAATCCAATTGGCATGCCAGAGTCACTGATGCCAAAAGCCAAAAATCCTCCATCTTCATGATTAGCAAACGCAGAAAGGTGTTTCGCTAATTTTTCGCTGTTGGGTGAGATTTCAGATTTCCAATCCAACTCATTTAATTCCTGAGGCACGGGATGCAAACTTCTTAAAAGCGTTTCCCTTGCTTTTTCTTCCCATTTCTTCATATAAGCTGCCTCCAGTTACATAGCAGTTACATAAAAATTAGCTTATATCTATTTGAGTTACAATCAAAATTATTTCTATTTGCTCTGTTCCGTTACATAAGCAATCTAAAAATTAGTGCTCATCAAATTTGTAAACTCTCAGCCACTTTCTCCATAGCATTTTAAGACAATAATGGGTTGCATAGTAATATCTGTTTTCTTAAACTGGTCGCTATAAAAAATATTTGACTTTTGCTCAATAATTGGTTATTATTTTAGGCTTATCTGCCAGGTGAAGATTGACCCAGATCCGAATTGTCACCTGCGTTGGTGTGCGTTCCGCAAAGACGGATAGGACCTGGGTTTTTTATTTGGGCCAGAACTGAACATATATTTCTCAATAAGATTCTTGCTCGACCCTTGACCTATTTTCGTAAGTTTATTTTTTGGCCAACCGCTTTATCGCCCCCCATAGCGACTTTGCCTCAGGATGCTTCGCCAATAAGTCCTGCAAATGCTCGACTACCTTATCTTCCTGCCCCGATTCTTTGGCCGATTTGAGCACCATATTCATGAAACTCGGGATGAGAAAATTCTTCAACGGCATTTCCAGAAAAATGGAGAGCGCCAGATCGTATTTTCCCCATTTGTAATAGACATATCCCAGACGGCTCTTGTTAAAATCATTGGGGTCGTGTTTCAAAATCTCTTTGAAGTATTGCTCCGCTTTGTCATATTTGCCCTCATTCAAAAATTTCTCGGCCAATTCTTTCAGGACGAACGGCTCGTCTTTGGTGGTGGAATATTTGATCGACTTTTCCCACTGCTGAGCCGAGATGCCCTTCAGCTCGGTCTGCAATTTCAGCTTATGGGATTTATACTGTTCAGGCTGACTGCTGTGATTGATGGCCGCATCGATCAAGTCCATGGCCTTATCATATTTCTTGAGCGCCTTTTTGATCAGAAAGCCCAGAAAATTCAGCTCGGGCTTATCGAAGAATTTGGGGATGGTCTGATCGAAATAGTATTCGGCCTGGTCATATTGTTTGAGGCGGTAGTGTTCGTTGGCCAGGCGCCAGCCCACGTGCGGGTCTTTGTTGGCATGATAAAGGTTGGTAAAAATTTTGAGCGCTTCTTTGTTTTTGTTCATCGCTACCAGCAGGTCGCCCTTGCGGCTGAGGAAGAACTGGTTATTTGGGTCGTCCTTGAGCAGCGCCGCGATGATCTTTTGGGCTCGATCAAAGTCGCCTTTTTTTAAATAGACATCAAATCGTGCGGCCTGAACGTATTGATCCTCGGGATGCTCGGCGGCGAGTTCGTTGAGAATCTTTTCGGCCTCATCGAATTTTTTCAATCGGATCAGTTCTCGGACGCCCCGCAGGTCTAAGAATGATTTGGAAGCAGGCATGATATTTTCAATCCCATTATTTTGATAAGGATTTGTCCGCTCGTAATATAACGAATAATTTTTAGGAAATCAATTTAATTTTCGATCCGATTAGATTCACTATCGGCGACCAATTTATTTACGATCCTTTTGGGCATCAGGCAGCAACCTATCGAGGGCCGATCAGAATAGGGGAGAGGCAATTCTCAAGAGCATTTTTTATTATTACTACTCGGTCAGATTGCATGAAGCCATATTAATCTTGCAATTTCAAACCAACTAACATCCCCTCTGGGCCTCTTTCCAATAAGGGGGGACGGCTTAATGTCCCCCGCCAGTTGGCGGGGGGATTTAGGTGGATGCGAGAGTTAATCTGACGATAAGCATGATTTGTGTTGCAGCGCAGGCAAAATCCTTTGCTCAAAACTGAAACGATGTTGGTTGATTTGTTCGTAGAGCTGCGAGCTGCAAATATCAATCTCCAATAAAATAATTTTGCGGCGGAATCAACTGTCCATCCACTCGCTGCGGCTCGGCACCGAAGTTGACGATAATCCGTTTCCCGTGTTCGAACACTGTTTCTTCAAGCTGGACGTCATCATTTACAAATCGATGGGATGTCATGGCCTGCATCCCGATTTGCTCATGCCAGCGGTCGACATGAAAAGTCGAGGTGAACAGTTGTTCGTCCATTTTTGTCGGTGCAAAACCGATATTTTGCTCCGCCTTGCTATCAGCCACATGGCCAAATTCAGGTCGGATGAAAAACAGTAATTGATAGCCCCAAAGCAGATCTTCCAGCCATTTGGGATAGGGCCTGTCGTTGGTAAAAGTGGTGTAGCGAGCACAGAACGCCGCATCATGAAACACCAGTGACCACAGGGGGATAGTTTCGCCAGCTTTGCGCTCATGCCTGTTTTCGAACCAGTGGCAATAAGGCACACCAAAGTCAGCCCCCTCTTCGCTACCAACCAGCAGCCCCAAATCAAGATAGAATTTTAGGATTTCTGCTTTCAATTCACGGTCCTGCAGTCGTGTCAGGGTGTTGCCTGGCTCGAACGATTGCAGCAACTTTGCCGCTGTCACTGTGTCCAGAAACATGGCCTGGGGATGCAAGGATTTTATGTTTTCCCAATTGCGCTTCACATACTTTAAACTGTCTCGGGAATTCAGCATGTACGCCTGTCCGCCCGCCCACAATCCGCCTGGCATCAGGCTGCCATCGGGACGACGGAGCACGCCGTTGGGGAAGCTAGGCACGTGATCGTAAATATCCTGGTAATTGTCATGTAGACAGCAGGGAATCGTCGGATCGGAAGCTATCACCTGGGCCAATTCTCGGTGATCCCCCAGATCGGGATCTGGTGGCCAGATATCTGGGTGCGAGTAATCATAGCCGCCGTTGATCCAACCCCGAATGTTGATCAGTCCTTTAGCGAACCCGCTCTGTTTCGCATAGTCGATGGACTTTTTCAATTGCGCATGGGTAAAACGAATTTCCTTATGGAGCCGTTTGTTCTGAATTTGATCGGGTGTAAACAGATAATCCTCAGCCGTCCGCAAGTTCAGTCCAGGAGACGCCTGGAAATAGCTCAAAATTCTTCCGCCACTGATTCGCTCGACCAGCGGGTTCTGCTCCGCCTTTTCGGCCAGCGACACAAACTCACCCTTCTCCTGAAGGTAGGCTCGGTAGGCTCTGGCAATTTCGTTATAGCCTCCCTTAAAAAATCGGAAACGAAAGCGATAATCTCCCTGCCAGCGACCCAGAGATTTCAGCCAGACGGGACTGACCAGGCCATTATACAAAAATGCCCCTGCATCGGCTGAGCGGTCGCCATAAATGCCGATCCACGCCATGCCATCCTTGATGCCGCCGAACATGCGCATATTTAAATGGGTGTAAAATGGCAGGAATTCACGGCTCCAGATGTCGGGCTCTTTGCTCTTTTTTACCAGCCTGCCCGCCCCCTGCGGGATGACCGAAGCGTCGCAAACGATCGGCGCAGGAAAGATGAGACTGGGGATGCTTTCATCGATGGAAAGCAATCGATAAGTCAGCCATTCACCTTCCAGCGCAATCTGGCAGAGAAAACGACCAACCACTCGGTTCTGCCGACCGTACAGTGTGAAACGGAAATGGCTGCCCTCTTTGGTCACCAGAAAGCGGCCAGGGTATTGTTCCATATACTTCCGCTCACCTCGGAACCAGCAGTTATGATCTTCGATTTCGGTGGAATCCTGGATGGCCACGGGTCCCTGGTGCCAGCGATAGCCATCTGGCTTATCAGTGATCACCGTGGAGCCATCAGTGAAAAGATCGAATTTCAGATAGCCATTTTCCAGGGTGTCCAGGATGGCTTTTTCTGGGATTTCGTTTAGGACTTCTACCTGTGCGCCAGTGGATTTTTTATTTTTCAAGAACGGTAAACCAGCGCCAATTAGCGCCGATGTGCGGATGAAATTTCGTCGGTTCATGGATGTCCTCGTTTTATGCTATTTAAAACGCTCGTATGATGATATTGGATAATAGAATAATTTTTTTCCAATGGATAGAAACAACCCAACCGATGTTATTTTTGTGCTTCTCATCCGTTGGTTTCATCTATCCGTTGGCCAGATCATGTTCCTCAACGGATCGATGCGACCAACGGATAGAAACAACCCAACGGATAAAAAACTTTTTAAAGACATCCGTTGGTTTCATCTATCCGTTGGTCCTTTGAGCAGATCATGTTTTTCGACGGATCGATGCGCCCAACGGATAGAAACAACCCAACGGATAAAAAACTTTTTAAAGACATCCGTTGGCTTCATCTATCCGTTGGGCCTTTGAGCAGATCATGTTTTTCGACGGATCGATGCGCCCAGCGGATAGAAACAACCCAACCGATGTTATTTTTTTGCTTCTCATCCGTTGGTTTCATCTATCCGTTGGCCAGATCATGTTCCTCAACGGATCGATGCGCCCAACGGATAGAAACAACCCAACGGATGTCATTTTGGGGCT
>CAZYNP010000025.1:64015-78597 GCA_964647995.1 uncultured Cytophagia bacterium
CCAACGGATGTCATTTTGGGGCTTCTGATCCGTTGGTTTCATCTATCCGTTGGGCCTTTGAGCAGATCATGTTCCTCGACGGATCGATGCGACCAACGGATATGCTTACCGAATTTATCCCTTGAATTTTTATTATTCTTTGGCACAAAAAATCGTCACCTGCTGACAACACTGACCAGCAGCAGAATATCTTCGGTATATTTCGGACCGATCAAATCGAGTGAGCCTTGCTGGATTTCAACTGTTTCAACTGTCAGTTCTTTCAAATCGGATGGTTGTAGCCATTTCACCTGCCAGGTTCCAGGTGGAACATGCAATTTGATTTTCGCTTTTGAGCCGCCTTCAAAATAAACAGCATATTCGTGTCCCTCCCAGACCAGTGGATAAATATTTTCATCACCATAGTTCAAAGCAACCGCCTGGTAATCGGGCTTCATTTTAATGAAATTTATCGTCCTTATAAATTTGAGTAATGCGGCCAATTGATATTTCATATTCTGATCAGTACAGCCATTGTACCATTCACAGGTAAAAGCGGTCCCGCCAGAACCGTCTTCATGACCAACTTGAAAAGTATAATCGAGATTGTTATACAACGCCCCACCAGAAAATATATATTTCCAGCCCTGGATACGGTATTGGGGAGTTACGGGTGGCATCAGCCCAGTTTCATTAAACGACATGACCCGATTGGTTCTGGCATAATTTAATCTGACCGACTGGGCATTGCGGTCATAGTGATGATTAAAGACAGAGATATTCTTGAAAAAGGTATTTAGCTCATGTTCAGGAATGATCTGTCCCTCATTGGTATAATCAACAGAAATCAGGTGCTTTTTGGGAAGTGATCGCTCCGTTTGCACGATCCAATCGGAAACACGCTCGATCCACTTTTTGGTCGCCAGCGGCGGGGGACTGGCAAAACCAGGATGCTCCTGATTGTCGAACCACGGTTCATTGGCAACATTGAAAATCAAATTATCATACCTGTTCAATTCTTCCACCAGCTTCGTGCAATACTGCTTCTGCCGTTCCAGGATATTGCCGTTTTCAATGGTCATGTACTGCTTTGCTGTTATCTCATCCGTACTGTTGATATTGTTGGAATGGTGCAATGGCGAATGTTGGTACAAATAACCTGCAAAGAATAATACCGCTTCGACCACGATATCTTTTTCCTGAGCCGCTGACATAAATTTATGCAGCCGTTCAAAGTAAGCGGGGTCCCATCGATCCAGATCGAATTTGTTGCCCCCTTGGGAAAATCCCGCAACCTCACTCCGCTGCCAGGAACAGATGAATCGACCTTCGGCTGGAGCTAAGGTATTGTTTTCGATACAAAATGCATTGGGCTCTTCCACATAATCGCCCAGGAAAATTCGGGTGTGATTTAATCCAATTTGGTGAAGCGTATTCAAATAGGTCTCGAAATCAAAATCCAGATTGATGACCGCTCCGTAGTGCTCGCCAGAAGTGATCAGAACGGTGGGTTGCTTTTTGTATTCAAAATAATGATGGTTCTCTGGATGCAGGCGAATCTGAGCGGACAGAGATGCCAAACATGCAAAGTGCAACAGGATAATCATCTTCATAAATTGCATCATTTTTTCTCCTTCGATTGGCCATTAAAAAAACTACCAACAATGTTTCTTTTAAAACTTCGACAGCTTACCGCTGACAAGAGGTATCTTTCTGTCAGCTAAATGCAGCTCGGCTTTGACCCCAGGCGGGAGGAAGACGGTTCCCGAATATTTGCCTTTTTTATTAAAAACTTCAATCCGAATGTTTCCTGAAGGATGATAAAGAGAGCCTCTGGCCCAGGCCAATGTGCCCAATGAAGGTTGAATTTCAAACTCCTTGAAGCCAAATCCCTTGGGCCGAATGCCACAGACGATGTAAATTAAATCGTAAGCGGGAAACGAATTCCAGGCGTGGCAGTCGCTTCTGGTTTGTAAATCGGGATATTCTGGAAATGTGGTAAAGCCCTGTTTGAGCAGCGTCCGCCAGGATTCCAGATGGGGAATATATTCTTGCGCCAGCCCAGTTTTCAGCAAGGCTTGATAATAGAAACGCCGAAACTGTAGCGACATTGGCAGCAGGTCGGGATCAGTGATCAGCCGATGCAGCAGATCGGTGGCCTCATCGCCCTGGACACAACCCAGCAGAACCGCAAGTGTGTTGGTGTGCTGGCTGAACACGTTTTTGGCTGGCGTTTCGGCGAAATATTGGCGTTGCGCATCGTAACAGAGCTGGTAAACCGCCTGCTTTATTTTTTCTGTTAGGTCAAGAAATTCGGCAGCCGTTGTCCTATCGCCCAGGAAATCGAGGATGGCGGCTGATCGCTCCAGCCCATAAACGAACTGCAGGGAGAGCAGGGCCGAGTTTCCGCTTTTGGCTCCTGTGGGTTCGCAGATGCTGCCATTCGCTGGATCCCAGGGCCATTCCGCATTACAATCCACGAAATTCCAGTAGGGCATTGGCCCGAGCAGATAGTTCGAGTTCAGATGAGAAATGTACCAGCGCATGATTTTAGCGATGGCATGCTTCCAGTTTTCCACTTCGGCGGCGTTTCCAGTGAGGACGAGATAATCATAGATCATATCGATCCAGGCGATGGAGAAGTAGGGAATGATCTTGCCGACGTCTTGGATCGGATTGGCGCACATAATGTGATCGCCGCCGCCCATCGAATCATGGCCGTAGATGATGGCGTTCCTCAGCAGGCGAGCGTCTCCAGAAAAAAATGCGGTAACTTTGCCCGCCACGGCGCTGTCATAAAAATATTGCAGCCGTTCATAATAGGGGCAATCCATGTAAATATCGGTGGCGCACATCCGAGCCGTCCACCAGCCGACCGCAAAAATTTGGTTCAACATGCTATCGCTGCATTCAAAAGAAGATCGCAATGGGAACGGATAGGCTGACGATAGAAAGTAAACGTCATGGATGCGCAACGGTTCGTCGGCAGTCTCAATTGCCAATTGCACGAAGCGGAACGTTCGGTACCACAGCGGTTTGAACACCCTATTCGTCCCTCCATCGGGAACGAATACGTCGTACAAGCCTCGACATTGCAAGCCCTCGATTCGATGGCGCTCGGCTTTTTGAAAATTTTCATCCATCAGCGCCTCGGCATAGGTGATCCGAATAGTGGAATGCCTGCCACCAGAAACCTTCAATATTGGATAGCCGTTGACGAGCCGTTCATGTTCGATCCAGAGCAATGCTGTTTGATGGGCTGGAATTGTGGCCTCCTGACCGAACAATATCCCTTCAGCGATGCTGGGGTCTTTCCTGATAACTCGGGTAAATCTCGTTTCCTTTTCTTCCAGAAATGGAATGCGACGGGGATAGAGCCGCCATTCATACTGGTTCGTTTGAAGATTGGCGGGCCGAGCCTGGTTCAAGGCCGTGGCGGTTATAAATCCCTTTGATGAGCCATGCGGCAAATTCCAGCCAAACGGATATTTGTCCAGGTCCCAGCATTCGCCTGGTCCAACGCCAGTGGTATGTGGAAATTCAGCGGCGGATAGTTTGAAAAATGATACAGCATCGCATTTTTGCACCAGCCAGCTCTCATTCGTATTGGCGACCGCCTCGATCTCTCCATTGCCCTGCAGGACAAAAGCGGTGCGGTGTGAAAGCTGGGTCCAGGGCTTTTTGTCGCCCCATTGCCAGACCTCGCTGCCAATGACATTTTCGCCCGCCTGCAAGAAACTGGCGAGGTCATAGCTATCGAACTGCCAGTTGACAATCGTGCCCTGCGCAGGCCCATGCCCGACCAAAATGCCATTGACATACAGGCGATAACGGTTGTCTGCCGAGACATGGACGATGAATTTTTCAGGGACAGCTTCCAACCGAAAGGTTTTTTTGAATAGAAAAAAGTCTTCGCCCTGCAAATTGTACATGCCTTCCGTAGCAGTGATCCATTGGGCGTCCCAGGGCTTTTCAAGGATTTTTGGGGCGATGGGCACTTGGCTCAAAGATGCTTGGGAAAAAAGAGAAGCTAAATAGGTAGAGAGCATCAAAACGCAAAGGAATTTTATTCTCGTCATGATTCCCTTTGATTTTAAACCTGAAATTTAAAACAGGGTTTATTTTTCAATCGGCGGCTGTTCCTTTTTTCTGAATTAAAAATTAGACCACAGAAATGGAACAATCACCGAAAAAATTATTTGGACTCAAAAAAGCCAATGGGCGCTCTGCCTTTTTGGCAATTAGCGCTAGTAATCTGACATCCCCCCTGGCCCCCCTTCAAAGGTGGGAATCCTCAAAAGTCCCCCCGCCAGTTGGCGGGGGGATTTAGGGGGATGTGGGTTTTCAATTATTAGAACAATGAAAAATAAACAATCTTAGGTTGATGCCTATGGCCTTTTGGTGTAATGAAAGGTCGCTGAAAGAGATAAAACAAATTCTGAGACCTTTCAATCCGCCAGGAGGCGGACCGCCTACTGGCGGTTCTGAGACCAATTATCCTAATTTAATGATCATTCCATTATCGGATTAGCGTAATTGGTCTAATTCGCATAATTGGCAGTTAAACATCTCATAACAGGCATCATTTTGCACCTGAATGGTCAATTTGAATCCCAACGAACCGAAATTTTCTGACCGCTAATTCAGCCAATTAATCGAATTTCGCTAATGAGAGAATTAGCGGAATTGGTTTAATTCGTGCAATTAGCGGTCAGCTTTCTCTACTGATTCCATCGCCTGGAGCGATGGAATCAGTAAGCAGCCCAGACCTCAAACTCCTCGAACAAACCGTAATCCACCAGCGCATAATCGTGTCCTGCTGGCTGGTGTTTGGGCGGAAATTTCCAGCTCCACGGGGTCACCAGCCCACGAGTCTGCTGCTGATGAAACGGCCCCAAAATATTTTTTAGGGAACCGATTACCCTGACCGAAATCGTATTTTGTCCCTCAGTGATGAGATCCGTAATGGCCAATTGATATGGCTGGTGGTAAATCAGGCCTGCTGTTCGCCCGTTGACCAGTACCTCGGCCACGGTCCCAGACCATTTTCCCAATTGAACCATGCATTCATGGCACTTCTGGTCGAACTCATACACCTTCGTGTATTCCACGGCGTCCGTATACGTTGGCAGCCCGATATTCTTCCACGATCCGATTGTCAAACGTTGTGGATTGGCGATGACAAAGCCTCTAACAGATGCTTGGACCGCAAAATCGCCGAGCAGAAAAACAGGCTCGATTTCAGCAAAGATGGACATGGGTCGGCAAATCAATTTGATCGAATTCTGACCCTGTTTTACCTCATGGCCAATGGCATAAACACCATTTTCTCGGGACAGCCACCATTCCCCAGGAGTTGGTTTCACTTCAGTCCCGTTGACCAACACCCGATAGAGATGGGGCAACTCCACGGCCAGTTTTATCCCCGTCAGTTTTTCAGCCTCCAAATCCCGCTCCACCTCGAAGGGATATTCCACCTCGAAACCGCTTTCGGCGGCAAAGGTGTCCGCATCCACGAAGGTTGATTTGAATTGAACCGCCACGGTCCAGGGATTTCCCCGTTCGATGCCGTGCTGACGGAAAACCTCCATGGCAGCGTCATAATAGTTCATGTCAAAATAGGTTTTGCCATTTACCGTCAGGTTGCAGAAATCGAGCATCAGGCTATTTGGCGACAGCCGATGGCTGACCATCGCTCCGTCGGCATTGATCCTGGCGGCGTTGGCAGGCAGCGGTTGATAGGACTTGAAATTACATTTCTTCTCAGCCGCAAAAAATAGTTTCCCTGCGCCTGGCTGAAGTTCAATTTCAAATTGCAGCTTGTGACCCTCGTGTTGGGCGGGATAGGTAAAAATTTCGCCGTTGATCAAATCCAGCCACAGTAGATGATTCCCCACGATGCTTACCGAAGCCCTTGACGGCTGATCGGGGCTAAAATTGGTAAAGAAAACCAACTGGCCATCCGCAAAGATGCGGCGCTGATGATACAATTCACCGCCGCACGATTTCGGATTCAAAACTCGAAAGCCCTGCGGCATTAATTCTTCTGCCACCTCAGAAAGCGCTGAAGCCTGTCGCCATTGAGGTCGATAGCCCTCCTGCAATTTTTTCAACTCATCGGAAGCAGCCCCGTTCACAAACCCGATTTCTCCCTGGAACGAGATGACCCTGCCGCTCTGCTCCAGATATCCTTTCAACAACTGAACCGTAGGCTGGTTCAGATTGTCCGTTCCTGGCGGAAGGATCACCAACTCGTAGCTCCTCTTGTTAATGACGAATTTTCCGTCAGCCGCCCTGCCATGATCTTTGATGATATTTTCACAGCCCAGATCATATTCGATGTGCATCTGTTCCAGTTCATCGACCAGGCGCTCGAAATCCTTGCTGATTTCAGCGAACCGTTTATGTGAACCTGATCGGGAAAAATACATCCAGGTAGAGCTCGTCGGTTCGATAATGAGAATGCGGTTGATTTGCTGTCCCGAAGCCAGCGCCAGCGACAGCCTGCCAAAATAATCATTTTGTTCTCGATATTGCTCCCAATAAGGCGCATGGTAAGAAAACGTCTGGGGAAAGTCGTACTTTCTCGTGCCCTGGATAGAATAATAGGAAAGATGCTGGGTCATGAAATTAACGCCCAGAGCAAACTCCCAGTTGCCGTTGCGCATCATGTCTTCGAAAGTCAATTCGTAGCCCGAAGCGCCGTAGGTCTCGGACAGGGTTCTGGCGCAGCCCATTTGATTGGCAACGCTGATCAATTCTTTGACTGCCCGATTGTTGCCAAATTGATCGGGCCGCTCGGTTCGGGTGTTGAACAGCATGTCGATGCCAGGCATCTGATGCCAGGCGTACATGGCCATGTTATCGCCGCCAAAAACAGGATTGGGCCATTCGTGCTCCCAATAATGTCCCGTCCAGACGAGATTTTTTGCCTTACAATATTCAAAATTCGGCCTGGCCCATTGGTCGATGAAAAGCTGCAGCAGCGTCTGATAGTAATTGTGCCGCACCCTTTGCCAGTCGCCAATTTCCTCCACCAGGCTTGGCAAACATTCGGCCAAATTGTAACCCCAATCTCGTTCAAATCTCTCGAAAAGTTTTGGCGTCCAGCGGATCGCATCGCCTGGGACGCCATGATCGAGATTGGGCTCATCGGTGAAAATTCCAGGCACCAGTTTGCCGAACTCGTTCCCCAGAAATTTTTCGTAGCCAGTCATGGTGGCGTTCAGAAATGTATCGGTCACGCCATCGACCAAAAGGTCAACGTAAGGGAAGCCAGCCGTAAAGGGCGAGGCTTGTCCATGCACCAATTCGAATAGAACGTATGCACCTTTTTTGCTCATATTTTGGACGCTGGCCGTAACGTCCCTGAATTTTCCATTTTCTTCCAGCAAGATGACTTTATACCTGGCCAAAGAATCGGGCAAGACAGCCACCCTGTGCATTCTCAAACCAATGCCTTGATTATAGGACTCGGGCATCCGATCCTGAACATGGCCGCCAGCAAAGCCGCTGGGAAACGAATTTTCGTCGTACAGCCACGTCTCCAGTCCCAACTCCCGACCTTCTTCCATGACGTGCTGGCAGAGCCTGAACCATTCTTCAGAGAGATATTCCGTAATCAGACCAGGACGGGGATGCAGGAACACGCCGCCAAAACCTTTGTCTTTGAACTCTTGCAACTGAACATCCAGCTCCTTTGCTTCCAGTTTGCCATTCAATGACCAGAAGGCCATGGGGCGATATGGTGCGGGCGGATTTTTAAAATGATCCGCCAATTGCTGAAAGGTATTGAAACTGGCGGGAGAATGTTCTGGTTTATCAGATCGCCTGCTATCGCAGAAGCTAAAAACCAGCGGCAGCAGAGCAATGATGAGGGCATAATTCATTTTCATGGAATCCCCTTGTGAGTTAAAATTATCGATTGGATTTCTTTGTTAAACTGTTTCATTAAATTGTTTCAGGATCATTAAAAGGTTTACCCCTTGATCCCATCCTGTTAAAATACTCTAATTCAGTAAGAATTTATCTTGCTTGGCACAATTTTATTTCTGATAATAGTAAGTTTTTAAAGTCCAGTTTAATAGATTAAGTCCATTAGACCTTATTGACCTTAATAGCCTATCATGATCCACCAGGGTTTAACCTTATTCGCTTATTTTTCTTTTAAACTATGTTCCTGATAAGCTAATAAGGTTCGTGCTTTGCTGAGTCTGGCTTGTTACTAATGTCAATAAGGTTTATTATCTGCCATTCGGATGGATTAAACCCAGTTGTCCGTGTTGACCTTAGTATACAATTTCATAATTTCTTTTAGACTGATTAAAAGGTCGATGCATTGATGCCATCTCACTAAATGAGAATAGTCAAAGCAAAGAATTAACCCCGCAAAATTGAATCTTATTATTCAACAGCATAATAAAATTATTCTGCTATTAATCATTCTGCTATATTTTTGATTGATAGGTATTGGGATATTATTTTATTGCTTTGAAAACCTGAACCAATCCATCGAAAACAGTTCCCCTTCCTCACCATAAAATCTCAGCCACAGCGCATGCACCCCGCTATTGCTTTTTAGAGCTACGGTGATATTTTGCCATTTTCCCTGTTCAGCTCCTGGAATATCAACACTGCCAATGGATTGGTGCCATGGCATGTCGAGGGCCAGATCGATTTTTGCAAATCTTTTCCCAGGCTTTACTCGAAAGGTTACACTGTCCACACCATCGCCAAAGTTGATATATTTAAATGCCGCCCGATCATTATTTTGAATTCCCGCCAATTCCTCATTATCGGAAGCAAACGCCTGAATTCTCACATTGCCGAACAGCAAGCAAGCCCGTTCGGCATCGATTTGGGATAGCGCATCCAGCGGCGGACCTGCACCCTGTGAGGTCATCTCCACCTCACCAATGCTGCCGTCCTCATTGAAGAAAATCGGCTCCACACAGGCTTTGCGCATCATCTTTGAATTGTGCGTCGAGCGATGATAAATTACATACCACTGTCCATTGAATTCCACGATCGAGCCGTGATTATTCCAGACCCCAGGATCACAGTGGTCGTTATCAATGATCACACCACCGTATTTGTACGGCCCCATGGGAGAGCGGCTGGTGGCATAGCCAATGCAGGTGGGCATGTCGGCTCGGCCCAGGTGGGCATAGATGAAATAATAAATGCCATTTCGCTTCACTAAATGACTACCCTCGTGAAAAAAATGCTCCCGTTCGGTCAGCACACTATCCCGAATGGTGGTTGCATCGATCTCGATCAGGTTGGGCTTTAGCTTTGCCATCTTTGCTGTAAACTGTCCCCAGATGTAATACGCCTGCCCGTCATCATCAATGAAAACGCAGGGATCGATTTGATTATAGCCATAAAGATTTATGTTTCTGCCGTTGGCAAATGGCCCAGTTGGGCTTGAACTAATTGCTACACCTTCGGTAAATTCACGATCGGGCAGGCAGTAGTAAAGGTAATACTTACCATCTTTAAATTGACAGTCGGGCGCAAATAATAATTGATCGCTTTCGAGGACCTGATCATTTGGACCCTTAGACGCAAAACTGTTGTCAAAGAGCTCCCATTTCATCAGGTCAGCAGACGACAAAACATGATAGCGCCACGAACAATAATAACCAGTGCTTTCATCCACCGAGCCATAGACATACAATTTGCCATCGTTCCAAACATGGGCCGCAGGATCAGCAAAATATACGCCTGGCGGAACGATTGGATTTTGAGCAAAAGCCTTTATTATGAATAGAGAGAAACACAAAAAAATGATTCGTTTGTCCATATCCTCTCCTCTTTCAGTTAACTGATATTTAAAAGTTCATTCGGCTCTAATTTCGGCAAACACCCGCAGATCATTCGATGCTGGCCCCACTGAGAGTTTGATCCTGCCAGACTCCAGCACAAACTGCTGCTGGTCGACATCCCAGTAACACAAATCATCGGCTGCCAGCGGAATGGCGACAGTTTTGGTTGTGCCCTTTGGAACATGAACCCGCTGAAAGCCTTTCAATGCCGTCTTCGGGCGCTCCACTTTTGACTCGGGGAAGCTGGCGTACAATTGGATCACTTCATCGCTATCAAAATTGCCTGTATTGGCTATCGTGACTTTGACGTCAATGGTTTCGCCTGGTTTGATTGATGGTTTCGAGACCTCGATCTTTTTGTAGGCAAAAGTGGTATAGGTTAATCCATACCCGAACGCAAATAACGGCTCGTGCGGATCATAAAGATAGGTGCGACCTTTGCGGATATCGTATTCCAGAATTGGCAACAGTTCGTCAATAGATCTGGACCAGGTCTGCACCAACCGTCCCGCTGGGCTCTCATTTCCAAAGAGCACGTCAGCCAGCCCGTTGCCCAACTCCTGGCTGGATTGCGTGACGTGCAGAATGGCAGGGACATTTTCTTTCGACCAGTTGATGGCATAAGGGAAACTGGATACCAGTACCAGCACGGTTCTGGGATTAGCTGCTTTCACCAGTTTCACCAGGTCTTCCTGTTCCAGCGAAATCGCCTGCCGATCGATGGCCTCCCGACCATCGCTGAAGACATGATTTTTGCCCCATTCCAATCCATGGCTCAACGGGTGATTGCCGATACAGACGATGGCGACATCCGATTGTCTGGCAGCAATGACAGCGGAATCCGCTTTGTTGCTTAAGGCGAAATGTATCGCCACTTGGTTGGCCACCGCCTTTCGGATCCCAGCGAGGATAGAGACACGATACGGCGGTGTGCCTGAATACCAATCCGAGACCACCAAATCGGCGCTGGGACCAATCACAGCAATGGATTTCAATTGATCTTTTTTCAAAGGCAAGAGGTTCTTTTCGTTCTTTAGCAAAACGACCGATTTGACCGTTGCCTTTCGTGCCAGTGCCCTGGCCTCATCTTTCTCCCACGGGCGCAGGGTGTCGGCCAGGCCAATCGTGGAGTAAGGATTCTGAGGATTTTCGTCCAGCAGCCCGAGTTTCAACATCACCCGTAGATTCCCTCTTAGCGCCTGATCGATTTCTGCCTCGCTGACCAGCCCTTTCTCCAGCGCTTTTTTTAGATGGGGTTGATAAAAATCCAGAAACATGGTAATCCCCGCTTTGATACAGGCCGCTGCCGCTTGCTCCAGATCATCGAAATAATGGTGCGCCTCCACTAACAGGCGGAAAGCGCCACCATCGGTACAGATAATGCCGTTCTGCCCCCATTGCCTCACGGCCACGTTCTTGAGCACAGGGTGCACGGCGCAGGGAATGCCATTGTACTTATTGTAAGCGGCCATAAAGGCACGGGAACCTCCTGCTACGATGCCCTGGTAAAAAGCATAGCCATAATACTCATGAAAAAGCCGCTCGTCGAAATCAGAAGAATTGATGAAGCGTTCGTTTTCATTGCTATTGGCGAGGAAATGTTTCATGAGCGAGGCGGTTTTCCAATATTTCGGGTGATCGCCCTGCAACCCTTTGACAAAAGCCGTGGTGAGTTTTGCCGTTAGAAATGCATCTTCGCCGTAACACTCTTCGGTTCGACCCCAGCGAATATCTCGACCGAGATCGGCATTGGGCGCCAAAATAATCAGACCCGCACTTTTATAATTGGGATTTTGAGCGAGAAAGCGGCATTCGTAAGCCTCCCACGCAGCTACTTCTTGCAGCAGGTCGGGATCCCACGTCTGCGCCAGACCATACGCCTGGGGAAAGGTGGTTGTTGGCGCCTCGCCTTTGCCTCTGACAGCCCAGTTGGCAGGCCCACTCAACGCCAGCCCATGCAGTCCCTCCATGATTCGAGTGCCTTTTAATCCCAATCGTGGCACCCCAGGCAGGCGACTGGCGAGATGGGCGATCTTTTCATCGAGGCTCATGAGCGAAATCAAGTTATCCAGTCGAGCTTCATCGGATAAATTGATATCCTGAAAAGGATAGGGTTGAGCCGATAGCTTCGTGGCTATCAGCAACAGAATGAGGAGAAAAGTTTTTTTCATTGGAGCATGCTCATTTTGTTTTGATTTCATGGGTTTCTTGTAAAAGGCTTTGACTGCTAATTTCGCCAATTCAAGCCAATTTTTTTTTCCTGAAATCCTAAAATAGAAGTGATTATCAATAATTGCCCCACCGAACACACGAAACAACGCTGAAAGCGCTTTTTATTTTTGGTCATCTGTGTCATTCCGTGTATTTCGTGGGCAAAGAGTTATCATTTTCCATCATCACGGTTCATTTTAGAAATTTAGGTTATATTTTTTCAGTGACCTTTTATTTCTGAAACCTAAAGATTTTTCGTTGGCAGTAGCGTTTCTGTGGCCTTATTTTTCTCCTGAAGAACTGCCAGTAGGCGGTCCGCCCTTCGGCGCATTGGAATCCCATGGAAATGAAGTCGACAATTATTTGGTCTCAGAATTGAAAGGACTCAGAATTCATCTTTATTTTTTTCTGTGACCTTTCATTACGCTAAAAGGCGCACCGCCCCTTGGCGGTTCTAAGGCCAAAAAGGTTTTTGTGGTTGTTCCATTTTTGTGTCCCTATTATTTCTTTTCCCGCAGAACCGCCAGTAGGCGGTCCGCCTCCTAGCGGATTGAAAGCGCTCAGAATTGATTAATACTTAATATTGCAGAATGGAAACGATTGTCAATAATTGCCCCACCGAACGCACTTTTTATTTTTGGTCATTCGTGTTATTCCGTGTATTTCGTGGGCAAAGAGTTATCATTTTCCATGGTCATGGTTCATTTTAGAAATTTAGGTTGAAATTTAACTTGGCGAATCCGCCCGCCCACCAGTTGGCGGCCAGGTAATACTTCTAAGAGAGAATTCAGACAATTTTTTTAAGATCAGTTTAATCTGGTAAACGATATTTGGCGGCGACATCCATAATGACCAGCACAAAATCGCTGCCCCTGCCGATCGACCAGGGGGCAAATTCGGGCTTATCCGTGGTGGCATATTCGCCAATTTTTCTGGATTTGCCATCCCTGGGATTGTACCAGAAGGCAACCACTTTTTGAGCATTCATTTTTGATAAATCGATGGTCAGCGGCTTGCCCATGGGAGTATAGGCCAGGACAAAATCTCGCTTCTTGCCCATGGCACAAATCACATAGCTGGAGTCCTCTGGGTTTGCATTGAGAATCAAAGACTGGTCGTTCGTCATCTCCTGCCAGGGGAAAGAGGTGAGCAATGATTTCATGAACCGCAACTGTTTTGAGCCAGGGAGATGAATGGATTCCTGCCAACTGGTGCGGGCGCCGTTGATTGGCTCCCGCTGGATGTCGAACATCTGCCAGATGTCGTGGCAGCCGTAAGTATAGCCAGCCGCACCAGCAAGCATGGTCCAATAGGCGGCGCTGCGCACATCCGAGTCATCCATCCAGCCATAATTTTTAGCGTCAAAGCGATTGGGATGATTTTCATAGCGGGGCTCGCCATTGATGACAGGCCGTGGGGGCGAAACCGCTCGGCTCTGCCGAACGAATTCAAAATCCCTGGCCCGCCGATCGTGGCCAGTTTGAAACATGTCCAGGTCCAGCCAATCCTCATTAAAAGCATCCGTCGCTTTTGTCCCGCCCCAGGGGTGATAGGTGATCAGATGGCTATGATCAATGTTGCGGATGCCACGGGCTAATGCTCGAACGATCTGGGCTTGCGTGTCTGTTTCGGGCAAACGATCGCCGCCCAGAATCCAGATGATGTTGTTGTGGCCGACGTATCTTTTAGCCAGTAACTCGCCGTAGATTTTGGCATTTTCGGGCGTGAAGATCTCGGGACCAACGCCCCATTTCTTGTTCCATTTATCGCCCCAGGTCGGCAGCAGCCCCAGGTAGAGACCCAATTGTTCTGCCTGCGCCACCACCCAATCGACGTGGGCAAAATAGGCTTCGTTGAGTTTGGTCGGATCGTTATCGACCAATGGCAAATCGCCATTAGCGTTCGGCGTGTTCAGTCCATCCAGTTCCGCCAGGATCACGGTCTGGATGACGGTGAAGCCTTTGCCAGCCCGATCTTTCAAATACATCATGGTTTCATCTTTATCCAGGCGATGCAAAAGCTCCCAGGCCGTGCCACCCAACCAGAAAAATGGCTGATTATCTTCTGTGACAATGTAGCGATGATCCTCGCTGATTTTCAACCGTGGAAGTTTCTCCCTCGGCGACGGAGATACACAGGACAAAGCAAACAGCGCAGCGAATAGAATTTGTTTCATTTTGATCCCTCCAATTTAATAATGTCAGATGATTAACAAGAAGCGCCTGATAGTGAACAATCAGGCTGAGATATGCAATCATCCTGAGCGCCTGATGGTAAACCATCAGGCTAAGATATGCAAGCATTCTGAAGCATGCTATTTTGAAAAACAGGTCGCAATCCAAAAATCAAATTCTGAGGCCTTTCAATTCTGAGACCAACTTATCATGAACCATTAAGCTAAGGCGTGCAATCCTCCTGAGCGCTGATTTTGAGCAAAGGAAGTTTCTGATGCTGTGGCGGATTCATACATGTAAAAACCAACATAAAAACCAAAAGAATATTTTTCATTTGTTTTCCTCCAATTCCAGCTTTAACCTGGCGACGGTTCCGAACCTTCGCCAGGAT
>CAZYNP010000026.1:0-53560 GCA_964647995.1 uncultured Cytophagia bacterium
AGGCTACTAAGGTTAATAAGGTCTAATGGATTTGGTCTATTAAACCGAACTTTGGTAACGGAAATAAAATCGTGTCCAACGAATTTAATTCCGTCTCGCTGTGAATATTTCAGCAGAATGGGATTAAGCTGTAAAGCTTTTAATAGCTCAACAAGAAATTAGGAAATGGTGTACTTAGGTTCAAAGGCCTGGTTTCGATGGCTCCAATATCCGATTCGTTTCAAAAAATATCGGGATGTGGATCAGTGCTTTTTTGCCGGTACCTTCCCATTTATGTCATAGCCTCGCTGCTCCCAATAGCCGCTGTGTTGGACCTTTGAAAATTCTATCCGTTCGATCCATTTGGCGCTTTTATAAGCCCAAAAGCCGGGCACGACCAATCGCAGCGGTGCACCATGGTCCGGGGTTAGGGGCTGGTTATCTACCCCAAAGGCCAGCAGCACATTATCGGCCATTGCCTGATCCATGGTTAAACTTTCGGAATAGACACCGCCGGCGCAATGGAAGGTAACAAATTGCGCCTCTGGCAACGGCCGCACCTGGTGGATGATTGTTTGCAAACGGATCCCTTCCCAGTTCAATTTTCGTACCGACCAGCGTTCGACACAGTCCAGATCAGAGGTCTGGCGGGTGAGTGGCATTTTTTTCAAATCATCCAGGCTGAATGATGCCGGATGTTCCACCAGGCCTGTGACGGTGAGCCGCCAGGTGACCGGCTCAAATGGGGGTGGCGTTTTTTCTATGCTACGCACCGGCCAGAATTTCCTGGCCAGGCTTTTCAATGGAAAAAACAGCACTCCCATTGTCGCCATTAAAAGCTGCAGAAATGTCCGGCGAGTTCCGGCACCGTTGATGTGATTGAAAAAGGACATATCGGTCGATCCATTCATTTTATTTTAGCAACTGCGATTTTTTTCCCCTCGCTCAAAAATGTTAGATAACAGGACAACGCAACGATGGTTTGGTCATCCAGGGGTAGGGGAGAGCCATTCAGTTTTTTTTCGAGACACCAGTTGATCTGTTGTTCCAGCGTCACTACTCTGTCCATTGCCGGGCGATATCGGGGATAGGTGGCAGCAACCCCAGCCAAGGGAACGATTGGCTGCGGTTCGGCGGTTCGATTTTTCGCACGCGTGTTGACATGACAATTGGCGCAACTCATCCCATTGGTTCCGAGTCCGGAGTCGAAGAATGCGGCCTTTCCCCGTTTCACCCATTCATCTTTGTAATCTTTGGGACCTTCCATGCGGATGGATTTGCCATTGGCCAGAAAGGTGACGTATAGCACCAGGGCATTGGCAGGCTCGCTGCCTAAGGTCCAGGGTTGGCCTTTGCTTTCGTTGACGACGGCGAAATTGTGTGTCATCGAAAGTGTGGCCATGGTTCGAAGCACATGTTTATAGCGGGGATAGTTTTCGGCGCGAGTGATTTCGCCGTTAGGATGGCAGGATTCGCAACTGCGACCATTGCTACCAAGGTTTGGATCGAACCACATCTGGCGTCCCTGAGCCAATGCCTGCTGCTCGGCGGCCAGAGCCTGCTCCGATTTTGGCCCTTCATTTTTGCGAGAGGCGACCTGCGAGCCACAACCTGAGAGGAAAAAACAGTTGGACAGCAAGATAATAACCAATGTCACCAGCCCTGCGAATCGAGTGAATTTCAATGGCATAAAATTTAAATCCTCTTTGGTTAAAACCAGCGTTGTTAATTTGCACATTGAACAGAAGTAGAATTTAAAATGTTCCGGAACGGGCTTCCAGCAATCCGGCAGATTGCCCCATCCATCCGTTTTTGTGCTCGAGCGGATGCAACAAAATTTTCTCTTGACTTTTTGGGAAGAAATTCTTATTAATACACACTTTTATTGGATAGAATCAGCCGGTAGAAATTTCTGATGTGATCGAACGATGGAGGTGTGAGTTATGGAAGAAGCAAAACCCGAAACCAAAACCTATAAATTTAAAGCAGAAGTCAAACAGTTACTGGACATTCTGGCCAAATCATTGTACACGAATCGAGAGGTTTTCGTCCGCGAATTGGTATCCAATGCGTCCGATGCACTGGACAAGGTGCGGTTCGAGAGTCTGCGCGGAACGGAAATCTATCAGCCGGATCTGCCCTTCGAGATCAGCCTCGAGCTGGACAAGGACAAGAAGACCTTCACCATTACCGATACGGGGATCGGCATGACGCGTGATGAGCTCGTCAAGAATATTGGCACGATTGCGCATTCCGGATCGGCGGAATTTTTGAAGAGCGCTGTCAAAGACACCCCGCAGGGACCCACGTTGATTGGCCAGTTTGGGGTTGGATTTTATTCGGTCTATATGGTCGCGGATAATGTGGTCATTACCACGCGCTCCTATTTAAAAGATGAAACTGCCTGGCAGTGGCAGAGCGATGGAACGGGAACCTTCACGATCGAGCCCGCCGGGCCAGCGCCGCGGGGAACCAAAATTGTGGTGCACCTGAAGGACGATGCGGTTGAATTTGCCGAAAAATTTCGCATCGAAAGCGTGATCCGAAAATATTCCAATTTTGTCCCATTCCCAATCAAATTGGCCGGCGAGCAGGTGAATAAAATCTCGGCGATCTGGCGCGAACCAAAGACTTCCATCAAGGATGAACAATACCAGGAGTTCTACAAATTCTTTGCCAATACTTCGGAAGAGCCGTTGAGCTGGCTGCATTTCTCCGCCGATGCGCCCATTCAATTGAACGCTTTGTTGTTTTTTCCTAAAACGAATTATGAAATTTTAGGCTTCAGCCCACGCGAACATGGGGTTAACCTATTCGTCAAACGTATCCTGATCCAGACGGAGAACAAAGATCTCTTGCCATCCTATTTGCGCTTTGTAAAGGGCGTGGTCGACACAGAAGATTTGCCATTGAATATCTCGCGCGAGACGCTGCAGGAGAATATGACCATCATCAAAATCCGGGGCCTGTTGGTTAAACGTATCCTGTCGCATCTGGCAGATATGGCCAGGGATGAGGCCGATAAATATAAAGAATTCTGGCAGCAATTTGGTCGAATCCTCAAAGAGGGCTACACCGATTTTTCGAACCGGGAAAAAGTGGCCGAACTCTTTCGCTACAATTCATCTGCCCAAAGCGATGAAGCCAGCGTGTGTTCGCTGGACGACTACATCGGTCGGATGAAAGATGGTCAGACCGAAATTTACTACCTTTCTGGAGTTAATCGGGAGGCGATCGAGCGCGATCCCCATCTGGAGATTTTCAAGCGCAAGGGCATCGAGGTGCTGTATTCCTTCGATCCGATTGATGAATTTGTCTTTGCGGGATTAGGGGAATTTAAGAACAAGAAACTGGTCTCGGCGGACCAGGCCGATTTGAAGGCGCTACAGGAGATTAAAGCGGGCGAGACGGAGCAAGAACAAGAGTCACCGAAGGATCAGGTGAAACAGCACGACCGCCGGGAATTGGAGAAGCTGTGTACCCGCATCAAAAATATTCTGGGTGACCGGGTCGAGGAGGTTCGTCTGTCGGATCGGCTGACGGATAGCCCCGCGGTGCTGGTCTCGAAAGATACTAGTATCTCTTCCCAGATGCAAAAAATTCTGCAGGTGATTAACAAAGACACCCCGCCGGTGAAGAAAATTCTGGAGATCAATGGTACGCATGAACTGATTTCGAACCTGCTGACCATTTTTCAAAATGATCCGAAAGATGCCTATCTGGAAAAAATGGTAATGGAGTTGTTTTACAGCGTCCAGTTGCAGGATGGTTTTGTGCTCGATCCGTACCAGATGGTGGCGGGCATGCAATCATTGCTGCTGGATGCTACCGGTTGGTATCTCAAAGAAAAAAATTGGCCGAAGGAGGCATAATTAGCGCGCAGCGATGGGCCTAAGCAGCCAGTGGGATCGTTGCGCCGGTCGGATTTTTCTGGTCAGCAAGATGTTCCGCTTTCGCTGAATTACTGCCAGGGCCATCACTGCCGAGAGAAAAATTGTTGACTGATTTATTGAGTTTAAATTTCTGAAATGAGGATGGATTGTTAGCAAGGATAGCGCCATTAGGCACCGGTAAATACACGAAGAGCATTTTTGGGCGTTTAGATTTCGTGTCCTTTCGTGTATTTCGTGAGCACAAGCCTATGATTTTTTGGTGCTCCAATCCATCTCAGAAATTTCGGTTCAATACAAAACGGGAGCAGATAGCGCATCTGCTCCCGTCTATTTGCTGAAATTTCAGGCGTCACCCGAGTAGCGGTCAGAGATGAAACCCTGGCGCTACGCCATCTCGGTCTTTAGCTCTTTCAATAACGCCACCAGAAAGTCCCACACTTTGCCAATGGCGCTGATTTTGATCTTTTCATCGGGCGAGTGGGGATTTTTCAGATCGGGGCCGATGGAAATCATGTCCATCCCTGGATTGCGGTCGCCAATGATGCCGCACTCCAGACCAGCATGGATGACCTCGACCACCGGTTCTTTATGGAATAGCCGCTGGTACAATTTCTTGCTTTTGTCCAGCAGAAGCGAATCCATTTTGGGTGGCCACGGTGGATAGCCGTCGCCGCTCTGGGCGGTGCCGCCGGCCAAACGGGCAATGGCTTCGATGCGGTTGGTGTGCGCCTTCAGTCGTGAAACCACCGAGCTCCGCTGGCTGCTCAGCAGTTTCGCGGTTTGATTTTCAATTTTTATATTGGCCACATTATTGGACGTTTCCACCAGCCCTGGAATGTCGGTAGACATGGCGGCCACGCCATGCGGCAGCGCCAGAATGAGATCGATGAGCCGCTGGGCATCCTTGGTGGTAACTACATGCTGATATTTGGTGTTGGTCGCTGGATCCAGGGTCAATTTTAGATCCGGGTCGGTGTTTTTGAATTCATTTTTCAGCACCTGTTCCATTTCAGCGATGGCATCTTGGCATTCCTTCTCTTGTTTGGGCTGAATGAAAATAACGGCTTGACAGTCACGGGGAATGGCGTTGTGGGCGCGTCCGCCAGCGAGGTCGGCGAGTCGCAAGCTGACCTTGGTCTGAAGATGGTCCAATACCCTTGCGAGCACTTTTATGGCATTGGCCCGTTCTTCTTTGATATTGACCCCAGAATGACCGCCCTTCATACCGCCAGCTTGCAATTGATACGGCTTGAAATTGGCGGGCACTTGTTCAAAGGCCAGTGGTAGATCAATTTTGGTGTTGACTCCGCCCGCGCAGCCCACGGTGAATACGCCTTCGTCCTCCGAATCCAGATTGATCAAAATTTTCCCCTGGATAAAGCCTGGCTCCAGGGCATTGGCGCCGGTGAGACCGGTTTCTTCATCCACGGTGAACAACAATTCCAGTGGCGGATGTTGAATTTTTTGATCCAGTGCGGCGGTCATGGCCATGGCAATGGCAATGCCATTGTCGGCGCCGAGGGTGGTGCCATCGGCTTTGAGCCAATCGCCATCAAAAACCAGTTTAATTGCATCTTTGGAAAAGTCGTGAGTGGACTCCGGGGTTTTCTCGCAAACCATGTCCATGTGTCCTTGCAAGACAACCACCGGCGCTGCCTCATAGCCCGGGGAAGCGGGCACGTTGATCACAATATTGCCAACCCGGTCGGTTCGAACTGGGAACTGGTGCTGCTCCGCCCAGTTAACCAGCCAGGCGCGAATCTTGTCTTCGTGCTTGGAGCAGCGCGGAATTTTAGTGATTTCGGTAAACCACTTGATAATTTCATTGGTCGCTTCATGTTCAAATTTCATCACATCCTCCATGATTTGGGATCGCCAGTTGCGGTTTCCCTGGCGTTGCCAGTTTATAATCCGGCGATGATGCAGGTGATTGGTATTGATCCTCGCCAGATTGAACAATAACCGGAGATAAAAGTTGAATTAGTAACTCATTGCCACTGCCTGTCCGTGCCATGGTTGTCGACGATCGCTGAACATCCTGGCGTAGAAGTCAGATGAGCCGATCTGATTTGCGGCGACCTAATATAGCGATTTCGGCACTCTTTGTCAAGCAAAAAGGTTATGGCGCATAAAATCCAGGCACATCACCGGATGGAGCCACAGCTTCGGCCTCGAACCTCATCATCGGTGATCTGCGGGGGGCGTTTTCACCTGAAAAAGTGCTTGCATTTTTTGGATTGAATTACTATATTGCATGTTCATAATTCCCAGTGCGATCAAACCGCAGCCCCAGAGTTAGGAAATAGTATTTTGGGAAAACAGGATTCTGGCACCAAACTGCCAGAAGCACTGGGCCAGAGCATAGATCCATGTTAAATTAAGATTGTTTGTTTTAGCAATTCAAAGGAGCAACGTTATGCCGGTAATGCATAAGATGCGAGAGAATACGCATATTATTTTGTTCTTTTTGCTGGTCATGTTTCTATTGAGCATGACGATCGGAGGTCTGGTAGGTGGCGCCGATATTACGCATCTCTTTGGCCGACGGCCAGATACGATCCTGTCGGTCAACGGTGAAAATATTTCGGCGCAATATTATGATCAATTTCATAAGCGCCAGTATGAGCTGTATCGGCAACAAAATCAAAAAGACCCTCAGGGATATGAACAGCAGCAACTGGAAGATGAAATCTGGGAGTCGTTGATCCGAGATGTCTTACTGCGTCAGGCCGCCAAAAAGATGAATCTTAGTGTGAGCAAAGAGGAGATCAAGTACTATTTTGAAAATCCGCCCGCATTTCTGCGCCAGGATCCGAATTTTCAGGATGAGCAGGGCAATTTTGATATGAAAAAATATCAAGCCGCATTAAACGATGAGCGGAATGTGGAGTATTGGGACAACATTCAGGCCTATCTCGAAGCAACACTGCCCTTCAATAAAATTTATCAGCAGGTGCTATCATCCGTATTCGTGACCGATGAGGAAGTAAGGCAGGAGTACATCAAGCAAAATCAAAAAGTGCGCGTGAAATATGTGACGTTCGATGTGGTGAATTTTAAAGTCGAAGATTCCGCGATCAGTGCCAAGGAGATCGAGAAATATTACAATGAGCATCAGGAAAATTACAAAGAAGAGGAAAAACGAAAAATCCAATATGTCATGTTCAATCTGGTGCCTTCGGCGGCAGATACCGAGGAGGTCATCGCAACGGCCGAGTCATTGATCGATAGCTTGCAACAGGGGAGTGACTTTGCTGCGCTGGCCAAAACCTATTCCGAGGACCCCGGGTCGGCCCAAAACGGCGGTGATCTGAACTTTTTCGAGCGCGGCATGATGACCAAACCATTTGAAGATGCCGCTTTTGCGGCAAAGGTCGGCGAAGTGGTGGGGCCGGTCATCTCCCAATTCGGGGTTCATCTGATCAAGGTTGAGGACAAAAAAGTTGAGGATGGCAAAGAAAAAGTCAAAGCGCGGCACATCCTGCTGAAGTTCAAACCATCCAACAACACGATCGAAACAGCGCGGGATAATGCCAACTACTTTCTGGAAAACGCTACGGAGGTTGGTTTCGATGCTGCAGTTGCTACGGAGAAATTAAAAGTGGATACCACCGATTTTTTTGCCAATACCGGTTTTATCCCCCGGCTGGGTTTGCAACGACAGATGGTCGATGCTATTTTTCACGCGAAGATCGGCAAGCTGAGTCGCGTTCATTTTATCGAAGATCGGGGTTACATCATATACGAGTTGGTGGCCATCCAGAAAGCCCGGGTGAAGCCACTCAAGGACGTCGAAGCGGCGATTCGCAGCACATTGAAACGCGAGAAACAAAAGGCCTTGGCGGAACAAGCCGCCCAGCAATTCCGGCAGAAAATCCAGAACCCTGAGGACTTTGAACTCATTGCCCAACAAAACTCCCTCAATATTGTGGAGACCGAGCCATTTACACTCACCGGCTTTGTGCGCAATTTCGGTCGTGAACCAAAATTCAATGGCGCGGCATTTCGGTTAAATGTAGGAGAAGTCTCGCCGGTGATTTCTGGCACCCGGGGTGCCTTTGTCTTGAAAGTGATCGAAAAAATGCCGATCGATGAAACTGATTTTCTGTCGAAAAAAGACAATCTTACCAGGGAACTGTATGAGAAAAAGCAGCAGGCTGTCTATAAGGACTGGTATGAAAATTTAAAAGAAACTGCCAAAATCAGGGATTACCGGTATCTGTTTTACTAAACAATGACATTCTTGATGATGATTGAAGGGGACTTGTCGATAGAGCGCCTTAGTAAGGTTGCCGGCCTGGCGAGTCCCCAATTAGTTGATGCACATGAGAAGCAGCGATTGTACCATCATGGGAATAGGCCAGATTAGCAAGTATCGACTGTGTCAGGAGGGAGAGAGAGCAAAATATGAATGTACCGATCAAACCAATTTTTCTTTTTGCAGATAGCCAGCTTCTGTTTTGGAAACCTGATGGGCGGCTGTTTTTGGATACAGTGAACGACCTGATCGCCGATGCGGATCCCAAAGCTGCCTATATTGGCGCCGCCAACGATGACAAACCAGAGTACTACGAAATTTTCAGTTCAGCCATGAACAACATTGGCGTGACCGATTGCCACATGATTCGATCCCAATTTTCGCCCGCGGATCGCACCTTGCTGGAGCAAGCGGATATCATTGTGCTGGCTGGAGGCGACCTGAAAAAAGGTTGGGATACTTTCGTCAAAACAGGCATGAAGGAATTGATTATTAAAAAATATTATGCAGGTGCGGTGCTGATCGGGATTTCAGCCGGGGCAATTCAGTTATGCCTGGGCGGTTGGACGAATAACGATATTTATGTGGACAATTTTGTCTACACGTTTCGGTTGACTCCGTTGCTGCTCGGTGTTCACGAGGAGAAGGAGGATTGGAACCGGCTGCGAAAATCGGTTCGGGTCATGGGCAACAATATCAAAGGTATCGGCCTATCAGCGGGGGGTGGTTTGGTCTACCATCCAGATCACTCGCTGGAGCCGATCCGTTTTCCTATTCACGAATTTATGATCAAAAATAATAAACTCGTTTATTGTCTGATTTATCCACCTTCAGAAAAAGAAATGGTGTGTACCGAAGAAATGCTTTCGCTCTAATGAATGGCTTCTAAATTCAGGTCGGGGTATTGGCAATATGACAGATTTGCTTTTTCAAACGGACAGCTATATCCAACAATTTCCGGCGACTGTAGTAACCGTCAATTCGGCTGAGGGGGCGATTGTTATGGATCGCACTGCGTTCTATCCAGGCGGCGGTGGCCAACCCTGTGACATTGGTCAGATCCGGGTAGCCGACCGCCGCTTGCCAGTGACGAAGGTTAAAGTAATTGACGGTCAGGTCTGGCACTGGATCGATGGTGAGCTGCCTCCGGCTGGCACTGCGGTTACGGGTGAGCTCAATTGGGATTATCGTTATCGGTTGATGCGCACCCACACCGCCCTGCATATCCTTTGCGGCGTAGTCTGGAGAGACTATGGCGCTCTGGTGACCGGTGGCAACATGGAACCGCTCCAGGGACGAATGGATTTTGAATTTGAGTCCCTACAAAAAGAACTGGTGCAGGAGATTGAAGAAAAAGTCAACCTGGAAGTTCAGCAGGCGCGGGAAGTAAAGGTAAAAATCTTGCCCCGGGCCGAGGCGTTCCAAATTCCCGACCTGATCCGGACCAAAATCAATCTATTGCCCGAGCAGATCCAGCAGGTGCGGACGGTAGAAATCGTGGGGCTGGATTTGCAGGCCGATGGTGGTACGCATGTGGCCAACACCAGGGAGGTGGGCTACATTCGGGTGGTGGATTATAAAAGCAAGGGTCAAATCAATAAACGGATTTATATCCAGTTAGAATAAAAGTCACGCCCTTGAAAACAGCTATGCAACTTTCCCTATATCAAATCGATGCGTTTACCAGCCGTATCTTTGCTGGCAACCCAGCCGCAGTCTGTTTGTTGCCGTACTGGCTCGATGATCACCTGTTGCAGTCCATCGCCAGGGAAAACAATCTCTCGGAAACGGCTTTCCTGGTGGCACAGGCGGATCATTATGAACTGCGCTGGTTTACTCCCGTCACCGAAGTCGACCTCTGCGGGCATGCCACGCTCGCTTCCGCTTATGTCGTGTTTCAGTTTCTGGCACCGGCCAGCCGCTCCGTTGCCTTCGCGACCCGAAGTGGCCTGCTGGTTGTGCAGCGCGAGGAAGATTGGCTGCAGATGGATTTCCCGGCTCGAAAAGCACGGCCGACAGCAGCACCAGACACTTTGCTGAAGGGATTGGGACGCTCACCCGATGAGATTTTGCTGGCCAGAGACTATCTGGTGGTTTACCAATCAGAAACGATCGTTCGTAACCTCAAACCAGACCTGGCCCTGCTGGCGCAACTGGACGCGCTGGGAGTGATCGTCACTGCACCGGGCGATGAGGTGGATTTTGTCTCTCGATTTTTTGCTCCCAAAGTCGGCGTGCCGGAAGACCCGGTCACAGGCTCGGCGCATTGCACCCTGATTCCCTATTGGGCCGAGCGGCTGGGGCGAAAAAAAATGCGCGCCCTGCAGGTTTCGGCCCGGGGAGGCGAACTAATTTGTGAGGATTACGGGACGAGGGTCAAAATTGCTGGACAGGCGGCGCTCTTTTTGAAGGGTGAAATAATCGTTGAGCTGTGATTGGGTGTAATGAGACCCATTAACTGGCTCAATGAGCAGTCATGGTAAAACGATCAACGACTAACGCCAGGCTAATTTTGATAAATCGTCATGGTCAGCATAATGCCAAAACTGTCTCGTTTTTTTGACTGGCCTGAAGCCTGTGCTTTAAGGGTATTAAAATAAGCATATCCCTCCACTTCCACCGCGTGCATGGTGTAGGCCAGACCGCTGGTGAATTGACGGCTGTTATGTCCCGGCAAAAATTCGCTAAACTGAAGCAACGGGGCGTCGATGATGTTTCTGGCCACCAGGTAGCCGCCTCTCAATTTCACCGATCCGAATAAGCCATATTCTGCCCCCAACCTGAACTCGCTCTGCGCAATCTGGCCGCTGGTGATAATCGGATCGCGATCATAATCCTTTTTGCTGTGGTCGGCCAACGTGTAATAGTACTCTACCCCCAGGATCAGAGAACCCCGATTGGGCTCGTAGGACAGTCCCAGGCCAATCCGGTTCTCACGCCGCCTGTCATCACCCCAAATAATCGTGGCAGCAGGATTGCTGGCATAATCGGCGATTTCGCAGTGAGCAACGGAGAAAGCCAATCGGATCGGCACTCCTGAGAACCGGAGTCGATTTTTCCAAAGGAGTTCAAATCTGCTGAGCGTCCAGATGCCATCTTTTTGGGGTTGGCTGAGACTTTCCGTCGCGTCCAACTTCTGGGTATGGTAAACATAGGCCAGGGCACTCTCCCAGAAGTCCACCGGCTGAAATTGCGCTTGCAGGCCGAGAGAGCCGATTTGGGTGGTCAGAAATTGCGCCAGTTCACCGGTGTGTTTGACCGCGAGATTTTCATTCCGAAATTTCAGGATCTCAATCGATCGGGTTTCATTGGCGCTGGGATTGAGGCATTCGAGGTACTCCTGGTTATGGGCATAGTTGACAGTTGCTCCCAGTGACAGCCGATCGGACCAGCGATAGGCAATGCCAGCGCCAATGGCAGCGGAACGATAAATGGTGCGCGGTTGGGGGAACTGGTCTTTCAAGCCGGTTTCAATGTGATAATCCAAAGAAGCGCCCACCAGCAGTTTTTGGTGAAATACTTTCCGGCTGTATTGAGCCGCTACTCCCGGTCCCCAGTAGTGGATATCACCGATGGTATTGTCAACGAGCCGGAATGGGTGCTCCTGGTACGGATTGCGATTGATCGCTCCGTCCACCTGCTCTAAGTTGAAATTGCGGTAGCCAACCAGGCCACGAAATACTTCCAGCGGATTCATTACTTTTACGCCTTCGAATGTGGCCCAAAGATCCTGCTGCTGTTGAGGATCATAGCAGCGTTTGAATGGGCCGCGACTATTGGTCATGGAAAATCCTGGACGCAGCCAGGTCTGCTGTTGATCGATGATCAGCCAGGCAGGGTTGTGGCCAAAATCATAGAGATTGAGCTGGTTGTCGCGGTCATTCAACACAAGCCAGAGCTGCCCCATGGCCGCGACGCGCAGGTCTGAGGTTCGGGCTGGTGAAAACATGGATAAAGTAATGACCACCCAGGTGGCGGCAAATAGTGCTCGCTGTGGCTTCATTTTCAAATTCCAGGATTAATGAACATCATGTTGAATCTGAGTGTTCATCATACCGATTTCGATATAATTGTCGGTTCACAAAACTTTGGCTGATAGACCCCATTTTGGCTACGGCCAGGGCAATGAACTCAGCTTGCAAAACGCCAACGTCGCATTCAATCGAGAATTCTGCGGCATCGCTTACCCTTAGGGGTGAGCCGTTTGGGCAACGTCGTGCTGCTTTTTGGGCGTGGGACGAGAGATCGTGATAAAGTCAAAGAAACTATTGTTCACATCATAGCCGGGATCGCCCGTGAGCGGATGATGCCGCTCGATGGATTTGCCGCTAAAACGCTCGATATCTTTGCCGGCATAGCCACGGTCGATACCGGGATCAATGAATTTATTATCAGGCGCGATGGTGTATTTTACGCCATCGACGACATCTGTCACCCGGAATAATAAATTGCCCACCTTATTGGTTTGAATATTTTCCTTCGGATTGATAAGCAAAACAATATCATGCGTGTTATTGATCATGAAATCGTTCTGGGCACTGTTCTGGTTGATCGGTACCAGATTCGGCACCGCCGGGTTATCCACGTCATTGCTACTCAAGAACTCATAATCGGCTCCCGATAAGTCGATGCTGTTGGGCGCCCAGGTGCGATGGTCGAGTGCATCCTGGGCGATGACAATAAAATCGTTAGGCTGCGCGAAAGCATCCTGAGTGAATTGATAGGCATAGACACACTCTACCAATGGGCTGCCGATGTAATTGGTATTGGATGCACCTCGAGCAATGACATATCCCTTCAGGTTGATAGTGTAGGCGGTAGGATTATATAACTCAACAAATTGGTCGTCCGTGTACGCATGGTCCGAAACCTTGACCCCCGCATAATAAATTTCATTGATGACCAGGTTGGCGGGCGGTTTAAACCCTACCTTGACGGTGTCAACCGGATTGGGATTTGAGGGATCGACTTGTATTTCCGAGTTGCCGATCAGCAGTTGCGTTTCTGTTTGACTTTCGTTTTTGATGACCAGTGTTTTCATGGCAGAGATTTGATAATTCCCGGCCAGCAAATTGGTAAACTCGGTCTCACCCAGGCTATCGGTTAACTGTTCAACCGAAATTTTGTAAACCTCGCATTTGAGCTGAACTTTCGCTTCGGCCACTGGAAATGGACCAATGTCCCGATTGGTGGTATCGAGAACCACGATCTTCACTGCGAAGGTGCCATCCACCGCGGTTGGTTTCTCCAGGCTGCAAAACAGGCCCAGACTCAGGATTATCCCAATAGATAGGGCAATCAATATTGCTCTGGTCATCACACCGTTCGATCGCTGTCCTGGCATCCCCGACCTCTAATTGAAATTACTCGTGAAGACTAATGTTTAGGCAAAATAAGATTCACTGTTAGAAAAATCGATCCAATAACATGCTCCATTCAATGCCATAGAAAATTTCTGGATTTCGAGGCTGATATTCTTTCGGATTAAATGGTTTTTTCTGGATGGCTCGATCATTGAATAGGTTGTTCACATACAACGAGACCTCTGAGCCCTGGAATAAGGATTTACTGACACGGACATTGACCAACCATTTATTCGGGTAATTCAACACTCGATATTCAACCGAATAAGATTGCTGCGGATCAGCCTTCGTTGCGGATCGTTTTTCCGCAACCAGCGGCATGATCTTATTGATGGCCGGATCGTAATAGGCAATTGGCTCGAGATTGGATAAATCGTTTGTTCGGCTACGGTAATGAGGCACCTGTTGTGCGGTTAGCGATATCCAGATACCCAGCCGCGCTGAAATATAATTCGCCTGATAGGTCAGCAGCAGCTTCTGCGTCCAGCTTGTGTTGCGATGATAGAGATTCACGGTGGAATCATCATCGATAACTGGACCCCAGATATAGCCGCTACCGCTGCTTTTCGCATGATGATAGGTTGCCGAGATCATGAAGTCCGTACCAATCCACTTGAGACGGAGAGTTCTAAGCAACATCTCGACGCCGTCAAACTGAGTCCACCCGTCATTACTCCAGGTATAGGCAATCCGCAATTTCTGTTCGGCGAGCCATTTCGTGTCCGTTGCCGGCCAATTCGAGCGATAATATTGTGGATACAGCAAGGGTTTTCCTTGCAGCAACGGCTCATGGTTGCGGTGAGCATAGAACCCGATCAGTGATAATCCCACCGGGCCGAACTCATGATCAACGGCCAGTTCGATTTTTTCCTCTTCAATCCCTTTGAGTTTTGGATTCGATAGATCGTAGATATAGGTCGTCATCAGGCTATCTCTGATCAGCAACGTATCGGTGCCCCGGGGGATGGTCAGGATGTCCTGAACGTCAATGTATTCCAGATCGGGACAGATCTGTCCGATGGCGGGCGCTTTGGCAGTTCGGCCATAGCCCAATCGCAATTGAGTGCGGCGATCGAGAAGATAGGTCAGGTTGAGACGAGGCTGGAGATACCGACCATTTTTTGACCCAAAGAATTGCAGCCGCTCCAGGTGGCCGGTCTGGTACCGCTCCAATCGCAATCCCACGTTCACGGTGAATTCCCGCCACCATTTCGCAGTCATCTCGTCCATCAGGTAAATGCTATGCTGTAGCAAACCTGGCACCCGGTCGAATGAGCGGGGTCGATCTCCCACTCGCGCCGGAAAGCGTACATCAAAGTCAAGCCCCGGGCCATTATTTTCATCGAATTCAATTTCGTTGCCAAGCGCCACACGATGAAACGACCGCCCCAGAAAAAATTGCCGACTCCACTCCAGTTGATGTCCGAGGTTGATCTCATCGCCAATAATGGAATAACGGTAAAGGACGTCACCGGACTGCTTGAGTCCCGGTATCGTTCCTTCGGTCATCAGGATGGAGACCACGCGATTGTTGGATGGCACGCGATTCTGTTTAAGGGAATCATGCCGGCGATAATTGAAGGCCAGTCGGGAATGGAGCCTCTGCCAGTGATCCGGTCGCCAATCCGATTGATTGGCGACGCTAACGCGATAGCCCTTGTTGATGCTGATCAGGGCATCGGGGTCGGATGGATTCAACCGCACTTCTTCAAACAGCCGGGAATAGTTGAATTGATTGGTAATGGTCAGTCGATTTTCCAAGAATTGATTTCTAAACGTGAACTGCCCGGCGAGCCGCTGGGTGTCGTCGTTATTTTTTCGAATATCTTCGACGGAATAGCCCCAGTTCAAATTGTAGGTGAGGCCAGTGCTGGCCAGCGGCAGATTGCCGCCCAGATTCACTTCCCGGGTGTCCGGGTTGTTTTTTGCTTTGAGCCGATAGGTGGTTCGGTTGCTGGATTTAGTGGTCACTCGGACCACGCCGCCGATCACATCGCCATAATTGGCCGGGGCAACTCCGCGAATAACCTCCACCCGCGCGATATTCTCGGCGGGAAATTCTCTCAGATCGACGCCACTATTGGTCCCGGTATAGACGCCGCTCAGCAGGCCTCCTTGCAAATTGGCATTGTTGGTAAAGGGAATATCATCGACCAGCAATTTAGTTCCGAACGCGGTCAGGTCGTTGAGTGGCCGGGGATCGCGAATCATGGCGGTCACCGGATCTTTCAAGGCCGGCTGATTTTTCATTTCCATGCCAGGCCCGAGATCGAGCACATCGCCCAAACTGGTGGCCTGGATATGTTCGATATCACTGGCATCAACTATGGTGGTCGTCCCGGCTGTTTCTGGCAATAAGTCCTTGTTGGCGTGAATTTCGATACCGCCGATTACAATAACGTCATCGGTGGCATCGGTCTGGGGAGCGATTTCGGCGGTAAGGTAGGTTATCTGGCCGGCTCGAATGGCCTGGTTGGCGAATTTCGTGGTCTGATAACCTGGTTTTTTGAATTCGACCTGATAATTGCCGGGGGGGACGCCGGTTAAAATAAATTCACCCCGCAGGCCGGAGATGGTGAAGGCGCCGATGGGCTGAACTCTAATTTCAACCTCTTTCAACGGAATCCTGTTTATAATGTCGGTCACGGTTCCTCGCAACTCCCCGGATGATTCCTGGGCCAAGAGAGGTCGCGTCGCTAACAGCATTAGCCAAAGCATTGATGACCTTGTTACTCGCAACGGATGTCGCACGAATGCCGCCATGATCCATTTCTTATTGAATGATAGTGCTGGACGATCTGAATTGGAAGATCGAGATACCATCAATTTCGGAGTGGCTTGCCAGGCCGCTCCCTCAAGCTACTTTTCAGCATCATCAACTGCTGCTAAAAAAATATAATGAGAAATTTGCTGGTAGTCAATACAATTTTTCCAATCAGCGAAAAATCTTTCCAACCGACCGCGGCAATGCCGTGACCAGGCTGCGCCCGAGAAGGATCATCAAAGAGAATTCAAATGTCGGGTCGCCCGCAGAGCGCAATTTGATTGGAGCTGCTTGAGTTCAAGGGCCATCGCCATGGCCCACGCCGGTCCGAATGCACAGCAATCCTGGCCCGGTCCTGGAACAGCTCCGGTTCAAAATGCCTGGCCTACTGAAAAATAGATTTCGCCCGGCGTTTCGCCGGCGCGGCGATCCAGCTTCAGACCGTAATCCAACCGCAAAATCCCAAGCGGGGAATTGAGGCGCAGGCCGACTCCCAATCCTTTCCTGAAGTCAAGCTTTTCCGCCTGGCGCAGATCGGACCAGACATTGCCAGCATCCAGAAACGCAATGGCCGAAAATTTTTTGTAGACCATGTAGCGGATTTCGACCAGGTTAACGACCAACAGGATATTGC
Organism: uncultured Cytophagia bacterium; assembly: GCA_964647995.1. GTDB lineage: Bacteria > Zhuqueibacterota > Zhuqueibacteria > Thermofontimicrobiales > Thermofontimicrobiaceae > Thermofontimicrobium_A. Next base: position 16,892 of record CAZYNP010000026.1, read on the forward strand.
CACCGATGGGGCGTTGCCGCTCGTTCTGCGGCCCCACAAATTTCTCTTTGAAACCGCGAACCGATGACGCACCGCCGGTGAAAAATCGCTCCTGAATAGGAATCTCCCGGGAGGCACCAAACCTATCCATCCAACCGGCAGCCAGCGCCGACGCCAGCACCAGCCGACCGCCAATGGGATAAAAAAACTTGTGCCGGGCGGAAATCTTGAGAAAGGTGGCGGTGCCTTTCAAAAACGCGCCGGCACTCTCGACATCCAGCGAGCTGAAGGTGCCGTGGCTAGTATTGACCAGATCGTTTCGCGAATCGCGCACCAGGCTCAACGTCAGGCTGCGCGTGTTACCTCTACGCGTCGATTGCAGTGTATCGGGAATCGCCTCGCCGGAGAGATGGGCAATCTCGTAGCGATAGGAGAGATTCAACTGCGAGTAACTGCCCAGGCGACGGCCCAGGGTAAATTTGGTGCCATAATGGCGCAGGTTGTAGCCGGGTTCTTCCCGCTGTTCGAAAAATTCGTTGATATCGGCCTTGGTTCTGGTGGCAAATAGCCATGGATCTGAGAAGGAAAGCTCCAGTCGCCGGGCAATGGTGCTTACAAATGCAGACAATCCAATTTGTCGGCCCGTCCCAGCCAGATTGTTCTGCAGCAGTTCCACCGATCCCCGCAGGCGATCCAGGGTGCCATAGCCGAATCCAAAATTCAACTCACCGTTTTTCTTCTCCTCAGCCTCGATGCGGATATTGCGGACCGCGGCTTCGGCTGAGCTCCGATTCTCGGGACGAATGAAGACGCTGGTAAATAGCCCGGTCAGATACAGGTTATGCTGGCTGGCTAAAATGCGACGGTGATGATAGATCTCGCCCGATTGAAAATCCAGTTCTCGCAGCACAACCCGCCGACGGGTTTTCTTCAAACCATCAATCACCAGCTCCCCGACCCTGATTTGTTGGCCTTCATCGATATTGAAATCAATCAGGATGGTGTGTTGCTCGGAGTTGATCTTAAGGGCTGGAGCGACCTGCGCTTCGATAAAACCCCGATCGGCATAAAACGACAATAAACTATAGGTATCGTTTTCCAGGGTACTTTTGCGAAAGGGATCGCCAACCGCGGATTTGATCTGGCCGTGCAAAACCGAATCAGCCGCGATCTGATTGCCGAAAAAGGAAATTCCAGCGATTGTCGTTTGTTCGCCCTCATGTATCGCAATGTGGATGGAAACCTGCTGGCGCAGGGAATCGAAATCCACGGAAGCATCCTCGATCCGGGCGTCCAGAAAGCCATCGTTGATGTAAAATTTGATCAAATGCTCCAGATCATCGGCAAAGAGACGCGGTTGGAAAAAGTATCTGGCAAACAGGCTCGATGGTCGCGTCAACAGCATGCGCTGCAAAGCGCGGCTGGAATGGCTCCGATTGCCGGAAAATTCGACTTTCCGCACGGTAAATTTGTCGACTCTCGTATCGGCCATGGCGTTCATAAAATTCAGGAGGCCCACGATGATCGACAGCAGGATGTATTTATTAATTATGTTCATGATCTCATCAATAAAATTTGAAATTAAATTTCAAATCCAATCCGGATTGACCCCGCTGTCCGGTATTACCAACCACCGAGATGAACTTGTAGAGCTGATAGCCCAATCGAATTTGTTGGTCATTGGTCTGGCCAATAACAGTGGAATAGGTGAGATTGATTCTATTGGATAAGTGCTTGGTAGCCGTGATGCGCGGTCCCCAGGATTTATCCATTTGAAACAAATTTCCTTCAATGGAGATGTTATCCAGCGCCAGGGTTTCACTGAGTTTTTGCTCGGTTATGCCGGCCAGACGCTGACTGGTGATCTCCTTGAAGCGACTGAACATCACCTCCTGCAACGACTCGCGTTGCGAATTGACCGCGGTTGGGAATAGATCGCGGCGCGTGCGGCCCACTGTGAGCAATGCAATGATATCAGCCCGATCCAGGGCCGGGGACGCGCTCAGCTCAAAATTGGGTTTGTCCAGAGTGCCCGTCAATTTCAACATAATTTCATAGCGCTTTTCCAGCTCCGTCTGGTAATCGGTCAGAGAGCACGTTGCGGTCAACTGGATCAGCGGATTGATGCGCTCCGGATCGTTGAAATCGATGACGCCCTGGGTAATTTTAAATTTGCGATCGAGGTACAGCACATAGCCTTTGTGGACCACAATTCGGCCGGCAAGATTGGGTTGATTGGCCGTCCCGGAAACATTGAGGTTCGCACTCAGTTGAATTTTGGCCAGATTGTTATCAATCCAGACATTTTCCTGGCCCTGGATGATGACATCGAGCACCAGTTGATCGAAAAATTGATTTCGATGATCTGCCGAACGGTACGGCACACGCGTCAAAAAATCGCGCACTCGAGGCCGAAAATCCTGGAGGTACTTGGTTTCAGCCAACTGAATCTGGCCCTGGAGCCGGAACTGCTGGTCAGTCTGCGTCAGGTGTAACTCGCCCCGTTCAATGCCCAGGTCAAACAGGCTCGGAGATTTCAAATTGATCTGGTTGAGCAGCAGCGACAGGTTGATGTTGGTGGGCTGGAACCGGTCGATATCCAATCCGCCAGTCAAATAAAAGGTGCCGCGGCCCAGTTCGCCAGCGAAGCGGTTGATCCGAATCCGATTGTCCTGGCATCGAAGGTCGGCGCTAAGGTTGCCGATAGCTGGCGTTATATCCGGCCAATTCAAGCCGCCCTGGCTTAGCCTTAGCGAGCCATTGAGCGTTGGCTGGTGCAGCGATCCCGTCATCGTCAACTCGAAGCTGGCTTTGCCGGTTAGTCCGATGAAGGATGGAAATAGCGACTTCAGCCAGCCGATATCCAGATCATCGGCGTAAGTGACCAATTTCAAGCTATCCAGCGCAACCAGAGGCTGGTTATCGGCAGTCAATTGCATGGGTAAGGTACCGGCCAGATGAATGCGGCCGGTGCCAATTTTAAAACCCGATTCTTGAAAGCTGATCATCTGTTGATCGTACCGGCCACTGATATAGAGCGAATCGATGGTGGTTTGTTCGATGGTCACGCGGTCGCTGGTCATATTAACGGTCATCTGGGGAGCTGCGATCTGGCCGGCAAGATCGACGGCCAAATTAAGCAGACCGTTGAGCCGGGGGGCTTTGGTTGGTGCGATGAGCGCAAGTTGGCTCAAATCCAGCCGATCCAGCCGAAGTTGGCCGGCCAGAATCTCCCCATCCTGGACCATAGTCGTAAATTGAAGTGATCCGATCTGAGGCGCATGGCAGGATAGTGTCAGATCAAAATTCTGTTCGTCTTCAATGACTCCCTTGCCGGCGGCTGTGAATCCCAGCGAGCCGATTTTGCCCACCAGGTTTCGAATTTCAAAGCCTCGTTCCTGAAACAGCAATTTGAGCTGCAACGAATCGATCCGCTGCGCAGCGGCCAGGTTGATCGTTCCATCGATGACTTCCAGTTCGCCATCCAGTTTTGGTGCTTGGAGATAACCCCGAAAAGTCAGGTCGGTTTTGAGCGTCCCATGAAGATCAGTCGGGAGGTTCAACAGTTGCATCACTGGCTCAAGCGTCAGGCTATCGGTATAAAGCGCGCCGCTAACGGACTGGTGGTCGACAATGGCCCTTAGTTCCAGCCGGCCTCCGTTCGCGATGATTTGCTGAGTGGTATCCAGTTCCAATACCTGCAGGGTCAATTCGGTTGCCAATCGCTCTCGCCAGTCGAGATGCCCCGATAACTGCAGTCGCTGCTGGCGCTGCTTAAGATCGAATCGTTCGATCACTAATTTCGGGCCCTGATTCTTGAGGTGGACTTGCAAGCTATCAAAGCGAATGGTCGCAATTCGACCATTATTCCAGTTTACATGAATAGAGGCTTGCAGATCGTCCAGCGGGCCATCGGCAACGATGGTATAGCTGGCAGTTCCAGCCAACGAATCTATTTCCAGATACCTATTTAGCGCGCGAAAATCTTCTATACTGCCCCGGGCAGTGATGTTCGAGAGAATTACCGCCTGGTCGTGGAACGAGAGCCCACCGTTGAGGCTGTCGATGGGTACGCCAAAATAGGAACCTTCCCAAAGTTGAAAATTCAGGCGTGCTTCCGGTGCTGTTAGCGCGCCAGCCAGTTGTCCTGCAAATGAAAGCTTTCCCTGAACATGCGGGACATTGGCGAGAGTGGCCAGGGCCGTAATGGATTCGAGTTGACCCGTAACGCTGCCGGCAACCAGGCTATCCTGCACACGGCCAAGAAAGCGGATCGCCGAACCATTTTGGTTCAGGTTGAAGCGCAACTCGCCGCGGTCGAGATGGAAATTTGCGTGCATATTGTCCAGCGGATGATCATCCAGGGACAATTGTGACAGATTGAGTTCGCCATAGGCCTGGAGTTGTTGCCAGTCACCGCCGCTGCCTTGCAATGAGAGTTCGCCAGCTATTGCCCCGCGCAGGGAGGATGAATTTTGGTGATAGATTTGTTGCAGCAGCGCTTGAATCTGGAAATGTCGCACTGCCAGATGCAACTGATAGTTCAATTCACCATGATGGAGTAGCATTGCGCCGGCAGCGGTAATTTTCCCGGACAGGGCCGCCAGGAGCAATGAATCTACCTGCCATTGTTGCTCCCTGAGCGTGATTGTGGCCTGAAAGTTCTCGATCGGAACATGCTGAATTTTTCCATTGACCAGTCGCGCCGTAATGATGCCCTCGGGGCGATCCAGCCGGCCATCGAAGTGGCCTGCCAGCGTTAGAATTCCCGCGTAGCCAGCATCTGGCAGCGTCAGTGCCTGCTTGCCGATCCGATTTAGCGCGGCCAATTGCAGATCGAGAGCCAGATGGGCATTGGCGAGCCGGCGTTGATCCAGTGAATAGGTGCCGCTCGCTTGCGCCATAAGGTCATCGGTTGCCAGATGAAAATCGGTGAGCGTAAAATCACCATGTTGGAATCGAAATGATAGACTCAAGCGACGAAGATCCTGCCGGAGATTGCTCCAGGAAAAGCTGCCGCCGGTGGCTGTCAGGTTACCGGTAAGATCGCCGGAACTATTGCTGGCGTGCAGGTTCCCATTTACACCCAGCAATTCGATCGTCACTGAGTCGGAAAAATCATGAGCGGCCACATCCAGATTTTGGATGATCAACTTTTGAAGGTCAAATTTAAAACCGTCCCGGTCAGTGGGCTTCGGAGAGGTCGAATCCGGGTTTGCCGCCAGCAGTCTGGCAGGCAAATGAACACGGCCCGATGCATCTCGAATGATGACCAGCCTGGGACGATCGATCCGCAGTTCTCGGATGGCAACTTTCGCAGCCAGAAGCGGCAATAGATTATATCGAATTTCAAACCGGGCGCAAGTTAAAATGGGAGCGTGATGGTCGCTGGAATCTTGCAGCGCGAAATTGTTGATCCGAATATGCGAAATCAAATTCGTTCGCAAGCGCTCCATGGAGACAGGGTAGCCGAGCCACTGGGTCAGTTGATGCTGGGCAATTTTCATGAGCAAATAATTGCCCGGTGGCGTCATCAACAATAGCACCGTGACCATGGTGCCCAAAACAAGAACGAGCGTCAGCAGTTTAATAATTTTCCAACCAGTTTTCACCATGTGCAATTCAATTATTGGAATGAGCAGTTATCTTGAGCGATGCTATGAAACCGCCAATAGCTTGATTCTGCGATGATGCTGATCCTCGAAACCACGGACGCGCGGTGACCAAAAGTTAGGCTATTTTGGCCACAGCCAGCACATGGATTATAGTATAGATTTGTCCATTGAGTTCCGATGGCAAAATATCCGAAACAATTATTTGAAAACAATTGGCCGAAAAAAGTGGCCAGCGAAATGACTGAGGTGAAATTGCATTCCGGAATGATTTATGATCAGTTGCGGATTTGGATATTGTTCACTAAAATTCAGACATATCCAAAATTTTGCTTGACAATGCCGTTGGTTTCTTCTATATTCTACCCGTTCAAAAGGTTTGATTAGGCGTTAACGCCTGCAATGAAAATCTGAGGAGATGGGGATGAAAACACACACGCATCGAACGAGCCAGATGATTTTGATGTTGCTGGCAATTATGATTACGTTATTGGCTCTTTTTACGGTCGGCAACAGTCAGACGCTCAAATGCTTCATTTTGACGCCGCCCGAGCAGTTGCTGGAAGGTGTGAAACGACTGGCGATCGCTGATTTTTCGGTTACGACCAGTTACAGCAGCGATGACCGGCCTGGCACAGGTAAAAAGAAAGATTGGGAAAAGGTATTGGATGTGGTCAGTAAGGTGGCCGTTAAGGAAAAAGGCCAGCAGCAGCGATTTCTGGATAGCGGCGAGAAAATGGCCAATCTCATGATTGCGGCGCTGCTGGAAGAGGATCGCGGTATCAAGGATGTGGGCAGCGGATTTTTGGGTCTCAGTAAAAAAGAAGGGAAAAGCTTTCAACAGGGGGCCCGCACCAATGTGTTCGAGATTGTCGAGCGGAGCCAGATTTCGCGGGTGATGCAGGAACTGCAACTGGCGCAAACGGGCATTGTGGATGAGGCTCAGGCGGCTCAGGTTGGCAAGATGTTGGGCGTGGATGCTATCATCACCGGTACGGTCACGGTCTCATGCAGCGATCAATGGATCAAGGAAAATCGTAAGGATAAAAAGAAGGGCAACTACACGGTGGACTGCAACAAACGGGCTGCCAGTGCCTTTGCCACGATTCGTTTCATTAATGTGGAAACCGGTCAGGTGATTGGCTCCAAGCAGGCGCAACACAAGGAGGAGTTGAAGAAATGCGAAGGGGAGTATGGCAACGAGTTGCCGACACCTGAGACGACGGTGGATAAATGTCTGCAAGCTACGGCTGCCGAGTTGGTAAAATATTTTGCCCCACGCTTTGAATTGCAAAAAATGGAATTTGCGAAAATCGAAGGCAATGAATACAAGCGCTACGCCGAGACCGCTAAAAATGCGCTGGATCGCTACGATCTGGATACGGCCTACTTGCAATATGTGGCCATTGTCGAAAATGATCCGTATAACCACGCCGCGCTCTTCAATGTCGGTGTGCTGGAAGAAGCGGTGGGCAATTACGGCAAGGCGCTGGAAAAATATACCATGGCAGCCAAATTAAAAAGCAAAGAGGATAAATATTTCAAAGCTCAAAGCCGGGTCTCCAAACAGGTAGGCTTCTGGGAAAAGTTGAACGCAATGGGAATTTTCCTGCAGGAGCGGAAATTCGAGGTCTCCAGCGAACAGGTACAGCAAGCCACTATCGCTAAAATTCAGGTGAACGGCTCGTCATCCGAACGATTCGAAATCAAAGCCGAACCAAACGCCGGCAGTTCAACCCTGGTGAAAGTCCCTGGGGAAATCGAACTGGAATTATTGGAAGCGGCTGGTGACTGGTATAGAGTGAAGCTGCTGGATGGGCGGGAAGGTTTTATTGCCCAAAAAAATGCGAAACTGCTTAAATGAGCAGGATGATTGGGGCAGGATGTTTGGTGGCAGAGGCATGGTGCTGATTTTGATGCAAATTGTTCGAGCATTATTTTATGCGGTATGAGGTGGCGTCGATTCAGAGGTCGCCGAAAATGAAAACCGGTGCGGCGAAGTCGCTGCCGATTGGCTACGGTCGGGCGGATGGCTATGCGCTTTCGCAGGAAATCTCATTCATGTGCTTCGCGCAGTCATCTGTTGGCGATTTTAAGGAAATAAAAAAAAGGGTGCTGTTATGGCCGTTATGTTGCAAGCATTCTATTGGGATTGTCCCAGGGAAGAACATCGAGAATATCAATGGTGGAAATATGTAACCCAAAAGATACCAGCTTTAGCCAGGGCCGGATTCGATACGCTGTGGTTACCGCCGGTTCATAAAGCGGCCAACATTGGCGGTCCATCCATGGGCTACGATCCCTATGATTACTACGACCTGGGTCAATACGATCAGAAAGGTGCCAGGAAAACATGGTTTGGCTCAAAGCAGGAGTTGCTGCGCCTAATTCGTACGGCGCATCAGCATGGGCTGGGTGTCATCGCAGATATGGTCATTAATCATAATAATGGCGCCGATGCAACCGAGGTGAATCCCATAACTGGCCAAACCCGCTGGACACTCTTCCAGCCCAAAAGCCGTCGTTTTCCGCGAAACTGGGAATGTTTTCACCCGAATTTATATGAAAGCTGGGACGAAAGCACATTTGGAGACATGCCCGATCTCTCTCATCGTAACCCGTATGTCTTTGGCGAAATTCTGAAGCTCGCTCGCTGGCTGATCGAAGAAATCGGCTTCGATGGGTTCCGTTATGATTTTGTTAAGGGCTATGGTGCCCATACGGTGACTGCGATCCAGGAATTTCGCTATTGGCGTGATGGGAGACCATTCCAGCCCTATGGCGTGGCCGAGCATTGGGACACAACGCATGCTATCGAACACTGGCTGGAAGTCACCAATTTTTCCAATCAAAACCCGGTGGATGCGTTTGACTTTCCGCTGCGGGAGCTGCTCAAGGCGCTATGCGATCAGTATGGCTTTAGCTTGCGTCAGCTTGTTACCAGCCAGACGCTGCTGCGGGATCATCCAACGCTGGCGGTGACCTTTGTGGAAAATCATGATTTGCGGGAAGCGGGGCGTCCTATTGTCAACGATAAATTGCTCGCTTACAGTTTTATTCTGACCCACGAAGGTTATCCCTGTGTCTTCTGGAAGGATTATTTCAATTACGATCTGGCGCTGGCGGGCACGGCGAATGGGATCGATGCGTTGCTCAGCGCGCATCACCGCTTTGCCGGTGGCGGCACCCAGGTGCTGTGGGTCGATGACGAATTGTACATCATGCAACGAACAGGGTATGATCGCCAGCCAGGTTTGATCTATGTACTGAACAATCGGGGCGATAGCTGGCGTGGGGAGTGGGTTACGTGCCAGTGGCGGAATCTGGATTTGGTGCCAGTTGCCTGGTGGAGTCGGAGCGATCGGCAAGCGCCGGCCAGACAGCGAGTTGAAGCCGATGGCCGAATCCAATGTTGGGCGCCACCGCGCGGTTTTGTTGTGTATGCCCCGAATATCTGATGTTGCGACGGGTGTTAATTGTCAACTGCTAATGAGTTGCTTTCGATAAATAACTTACCCGGCCTGGGGATCGAAAATCATGCACTGGCTGCTGACAGGCGCTCACTTTGATGAGGAGGACCATCAGTTGCAACGACAAATCTGGCCCAGGTTTATCAGACCTTCAACTCGCGCCTTCTATCGCGAAGGCAAGAAACTGTCCCACTACTCCTTCTGGAATTGGCTTCATGGTTACATCTATGCTCGCTGGCCTTATCTCTATATCGGCGTGGCCACCGGCGAACATCGATTGGCCCGGATCCTGTTGCCGCTCTGGCGCGTGGTAGCTCGATTGTTCCATCTGGATTCCCGGGAGAAGTCTGACCACGCTGGAGTGACGTTTGCTGACACGTATCATGGCAAAGTGATCCCGCATGAGCATGCCAGACATCTGGTAAGCATCGATCACCCCATCGACCTGGGAGATCTGGAACAGGTGATACCCTATGCTCGGGCCCGGGATATTGTACTGCTCAATCCCGATCACATCGTGGTGCTGGACTGTCCCTGTCGCGCTTCCCGTCGCCATCCCTGCCTACCGCTGGATGTCTGCCTGATCATTGGTGAACCGTTTGCCAGTTTTGTTGCCGAGCATCATCCCCAACGCTCGCGCTGGATTACGCAGCAGGAGGCGGTGGAAATCCTGGCAGCGGAACATGCGCGCGGGCATGTGCATCACGCCTTTTTCAAAGATGCCATGCTGGATCGTTTTTATGCGATCTGCAACTGCTGCTCCTGTTGTTGCGGCGCCATGCAGGCCTGGCGGGAAGGGGTGATGATGCTGGCACCTTCGGGTTATATCATTACAATCGACAGGACGAAATGTCAGAGTTGTGGCACCTGCGTGGATTACTGCCCCTTCGCTGCGCTGCGGATGGAGAACGGTCGGTTGGTGGTGGACGAGGAAAAATGCATGGGCTGCGGGGTTTGTGTGCCCAAATGTCCGCAACATGCCCATTCCCTGGTGCTGGATTCACGAAAGGGTGTGCCGCTGGAAATTCGGGAATTGATCGAAGGCCACGATGAGGTGAAAGCAGGGTAATTCGTAGTGATGATGGAATGATGATGGGATAAAACTGGCGCTTAGTGCAGTGCTGGATATTGCCGAATCGACAAGGTTGACAAATTTTCGGTTTCGGAAACGATAAAAAATTATTATATTCGGGCGTTGAAAAACCGTGCCTGGTTTTTCTTAGAAAGTTGAAGGTTGGAGCAGACCAAAACAGGGACGATTTTTATGGAAAATACTCTGCCGGATGTTTCGGTGATGTACGATGCGTTGGTGCGAAAAGACAGCCGGTTCGAGGGCGTCTTTGTTGTCGGCGTGAAATCTACCGGTGTTTTCTGCCGACCCACCTGCCACGCCCGAAAACCGAAACTTGAAAATGTCGAATTTTTCTCCTCGGCTCGCGAGGCATTGCTGCATGGCTATCGACCTTGCCGGTTGTGCCAGCCGCTGGCTTATCTGGGCGATTTGCCTGCCTGGTTGAAGCCAATCCTTGCTGAAGTGGACCGGCGGCCGGAGCTGCGATTGAAAGATAATGATCTGAGAAAACGCGGGCTCGATCCCAATCGGGTTCGGCGGTGGTTTAAAAAAAATCATGGCATGACCTTCCAAACTTATCTACGGGCCCGGCGTATCAGTCAGGCGTTTGGTCGAATCAAACATGGAGAAAAGGTGATCGAAGCAGCTTATGAATCCGGCTATGAATCCTTGAGCGGTTTCACCGAATCGTTCAAGAAAGCCACGGGATTTTCGCCGAACCAGAGCCGCCAGCAGGCAATGGTCATGATCACCCGCATTCTGACCCCATTGGGACCGATGCTGGCTGCGGCGAACGACGAAGGGATTTGCTTGTTGGAATTTACCGATCGGCGAATGCTGGAGACCCAATTGCAGCGGCTACGACGATTGCTGCGAGCGGAATTGATCGCCGGCTCGCAGCCACATTTCGAGCTGCTCGACATTCAGCTCAAAGAATATTTTGACGGGGTTCGCAAAGAGTTTACGGTGCCATTGATGACGAAGGGCACGCCCTTTCAGCAGCGCGTCTGGGGTGCCCTGCTGCGGATACCTTATGGTGAGACGCGCAGCTATAAACAACAAGCCGAAAGTATCGGGCAGCCCACAGCTACCCGAGCCGTGGCTCGAGCCAATGGCGATAATCGCATCGCCATCATCATCCCCTGTCATCGGGTCATCGGCGCCAGTGGGGAATTGGTCGGCTACGGCGGGGGCTTATGGCGCAAAAAATATCTGCTGGATCTGGAAGCCAGTCATCGCTAATGAATGCTGGTGTTGGTTTGACACCGCGCCAATGAGTGCGTGGCCAACCAGCAGTTGCCTTTGGCATCCAGATATCGCCCTGGCGCAGAGATTAGGGCTGGCCAAATGTCGTCACGCGCCAAGCTGCTCGTCCGACAGGAATTCGCCCGAAATACTACACTCTGGTACCGGCACCCGAACAACGTCTGCAAGTGATGATATGAATTGTTCTTTGCAGGTTGACTCGGTGCTTCGGGGTTATGGTGACTCCATGGGCGCGATCACGCCAACCGATGAATGAGGATTTTAAATTAGAAGGAGACCAATCGATGCCATCTCAGTTACTCAAATTGCTGGGGCTGTTGCTACTTTTTTCATTTGTGGACTGCAGCGACGATTCGAAATCAAATAAAGAGACGAATCAATTTCCGTTCAATCCGCCATCGACGGAAGTGCTCGATCCGTTCAAGCAGAACTTGCGGCTGGTACGCAGCGTCAATCTCGGCAATGCGCTGGAGGCCCCCAATGAAGGCGAATGGGGCGTAACCTTGCAGGCAGAATATTTTCAATTGATCAAAGACGCGGGGTTTACTGCGGTGCGCATTCCCATCAAATGGTCAGGGCACGCCAACCAGACCGCGCCCTATACCATCCAATCCTCCTTTTTTGCCCGAGTGGACTGGGCCGTTGCCCAGGCGCTTTTGCGCGGCCTGGCTGCGGTGATCAATATCCATCATTATGATGAGATCTTCCAAAATCCCACCGAGCATAAGGAACGCTTTCTGGGATTGTGGCAACAGATTGCCGAGCATTATCAAAAATATCCCGATGAACTATTCTTCGAACTGCTCAATGAACCCAATGCCAATCTAACCGCAGATATCTGGAATCAGTTTCTAAAAGAGGCGATCGCTATGGTTCGAAAGAGCAATCCCTATCGCACCCTCATCATTGGGCCGGCTATGTGGAACAGTTTCACCATGCTGCCCACGCTGGCGCTGCCCGATTCCGAGCGCAACGTGATCGTCACCTTTCATTATTACAATCCATTTCAATTCACTCATCAGGGAGCGGAATGGGTTTCGGGCAGTGATGTCTGGCTCGGTACCACCTGGACGGGCACAGCATCGCAGCGACAGGCAGTATTGGACGAATTAGGGCAAGCGGCAAGCTGGGCCAAAGCGAACAATCGACCGCTTTTCATGGGCGAATTTGGTGCCTATAGCAAAGCAGACTTGAATTCTCGTTTTCAGTGGACTTCCTTTGTGGCTCGTGCCGCCGAGGAGAAAAGCATCAGTTGGGCGTATTGGGAATTCTGCTCTGGCTTTGGCATTTATGATGCGACCAATAAAAAATGGAATGAAGCCTTGCTGAAGGCGCTGATTCCCTGATGGAAGCTGCCGGCTGAAAAATTGGATGTTGATCGAACTCGGTCACAGCGCCTTGCTTGATTGCAGTGACTGGATGAACTTGATGCGCCGCAATCTGGGTGAAAGCGAATGGACCAACTCCAGCAAGAGGCTTTGGGGATCATCGATCGGAACATGAATACCGGTCATGATCAAAGATCGCCCGTGCCCGGCATGATTCCTGGAGCGGTTATGGCTCAGCTTTCTAATCGCTCGAACTCGCCGGCAAGCAATGCCTGTTTATAATCCAGGTAGTGCCGAAAATTATCCCATGAGACATCGGGCGGCACCAGATGATCCACCGTGGGAATGAAGCCGCCCTCCTCGACTAAGGGGATTAGCTCCTGCAGGTGTTGGCGAATGGCCTGTTGCCCCTGCGCCAGCACGCGTTTGTCCACGCCCCCCCAGAGACGCAGCGATTTTCCGAACCGCTGTCTGATTGTGATGGGGTGGAAGTCAGCCGCACGTTCGATAGGCCAGAGCGTATCGACGCCAGCATCCAGCAGCAGCGGAATGAGCGCAGTGGGATTGCCATCGGTATCCACCGCAAAATAGCGCGTGCCGTGGCTTTTGAAAAACTCCACCAGCCGCCGCAGATGGGGAAAGATAAACGTTTTGAAGGTCTCCGGGCTCAGCAGGGGCCCGTTTTTCATGGACATGTCTTCGTTGAGCGTGAAATAATCCACCTGAATTTTCTCCAGCACCGGCCGGCTGGTCTCGATGATAAAGTCGGCAAAAAACTCCATCATCTCGTGCATCAGGTTTGGGTAATCGTACCAGGCATAGGACAGATTTTCGGTGCCCATCCACTCCCTGGCGCGCCAATAAAAGCCGTTGGCGGCGCAGTTCTCCCCCAAAATCAAGGGGCAAGTTCGGCGGCGCCACCGGTCGATCTGCGCATCAAGTTGCTCCGGGTAACGCTGGGGCAGGGCGGCGACCAAGCGTCGTTTAATCTCGGCAAAATCGGCAGGCTTTTCAACCGGAAATTGGAGATACTGATCCATGCTGAGCCGCATGCCTTCGACCTCGCCGGCCTTCAGGCGTTTCGTTACAATTCCCAGTTCATCCTGCACAATGTCATAATCCGCCGAACTCGCGATAACCTTTGGCTCGAATGGCGGAATAAAGCCATAATTGATCGGAATAAATTCCCGGCGGTCCAATCCCAGCGCATCTTCGCCGTAGAACCAGTTCCAGCCAAACTGCTCGGTTGCCCGCGGATTTTCGGTTTGCCAGCGTTGTTTCGTCTGTGCCCAGACCCCCACTTCGTGATTGGGCCGGCGGTCGGCTGGTTGATATTCCATGCAAGCTATGAATCTTTCCAGAGGCGTCATCTGCGTATTACTCTTTCGTTTGAAATTTCCCGGCGCGGTCAAGCCGCAGCACCAGAGTTATTAAATCGTATGCTGAGAGTTTGCTACCCCAAATGCTCGATGAGAAATCCTGTTTTGGGTAAGAGTGTTTTTAAATAAACTCATAAGGTCTCTGCTGTCACAGATCTTTATATGTTACTAAGTACACCATTTCATAATTTCTTGTAGAGTTATTAAATGCTTTACAGCTTAATCACATTCTGCTGAAATATTCAAAGCGAGAAGGAATTAAATTCACCATTACCAAAGTTCGGTTTAATGGACAAAATCCATTAGACCTTATTAACCTTAGTAGCATAAGATGATCCACTGATGCGAAACCTTATTCGCTTATTTTTCTTTTAACCAACATTCCCGATAAGGTAATAAGGTTCGGGCGGTCCTGGGTCGACCTGGTTACTAAGGTTCATAAGGTTTTGTTCAGCCAGGGGAATGAATAAAATCCTATGGACCCTGTCGAATCTGGTACATCATTTCATAATTTCATGCGGGAGCATTTTAGCGTTATCACGCTAACTCCATCCCACGAAGTTGAAATAGTCAAAGCCAGCAGGAATTGATCCTGCGAAGCGGGATGTTATTTTTAATAGTCGGACGTTTTCAAGCCCCATACAGATTTTTGAAATCAAGCACTAAGGTTTTAATCAGCCGGATATATGACATCAATTTAGAAAACTTTAGTAACCAACTGAATCCGCTAACAATTTAGCCTTATTAGCTTCTGGTTGTATTTTGCTGCCCAGAATCATCAATGAGAAATCCTGTTTTGGACAACAGTGATTTTGGGATTACAGAATTCTTGCACAAAATTGCTGCACAAAACTGCCAGGAGCGCCGGGCAATAGCATAAATCATGGCCAAAGCCCCGCTGAACCTGTTTGGTGTGGTATAGCCATTTTTCAAACTGCTTTTTGAACCCCGGCCGTGGCTTTCAACAAAACCTGGAGTTTCTGATGGCTTCGTGGCTTAGCGATAACTACAAAGAAATATAGGCATCAGGTGGATCTTCCAGGTATGGGCCGTTGGTTTTTAAATCGCCGGTTTCAACTATCTGCATCGAGTTTCAACCACAGCTCGGGATCTGGTCTCCTGGTGCTCGGTGAATTATTCAAAGTTGCGCAGGAGGATCTTAATTTATCCAGATCTCAAGTTGGCAGAAAACGACTTCGATCATTCTGGCTGCAACTGGCTGCTACCATGCGGAATGCTGAAGTTTTGATCAGCCAGATTTATTGTGGCAGAAATCCAAAAGAGTCCAATTCATCTTCTTGCGAGATTCTCTCAATACCTGGTGCGGGCTGGGACCAATCGATACTTCCCAGATATAGCCGATAGGAATCGAAGGTAAAAAAGGCGACCAGCCAGCGAGGGTCGCAACGACGAACAACCTCCATGGCCGTCAGTCGGTAGCCCAATGGTTGCGGTTGTTGCAGCGGCCAATGATAAGGATTATCGGAAACCACGTATGACCAATAGTCGATATTCCCGCCAAAAAAGAGCAGATATTTTTCGCCCAATTGCTGAACATTGCTGGATTCGCAATGGGTGAGATCGTGATAAACATAAGCCGGCCCCCGATCCTGCCAATGTACCAGGTCGCTGGAAACGGCCAACGCGATACAGGCACGGCCCTGATTGGTTACCGCCGTATAGTACAGCAAATATTCCTCACCCACGCGGCAGATATGCGGATCACGACAGGCAGCGCCCCGTTCAGTAGGACAAAAGGCCCAACCATATTCCTCGGGCCGGATCAGAGGCCTATCCGAGATGCGCTGCCAATGCTGCAGGTCGGTCGAGATCGCTGCCCCGATTCGTTGGGTGTTGTCGATGCTGCAGCCGGTGTAGAACATCCAGTAGCAATCATCTTTTGCGAGCACGAAGGGCGCAAACACATGGCCGCTATCCCACCCGTCCGGATCGATATAAAAGCACGGGCCAAGCGTCTCCCAATGACGAAAATTTTTGGTTCGAGCGTGGCCGAACCAGATTTCATTGCCGGGCAAGCAGCAGGAAACGCCCGGCGTTCCAGCGATGTGAAACAGATGAAAGTAATCTTCGACCTTTAGCAAACAGAAATCTTTCAGATAATAACCGTCCGGTGCGTAGCCGATTTTGATCCAATCGCGTTGCGGTTGCCAATGGGTCGCAATGGCATCGAGATAACAATTATAGTCGAGATTATCGATCATCGGTCGTTCCCTGCCAATCAATGGGTGCAGCAGCGCTGGTGAGCTAATTTTTCGAGCTCAAAATTTCTTGCAGCGCTGACAAAAAGCGGGCGACGTTTTCGGGCGAACTACTGCAGCCCATAAGCCCCACGCGCCAGATGCGGCCCGCCATTTTGCCCAGACCGGCGCCAATTTCGATGTTGTAATCATCCAGGAGTCGGCGACGAACCTCGGCATCGTCGCAACCCTCCGGAATCGCCACGGCATTCAGTTGGGGGATCTGCGCCTCCTCGTTTACGATTAGCCTGAGCCCCATTGCCTCCAGGCCGGATTTCAAGGCCTGGTGATTTTTGCGATGGCGAGCCCAGGCATTCTCCAGTCCCTCTTCCTGTAGCATCAGCAATGCCTCATGCAAGCCGTACAGCGCGTTGATCGGGGCCGTATGGTGAGAGGCTCGCCTGGCGCCCTCGCCCCAATAAGCCATCACCAGATTCAAGTCCATGAACCAGCTTTGAACTTTAGTCCGCCGGTTCTGGAGCACCTGAACCGCCCGGTCATTCAGGCTGATGGGAGATAGGCCTGGCGCACAGGAGAGACATTTTTGTGACCCTGAATAGACTGCGTCGATCCCCCATTCATCCACCATCACCGGCACGCCACCCAAAGAAGTGACGGCATCCACAAGGGTCAGGCAACCATGTCGATGGGCAATTTCAACCAGCGTTTTCACATCGGACAGTGCCCCCGTGGAAGTTTCCGCATGCACAAAGGCTGCCATTTTGATGTTCGGCTCCTTTTTGAAAATATCGGCCACCTGGTTCGGATCGATAGGCGAGCCCCAATCGTCTTCCACAACGATGGGAATTCCCCCACATCGTTCGATCATCTCTTTCAGTCGCCCGCCGAAAACCCCATTGACGGCCACTAATACACGATCTCCGGGTTCAACGAGATTGACAACACAACACTCCATTCCAGCGGTGCCCGGTCCCGAAATGGGCATGGTCAATCTATTTTCAGTTTGAAAAGCGTATTGCAACAGACGTTTGATTTCGTCCATCAATCCAATGAATTGGGGATCCAGATGGCCGATGGTCGGTCTGGCCATGGCCTGCAACACTCGCTCGGGAACCAGAGATGGTCCGGGACCCAATAAAATTCGCTGGGGAGGCGTGAACGAACGGTTGATCATGGCTAATTTCTCCGTAAATGCTCGAGGAAAAAGTCGTCGGCCATGCGCCCTTATTGGGCCGATCCTTGCATGTCAGCTAACAACTCCAATGATTTTGATTTTCAATCCGAATGCAAGCCGGGCGACGATGGCGTAGTGTCCAAAATAATAATAGCCGCCAGCTTGATCAGAGCATAGCGGCTATTTGTATGAGGTCCACCATGAAACACGGGTATAAAATAATAAAATGAAATGAAGATGTCAAGAAAAATTTTACATTAATCAAATAAAGTTGGCTGCCGGGGATTTCTGAGATGCGCCAGCACATCGTTCAGGTGGCGTTGATTGGTACGGTTGAGGGATAGCGGCGGCAATTTATCGAAATCGAAAAAATCCACCGCCAGCGTTTCCTCGCTCGGTCGAGCCGACCCGCTGATGATGTCACACAGAAAAATGATTTTATAGGCATGATAAAACTGTAATGGCCGGCCATCGCGATTGGCATCATACACCCCCACGACGCGGATGGGTTGCACCTGGAAGCCACTTTCTTCGAGAACCTCCCGGGCTACCATCGCTGAAGGTATTTCACCAACGTCGCCCCAACCGCCGGGCATGGCCCAGCGCCCATCAGCTTTTTCCTGAACCAGCAAGATTTTTTCCTCTCTTACTACGGCCCCACGGACATCAATTTTGGGCGTGGCATAGCCGGGTTGAATTTTAAAATTTTCCAGCAGCGGCTGTTGGGCCAGGCCGGTATGGTGATGAACGATCTCCGCAGCGATCTCCAACAGGCGCTCATAACGCTGGGTTTCATACAGGTCGTGGCTAAAGTGCAGGCCGGTTTGACTCAATGCTTGAATTTCGCGAGCCCATTCCAGCCAGCGAGGGAGGGGTGTTTCCGACATTTGTTTCTCCAATGTTTACCATCGATCAAGTGACTAACTTGTTCCCGGCATTGCCCCTGGCGCAGCCGGGCGAATCGGGGAACTGAACGCGCAGCTATCGCTGTTGATTGATGCGTTGCCGGCGGCGAATGGCTTCCTGACGCATGAAATCCTTGGCATTGTCATTGCGGTCGATGGTGATCTGGTCGATCGAATGATCCGTGCCACCGGCGTGGCGAATGACATCGTAGATCGGCTCCCACACCCGACCGATGCGATACTGCTCGGACATGCGCAGCACCAGATCATAATCTTCGCCGTAGTTGCGGCTTTGTTGGCCATCGTTCATGCCAAACCAGCCCAATTCCCGGATGAGTTTGATATGGGCAGAACGCGGCGCACCGGCGCCATTGATGCGCAATAGATTATTCCGGCCATTTTCCTCGGTCCATTCCGAATGCGTCACCACCGCCACATCCTCCTTGCGGTTGATCCGCCCGGTGGCTTCATCTTTTTCCCAGACTTCGTACGAACCGATGACCATGCCGATGCGATCGTCACTGTTGAAAACTTCGATGATTTTTTCGATCGCGTTTGGCTTCAACCGATCATCGGAGTCCAGTTGAACATAATACTTGCCGCGGGCCTGGCGCAGCCCTTTATTCAAGCAGTAACCGATGTTATTGATGTCCTCGATGATGAGTTTGACGGCTGGTTTGCGGGGATCGTATTTGCTGCCACCGGGCAAGTACGGCCGAACCCCGTCGATGGTCGGATCGTTGGGCCCACCGTTGACGACAATGATGACTTCGATATTTTGAACCGTTTGTGCCAGAACACTGTCGATGGCAGTGCCAATGAATTCCTTGCGGTTGAAGACGGGAATGACCACACTGGCGATGCACTCCTGGAACTTCTGTTCTTCGGCCGGGGTGTAGTGAACTGCATGATAATTGGTGCCGGGAGCCAGATAGGCCTGGATGCGTTTCAAATGTTCGGTCAGGGCCGCCTCCATTTCCAACTGGATGTCTCTACTGGCCATGAGATAGTCAAACACATTTGCCTTTTGGGCAGTGGCGTGCACCAGATAGGTGTAACCATTGCGCGCGGCGGCAATATGAACGATGTCATATTTTTCGGACACTTTGAGGCGGAGGTCATACCAATGTGCCCCGCGATAGGTTTCATCCATGCCCCCTGTTTGCTGGATCACAGTTTTCGGAAAAAGGAACACCTTGCCCAAATCCAGATTGTCCCGAACCCGACCCTGGTGATAATCCAGCAAGTGGATATCGGTTCTGGCGCCAGACGGATCAACCAGACAATAGTCCGAATAGATCAGGCCCAGCTTTGGATGACGCTCGGCTACCAATAGGAAGGTTTCCAATGTGCTCTGTCGAAAGGTGATGGGAGCTGCCGTATTGTTGACCAGCATGATATATTCACCGCTGGCCTGAGCCAGGCCGTAATTGATCGCCTGCGCCTGATTGACAAATTGGCCAGGCAGATGTCGGATTTGCTGGTGCGAGAACGGCAATGGATTCGAGGCAGCGGCGCCGCGCAAGTCGACAATTAGTAATTCCCAATTTGCATAATTTTGCTCACCAACGGACCGAACCATTTCCGCAAATGCATCAGGATCATATTTCATTTCCCGGTCATAAAGCATAATGAGACTAATTTTTTTCATCGATAGAACTCCTTTGGCTTAAGATGGCATTCCAACGGTTTTACAAAGAATGCCTAAAGATAAGATCAAAGATCCACTTTTGCAAGAGAAAAATGAGCAAATTTAAGTTTCCGCTTGACATTTTAATTGAAATGTGTTAACTTTGCTGCCATAAAAAACGCCGTTCCGTGAATTGGTTGAACCAAAATTCGTCAACAACAATTTAGCATTCTATTCGTCAAAATCACAAACCAATTTGCCTGCTCATAGCTGACAGCGACTTGATTCGGTTTCATCTAATTTTATTATTTATCTCATCTATCGTAGGAGGATTTTTTTATGAAGCGAGTTATGATTTACGTTACGGTCATGATGGTTTTGGCCATGATGCTGAATGGCGTGGCGCAAGAAGCCAAAAAGACATTCAAGTATGTCGGCGTGGCCAAATGCAAGATGTGCCACAAAGGCGAAAAGAATGGCAATATTTTTGAAATTTGGGAAAAGAGCGGTCACGCGAAAGCATTCGAAACCCTGGCCTCAGATTATTCGAAAGAGGTCGCCAAAAAAGCTGGGGTAGCTGGCGATCCGCAACAGGCAAAGGAGTGCCTCTCCTGCCATGTCACCGGTTACCAGGCTGCTGCGGAGCTGAAGGAGGCCTCGCTAACCATGGCCGAGGGGGTTTCCTGCGAAGGTTGCCACGGACCCGGCTCAGAATACAAAAGC
The DNA here is from genome assembly GCA_964647995.1 of uncultured Cytophagia bacterium. Lineage (GTDB taxonomy): Bacteria > Zhuqueibacterota > Zhuqueibacteria > Thermofontimicrobiales > Thermofontimicrobiaceae > Thermofontimicrobium_A. The sequence continues at coordinate 37,649 of CAZYNP010000026.1, forward strand.
ATGAAAGTGATGAAAGAGCTGACGGCTGGAACGGCGAAACCGGCTGATTTCGGCTTGATCGAGCCAAATGCAGCGCTCTGCGTGACCTGTCACAATACCAAGAGCCCAACTTATAAAGAATTCAAGTTTGAAGAAGCGGTGAAATTGATTGCTCATCCGCTGCCCAAAAAAGGTTAATGCATAATACATTTCGAATGCCGCGCCGACCCCACTCCAGAATCGGTGCGGCTTTTTTTGCTGTTTTCTTTCGGTGTGGTCGTCGTTCAGCGATGTTGAATCAGCCAGACCGTCGCGGTCATCCGCTAATGCGGAGAAAGCTTGTCCGCTGGCTTCGTCTATCCAGTGTTGGCAAGAATGCATGGGAAGACCCGGCGGATAAATGGCGCCAATGCGCACTGGTTTTCGGAATGAATCGTAATCGCAACGTTTGTCATCGGTTGTCTACACCTTAGGTTTTGCCAGACAGGCGAAAAAATGCTTGACTTTCAACTACTTTATTGTTACATTAACACTAGATTTAAAATAATCTTACCTGCACCAACTTTCAAACGGTTCAAATCCATTCAGTCTTCGGTCGATCCATGGGTGAGGAAAGGTCGTAAGCATGGCAGATAAAAAAGGTATCGTTCAAACTGACAGGTTAAATGTTCGTATGCGCCCGGCAGCAGATGCGCCCACCCTGTGCCAGCTCATGCGAAATACATCGGTGAATTACCGCGAGGCAACTTCTGGCTGGCTGGAAATTGATTTTTCATTGCTGGAAGGCTATGTGAGTCGCGCGTACGTGCAACTGCATACGCTCGAACCTCCAGGACCCACGCGCATGGAGTCCGGGATTGTCGAGGCTGAAGCATTGAACCTTCGCAGCGGCCCTGGTTATGATTTTACTACGGTGGCTGTTATTAATCGCGGGACGCTGGTGGAAATACTGGGGGAGATGGATGATTGGCTTCAGGTGCGCACCCGGCCGGTGCGGGGATTCGTGATGCGAGATTTGATCGTGGAAATTATTGGGGGCGGTGAAACTGCCGAAGCATTCCCCGCGGCAGTCAATGAACAGAATGTCAACTTGCGGTCAGGTCCCGGTGATAATTTTTCCGTGCTGTCGATTTTGTCCCGCAATGATCAGCTTCGGGTGTTTCGGGTCACTTCCGGCTGGGCCGAAGTGGAAACCCTGGTCCATCAGGGTTACCTCCGGAAGGAATTCATCAAACGGAGTAGCGGCGAAACAATGGCGACCAGCGATGACCAGGCGACCGCAATGGCCAGTGTCGCCACGGACGGCCTGGCGTTTCGCAATGGACCTTCCGAAAGTTCCGGTGTCGTGGCATTGCTCAATTCGGGCCTCCAGCTTCGAGTGGTGGACATCGCCGGTAGCTGGCTGCGCGTTAGGCCGCTCATCGATTCTGCCTATGTGGCCAGCCAATATATCCTCGAAAGCGGCGCCGTCGCGCCAACGCCCATGCCGGTATCGGCAGATACATTGCAACCCCCCCCGCATGAAATCATTCCCATCGAAAGCCATTTTTCCACGGAGCAGCGAGTGATGGCGGAAGCCTGGAATCAATACGGCGGCTTCATCAAAAAGATCAGCGTGGAATTTTCGCTCAAGTCGGTCGTGTCGCTGGCGGTTCTCTGCGTGGAATCTGGCGGCAAAGGCTTTGGCCCGGATGGTCGAATGATCATTCGATTTGAAAACCATTATTTTTATAACCAGTGGGGCGTAGACAATCCAGAACTCTATGCTCGTCATTTCCGATTTAGCTCAGATAAGCCCTGGCAGGGCCATGAATACCGTCCAACTACTACCGCTGCCTGGCAACCCGTGCATACCGGGCAACAGGCCAGTGAGTGGCAAGTGTTTGAATTTGCCAGCCGACTGAATCGCAATGCTGCGCTGATGTCGATTAGCATGGGAAGTCCGCAGATTATGGGTGCGAATTATGCCCTCCTGTGCTATTCGACAGTGGAAGCGATGTTTTTTGCTTTTCAAAGCGATATCCGCAACCAAATTCGTGGCCTTTTTCAATTCATCCAGGGCAAGAATTTATCGCCATTTTTGGTAGCCGAGGATTTTGAGGCTTTTGCTCGCGTCTACAACGGACCAGCCAATGCCACTACCTACGGCAATAAACTCAAGAAGCATGTGGCTGAATTCAGAAAAATATTCGAATATAGTTGATGGCCATCCCTGCCTCATATTGAGCGGCAATTTGGTGTGGCTATTTTCCGTGGCAGGGAAGTTGTTCCGGATGATGTTGTGCCGCAGGTCAGGCGATGTTCCTGACCATCAGGTCGGGAGACAACGAATTTTGATAGCAGGAGCAACGCAATTTATTGAACCGGGAGGTTGTTATGAGACGAACGATATTTTTCATTCTGATTTTCCTGCTGGTGCTGGCGATCCTGTATCTGATCATTTTTCGGGCCGATATCTGGAAAAAGGCCTGGAACAAGATACTCATCGCCATTGCTGGCCTGTTTCCTTTTGGCCAGGCGCTCAATAAAAAATTGGCCGAGATTGACAAAGAATTTGCCCGACGCCGGGAGGAAGAGTCTACCTATCAAGCCAAAATGGCTGAGCGCCGTGACTATCTCGAAAAGGAGATCGTCCGGCTGGAAAAGGAAATCACGTTGCTTGACAAGAAATATGAGCTGTTAGAGAAGCAGCGTTCGACCATTGTCGCGACGATTGAAGCGATGCCACGAGAAAAGCGGATCGATCTGTTTCGCGAAGCGTATGGCGAATAAATTTTTAATCAAAAATCGGATAGGGCAAGGAGCGGTCATGAGAAAAATAGTTATCTTCGTGGTCATGGGGCTGGTGGGGGTCACCTCATTATGGGGGCAGGAACGCTATCCCAAATTTTATGAAGCTGGCGCCCGTATCAACTTCGTGCCTGATGTCAATGTCTATGTGATATCTGAAACCCAGTTCAATAAAACCCTGGAGACCAAAGCGCTGCTGGATAATTGCGAACAGCGGGTGGATGTTTTGAAACAGAAAATTGCTCAGCAGGATTCCATCATCGAATTATATCGTGCCAAAGAGAGCAATTGGGACACCACCTTGGCCCATACGCGTCGCAATTTAGAGCTGAGTATGGATCAATCACAGGCCTGTGAAAAAGAATTAGCGAAACAGAAGGTATGCAAAAAACGATTGGTTGGAATTGCTGGATTGGAAGCGCTGGCTTTGATTTTGGTAATCGCCTTTTAACCCAAAGATGCAAAGGAGCTGGTTATGGAATTGGAACAAGGTGACTTGAAAATATTTTCGTTCAATAAAGGGATTCGCTGGGGGATAACGGCTTTTTTCGTTGGTATCCTGGTGGTTGCCTTTTTGATTATCCACAGCTATCTCCATGCCACCGTAGAGGATGGCTTGAGTAGTTCCTTTTTGACTTTTGTCCTGGCATTGTTTATCGTCTGGTTTATTGGCATCATCTTTTTTCTGATCTACTTGATCCTGAAATATGACCCCCAGCGAAATCCGGACAGTCCTTACCTGAATGAAACGCTGGCTTTGCCGCCTGGAGTGTTTCGATCGATCATTACCATTACTCTGTTGTTCGCCGTGGTTTTGCTGGAGGCTTACGCGATCACCAATATCGATCAGTACGAACAGATCCAAAAGATACTCGATCCGCTGTTCACCGCCTTTCAACTGATGATCGCCTTCTATTTTGGAACAAAAATGGTGGACATGATTAGCGGCAAGGGCAAAGAAGAGACCCCACCCAAGGGTTAACCACCCGCCCGCCGGCCGAATATTTCAACGCGAGCTGCTCTCGAGGATCGCAAAATGGTACAGGTTCATTTCAACACATGAAGAGCAAGGCTTGGTTGACGGTTAATGTTTATTTCGATCACTACCAAGCGTTTAATCCATATTTTAATGTGCGGTTCACTCGTACGAAAAATAGGAGGCAAACATGCTGACCAAAGTCCTGGAGGTGCAATCGGTATCGTTCGAACCGGTGAAAAAAAAACCTTCGCAGCTCAAAATTTCAGCAACGGGTCTGGTAACCACCGGAGGGTGGAAAGAGCCTCGGCTCATTCCCTATTCCTATGTGACCCTGCCACCCGATGGCATTTACGATTTTGACTTTGCCGCCGAAGCACCTGGCTCGAAAGAAGCCGTGATTATGGTAATGACCAAAATCAACGTGGACTTCATCTGGGAAAAGAAGCCAGCCGATCTGAAGGGTATTCGAGTTCATGCATCCAAAAATTGGATGGTTGCGCCATAGGGCATGGCTCACCTTCGGAAAATTGATTCGGTAAACGCAGAGTTTGCTGGCGAACCGGATGATCTTGAGATCCTGCCGCATCATCGCAGTGGACTCTGCGTTCGCTTGTTCGTCTGGAGCTTAGGTTGATTTATCGGCGCTGCGGTTTTCTTGTGTTCTGATTGAGTACCGAACCCGGATGCTGCGCGACCGCGTCGGTTCTTACCTCAATTGCTGTCCAAAAATTCCCGCAATGAACCATTTTTGAAAACAGAGAAAAAGTATTACCGGCGGTAGCAACACCAGCATACCCGCCGCAGTCAGTCCTCCCCAATAGGTACCCCAGCTCCCCAGGAAAGAGAGAATCCCTTGCGGCAGAACGCGCAGCGATTGGGAACTGGTAAGGGCGAAAGCATAGAGATAGCCATTCCAGGAATTGATAAAAACAAAGACCGCTACCGCCACAATGCCCGGTCCCATCATGGGCAATACAATTCGGAAGATCACTCCCCAGCGCGTGCAGCCATCCAGGCAGGCGGCTTCCTCTATTTCGATGGGGTTACCCAGGATAAAATTGCGCACCATCCAGACGGCGAGGGGAATGTTAAACACCACATTGGCAACGATCACTGCAGTCAGGGTATTGTATAGCCCGAGTTGTTGAAAATAGGAGACCAATGGCACCAAAATAGCCACCGGCGGCAAGAGCGGCAAAATCAACAGCAGCGCCCCCAATTTTTGGCCCCGAAACTTCATCCGCGCCAGCGCATACCCTCCCATCACGGCGATGGCGACAGTAATGATGATCGAAGCCACCGATACCACCAGGCTATTCCTCAAATAAAAATAGAATTCGGGACGCGCCATTAACCCCTGGTAATGACTGAGCGTCAGATGAGTGGGAATCAATCGGGTATCGAATCGTTCCGCCAGCGATGTCCGCAATCCCCAGAAAAAAGGAAACAGAATAAAGCTGAGAAAGAAAAGCTGGAATAATGGAGTAACGAATTTTTTCATTTTTGTCACCAGACTGAGTTGGATCAAACTCCATTGGGCGAAGAGCAACCTCCAATTAACAGAACATTTCTGACGAGGAGCTGATCGCGAAACCACATCAAACATCACGCATAGCTTAGCCCCAATTCATGTTAAACCCGGGCCGCAATCTGAAAGATCACTGCGTCTATCTCCTGCCAGTCAGGCGAGCGTAGATCACCATGAACACCAGGCCGATCACCAGCAGCAGGACGCCAATGGTGGCACCGCTGTTCAGATCGAAGTTCAAGAACGATTCTTTGAACAAGCGCACGGCCATGACCTCGGTGCTGTATCCCGGACCACCTTCGGTCATTGCATAGACGGTTTCGGCATCCTGCAACGTCCAGAGCGTGATGGTTAGCAACACAATCATCAGGTGGATTTTGGTGAGTGGTAGAGTGATGCGGAAAAATTGCTTCCACGCACCGGCGCCATCCACCATGGCCGCTTCGTAGAGCTCTCTGGGGATCATGGCCATGCCCGCAGCCAAAAACAGCGCCATGAACGGCAGCGAGCGCCACACACTGTGCAGAACAATAATTGCCATCGCACCCGTCGGATCCGCCAACATGACCTGCGGCTGACCGGTTAGGGCCTCCACCAGCAGACTCAACGGTCCCATGGTGGGGTCCACCAGCGACCGAAAGAGGACGGAGCTGACTATGGGCGCTACCACCCAGGGCAGCAGGAACACCCCGCGCAAAAATGTCGTGCCACGCAGTTGGCCGGTGATGAGCCAGGCCAGGCCATAGGCAAGGGGCAGACAGAAGCCGATATTGCCAATTACATAGATCAATGACAGTTGGAGATTGTTCAAAAATCGACCTTCGGTGAGCAGAAGCCAGTAATTTCTAAATCCCACAAATCGGGTGACGCCGGATAGACTGGTTTTATAGAGACTCATTACCAGGCCGGAGACCATGGGCGAGATGAGAAACAATGCAATCAGAACGATAGTGGGGGAGAGGAAGCCATAGGCCTCGAGTTCTTTTGATAGCCGATTATTGTGCATAGAGCGCTCTTGTCCTAAAATAAATCTACCGATTTTTGCGTCCAGGGATGCTTGCGAAACACTGCCAATTGGGCCATTCTCCTCAGCCAACTGGCGTTTGGCATTAGCGTAAGCGTTTTTGATGCCACGAAGATCCGAAGGCACGAAGATACTGGATTGCAATTTACAACCCGAGTATAGCCAGCATTAGTTTTTTAACAAATTCTCCTGCCAGGGCCGGTTTTTAAATAATTATTGGTGCCAAATACTATGCATCGTTGTGCCGTTATGGCAAAAATTAATCTTAGGTCGACGCCTATGGCCAGTTGGCGGATTGTATTTTGCCGTCCAAAATGCTAAATTATAAATCCTGTGTTGGAAAAGAGTGACGGAATTTAAAAAGTAAAAAGTTCTTTCAGCGTTTTTTCGTATGTTTCGTGGGAATATTCATTTCCATTTTAGAATTTCAGGTCGCAAATCAAATATTCAAAATCTCGAGCTTATCCAAAATAGGATTGCTCGTCTGGCGTTCTGGACTGCCATTTCCAGCAATCGGCTAAAAAGGTCAAATCCCGAGGGATTCTACCGGTTTCTAAGTTCAATACGGTTTTCTCGATGGTTCTCGGTTGGCAGGCGAATTGAAACCTCAGTAACATCGAACGATCCTTGATAGCAGAACCCTTATTACTTTAATCGAAAAACACTCCTATCCAATTTAGACTGCTCACTTGGCATTTTAGACAGCAATGTTTAACATCTAACATCAAAAATCCAGAATCAGCATTTATTCACCGGCATAGCGGATATTATACGCTCGCTGAAACTTCTGCAGCGTCGGTTCAATGGGGGCATTTTTGACCAGTATTTCCTGGAGTGCGGCGGCCACGCAGTTAGCCAGCTCTTCGTAATGCGCGGTTGCTGGCATGGAGCGTCCCTGCCGCGTTGCCTCGAACCAGGTACGGTAAAAATCGTTCTGATACTCGGGTTTCTGCCAGTTCGAGAGCTGCGATGGCAAGCCACCATCCGGGAAAGCCGCCAGTGCTTCCGGCTCGACCATGGTCTTGATGAACTGAGCGCTGGTGAACGGATCCTTGGTGAGGGCATGGATCGAAATGGTCCAGGCATTGGTAAATTGTGCCTGCACGGCCGTTGGCGTGAGGAAGATGCCGATATGAGTCATTCGTGCCTGAGGCGTTGGCGGAAAGCAGCCCTGCACCAGTCCCTTTTCCTGCAACGCCTGAATCCAATAACTACCCCAGCCCCAGGCCATGGCAAATTTGCCATCCAAAAAAGGCCGCAGGACAACATCGTCCATGGCGCCGCTCACCACCCAGCGCGGAGTGACCTGATAGGTGTTGATTAAATCGCTGAGAAATTGGGCAGCCCGAACGCCCGGCGGCGAGGCAAAAGCGGCTTGTTTGGTCTCCTCGTCCCACAGTGTCCCGCCAAAATGCCAGATGACCGGTGCAAACGCCAGCTCGATGGTCGCTCGAGATGGACCGAAATAGATGCCCAGGCCCCAGACGTCGATTTTGCCGTCGCCATCGGTATCGCGGGTCAAACGCCGGGCATAGTCCACCAATTCCTCCAATGTTCGCGGGGGCTGATCGGGATTCAAACCGGCAGCCACGAAGCGATCGCGGTAATAGATGCAGAGTCGCGTATGAGCGCCCAATGGAATGCCAATTAATTTCCCCCCTTGTTTGCAAGCCTGCCAGACCGGATTCCAGGAAAATTCTGCAACTTCGTTAGCGCTCCACTGGAGATAAGGATTCAGATCCAGCAGGTCACCAACCACCGCATGTCTGGGTAGAAACTGGGGCGCGGTGATTACCACATCATGCCGGATGCCGGCTCGAAAATCCGCCATGACTTTGGTATCGATTTGATCCCACTTGACTTGTTCCAATTCCAGCTCGATGCCGGGGCATAGTTCTTGAAATTTGGCCAATCGCAAGTTGATCCAATCCATATTCATCTGGCCGCTCAAGCCCGAAAATGGGTCGTAGATATGGGTAAAGCTGAGGGATGGCCTGGGCGAGCGCTGGCAGCAGAAAAATAGGCTCAACGCAAGGATGGATAGCGACCGCGATATTTTTTGCCGACGACAACTGTTCAGCACGTGGATTGCCCCTGTTCCTGTGGTTTCATTTGTTTCAAGCGTTCCAGCCGCACTACGATGGGCGGATGCGAATAATACAATTTGGCGTAAAACGGATGCGGATGCAAATTTGACAGGTTATCTTTGGATAATTTGATCAGGGCGCTGACCAGAGCGTCGGAATTGCCCATTAAATTCACCGCCATCTGATCGGCCTCGTATTCCCGTTTGCGGGCAAAATAACTGCCGATAGGCGCCAGCGGAAACGACAGCAAGCTACCCACCAATCCCAGCAGCACCAATTTTGCAAATAGCGTTTCCGGTTGAATCTGGAAGGTTCGGGTCAGCCAATCGGTCTGCAAAATCCGAAATGAGATGTAGATGCTGACAAAGCCCATGGCCTCTGACAGCAGGAGGTGCTTCAGAATATGTTTTTTCTTCCAGTGACCGGCTTCGTGGGCCAGGACAGCCAGAATTTCATCGGCAGCCAATTTCTGGAGCAGCGTATCATAAAGTATAATCCGTTTGACCTTGCCAATGCCGGTAAAATAGGCATTGCTATGTTTGCTACGTTTGGAGGCATCGATCTGAAAAACCCGGCTGATTTTAAGGCCGATTTTCTGTAACATCTGCTTGATCTGCTCCTCCAGACCTTCATACTCGGTGATGGGCGTAAATTTATTGAATAGCGGTTCGATGACATAAGGCGAAATATACATCACAAACAGGCTGAACACCAGAAAGAACCCCCAGAGCCAGAGCCACCAGAAATTGGGGCTAACCTGTATCGCCCAGAAACCGATGCCACCGGTGATCAGCAGCAGGATAAGGGAAATAATGAACGACTTGACGAAATCGGAAATCCAGAGTCGCGGGGTGGTCGTGTTAAACCCATATTTGTTTTCGATCTTAAACGTGCTGTAGAGATCGAATGGAATGTCGATAATGGTGGCGGCCAGATCCAGAAAGAAGAAAAATAGAATGCCGGAAAGAATAAACGGAAATTCTAAGCCATAAATCCACCGATTGTAGCTGGCCAGCACACCGCCAAATATGAACACGAGCACCAGTACGTTGTTGAAAATCGACTCGAAGTAACCCACGCGGCTGTGCTCGAAAATATAGTTGCTGGTGCGCTGCAATAATTGTTCGTCGATATGGCCGACAAAAGGTGCGGGAATTCGATGACCATTTTTCTTCAAATAATTCAGGTTCAAAAATTTCATCCAATAGCCGAACGCCATAAACAGCAGATAAATTACCAGGATGATTATCATGAAATCGGTCATGTGTTGCATACTCCTGTGGTTTATTTCACTGCGACATGAATGGCCACATTCCCCATCATGACGGGATAGTGGTGCACTTCGCGCCAGCCGACCCGGTGGATAATCTGGCTCAACTCCGCCGCAGTGTAAAAATTTTCGATGGATAGGGGCAAATAGGAATAGGCATCGGGATAGGAAGTCAGCCACTTTCCCAATCGCGGAATGATCTCGCGAAAATAGAAGCCAAATAGCCTCCGCAGGATGGGATGCTGTTGTTTAACCATTTCCAATGAGGCCACTTTGCCGCCGGGACGGGTGATTCGATAAAGCTCGCTGAAAACATGTTCCACACTAATAACATTGCGCAGCGCAAACGCGGTGAATGCGCCATCAACCGATTCGTCAGCGAAGGGCAGTTGCATTGCGTCGCCCTGGACCCAATGGAGGCGCGCTGGCGAAAGCTGGCCATTAACCTTTTCGATCGCCAGATACAAAAAGGGTGCGCAAAAATCCAGGCCGATAAAGCTTGCTGCCGGAAGATACTGGTTGGCGGCAAGAATCATATCTCCGGTACCGGTGGCCAGGTCTAATAAGCATCCGTTTGGATTGAATTGCGCCTTTCGGATCGTTTTGCGCCGCCAACTCAGATCCAAGCCAAGCGACATGACCCGGTTCATCCGGTCATAGTGCGCCGGCAGGGAAGAAAATAGATTCAGGACATATTGTCGCTTTTCCACAGGCGTTTCAAAACGACCCGCGAAAGGATTGATTGACAACTTGTTTTTTGAATTCATAACCATTTAAATAATTTGGTGAAATAAAATCATTAACACAACGCTGCGAACTCTTTCTTGCCAAAGTTCTTTAGCGACCAGTAAAACATCCAGAGCGATGGTATTCACTTCAAGATCAAAGTTGGCTGGCGCTGCGCAGTGTGATTTCACTGTGACTTGGGTCGTAGTAGCCGGCGGCGGCAGCCGACGCTGAGCGATCGACTAAATGATCGAAAGTTGCTTGATCTTTTCCACGACAACCGAGGTGGATACTCCGGGCACCATCGGCAGCAGCACGATCCGGCCACCATAGGCTTCCACCGTTCGGCGTTCATGTTGATCGATCGTGTCGATTGTGTAGTCGCCGCCTTTGATATAAAAATCGGGCTGCAACGCTCGAATGTATTCAATGGGACTGGTTTCATCGAAGATGACGATGTAGTCCACCGGTTCCATCGCGGCCAGCACCCGGGCACGATCAGCCTGGGAGAAGATCGGCCGCAACTCACCTTTCAATTTTTTCACCGAGACATCGCTATTCAGCCCTACGACCAGCAAATCGGCATAACTTTTCGATTTTTCCAGATAATCCACATGACCCACATGAATGATGTCGAAGCAGCCGTTGGTCCAGGCAATTTTTTTCCCGGCTGCTCTCACTTTTTTCATCAACTGAAGCAATTGATCGAAGGTGATGATCTTTTTCATTGAGATTCCGAAAGCTCCTGCCGTTCGAGTTTCAAAATTAAGTGTGCCGCTTCCAATAGATCATTGACCACAAAATCCGGTTGAGTTGCTAACAGCTCTGCTTCCGACAGCGCAGCGTTTCTAATCAAAATGGTTTTCAGGCCGGCATTGATTCCTGTCTGGATATCGATAACGCTATCGCCGATAAAAAAGCTATGCGATAGATCGAGATTCAACTCCTGCTGGCCGCGCAGTACCAGGCTGATTTTGGGCTTGCGGCAGGGACAATCTTCCGCCAGGCTATGGGGACAAAAATAGATCTTGTCGATCATGATACCAGCCCGGGACATTTCCGTTAGCATTTTTTTGTTCACTCGATAAAAATCCTCTTTCGTATAATAGCCCAGACCGATGCCGCCCTGATTGGTGATGATCACCAGCCGATAGCCCATGTCTTGCAGTTGGCGCAATCCATCCAGAGCCCGGGGGAGCAGTTCGAATTTCTCGGGTTCGCTGAGATAGCCGATGTCACGATTGATTGTTCCATCTCGATCCAGAAAAATGGCCGGTTTCATTTTCAGCGGACGCCGATGCAAATAGACCGTTCGATCCTGTTCCTCGACAAATTGATCGCTGGCCTGTCCGCCAACCTGGATTTTACGGATGATCTCGGTAGTGGAAATTGGTTCGTTGACGGGGATTATCCGAATTTCGCCGCCCAATTGCTCCACTGCTTTTCGTGAGGTTAGCTGCTGCGGCGAATAGTCGCCAGCTTTGAAGTACAGACGAGGCTTTAGCAGCCGAATATTACGGGCATTGCGGCGCTCATCGAATAGAAAAACAAAATCCACGGCAGCCAACGCGGCGACAGTTTTCAGCCGTTGCGCTTCGGGAATTAGCGGTCGATCAGGGCCCTTGTAGCTACGAACCGAACGATCGGAGTTGATGCCCACGATCAGGCAATCGCATTGCGATCGGGCTTGCTCCAGATAATCCACATGACCAGCATGCAAAATGTCGAACGCACCAGAGGTAAACCCGATGACCAGTCCCTGCTGGCGATACTGGTCGCAGATGGAGATCAATTGGTCTCGGCTCTTGATTTTGTCTTGAATCATAACAAGCGGTTCGCGATCCCCTCCGAATGGCACTGGAATGTATTCACCTATACTTTTCGATGACGAGTCACCCGGCTGCGCTAGCTTCGTCCGGATTATTTTGGTTCTTTGAAGTAGTGGGCTTCCACCATCGCACAGAGGGCGTGATACACAATCTGATGCCACTCCTGGATGCGCTCGGTGGACTGTGCCGGCACCCGAATAGCCACATCCGCATCCTGCGCTAACTTGCCCCCCAGATCACCGGTGAGGCCGATGGTCCCCATGCCAAGGGCTTTTGCCGTGGTGACCGCATACAGCACATTTTGGGCGTTTCCTTTGGTGCTAATGCCGATCAGTACATCACCGGCTCGGCCCAGGGAGAACAATTCCTGAGCATAGCCGATGTATGGCACGGGAATGTCATTTTCGATGGCTGACTTCAGCGAGTTGTTCAAGCCCAACACAATAACCGGAAAGCCATATTCCAGCGCATCGGCCAATACCTGTCCCTCGGTCAGGTCACGAAATTTATTGCGGTCCCTGGGGGAAAGATGACGCTGGCGTTTGAAGGATTTGGCCATTTCGCCCGCAATGTGCATGGCGTCGGCATAACTGCCGCCGTTGCCACATAAAAACAGTTTACCATTGGCATCGAAGCATGCCACGATCAGCCGGTAGGCCTGAATTAGGTCGTGGATCACTGATTCGATTTCGGGATGCTGCTGCATGGTGTCGATGACGATCTGGACAATATCGGGGTGCTGGTTTAAAAACTGCACCACCTCCGCCGGTAGTACCGAGTTCTTTTGATTGGTCATAGCGTTTCGGTATTAAAATTGGTTATCAGATTTAGGTCGAACGATTTTTTGAACCGACCACAACTGGCCATCAAGCGCTGGCTTTTGCATTTCCAATTATCCCGCAGCTTCGGCCTCCAGCTTCGCAACAGCGGTTAAAATGGTTTCAAAATCCTCGGCACTGGCATCGGGCATTTCGGACGCATCGCGTGGCGGCATTTTGGAAGCACTGGCCTTCTCCAGACTTTGAAAATAGCGCCGCTCGAATTCGTTTTGTGGTTGATAGCCTTTTAGCTGCAATGGCAAACTCAGCCACAACGTTTTGAAATGCAGTGCTCGAGCGGGCACAATGTCATTGTCGATTCGATCCCCAATCATCAACGCCCTATCGGGCTGGCAACCAGCCTGCGCCAATGCCCACTGAAAAATAGCCGGATGCGGCTTGGAAAACCCCACAATCTGACTAATCCCATGGATGCCGAAATATTTCAGCAGATCGTGATGTTCCAGCACGTCGATCACCTCCCTGGGCTGATTGGCAATGAGGCCAAGTTTAAACCGGGATGCGAGGAATTGAATGACGGGCACGATCCCTGGAATGAGCGGGCTAAATTCCTGCCAATGTTCGGCCAGAGTGCGGCGAATTTTTTGATCAATCTTATGCCAGGTACGCCGGTCCAAAAACTGCTGTCCCACAGCTTCATAATGCTTACCATTTCGCTCTACCAAAATGGAGCGTTCCCGAGCCCGTAATACCTCATCCAGCGACACCCGACGTCCGTTCTGTTGGATGGCCTGATAAATTTCATGATAAAAAAATGCCATCGCCGGATCGTCATTCAAAATTACATTGCCAATATCAAAGAAAATCCATTCTAACATTTGCGAAAGCTCTTTTCTTCATGATAAAGGAAAATCGAGAATCGATTGCGGTCCATCAATTGCGGATATCGAAACCGAATCTCAAAAATCTGTTTTGGCAGCAATTGCATCCAGGCTGCTTATGCTTTTCAATTGGTTACTTTGTTTAAACTGCAATAGGAAGGATTGGTTTCAGTTTTTTGTGCCCATGGAATCGGGCCGACCAAATTCCCACTTAAAATTCCAACCTGAAAATTAGCATGAAAAATTGGCCCACGAAGCACGCGAAGATACACGAAAACGGTTGTTATTTAGATCTCGTGCCATCCCGTGCGTTTCAAGGGCAATTGCGGATGACTTTTTGTTGCCATAATCCATTCATCAAATTTAGCTTCCAATGATAGCAGCCGCAATCACTGAGCGAAAAATTGCAACTCCAACGCTTCTGAAAACTCGATCCCCAAATGACCGGTTGCCAGGAACAAAAAAATATCACAAATCACTTGCCAAAATGGTCAAAAATGATTATGTTAAGCCAATGCTGGGGATGGGCCAGGTAGCCGGGACATAAGGTATCCAATTCCGGCCCGAATTTTTACCCATAGAATCGGATCGATCGCTGAAATTTTATATCTGCTTTTTGGTAGATGTTCCGCCGCAGAGAATTTTAAAAGCAACCGTTTATTTTGCCAGGATAAACAAGGGGCATGATGAGCATCTTCTGACCTTGAGTTCATTTTCACTTGAGAAATGAGATGCCCAAATTTTTTTCATCGAATCAATTTGTCGATCTGGAAAGGAGCCTGGAATGAATTCGAGAGAACGCGTGTTGGCGGCGCTAAACCATCAGGAGCCGGACCGTGTGCCCATTGATCTTTCTGGACACCGGTCATCCGGCCTGGCGGCACTGGTTTATGCGAAATTGCGAGCTTATCTGGGATTGCCCGAGCGACCGGTACGGGTCTATGATCCGGTGCAACAGTTGGCCATCGTCGACGAGGATGTGCTGGACTATTTTGGCGTGGATACGATAGAGCTGGGTCGCGCCTTTGCCCTCGGCGATGAGGATTGGAGCGACTGGGAGTTGCCCGATGGAACGCCTTGCCAGATGCCAAGCTGGGCCCGGCCGGAAAGGGAGTCGAATCGCTGGGTGCTGCGTTCCAGGGACGGACGCATCATCGCCCAGATGCCCGATGGCGCACTCTATTTTGAACAGACCTATTTTCCATTTTATGAAAAAGACGATCTGGACGCCATTCCTGCGGCCATGGCCCAGGGGATGTGGACGGCGATAGCTTCACCGCCCGGCCCTTTAGTGGAAGGTGAGGGTGGTGATGCAGTGCTCGCCGAGGGTGCGCGACGGCTGCGCGCTCAGACCGATCGTGCCGTCCTGGGGCTTTTCGGTGGCAATCTGCTGGAAATGGGGCAGTTTTTGTATCGCAACGACCGCTTCTTCGAGCTGCTGGCAGCCGAACCGGCTCGGGCGCATGCGTTTCTGGATCGAATCGTGGCCATGCACCTGGAAAATCTGGAACATTTCCTCGGCCTGGTGGGCGAATACATCGACATTATTCTGTTTGGTGACGATCTGGGCATGCAAACCGGTCCCCAGATTTCGCCAGCCATGTACCGTGAGTTTTTCAAGCCGCGGCATCAATTAATGTGGCAGCGGGCCAAACAACTTGCCGATGTAAAAGTCATGTTGCATTGCTGCGGCGGAGTGCGCGAGCTTCTGCCCGATTTGATTGAGGCAGGCCTGGATGCCATCAATCCGGTGCAGATTTCCTGCCGCGGCATGGCAGCCGCGGAATTGAAGCGGGAATTTGGCAGAGACATCACCTTCTGGGGCGGAGGCTGCGATACGCAACAGATTCTGCCGTATGGCACGCCAGATCAGGTTCGAGAACATGTCCGACAATTGGTTGCCATCTGGAAGCCGGGCGGCGGTTTTGTCTTCCAGCAGGTCCACAACATCCTGGCCCATGTTCCTCCGGCGAATGTGGTGGCTATGCTGGAAGCGGTTGGAGTTAATCCGTAAGGATAAAATGCTTACGCATTAACTCC
>CAZYNP010000026.1:53660-69273 GCA_964647995.1 uncultured Cytophagia bacterium
TGCTGGAAGCGGTTGGAGTTAATCCGTAAGGATAAAATGCTTACGCATTAACTCCGTCCCTCCGCTGGAGTTAATCCGCAAGGATTTTATTTTTGAAGTCAATCCGTCAGGTGATAAAATGCTTACGCATTAACTCCGACCCTCCGCTGGAGTTAATCCGTCAGGATTTTATTGCTGGAATTAATCCGTCGGTTTTAGTGATAAAATGCTTACGCATTAACTCCGACCCTCGGCTGGAGTTAATCCGTCAGGATTTTATTGCTGGAATTAATCCGTCAGGTGATAAAATGCTTACGCATTAACTCCGACCCTCGGCTGGAGTTAATCCCTCAGGATTTTATTGCATTAACTCCAGCACCGCCCGCATCACACGATTCCGCCAGCCCTCGTCCACAATCGTCTCGAATGGAAATCCCAATACGATTACCGAGTAATCATTGCCCAGATACGCCGTGGCCGCACTGAAGCGATTTTCGGCATATCTCAAAATCGTCTTTGCCCCCCTACCAGGGTCAATGGCCTCGGGGGATTCGACCGCATACACATCGGGGCGATATTCGATATTGAAACGAAAGACGTCTTGCAATGGAATGAACGATGAATCCACTGAATACACCTTTCCCGTGACCGCCGCATGCTGGGTTTGCCAGTCGATTTTCAAAATTTCTCTGGCAAAGCGAATGTCGTTTTGCGTGCTATCTCTGCTTCCCGCCAGTTCGCTGCCAATATAAGCCCCTGAGACAAAGATCTTGCCGCCGCTTTTGAGAAAAGCGGTGATTTTATTTTTCAATTTTTCAGGAAACGCCCGATAATTGTCATTGATTTTCAAATGGGGATTATTTTCCAGCTTCATCCCGGGAAAAAAGGTGGCCTTTTCCTCACCCAGAATCAAATCGATGATTGGATAATTTTGGGAATCCGCCAGCCCGTCCCAATAGGCTTCATCGCTAGCGCTGATAAAGCTATTTCCACAAGCCCTGATGGCCGAGCCGTGAATGAAGGGATAGTCGAAGCTATTTCCAGCAATCAATCGGGTTTCATAATTGGCCAGACTGGCGCCATGGCCGGGGGCATCGTTGCTGCGAAAGCGGGAAGTGGGATCGAAATCGAATTGGGAGCCAGTGAGATTGAAGGTGAACTTATCGGCCACGCCAGGGTCCAGAAAATTGGCAAAGCCTTTGAAATTCGGCTCGTCGACATATTCGGGCGGCGCAATTCGATCAAATCCATTGATGATCAAGACGGCGGGAAGGCTGGTATCCATCCAGCAGACCGATAGGATTTCCGATGGGAAACTTTCGCCGCCATCGTTCACGGCAGCAATTTTAAAACTGTAGATCACGCCTGGCCTCAATCCCTTCAATGTCCATTGCGTCGTATCCACCAGCGTTCCATTATCGAAGCCGCCATTTTCGATGCGAGTATAGACGACATAT
The DNA here is from genome assembly GCA_964647995.1 of uncultured Cytophagia bacterium. GTDB lineage: Bacteria > Zhuqueibacterota > Zhuqueibacteria > Thermofontimicrobiales > Thermofontimicrobiaceae > Thermofontimicrobium_A. The sequence goes on from CAZYNP010000026.1 coordinate 55,097, forward strand.
TGGTCTGGCCTGGCCGAGGGTTCCAGGGGATCGAGCACGGGTTGCCAGCGCAAGGTGACTTCGGCGGAATCGGAAAAATAGGCCTGGCAATGGGACACAGGCAATGGCTGAACCACATATTCCGATTGATATTGGGTGGCGAGGAATTTCAACATCGCTTTGTAAATGGAGCGAGCGACATCGAACCGAAATTGCGGGGACAGGGCATATTTCATGTCCGTGAAGTTTTGATGGGACAATAGCTCTAAAAGGCAGGCGGGCACATTGGGCCGCCAGGCCTCGCTATAACGGGAATCCAGCAACTGGCGCCGGGTCCAATCCGAACGATATTTCGACCGAATATCATTTACAAGCTGCGTCTGCATGATGTCGCCCAGGTCTCGATTGGCCAATCGGGACATCCGATCGGGAAAGACCTCCAGCGTTTCCGCGTCGGTGAAGGAATAGATCATCAACGTGCCAATGGTGCTGTCAGCGGCAATTCCGGCATCGGTATGGAACGCCAGCGAGAGATCGATGGGAAGGCCCAATCCATCGACCTCCCGATTTTTATTGGGACCAAAGGGACGGCCTTTCAAATAATTGACAAATTCGGGTCGTGATTGATAATCGTCGTTATAATCGGTGGTATCGTTGTTCAAATGATAAACCAGCGTGTCGGGCATTCCCGCAAATTGCAGGTAATAGCGAGCGCACTCGGCAAAGCGGGGATAGCCGCTGACCGTTCCACCTCGAACGATATTTCCCATGCCGCCGCCAAAGCGCACCGCATCGGCCGAGACCCATTGGCCGGGAAATTCACTCTGATTGGTGAGCACCACCTTGCCCGAATCGGGGTGACATCCCTGTTTGAACCTGAATTGCCCCAGATAAATCCAGGTGCCGCCGCCCATCTGCTGATTGACCAGAAAATCGGTTTTGCCGCCACTATGATACACCGTGTAGTGCGCATCAGGCACATTTTCAGCCGAATGATGATAGGAAATATAAACTCCGTAATCGCCCGTGACTGGAATATCGGGTATCCACTCCACCTGCGCCGAATGGATCGCATCGGAATGGCAGAGCCGATAGCTGCCCTGCCAGAATGGATTGAAATTGGCGGGATAGGGCGGCTGGCCGAGGCGAAACCCTGGCCCCTGGCCCGTCTGCCAGTGCTGAGTTCCAGACTCATGATACTCGCCGTCCAGTTGTGGCGAATCATTATCCACGATCACCATCTCGGTCTGCAAATCCCGCTCCCGAGGCAAGAAGACAGTGGCCCCCGCATTCTCCAGCATGGGCACCAGATACGGGATCACGAACGACATGGGCAACAGGTCTTCCACGGTATTGAACAACCTGGGCCGCATCCATTCCCAGCGGTGTTTTTCACGGGAATAATAAAAGCCATGGCTGTGCCACAGGGCGATATGGCGGTTGGATAAGCCAACCCCGGGCAGCCAGGCCTGTTTTTGGAGACAGCGCACCAACGGGGGAACCCGGCGGGCGGTCTCCCGAGGCATTCGGGAACGATCGAATTGCGAGGTATCGGTCCGAAAGAAATTGGGGATCAAATCCTCGATGGGATGATTCAGCGAGTACAGGGTGAGATCGAATTTTCTGAATTTTTTGCCCAGGTATTTTTTGAACAGATCATAAATCGGCGGCACAGTCTCGGGACGAAATGGCTGATAGGAAAAATGCTTGGACAGATAAATATTCAGCCGACGAGGAGCGATATCCACGCTGGCCGAATCGACCTTGGATTGGATAGGGATCGGCCCCTGAAAATTGCGGGACATGTTCTCTTTGATGCATTTATCCGCCCGCTTGATGGCTTCCAGCGCCAGCTTTTTTTCAGGTTTGATTTCACGTTCCGCTGGCTGGCGATAGATTTGGGCGCAATTAAAGATGAGCAGAGAAAGGAAGATAATTAACAGCCGCTGTTGTCGGTTCAGCTCCATAGCTATTCCTTGTATGATTCTGAAATCTGGTTCTGGAAATTATTATCAAGATAGAAATTTTTTGGTAAGATACAAGAGAATTTTTCATCGGGGTGCGCGGCTGATGCTAAAGCAACAGCCTGAAAGATGCTTCATCAATGATGCTGCGTTGGTTTATGAATTAAGATTGAGGAAGCATCAACTCAAAGAAAAGATGCTTTAATATTTTTCCACAGCTTAGCTGTATGCGTTAGCTTACAGCGAGGCTCTTTTGCAACTCCATGATCGTCAATGGCGCTGAGCCTTCGGCGCGATTGTTGATCAATAGATACGCGATCTTTTTGTATTTGACGGCCAACTCCACCAGCTTCAGCACATCCTGCCGCATCTCCGGCAATGGGGCAACGATTTTATCGAATGGCGCGAATTTGTCCACCGATGCCTCGTAGGACATCCCCAGGGGAGTGAGGACGCGGGCGACAATGAAATCCGCAGTCAGGGAATCGTGTTTTAACTGCTCGCCAATCGGCGGCATATAGGACCACTGGTTAAAAACATGGGCCACGTGATGTTTTTTTAGTGTGTTGAAATAGTCTGCCTGCAGAAAATTCTTATTTCGTATCTCGACACTGTACTGAAAATCGGATGGCAATTGGCTGAAGAAACGATCCAGGTTTTGACAGAATTGATCCAGCGATTGGTCGGAGGCTTTGATATATTGGAATTCAAAAATAAAGGGACCGGTGTGGTCCTGGAATACGCGTTGATAGGGCGTTAAAACCTTGGTGAGGAAGATTTCGGGATTCAAAAAGTTGGGATTGATTTGCCCTTTCATCTGGCCATAACGGGCCTGGTTCGGAAAACGAAAGATAGTCAATTGCTCCCAAACCTTGCTACAGGTTTTAAAGCCCGGTGGCAGTTGGGAAGCATAGTGTTGCAAAATGCTTTCAGTAGGCGGTTGATAAAAAAATAGGTCCATGCCCACGGTGGAGAAGCGGCTGTCGGCGGCGTACTCGGTCAGACAGTCCCGTTTGAATCTTTTTTTGGGATAATTTTTAAAATAGACGATGCCTTGCCAGCCCTCAAAAGCCCAGGAAGATGTGCCAAAACGGATATATTTATTATATTCTTCGATAGTCATCAGTATTCGCTCCTCTGCTCGTTGACTGCAATTTATCACATTTCCCGCAAATTGTCAATCATTTTTCTTTGCGGCCCCGGCTTCAAATTGAATAGTCAATTCCCAGCGATCACCAGCTTTTCCGGATCGGTTGCCCTTGCGGCCAGCCGCTATTTGGCCGGTGCGCAAAAGCGGCAGAGGCCTTTTTCAGCGACCTTAAAAAAGTCGAACGGCAATGGAACTAAAGGGTAATGTTCAACGTTAGAGTTGTTGATTTTATTTTTGGCTAATAGTTAATTATTAAAATATCTGAATGTTGAAGGTATTTAAGGAGGGTGATTACTTTAGCAGGGATACAGATTTTTCGCGTTTGAGTTCTAACAATAGGTGTCTTCACTTCTTTTTTTTCTCGCAATTTTCACTTCGATTTTATCGACAAAAATGTCTGGTATGTTAACAGAAACCTGGAATCGTAACAAAGGGATGTGTTATGATTGAACTGGAAAAAGTATGCAAGAACTACGGACTGACAAAAGCGCTGGTCGATGTCAGTTTCAAAATCCGGAAAGGGGAGATCGTGGGCTTTGTCGGGCCCAATGGTGCTGGCAAGTCCACGGCAATGAAGATCATTACGACCTACACGGCGCCCACTTCGGGCACGGTCAAAGTAGGTAACTGGGATGTCATGGAACAACCGCTGGAGGTGCGGAAACTGATCGGTTACCTGCCCGAAACAGTGCCGCTGTATGCCGACATGTTGGTGTCGGAGTATTTGCAATTTGTGGGCGAAGCGCGACACCTGAATGGCACCTTTCAAAAGCGCTTCGATTGGGTGGTGGAAGCGGCTGGTCTGAAACCGGTCCTGAAACGGAAGATCGGTGTGCTATCCAAAGGTTACAAGCAGCGAACCTGTCTGGCACAGGCGTTGATCCATGATCCGGAGATTTTGATACTGGATGAGCCCACCTCTGGTTTGGATCCGCTCCAGATTATCGGCATTCGCAACTTGATTAAAAACCTGGCGCATGAAAAGACAATCATTTTGAGCACTCACATCCTCCCCGAGGTGGCCACCATTGCCGACCGCATCCTGGTAATCAATGAGGGACGCATCGTGGCGGATGGGTCATTCGAGGATCTGCGCCAGCAGGTGACCACGCGCGGGTCCGTTTATTTAGCGGTCAAGGGTTCCAAAAAAGATTTCGAGCCCGCGCTGAAAACGATCCCGGAAATCGAAGATGTAACCTATGATGATGCCCGTCGCCGCGGCGAAGTTGGCGCTCATCTCTATTTTTCCAAAGGGGTCGATTACATTGCCAGGTTGAACACGCTGCTGCGGGAGCAACAGTGGGATGTATTGGAATTTCATCCTGAAAAATTATCGCTGGAAGATTCGTTCATTCGCTTAACGCAACCGTCCGGTTCGCAGGATGAAGCCGGCGTTGCCAGCAGTGAGAAAGGAGGCGCGGCATGAAAGATATCGGCATCATTTTCCGACGAGAATTCCGGGCGTATTTTTACTCGCCCATCGCCTACGTATTTAGCATTATTTTCATCATTTTGAATTCTGGCATCTACATGTTCCATTTCTTTTTCTTTGGCAACGCCGACATGCGAGCTTTCTTTTCGCAATTGCCGTTGACCCTGGGTTTGATTTTCATTCCCGCCATCTCCATGCGCTTGTGGTCTGAGGAACACAAGCTGGGTACGGTGGAGCTGCTGCTGACGCTGCCAATGAAAACGGAACACATTGTGCTGGGCAAATTCCTGGCCAGCTTTGTCTTCTACCTGGTAGCGCTGGCTGGCACGCTGGTGATCCCGATCCTGCTGCTCATTCTGGGCAAGCCGGATTTTGGGCCGATCATCGGAGGCTATTTTGGCGCCATCCTGTTGGGGGCTTTTTTCCTGGCCGTGGGCATTTTTATCTCAGGCTTCTTCTCCGACCAGATTGTGTCGTTGATCATCACCAGTTTGGCCTGCGGTTTTCTGGCGCTGATTGGCTGGCAATATGTACCCATGGTGATCGATGGCTGGATCAAAGGGCTGGGAGAATTTCTGTATCAGTATGTCGGCGTCACCCGCCATTTTAATGATATTGAACGCGGGGTGATCGATATCAAAAGCATTATCTATTTTCTATCCTTTACGGCTTTATTCCTCTACCTGAACGCAAAATCATTGGAAAGGAGGAAGTATTAGTCATGAAAGATTATAAGAAACAATTTGTCACTACATTTGTGATTGGCGCTGTTTTATTAGCTGCCATCGTTATTGCAGTCAATATGATTTTCAATAATCTTCGCTTCGGGCGCTTCGATTTGACCGCCAATCAAATTTACAATATCTCGCCAGCAGTGGAAAAGATCTTCTCGCGGCTCGAAGCGCCGATCGAACTGACCTATTATGTTTCCTCTTCCGAGAAAATGCCAACCCAGTGGAAGAACCTGGAGCGGGATGTCATCGACAAGCTGGAGGAACTGAAGCTGGCGTCGAAAGGGAAATTGACCTACACCGTTTTCGATCCTTCTGCGGAGGAAGAAAAAGAGGCGTACGAGGAACTGAAACAGAAGGAAGCACAACAGAAAGACAAGGATATCATCAAACCGAAAGAGCAGGAGAAAAAGGTTACCCGCAAGAAAATTGCCGAACAACTGGCCGAGCGGGGGGTAATACCGTTTGGCGTACAAAGTACTGAGCGCGATGAACTGTCCGTGAAGCGGGTCTATTCGTCCATCGTGCTCTCCTATCTGGATCGCAAGGAGGATGTGATCGAAGAAGTTCGGCCCGAAGATTTTGGCAGTCTGGAATATGAGATCATGTCTCGCATTTATAAACTGATCTCCAACAAGCGACCCAAAATCGGCTTTTTTCCGGGACAGCCCAAGATTCCGCCGCAGTATCGGCAATACTATCAGCAGACACCTCCGGATCAGTATGACTTTGCCGAAAAATTGTTGCAGGACGCCGGCTATGACGTGACGCGCACCAATATTGAAAAAGACGACCCGGTGCCGACAGACATTCAGACTATGGTGATCATGCTGGATCAACCGCTGAACGAGCGACAACTCTATGAAATCGATAAGCTCGTTCACAACGGCGTGCGTATCGTCATGGCGGGGCAATCCCACAATTATCAGATCAGCCCCTCGCGAGAACCGGGGCAGTTCGAGGTTCGTGGCATGCCCACTCGCCTGAACATCAATGGATTGACCAAAAATTATGGCTTTGAATTCGATCCCAAAATGTTTATGGATCGCAGTTCTGCCTACATCCAGATCCCCATCTACCAGACGCGGCGCATGGGCATCTTCCAGATTCGCGAGCAGCGCTACGAACCGGTAACCGCGCCGGTCATCATTAAAATCAATGCTGAAAACATCAATTCGGATGTTTCCATTTCCAATAGGATCACCGAACTCTTTTATCTGTACGGCACACGGCTGCAAGTGTACGACGAAATTATGAAAGAAAACAATTTGAAATTCAAGCCGCTGTTTACCTCAAGCAATTTTAGCTGGACCCGAGAAGGCATGGGCTATGGCGCCATTGACATTTCCGAGCCATCGTCGGAAAATGTGCTGCGACGACAGCCGCTGGGTCTGCTGGTGGAAGGCAAATTCAAACCCAAATATGTCGATCAAAATATTCCAGACTGGCCGGAGGAGCCGGGAGTGGCCAAAGATACCACCAAGCAAGCCCAGCCGTCTGAAATTACCGGTGATCCCAAAGAAAACAAGCTGATCGTTTTCGGTTGTAGCAACATGTTCAAAAGCGATGTGCTGCAGTCAGTTACCAGCCATCGAGCGTTGTTGCTCAACAGCGTCGACGCACTAACTCTGGGCGACGAGCTGATCAACATTCGTTCTAAAAATATCGTGGCACGGCGCATCGAGGCGACCAGCGGTTTTGGCAAGGCGCTATCGAAAGCCTTTGTGGTTTGGTTCCCGCCGCTGGTGTTCGTGGCGTTGGGCATTTTCCTGAATCTGAGGCGAAAAAAACAATAACCTGATGCGTGATGGCCTGTTCACCCTGGCCATCTTGTTGTTCAGGTTGCTGCGATGAGTTAGCTGAAGATTTGTGTGATTCCCGGCGTGGCCAAACTGCAACCCCAGAGTTATCAAATAGTATTTGGGAATTGCAGGATTCTTGCCCAACACTGCAACCAACGCTGGGCAATAGCATAATTTTCATTTAGGAATGAACCGGCTGAGCCGTTGAACTCGATGTTAAATTTAACCAGAGGAACTATGGCATGAAAGAGAAACATCTATATATATACGCGGGCATTTTTGTATTTTTGATGCTCATCTATTTCGTAACAAAACCTCGGCATACCTCGGTCAATGTGGATGAAATCGTCCAAACAATTGTCATCGGCGTGGCCAAAGAGGATGTAAAAAATATCGAGGTTTACAAGCAAACCACTTCCGATAAGCCGATTCAGATGATCTTCTCCCAGCGAGAGGATCAGTGGTACATTCCGACCAAATATGGCTGCAAAGCTCAAAAAAGCCGCATCGATCGCTTGTTGGACGATATTCTGGAAATGACCGGCAAAGTGCGCTCCTCGGACCCGAAACATTTCGATAGCTACAAAATCTCCGACGAGCAAGGGCTGCACTTGATCTTGAAAGACGAAACCAACAAACCATTGGCCAATCTCATCATCGGCAAAAGAGCCGAAGATTACAATAGCGGTTTCGTTCGCTTTGGTGGCAAAGAGAAAGTATATGCCGTCGACAAAAACCTGCTTTCCAGCCTGGGCGTCTATGGCGAAATCGATACCCTGAGCCAATTCAACCACAGCAGCTTTATCGACCTCCAGGCGGTCAACCAGGATGCTGGGAAATTGGAGATGATTGCGGTGGTCGATAAAGGCAAGGAACTGGTAATCAAAAAAGTGGAGAAGCAGGTCGAAATGACCAATCCCGATTCCACCAAAGGGACACGCACCGAATATGAGTGGGTGCTCCTCAAAGGGCCGAGGGAGACGAAGCTGGATCAACGAGAAGTGAGCAATTTCATCAATGCCGTGACCAAAATTTATGCTCAAGAAGTGGTCGATCGCATGGGCAATACCCTGGGCGATTTCGATAAAGTCGGGCGCTATGGTTTTGGGCGGCCGACCAGTTACATCGTTTTTAAACCAAAGGATAAATCCCAGGAAAATGTCATCTTTGGGAAAGAGTTTGAGAAGGACAAAGGGTTTTACATGAATGTCCAGTACGACGGACTGGTTTACAAAGTAAACAAGAGCAATGTCGATCGAATCCTAAAATGGGTTGACGATTTGCCGAAGAAGCTGGCCAAGTAATTGTCTTCTTTTTGCTCGAACTTAGCCAGTCTATGGCTGATGCTGGTTGGCGCCTGAATCCAGCCAGCGTGAGCTGCAACCTTTGCTTGTTCCAGCTAAATTCTTTGCATCGTGAATTGAAAGTCATGCTCGCCGTTCAACGGGAGCATGACTTTTTTGCTTTGAACAGGGATCCATTTCTTTGAACCAAACGCAAAGTCGTGTGATGCGCGTTCGAGCTCAGAATGCTTCCTGATCGCCTGGGTGAAAATTTTCCCTTGCTGGCCTGGACCTGGTGGGGATCAATCATCCTATTGCCGCAACAGCAAACAAGAGCTTCCGCCGAAAAAACAGCAAGGGAGCCAGCCTGGTAGCGGGCTCCCTTTATCAGATAGCTACCAAATTTTCAATTTCAGCGCTATCGCACTCGTTCCCAGATCGGCACCACGCGCTCTCGTCCTCTGGGTCCCAGAACAACCGGCGTAATGCCGGATATTTCGCACAGATAAATCAGGCTCTGCACATAATCTCCCTCCACTGCCAAAATATGATTGCAGGGAAAAACATTGACGAACTCATCGATGGTACAATCGAGCCTGGCATGGACATGGGGCCAGGTGGGGTCAGTTGCTTGATTGATCTGCTTGCGCATCTGTTCATCCAGTTGCAGCGATGCTCCGCTGATGATGACCATAAATGGCTTCTCATCCCACAATCCTAAGCGGGCAAAAGTTAATGTCGTCGGCGCAGCATCGAACTCCACCGAAGCCCCACCGGCTTTAAAGTAGAATTCCAGCGCTGGATGGAAAGAGATGGTCTTGAAATTGTCCTCCGGCTGGCGACTTAGCGCGGCGTAATAACTGGAATGATTGCCAGAATTGCAGAAATCCCAGAGCTCCAATTCCGGGTGGTAGAGTCGAACATCCATGAAGAGGGTTGGCTTACCGCCGCTGATGTATTTCAACAATTGCATGGTAATGGCCGCATACGTATCCGCCTCAGTGGAACAGACGAACGATTCTTTCGCGCCCCGCCAATCGTAAGGGTCGTTCATTAACATTTCGGGCACATCGCCCAAACAAACGTATTCGGTCAACTCCCGCTGTCCTTTGAGACCGCAAAAATCGAATCCCTTGTCCTGATTGACCAGTTCCATGGCCAGGTAGAGGCGAATTTGGGTTTTCAGGGTCTCTGGCGTGAGCATTTTGCCGTCATAATGCAATCGCCTGCCCAACAGCTTCTCAAACCACTGCAGACCGTTTTCCACCTCGCTGGTAGGGATTTTTTCCATCTGCTGCACCAGCCACAACTGATCGATCTGGCGAACCGTGGTGCCCAATGCTTTCAACGTGGGAGTTAAATGAGCAAAGCCCGTCTCCATGCCCATCGAATGGCCGCCATAGCAACCATAGACCTCGTTTCGAATAGCCGTTAAAGCCTGGCTGGCGCGAACCCAATCCATCACCTTGCTCCGCGTGGCAGCATCTTCGGTTTCACCAATGATCCGATGCGTTCGGATGCCAGCCTGCCGCAGCGCGCCGTCAGTAGCCAGCAGTCCAACATTGCCGGGAAATTTGCCGTTGTTGTTGGAGAGGCTGAGAATCGGAATTCCCTTGCCCAACGAGTTCAGCACCGGCCAGACCAGAAACGGGAAGTTCCAGACATTGTAGCAGAAGATGATCTGTTTGCAGTTAGCCTGGGCTAATTGCTCGCCCACCTCTTGCGCACTCCGGGCGTCATAGATGATTTTCTTTCCCACCACCACTTCATACGTTTCGCCATAGAAATTAATGCCCTCTTTGCGAATGATATCCGCCCATCGCTGGACCACTTTCATATTTTGATCATCCGTTTGGGTATGAACGTGTTCTCGCTCGTCAGTTAGCATCACCATTCCGATTTTCGTTTTGCGCATGTTTCCCTCCTAAGGCTTGTGAGTTGGCTGTCGATTTTTCAAAATATAATAAATTTTGCATTCAGATGGAAGCATTATTTTTTAAAAAAAAAGCCCTCCGATTTTGGGTCGAAGGGCTTTTTCTGGCGGTCATTTGAATTTAACCCACCATGCAAAGAGGAAAGAGGTTGAATAATAGAACATGTGTCGTTAAATAAATTGAAGTGAGGTTGTTAATTTCTAAGGTTACGCCGCCACCCGACGAGCATTCTGCTGGCTGGACAATTCTTCGATTCGATTTTCCAGCACCTCTTGAATTTCAATCATTTCCATCGACATCAGGACGCGTCCCAATGAATGACGAACCTCGTCGTAGAGCTGATCGATATGCTTTAGCGATCGTTGCAGCGCTTTTAAATCGGTGGAACGCTGCCATTGTTTTTTCCAATCCGCTAAATTCCTGAAACGTTTTTCCATATATGTTCCTCCTCTATATGGGTAAAAATGTACCCTATTTTACAACCGATGAACCACAGCAGTGACCCGCCCCAGCACGCGAAAGTACATATCATTTTTACTGATCAAAATCGGTGCCTGCTCGAGGCTAGCTGGCTGCAAACGAAAGTGATCTTTCTCGATGAAAAACCGTTTTACCGTCGGTTCTTCGTCCAACAGCGCCAGCACCAGATCGTTGCTGTCCGGGAAATTGGTCTGCTTGATCAGCAACAGATCGTTTTCGTTGATCTCCCCATTCTTCATCTGCTCACCTTTCACCCGCATAATGAAGTCCGCATCGATACCCAAAAGCTCAGTATCGATGGTGAGGTAACCCTTAATATTTTGAGCAGCAAAGAGCGGCAAATCCGGTTTCAAATCGCCAATGATCGGCAAACGTTTGATCCGATCTCTGGGCGAACTTTCGCTACCAATAACCTCGATACAGCGGGCTCCCCCTCGCTGATCGCGGCGGATATAGCCTTTGTTTTCCAGCACCGTCAAAATTCGCTGGACATTGTTGACCGAGGAGTAGCCCATGCGGTTCATGATTTCTCGTATCGTCGGTGGAAAGCCCCGTTCACCAACAAATTCGATAATCATCTGAAGAACTTTCTGCTGAATTTCTGTTAGGGAATCGGTCATGGCAATTCCTCGATCATGGGGTATTAATGTACCCTAATATACGAATAATATTCATTATTGTCAAGCTTTTTTACCATCTTTTCAAAACTGAGTAGAAAAAATAATATCTCGGTATTTCAAATCCTGCGTAGCAGCCTGGGCGTCGCCACCCGAGCCCTTTTGGTGTCCATCGCTAATCTGATTCCATTCCAAATTGCGGAAACCTTGCGCAATGGCCAATTGGGATTGGGAGACCGAAAGACGATGCTAACGAATGAACTTTCAGTCGATAACTTGCAATTTGGATTCTCGACTAAGGAGGAACCAACTTCTTGCGCCAAGAATGGAAGTTTCAATTCAACGTTGACTTTTCTGCGGCAAGAGTGCCATGCTTGCGGTCGGATTGATAACAATTCGGTTCTGACGCGCTCGAACCGGAAGCCTAAAAATTACCCCCTTTTTGATTTTTGAACTTGCCTTCATAGCGCGCCGATCCAATGGTTTTCTGAAAAATAAATTGACAAATGGCCGTGCCAGGATGAATCCGCAGCGGCATGGGACTAAAATTCGTCATCTCCAGCACCTGTTGGTTATCAATGCCCGGCTGCATGAAGCTGGCCGAAATATGAACCAATAGTCCCCCCCGCGCAAAGCGACTTCTTCCCTCCAGCCAGCCGCAAATGTTGGGTGCCAATTTGATCACCTCGCGGGTAATGCCCAGAATCGTTTCGCCCGGCATCAGCACTATCCCATCCGGCGCATGGATAAGCTCCGTCATCCGTTCATAATCAGTAGCATCATTGATGTCGACAATATCATGCACCTTTTTAAAAATCCGAAAGTCCTCGCCCAGATGCAGGTCTACGGATCCAGGACCTACTTTGTCCGGATTGAATGGCGCGATGCAAATATTGCCGGCCTTGATTTCCTTTAGAATTTCGTCCCTGGTCAAAATGCTCATATCAGCCTCTCTTTTGGATCTATTGGTGATCAAAACATCAGTTCTGGCCGTTGTTTTACGGACGAGACCGTTATTTGAGAACCACATCAAAAAATTGATACTGTTCATAAACCGTGGCCCAGCCGTTACTGATCTCTGGATCAGCCGTCGTAAAATAGATGCGCCAGCCGATCGCGGTACCGGAACCAAGTTTGAAGGGAATCCGTTCATTATTGGGAATCTTAATTTTGATGCGATAGCTATCCGTGCCGATTTCGGTCTTCAACACCAATGAAGATTCCACCAGAATCTTGCCGAACCTGGCGATATACGACGGATCGTCATCCCACATTTCATAAGGCCCGGTGCCCAGCGTTTCGCGATAGCTGCGCACTGCTGGCGATGAATCCATCACTCGAATTTCATCGAAACGATTGGAGAAGGGATCAACCACCAGGCGATAGTTATCCCGGCCATGCCACCAGCCGTTATTCAACAAATCGATGTCCAGATGCAACATGGCTGGCGCATTCATTTCGCAGCCAAAATAGAGGTAATCTTCATCCCAATTGAGGTATAGGTTAGCGCTCAGCGGCCGGTCCATCAGAAATTTAGCAGTCGAGAAATCCAATTTCGATGCCAGCGGAAACCAGGTATTCCAATCGTCATCGAATTGGGGGGTGAACGACGGAATTTTATGCCTAATTCCATCAAGCGGAAATACATCGTCCCTGTCCTTTAGCCCATCGCCATCGCTATCGGGCTGCTGCGGATCGCTACCTCGGTAAATGCCAGCCATAAACTCCGCCAGATCATCGAGCCCATCGCCATCCGTATCTGCCCGGGTGGAATCGCTGCCGAAGCGAACCTCATCCATGGGCAAAAGAGGATCGTTATCGGGAAAATGGTCGCCATCGGCATCTCGGGCTTGCTCCACTCGGCCCCAGGGCGATTTGATTTTCAAATAGCCCTGGAAGTTGCGGAAGATCTCAGCCTGATAGCTAAACTCTTCGCCCGCCTGAACGGCGTGATCCAAAGGCTTGTCGCCATGCCACATCTCGGGCGCCCCACTCTTTTCATAGCAGACCAGATCGATGGAATGTTGCAGCTCATGGGTAAACAGCCATGTCGCCAGATAATCCACATTGGGGTCCTCGCCAGGATAGCGGACCGAAGACCGGCAGGGGTAGCGGAAAAAGGAATAGCCGGTTTTGCCGAGGATCTGCATGCCGCCGTAGTTGCCGCCGCCCCGAGGAGGCGCATAGATGACCACCACCGCGCCGTATTGATTATCCCGGACGCCGTGCTGACGCAGGTCGGGCTCGACATATTTCGCCCAGAGCAGACCATCGTCCGGGAAAAATTTTTTGGCTTTGAAATCCGCAATTTCCAGATACGAAAGATGGAGCTGAAGCTGACAATGGGAATTGCGCCAATAAAAAAGTCGGGCCAGCTCGATGCCATTTTTGAGCCTCGTGATCTCCTCGGCCGACATCTGCGCGGCGGCGGTATTGGTATAGAACACCACCAGAACGTCGATGGTGGCGAATTGGGTGAATGACGGCGGTCCCGCGGGCAATTGAGCGAACAGATGAGGGAACCCCAGCAAAATAAAACCAAATAACCTGAGCCCGATGCGATTCGACATGAGAGATCTCCCTGATAATGATCATGCTATCGATTTGTCCCCTAACATGATAAGCGAGCCTAATATAGCCAATCGGTGGTTAAAAATCAAGGGAAATGGTAGTGAATAACATGCTCCGATCCTGGTTCATAAAGCGGCCAAAGCAATGAGGCATTATCTGTAGCGTAAGCTTTGCCCATATTGGTGTTATCCGACATGTATAACCAACCACCACCGACATTTTAAACCAACCACC
>CAZYNP010000027.1:0-803 GCA_964647995.1 uncultured Cytophagia bacterium
AGGACCGTAGCACCACACTGGCGGGACAGCGACGGGAACAGAGGAAGGCGGTTTTGTAGGAATTAAGTATATTTTTATTTCCAAGTAAGTCTTTTATCATAGCATGTTAAAGCAATAGATGTAGTCCACCTTGAAGGTGGACTACATCTGGTCTGGTTCATTACAAAGATGTCGTCCACCTCTAAGGTGGGCGACATCTTGGTCTGCATCTCTGTTAAATAATTTTCCCCAAATCCTCATCCGCAATCTGCCGTTTCGAAAAGGCGATAAATTCTTCCAAAGATGGAAATTGATTCCTGATGATTTCTGTTTTGGGCAATGTGCCGATTCTCATTCCAACATAATCCTGATAGCTGGAATAAGTCCAATCTTCAAGCTTAGCTGCCAGGCCCGATACAACAGGATTTTGATGAATATAGGCTGCCGCAGATAGCAAATATCGATCACTGCTGATTAACACGGCTTTGGTGTGCTGCTGGAATAAATTTCCGTGCCGTTTGTAACGCTTATTAATCGCCTTGGTATAGGAGCTTAGCCAGATGCCGATATTCTTCTTGATTTTTTCAATATCGCTGGAAACGATATAGACCAGAAAATGAAAGTGAGTCGGCATCAGGCAATAGGCCAGCGTATCGATCTGCGTGGACAGATAGTCTCGATATTTTTTCAAGAAATAGAGATAGTTTTCTGGGGATTTAAAAGCAATTTCTTTGTTGTTGGTTCGGTTATAAATGTGGTAATGGTAGCCTTGATAGATTTGCATATTTGCTCCTTTCGTGAGATGTAGCCCACCTTGAAGGTGG
>CAZYNP010000027.1:903-7780 GCA_964647995.1 uncultured Cytophagia bacterium
ACTACATCTTCCCGAGATGTCGTCCACCTCCAAGGTGGGCGACATCTGGGTCCATCTAATTCCATCTAATCAGCTATTCGTGCTTCCCCATCAGATATTTGATGTCATGAGTAAGATGTAGCCCACCTCGAAGGTGGACTACATCTTCCCGAGATGTCGTCCACCTCCAAGGTGGGCGACATCTGGGTCCATAAAATCCAGTTCCTCCTCGGTAAAACCATAATGCCGCGCCAACACACAGTCGATCTCGTCGATGATGGGCTTACCAAAGGCAGGATAAAAGCAATCGAATTCCGTAACTAATCTATTTGCAATTCTCATAGAACTTCTTGGTGCTAAAAAAATCAGACATCAATTGCTCGCTGAGCGGGTTCAAATCGGATTTGGTTACTGAGTTCATGCTATCAAGTCTCGCAGGAATACGATTAACATCTTTGCTGGCAAGATCTCGCCAGTTGGGGCAGTGCCAATTAAACCAGTAAAAAAATTGTCTACCAGATAAGTCGCTGAATTTGCATTTTGTCGGCTATCAAGCGAGATTACTTTGGCATGTGAAGATTGGGATAGCCTGTCATTAAAAAGCCAAAAATATGTGGGGAAAAGCTGATTCCGAGAATGAATTTTTAATTGTTCTTTCTAATTTTTAGCTAAGTCGCTTTTCTTCCAGCCGTGCGTTATTCTCGATATGCATCTTTTCTATGGCGAATGTGAAAAATGGTTACTAAATAATTCTGAGCATCAACCTCATAGATAATTCGATAATCACCAACTCGAATTCGGTATTTGTTTTCTGATCCCTTTAATTTTTTCGTGCCCAAAGGCAATGGATTTTCTTTCAGGCCCCGAATCGCAGAAATAATTCGCTCCAGGTGCTGTTTTTGAATCTTTCGTGCTTCCCGCTCGGAATTTTTACAATTTCGATTTTATAACAGCCCATCCGCTATTAATCCTTTTTCGAACTCTTCGAAGCTAATTCTTGGCTCATCTTTTCTTTCATTGATTACTGACAGATCATACAAATCTTCGATTAATTCACTATAGTCTTCTATTGGTAATACAACAAAAGTTTTTTTACCCCCTTTATCATACAGATATTGTGGAGTTATGTTATGCATTTTCATTATTTAATTCTCCCAAGTTTGACTGCTAAGATATTAATAGAAGTCTTATTTGATATTTGTTCTTTCCCAAAATTGTTTGATTTTAACTTTCGAAAATCCTTTGTTAATTTGAGGATTTCTGCAAATGCCTTCCTGATCAAATGTCGCTAACTTTGCTGCCCATGCCTTAGCTTCATTCTTGGGAACACCGTAAATATTACTTAAAATCTTTGGTACAACATCAAGCGTCTTTAGACAAAGATGAAAATTGACTTCTGACGAATAATTATAATAGGGTTGTTCTAAATCACGAGGATTCTGAGTCAATAACCAAACCGCAACGCCTTTTCCTCTTAGTTCTCGTAAACATTTTTCCAGGACTCGAGAATTATCTTTGGGCAAAAAATTGTGAGCTTCATCAATTACAAATAAACAGCGAAGTTCTTTGATACATGTTATTTGATTAACAGTTTGATCCTGCAATTGCACAAAATGATATCTTAAAGAATCCAGCATGAGAAAGACTACTAATTCTTTTAAGTCTTGAAGCTTATGCAGATCAATAATCCAGGAATTAGATAATAATTCATCTATAATAACATCAATTCCAGCTAAATTAGGCTACCTATAATTTAACAATAATGATGAATTTTTCAAGTAAAAAATATTTAAAGTTACTTATTTTATCGACTGGTAAAACTGGACTGCTTTCTGGCACTACAGTTTCGGGACGGCAAATATATTGCGCTGAACATTCTGACATGGGGCAATTTTGAGAGTTCTTCGGGCCGTGCCATACTCGTGAATGCACAACGCCAACGGGCCAATCTCAATCCAATTCTTTTCTCGCTTGCCTGCCCATTGCGGCCTCGGCTCATAGTGGCGCAGCGATTTATAAGGTTTGCTTCCTGGGCCGTAAACGAACTCCATCGATATATTTCAAGCGGTATCGGTAACTTGCCACTCTCGCCTATAGAACCAAATTGGAACACGGCTGGCAAATGCTGATCGAAAGCACATTAAACCAACGGCTTTTCCTTCGCTATCCCCTGCACCGCCAAACCAGCTTACGGGATATTCTTGCGCTTTCTTTTTTGATAGCTGTAGCCCACGACGGGGCTGGAATGAGTCTCTGTCGATTTGCTTTTTTTCTTCATTTAAAAGGACCTTTGCTGGAAGTTATGTGAGGCAAATCGTCTAATATAAATTTCTTGAGCTTCAACTTTTGTGCAAAGCTTCTTCCCCTGACCTTTCTTCTCAAAAGATCTGTCCTTTTTTAAATAATAGCTGCAATATGTGATCGTTGAGCAAATTGAGAAATACCAGTATATTTTTGAATATAATTTGTAATGTATTATTAAGCCGTTCATTCCTTTCTGTGAATATAATAACCATTCCTTCCCAAAAAATCAAGCAATAATTTTAAAGCTAACCAATAAAGGTTACATGTTTTATGGCTTGACTTTAGTCAATGACTTTATCCTAAGCTTTCATTAAATTACCATTGCTAAATTGGAAGATGACCGTCATCCAGAGACTGGCGAATGACGGTCATCCAATTCAACTCACATTTAATTTCCAGGGAGGAAAAAGAAATGATCAACCCTAAAATACGGGCGGTGTTGCTGTTCTTGTTGGTACTGGCTTTCGGTGTTCTCATCTTCGGCGGCTATCTCATCAAAAAAGAAAAACCGCCCATTCCTGAGGTGGTGAAAACGGAAACGGGTGAAGTGGTTTTTACGGGCAAAGACATTATCGATGGGCAAAATTATTATTTCAGCCGTGGGGGACAGCACATCGGAACCATCTGGGGGCATGGCTCGTACCTGGCGCCAGACTGGTCAGCGGATTATCTGCATCGCATGGGACTTTTTATCGCAGCTAGGTATCACAATCTTGATGTGGCCCAGGCCGAGTCATTTTCCCAACAGGATTTTGAAAAGTTGGATCAGGTGACACGAGCTAATCTGAGCGCTCTGGTTCAACAGGAGGTAAAGACCAATCGCTTCGATCCTGAGAGCAAAACGTTGATTTTCACTCAGAACCAGGCCGAAGCCTTTAAAATGCTTACCAGTTATTACACCCAGCTTTTCCAGAACGGCAACGAGCGCATGGGCTTGCAGCCTGGCATCGTGCGCACGGCGGAAGAAGGCCGCATCATTACGGCATTTTTCGCCTGGCTCGCCTGGGCCGCTGGCACCAATCGGCTGGACAAAGATTACACCTACACCACCAATTGGCCCTTCGATCCCCTGGTCGGCAATCAGCCCGTTCCCGATGCGTTGATCTGGTCGATCTTGAGCGTGATCCTGTTGATTCTGGCCATTGCCGTGGTGCTGTTCGTTTACCTGCGCTACATTCGGGATCGGGATTATGAAACAAAGCTCTTGGTCGATTTCAAAGAGCCCAATCCAACGGCCAGCCAGAAGGCGACGCTACCTTACTTTTTGGTGGCCAGTCTGCTATTGATTGCGCAGATCGGGCTGGGCGCGATCATCGGGCATTTTACCGTGGAAGGGACTCGTTTTTATGGGATTCCGTTAGCATCATTTCTGCCGTACGCCATCGCCCGCACCTGGCATTTGCAATTAGCGATTTTCTGGATCGCCACCTGCTTTCTTGCAGCGGGCTTGTTCATCGGGCCATTCATCGGCAAAGAGCCGAAGAAACAGGGGCTATTGACCTGGATTTTGTTCGGCGCCGTAGCGATTGTTTTGGGCGGGACGCTGGTCGGCACCTGGCTTTCGGTCACGGGCAAGATGAACGCTAATAATTTCCTGTTAGGTCATCAGGGCTACGAGTACATCGAGCTGGGGCGAGTCTGGCAGTTGCTGTTGATTGCAGGCATGATCATCTGGCTGTTCCTGGTGGTTCGAGCCATCCGTCCTGCGCTGAGCAATGAAAAAGATTACAGCGGCATCACCCACATGCTGCTCTATAGCGCCATCACCATTCCGCTGTTTTACATGGCGGGTTTGATGTACGGCAAGGGCAGCCATCTCTCCGAAGCCGAATACTGGCGCTGGTGGGTCGTGCATCTCTGGGTGGAAGGATTTTTTGAGGTGTTTGCCACGGTGTTCATGGCGTTCATTCTGGGGCACATTGGCGCCGTGAGCAAAAAGTTCGCCCTCACTACGGTTTATTTCAGCATCTTTCTCTACCTGGGCGGCGGCGTGATCGGAACGTTCCACCACCTCTATTGGTCAGGATCGCCCTCGCCGATCATTGCCCTGGGTGCGGTTTTTTCAGCGCTGGAAGTGGTACCGCTGAGCCTGCTGGCGTTTGAAGTGGTGCATAATTTGAAAGTGATTCGGGAAGGCGGCAAAGCGTTCGCCTACAAATGGCCCATCTATTTCTTCATCTCAGTGGCGTTCTGGAACATGCTGGGCGCTGGCGTGTTCGGCTTTTTGATCAATCCGCCCATTGTGCTCTATTACATCCAGGGCATCAACACCACGCCGATCCATGGGCATACGGCGCTGTTCGGCGTCTATGGCTTGCTGGCCATCGCATTGATGTTATTCTCGGTCAGGCATATTTTCAAAACAACCGCCTGGTCGGATAATTTATTGAAATGGAGCTTCTGGGGCCTGAACGGCGGCTTGATGCTGATGACGGTCCTCAGCCTGATTCCATCGGGATTTTATCAATTTTATTATGCGGTGCGGGATGGTCTCTGGTACGCCCGCAGTCCCGAAATCGCCACCAGCAAAGCGATTCAGACGTTTTCCTGGATGCGAGTGTTGCCCGATCTGGTTTTTTCAGCAGGTGCGATTTTGTTGTTCGTGTTTTTGGTGAGAGCGGTGTGGTTATCCTTTTTTAAAAAGCAAAGCTAACAGGTTTGGATTTTAAAATTTCAAATCCCCAAAAATCAAAAAACAAATAATCATCAATTCTCAATGACTAAAACCGTTTGTGGTTTTGAGATTGGGGATTAATATTTATTTGAAATTTGGAGTTTGAATTTTGGAATTTAATTTTTGCTTGAGATAAAAACAAACCCCACGAAACGCACGAAAGAGACAAAAAACATTTTCGCGTGTTTCGTGTGTTCCGTGGGCTAAATTTTGAGGTGCAACATGCAAAAAAATCAATCAGCCAAACTCCCTCCAGCCGAAGCCGTTCGGCTGGAACAATTAATTGACTATTCTGCTAATTCTATTGTCAGTCGGGAAATCCTGAAAACCCAAACAGGCACGCTCACGCTGTTTGCCTTCGATGCGGGACAGGGGTTGAGCGAGCATTCGGCGCCGTTCGATGCCGTGGTGCAGGTGCTGGATGGCGAGGCGGAAATCATCATCGGTGGAAAATCCATCATCACCCAATCGGGCGAAACCGTATTGATGCCAGCCAATGTGCCACATGCCATTACTGCACATCAGAAGTTTAAAATGTTGTTGATAATGATTCGAGAATAATGTGGGACAGGTTGGCAATCTGTTCTACAATTCTGTTGCGTTTGATTCGAATTCTGATTTGAGAGAGACTTTGGACAAGTTGGCAACCTGTCCTACAATTCTGTTACTTTTGACTTGAAATCTGATTTGGGAGAGACGCGTGACACTTTGGCAACCTGTCCTACAGTTCTGTTGCCTTTGATCTGAATTTTTGCTATATTATCTCATCAAAATCAAAAGGATTTATGAATAGCAATATTAGCTATGAAAGGGAGAGGATATGCGCGAAGCACAACAGAGGAAAAAAATAACTCTGATCAAAGGCGATGGCATTGGGCCAGAGGTGGCCAATGCAGTGGTGAAAATTATTGCTGCGGCTGGTGTGGGAATTGACTGGGAGGTAGCCCCTGCGGGCGCGGATGCATTTGAAAAGTGCGGCACGGTTTTGCCTGAATATACGGTGGATTCAGTGAAAAAAAACAAAGTCGCCTTGAAAGGTCCAGTGGGCACGCCGATTGGGGAAGGTTTTAAAAGTATCAGTGTCGCGCTGCGGAAACGGCTGGAGCTATACGCCAATCTGCGTCCTGTGAAGAGTCTGCCCAAAATCAATGCCCGCTACCAGAATATCGATCTGATTATCGTCCGGGAAAACACCGAGGGGCTTTATTCGGGCATCGAACACGAAGTGGTGCCCGGCGTGGTGGAATCACTGAAAATCATCACCGAAAAGGCTTCGACTCGAATTGCCGAATTTGCGTTTCAATATGCACGAAATAATAATCGCAAAAAGGTTACCGCCGTTCATAAGGCCAACATCATGAAATTGAGCGATGGGCTGTTTCTACAATGCGCTCGCAAAGTCGCCGAGAAATATCCGGACATTCAATACGAAGAAAAAATAGTTGATAATGCCTGCATGCAGTTGATTCTGAATCCCTATCAATTCGATGTGATGGTGCTGGAAAATTTGTACGGCGATATTGTGTCCGATTTGTGTGCGGGACTGGTTGGCGGATTGGGTACAGCGCCCGGCGCCAATATTGGGAATGAATATGCCATTTTCGAGGCTGTCCACGGCAGCGCGCCCGATATTGCAGGAAAAAATTTAGCCAATCCCATCGCATTATTGAGATCCGCTATTTTGATGCTCGACTATATTGGGGAATCGCAGTCCGCTCATCGCATCCAGCAGGCGATCGAAAGAGTGCTCGATAAAGGCAAGGTACTGACTCGCGATCTGGGCGGAACTGCCACGACCACAGAAATTACTCAGGCGATCATAGATGAACTTTAATTTTCTATAGAAATAGAACTAACAAAAAAAATCTGCACTCAGAAACGAAAGGCCTCAGCAATAAATTTCCGAGACCTTTCAATTCT
>CAZYNP010000027.1:7880-13741 GCA_964647995.1 uncultured Cytophagia bacterium
GAGACCAATTCATTTCTGAAAGCATTTCTGTGGGATACCATTTCTGTGGGAGAAATAAAACCGCAGCAATCGAACTAAAAAAATACACTCAGAAACGAAGGGCCTCAGCAATAAATTTCCGAGACCTTTCAATTCTGAGACCAATTCATTTCTGAAAGCATTTCTGTGGGATACCATTTCTGTGGGAGAAAAAATTATTTTGGAGTAAATCATTTTGAATTTCATTAAATTGATTCCAGTTATTTTATCCTCTCTATTAATGGCGGCCCATTTTTCTCGCGCCAACCAAACGGGGCTGGCCATCGTCTGTTTAGTGCTGCCATTTTTGTTACTCATCAAAAGAAAATGGGTGGCCATTGTTTTACAAGTGCTATTATTCATCGGTACGATGGAGTGGATTCAAACGACGCTGCGCATTGTCCAGGTGCGACAGGCACAGGGCGCCGCCTGGACGCGGCTGGTGATCATTTTGGGAAGTGTGGCGCTATTCACTGCGCTGTCCGCGCTGGTGTTTGAATTCAAAAGTCTGAAGCAGCGCTTCCGCGACACCGGCAAATCGGAAAATAGTTCTGCCATCACGTTTCTATTGACTGGCCTGCTGTTGAGCATCGTTCAAATCAAAGTAGCCAATCCCATCATATTATTGGAACGTTTTGTCCCGACGTTCGGGTGGATCGAAATCTTTGCCCTGGCCCTCTATGCCCGCTGGATCGTCGAAAAAATGCTCGATCCTTTTCAATCCGCCCAATGGCGCCATCGCATCTGGCTGTTGTTTTCCGTCGTATTTTTCTCACAGTTGATTCTTGGATTGGTCGGTTCTGAACAATTTCTCATGACCGGGAAACTTCATATTCCTGTACCCGCCATGATCGTTGCGGGACCGCTATTCCGAGGCGAACGATTTTTCATGCCCATCTTGTTCGTCAGCACCGTTCTGCTGGTGGGACCTGCCTGGTGCAGCCATCTCTGCTACATCGGCGCCTGGGACAATCTGGCCTCCAAACATCGTGAGGTTTCCCGCAATTTTTTCAAAGCCAGAAGAGCCCTGCAAACCGGAATGCTGATCGTTATCATTCTGGCGACCTTGATGATCAAGTGGCTCGGCATTTCCCTGCAGATTGCCACCATGCTCGGTATCGGCTTCGGCCTGGTCGGGATCGGCTTCATGGTGTTCTGGTCTCCTAAGAAAGGCGTGATGACGCATTGTATCACCTACTGTCCCATCGGCGTGCTGGCGACCTGGTTGGGGAAGCTGAATCCGTTCCGCATTCGCATCAAAGACGGCTGCACCAAATGCCGCGCCTGCACATCCGCTTGCCGCTACGATGCGCTGCAACTGGAAGATATTATCAGACAAAAACCCGCCAGCTCCTGCACGCTATGCGGCGATTGCATTGGCAGTTGCAAAGGGAGATTTTTAGAATATCGTTTTTTTAAACTACATGCTGATACGGCTCGAATGGTTTTTCTGGTACTGGTTATCGTGATTCATGCGGTCTTTCTGGGGGTAGCACGAATTTAACCGCGGTTTCATTTCAATAAAAGTTTTGCATCCATTTAATCCATTTAGCAATTAACTAAACTGGAGGAAGCTATGAACGGAAAAATTCCATCCGCCCTGTTCGCTCTCCTGGTGGTTAGCTGCTTTGCCACGGTGGCGCAGGCCGAACTGTGCGTCCAATGCCACAAAGCCAAAACGCCGAATATCGTCTCTGACTGGCAGCTCAGCAAACATAGCCAGAATGACGTGGATTGTGCGACGTGTCATGGCAGCGAACACAACTCCCCAGCTAATGTTGCGAAAGCGAAAATTCCAACACCCGAGACATGCGCTCAATGCCACGATGCCCAGGTGGAGCAGTTCAAAAAAGGGAAACATGCCATGGCCTGGGCTGCCATGAACGCCATGCCCACAGCGCACATGCAGCCAATGGCGCTAATGGAAGGCATGAAAGGCTGCGGCGGTTGCCACAAGATCGGCTTGAAATCCGAAGCCGATATGAAAAAACTAAAAGAACAGGGGTCCGGTTATGGCCTGGCGTCCTGCGACGCCTGTCACACCCGACATTTGTTCTCCAAAGCCGAGGCATTGGAACCGCAAGCCTGCCAGACCTGCCACATGGGTATCGATCATCCGCAGTGGGAAATGTTTTCGACCTCGAAACATGGCGTGCGCTATTTACTAAAGCAAAACAAAGTCCTGCCCGAAACCGTTGCGGCCCCCAAATGCCAGACCTGCCATTTTCAAGAGGGAAATCACGAAGTGCAAACCGCCTGGGGATTTTTAGCGGTTCGCTTACCCATGCCCAATGACAAACAATGGGCTGCGGATCGGGCTACGATTCTGCAAGGACTGGGCGTACTCGATCCCGAAGGCAAGCCAACCCCGCGGCTGGAAGTCGTCAAAGCCGCCAAGGTCGCCCGCCTGACGCAGGAAGAGTGGCAAATCCAGCGGGACAAGATGTTGAAAACCTGCAGCCAGTGTCATTCACCCAGGTTCGCCAAAGGCGAATTGGAAAAAGGCGACAACATGATCAAAGAAGCGGATCGCTTGATGGCCGAAGCCTTGCGCATTGTGGCGGGTTTGTACCAGGACGGCATTATCAACAAGCCAGCCAGCTATGCGTATGCATTCCCGGATTTGCTCACCTTTCACGATGCCCCGACGGTGATCGAGCAGAAGCTCTTTCTCATGTTTCTGGAACATCGAATGCGCGCCTTTCAGGGCTCATTCCACGCCAATCCCGATTATGCTCTGTGGTACGGCTGGAGCGAAATGCAGCGGGATTTGAGCGAGATCAAAGAAAGGGCGGCGGAACTTCGAAAGGCAAAACACTAAATTTCAATCGAGATTTCAACGGGCAAAACCGACCTCCCTCCGATTCTCAAATTGTAAATGATCAAATTTCAATCGAGGTTAACCACAGAATTTGGAGATTGCAATTTAAATTGAAAGCTCTTTGGAATTTGAGTTTTATGATTTGGGATTCCTTTTAACAAGCAAGCCAATGGCTTGCTTTTTTTATTTGCCAAATTTTAATCCAATGCTTTTTAAAAAGCTTGCATATCAAGTCCGATTTTATTATTTTAGGCCAGAGCAAATTCCAGGAAACAGGACTTCAGCCAGCAGTGGAGGCAATTTGCAAATCGGATTTTCTTTTTTTTGGCCAATGATATTGGGATTGGACGATCCAAATCACCCGGTGGCGTGGCGGCTGGCGATCCCTTCCATCGATGAGAGCCTAAACTATTTCTTAGAATTAGGCATCGAGAGTATCGAGTTAAAACTCACCGAGAATACGGCACTGCCGCTGGTTTTTCAGGCCGCGGAAAAATTGGTTCATCTGGGATTTCAGATCTCGTTCCATGCACCCAGTCGATTTCATTTTCCAGATGACCTGGATCAGCAATTAGAAAAGCTATCCGTTTTAGCCACATTTATGCACCAGCGCTTTCAGCAGGTAGCTGTGGTGGTGGTTCATCCACTCAATTCCAAAACACAACCACGTACGGAAATTATCACCAACACGTTAGAATACCTGAAACGACTGGTACAGGCACAGCCGAAGATCCCAGCCCCTTTCGCATTAGAGATCCTGCGTAATCGTGCCGAAAGTGACAAAGTGCACAGCGGTGATACCTATCAGGAACTTCTTGACATCGTCGCTCATTTTGAGGACTATCATCTGGGCATTTGCTGGGATTTTGGCCATGCCA
Source organism: uncultured Cytophagia bacterium (assembly GCA_964647995.1). GTDB lineage: Bacteria > Zhuqueibacterota > Zhuqueibacteria > Thermofontimicrobiales > Thermofontimicrobiaceae > Thermofontimicrobium_A. The sequence continues at coordinate 11,598 of CAZYNP010000027.1, forward strand.
GCGCCATGTACCAGCGGGGTTTGCAGGAGAAATTTCCCCCGCCAGAATTTCTGGATAAAGTCATCCATTGCCATATTCATGATTGCTTGAATCAAAAAACGCATCTTCCGCTGGGGATGGGCGAAGTGCCGATCGAGAAGAATATCGCCCTGTTGGTAGAACATGGTTATGATGGTATTTTGAACCTGGAATTGTCGCCACATAAGATTGACGATCCCGAAAATTTTTTGAATTATGTCGAACAAAGCGTCGGCCTGCTCAGGCGGTTAATTGGGTAAGATTAAGAATTAAGATTAAAAAACGGGGAACAGTAATCAGTGATCCGTGATCAGTCATCAGTGACAGTGAACAGTGGGTTAGGGGTAGCTATCGGAGATGGGTATGAGAAAGGCCAAGAATAGTCTGAAAGTTGGATTTGGATTGTTGATCAGCCTGGGATTTCTGTATTTGGCGTTTCGCCAATTGGATTTTCAGCAAATGAAGCAAGCGTTTTTGCAGGCCAATTACTGGCTGCTGCTGCCGAGTTTGGGGATCCTCTTCCTCAGTCACTGGCTGCGCAGCGTTCGCTGGCAAATCCTGTTGCGGCCGATGCAGAAAATTCCAGTGGGCACGTTGTTCTCAGCCCTATTGATCGGCTATGCGGCGAACGATATCCTGCCAGCACATCTCGGCGAACTGATCCGTGCATATCTGATCGGCCGCAAACGGACGATCCCGGCGTCCTCGGCGCTGGCCAGCATCGTCGTAGAACGAATCATCGACGTGCTAACCCTGGTATTTCTCATGGCGATTACATTGATCCTTTACCCCTTTCCCAATTGGGTGAAAAAGAGCGGCTATATCATGTTCGCCCTGGCGCTGGCATTGCTGGTCTTTCTGGTGCTGATGAAAGTCTACACCGCAGCGACCATGAAATTCATCCACGGCATTTTGAAACCGTTCCCCCAAAAATTGACCGAAAAAATAGAACAGCTCAGCGGCTCCTTCCTGGACGGCCTGAAGCCCATGAGCAGCCATTGGGATTATCTCTTCATTTGTCTCCTCTCGCTTCTCATCTGGGCCTGCTATTGGGGCGTGCTGTATCTGAATTTCTACACGTTCGACCTGGTAGCCTCGCATCAACTTACGCCATTGGCCGGATTGGTGTTGCTGGTGATCACCACCATCAGCGTGGTCGTCCCATCCTCGCCAGGCTATGTGGGCACCTATCATTGGCTCTGCCAGGTTTCACTGGAGCTATTCCAGGTGCCTCGCGCCCTGGGCTTGACCTACGCCATAGTGGTTCATGCCATCAATTTTTTCCCGGTATTCATTGTCGGATTTATTCTGGCGTGGAAAGAAGGGATCAGGCTGTCAAAGCTTCAAAAAGAATTATAGTCGCAAACATGACCCTCACCTCGCAGGTGACGGTCACGTTTCATAATTGTAGGACAACATGCCATCTTGTCCCACAACCAGAGAGGGTGCTGTGCTTATTTCCATCATCGCCGCCATGTCACTCAACCGGGTGATCGGCAAAAATAGCCGAATCCCCTGGCACATCCCCGGGGAACAGCAGCGCTTCAAACAAATCACCTGGGGCCACACGATCCTGATGGGCCGAAAGACGTACGAGTCCATCGGCAAAGCGCTGCCAGGCCGAACCAATATCATCATCACCCGACAGGAAAATTATTCAGCTCCTGGGTGTATAGTCGCCCATAGCCTGGAGCAAGCGCTGGAAAGCTGTCCCCCCAATGAAACTGAAGCGTTCATCATCGGCGGCGAACAGATCTTTCGGCTGGCATTGCCAGTCGTTCAGCGAATTTATCTTACCACCATCCAAACCGAACTCGAGGGCGATGCGTTCTTTCCTGAATTATCCCCTTCAGATTTTAAAGCGTCCACCACCGAGTTGATCGACGCTCCTATGCCTTATTCCTTTTCGATGTTAGAACGAATCGCTCAAGTTGAGGATTCTAAGATATAGTCCGTTGAATTGTTTCTATCAGTGGTAAAAAAAAAATCGAGGCTTTCGGCTTTTTTCCCAACGGATAGATGATGCCAACGGATATTTTTCTAAATATTTCTCATCCGTTGGGTTGTTTCAATCCGTTGGAGAATTTAGAATATCATCCAATTATTTTGCCCAACGGATTCATAAA
>CAZYNP010000027.1:13841-66757 GCA_964647995.1 uncultured Cytophagia bacterium
ATCCGTTGGAGAATTTAGAATATCATCCAATTATTTTGCCCAACGGATTCATAAAACCAACCGATAAAGGCTCAAAACGACATCCGTTTGGTTGCTTCAATTTGTTGGAAAAATTTCGGCTTGATTTCAAGCGATTTTTTGGTTATTTTATCATCAATTTAAAACCTACGGGAGGTCGCCAACCTTCTGCAAGTTCTGCTTGTTGAAAAAAACTGAGTCACTCATTCGACCAAGAAAGGAAGTGAAAACCGATGGCTCAGAAAAAATCCAGGTCTTCCTCCAGGAAAAAATTTTCGTGGAGTAGTTTATCGATCAAATGGGGATTAACAAAGAGAATTTATTGTTGGTATTGTCCAGCAGGGACAAAATGTTTTTAGAATGGTGGCTTGGCTCCTTGTTCCCGTCCCGTAGGGACGGAATATTTATTGACATCAAGTTTTGGAATTTGATATTTTAAAAATTGAACTTTATTTGGAATTTGGAGATTGTGATTTGGAATTTTGTCTGATTTATCATTGTACTCTAAATAACCATATTTGACAGGAACTGATGATGATCCTACCCAAACTCCACCTCATCTGCAATGCCCATCTCGACCCGGTGTGGCAATGGCGCTGGGAAGAGGGCTGTGCCGAAACCATTTCCACTTTCAGAACTGCCGTGGAATTGCTTCACGATTATCCTGAGTTTATTTTCAATCACAATGAGGCGATTCTCTATCAGTGGGTTTTGAAATATGATCCCGATCTCTTTGCTGAAATTCAAAATTTGGTGAAAGCCGGGCGCTGGTGCATCAGCGGCGGCTGGTATTTGCAGCCCGATGTCAATCTGCCTGGCACCGAATCGATCATTCGCCATATTGCCGAGGGAAGACGGTTTTTTAAACACCATTTTGGCGTGCAACCGAAGGTGGCCTATAATTTCGACTCATTCGGCCATAGCGCTGGCTTGCCCCAGATTTTAAAACAAGCCGGCTACCACATGTACATCCACCTGCGGCCCCAGAGCGCGGAATTGGAATTGCCGGCGGATCTGTATCGCTGGCGCGGTGCCGATGGCTCGGAGATCCTTGGCTATCGCATTGCCGTGGGGCTATACCACACGGAATATGACAACATCGAGCAGCGGCTGCGAGAAGGGACGGAACTGGCGCTGAAATTGAATCGGGATGTCCCGGTGTTCTGGGGCATCGGGAATCATGGCGGTGGCGCCACGCGGGAGGATCTGGAAAAGATCAGAGCATTTCAGGCTCAAGAAAAGCGGGTCGAAGTGATCCATAGCACGCCCGATCAATTCTATCATGCGGTGAAAGAGGTGGCCGAGAATGCTCCCGTTGTGGCGGGCGATCTCCAGCGGATTTTCACTGGCTGCTATACTTCACTGTCACGGATCAAACGCGGTGCAATAAAAAGTTTGCATCAGTTGCTGCAGGCGGAAACGCTTCGGACAGCGACCTGGTGGCTATTGGGTCAGGAATATCCCGGTGCTGAATTGACCGAGGCCTGGCGCGACCATCTGTTCAATGATTTTCACGATATTTTGCCCGGTTCCTGCATTGAACCTGCCGAGCGAGATGCGCTGGAATTATACGGCAAAGTGCGGGAGACTATCCGGCGTTTGCGCCTGGGAGCAGCTATGGCTTTTCGTTCTACAACGAACAAGGATTATCATCTTGCCGCAACAGCAATGGAATCAACGGACCCCATGCCTTATGGGCCAGGCTCTCTACCAGCCACGATTCCAGTTATCATAATGAACACCAACCCCAGCTTAACCAGAGTCCCGGTCGAAGTGGAGTGCATGATCTCCCATCGCCCCAAATGGTCGGGGGTCTGGCATTTGAAATTGTTCCAAACCGATGGCGCAGAAATCCCGTGTCAGGAGGAACAGCCAGAGGCGCTATTGCCGTTCAACGGCTGGCGCAGAAAGGTTAGTTTTATGGCAGATCTTGCGGGTATTGGTGTGACCCATTATTATCTGCAACTGATGGCAGGAGAACGACAATCCATCCACGCCAGGCCAGCTTTGAATTTCCAATTTGATGATCAGCAAGGCTTGATTGGAAAATTGGATATTCGCGGAACGAACTGCCTTGCCGGTCACCTGCTGCAGCCTTTGATGATGGAGGACCACGGAGATTCCTGGGGCACGAACTGTTGGGCATATCGAAATGTGATCGGCAAATTCGCATTGGAGCCAGGGAGTTTTCACCTCGTCGAAACCGGCCCGATTCGCTGCCGGTATCAGTCGGTCTTCGCTTTCCGTGGCAGCAGGATCGTCATGAATACCATTGCCTATTCCCAATTTCCGGTGCTGGAATATCGCCTGCGAATCCATTGGAACGAAGAACGATCGCGACTGAAGCTTTCGATCCCAACGGTATTCGAAACCGATCAGGTTACTTGCGAAGTTCCGGGCGGGATGGTTCGCCGGAAAGCGGACGGCGAAGAGCATGTCCACGGTCGATGGTGCGTGATCGAAGGAAGTCAGGCGGCCGCGCTCGGCGTGGTGAATAGCGGGCAGCATGGTCTGGATTTGAAAGACGGCGAGCTGCGATTATCGATCTTGAGAAGTGCGGCCTATTGCCATGAACAGGGTTTCAAGTTGGAGAAATATCCCGCGCGAAAATTCATGGATCAAGGCGTGCACGAGGTGCGATTGTTGGTGACTGTTGGCACCCCAGAGCAGGTGCGGCGTTGGCTGCCCGGATTGGCCGTGTGGCTGAATGCGCCGCCATTTGCCCTGGCCCATTTACCCAGCGACCATTTCTCGTCCCGACAGGCAAAGATGGTCGAACTATCTGCGAATGCTCCAGCCCAATCGCTGCTATCGCTGGTCCCGGAGCATGTTTCGCTGCTGGCCTGCAAACCCAGTTGGGATAACCAGGCCCTCATACTGCGATTGCAAGAGACCGCGGGCAGTGATACCGAGGCCAGGATCCGATTGCTCAAGCCAGAATTAGAAATCAACCTGTCGCTCCAACCGCTCGAGATCAAAACCGTACGCATCGAGCCATCAGGCCGGTGGTCCGTGGTGGATCTGATCGATGAACTCGATTTTGTCTAAGCGCCCGGGAGGAGCGATCTGTCCCATGTTTTGAACAGCCATGGCTGGTTGGTGGCTTTCCTGGGATGAAAAGATAACCGACTGACCGGTTTCGAGCGGAGTTATTGCCCCGCATCGGGGAAATCGAACAAACAACCGCTGAAATTGCCATGGCTGCTTTGAAGCAATCTTCAGGATGTTCATCGCACCGATGGATTGCACCGAGGGCAATCGTTTCATTGGCCCCGTGGGCGGCAGCATCGATGCAGTGGCTGATCCGGCATTTTCATCAGCAGCCGGCCAGCGCGCCCCATCGAGAGGTACAAGATGGTTAGCTACCAAAAAAGTTGACGGGACGATCGAAATCATGAAGATATTCTTGCTTATCCTCCCCATAGCAAGCCGCCAGCATCTTGCGTTTGAAATCGATGACAAATGTCGAATGGACGCCATAAATTCGATTGAACACCACCACATATTCATGGCCGTCGTCATCGATCATCTTGATTTCGGCTAAATCGTCATCATAGTGCGACGTAAAACTGTGATTGCATCGGGCATTGGGACAGCGGAAATCGACTTTGGCGCCATCTTTGAGCACCAGATGGTCATCCACCATGCAACCATATCTGCCGATCGCTCCCGGCAAATAAAAAGTGGCGGTACATTCGCAGGCCTCGCCAGCGACGACCCCCTTCATCTTGATGACTGTTCCCTCAAAATAGGATAATTTTTCGTTGCAATAGGGACAATAAAATTGCTTCATCGGCTCTCCATTTTTAGGCTTAAATTTCTAACCAATAGGATCGAAGCTAATTTATCAGCCAGACCCGCCTGCCAGACGCAGGTGAATCCGCTAATACGTTCTATTTCATTGCTGTCCAAAATAATTTAAATTTGTTGATTTGCTTCTGGCAAAATAGGCCATCGAAAGCAAATTTATTCGTTTTTCAAAAGGAGGTTCTATTTCCACCTTTCCGCCAGTTGGCCTTTGGCGTCAACCTTAAATGATCTTCGCCATAAGGGCACAACGACCCGAAGCATCTGCGACCAAATATCTGATGAAATAAAGCTATGGCAACAGAATTCGATAACAACGGAGCGCTTTTTAGCCATATTTTTAAAATGCAATCTTATTTCTTGGTATCTTCGAGTCTTGGTGGCATTACCAATACTGAAGTTGACGCCTACACCAGTTGGCGGATTATATGTTGCTGTTTCAAATGCCAAAAGGGAAATCCTTTTTGGACAAGAGTGGTTCTATTTGACCAGGGTAAATTCGATAGCATTGGTCGTGCGTTGCTGCCCAACGCGATCATAGACTTCTACTTGCAATTCAACCTGCCCCAGGTCCTGGTGCTTGAGGTCGAAGGCAATATATTCACATGCCTTTTCGTCATCCCCTTCTCGCTGCACCGTGGTGGCGATGAAATTGCGCTCAGCGCCTCCAAATAGCCGGGGAATGCTGCCAATGGTCTTCTGCCAAAAATTCCGATCCGGACGGATGGTTTTTACAGTATACACCACCTCAAAATGCGACCGTTTTTGCTCATCCAGCGTGAGATTATAGATTTCAAAATACAGATGGACGGGCTGGGTTTTCATCACCCGAGAAAAGGGATAGGGTAGTATCTTCAAGTCTTTCTTGCTGCGGATTGGTTCGAGGCGATTATCAGCTACCGCAATTTGGGACGACATCTGGATGTCGCTCAATAACAATCGGGAGGCGGTGAAATCCCGCACCACGAGATTCTTCTTTTGAATGCCCTTGCTCTTTTTATCGGGACTGGTCATCACAAAAGCCGTCTCATAGACGCCAGGCGGCAACAAATAGCTGTTTTGAAACAGGAAATGCCGGGATTCCATATTGGCCACAGAATCGACCTTGATGGAAAAGCGTTCCTGCTTTTTGACGACTGAATTGAAATTGCTATCGACAATATCCACAAACAGATCGGTATAATTGACAAATTGCGTTGGGCCGCGATTGAATTTTGCTGCCAGGCCAGGGATAGAAATATATACCTCCACCTGCGTTTTATTGCTATCCCCTCGGAATTGCGCCCATTTGGTAAGAAAGGGGAAATTCTGGGCCTGGTAGTCGTGACGATAAAATTCGCCGGGATGGCTGGCCACCGCTTGATCGCGCTCCCGCTGAAAATCGTTTAGTTTATCGCGTGAAAAATTAACTGCCAGATTGGAATAGGCCCGACTGAGCGTGCTGCGATTGCTATATAACTGGGAAGCCAAAACCAGCCGCGAGCTAAATCCATATCCAGCCAACGCCGCATCGGTCAAATCATTGACCAGGCGAAAATAGCCACCCTCGGACACGAAATCGAACACCAGGCCTCGCTGCACGCTTTCGTAGGCCCAGGATTCATTGTCCTTGGCCGGCAAGGTACCAACCGGTGCGTTATAGCGGTCATCGGGCGGACCATACTTGATGTAAATTTTGCCGCGATCATCATAGTACGGTGGCACGGTGAAATGAAAATTCTCCCGGGCAAATTTGACGCGGCGAAAATGCTCCATCAGCCGTTCGTTTTCTGGGGTGCTCGGATCTGGATCGCGCTGCTTCCAAAAAATCTTGAACAGTTTCTTTTTCGCGTCGTACGACGCGCTTTCAAAGCGATTCAGCTCCAGCGGCGTCAGGATGACCTTCTGTTCCTCAAACAGGTAATCCAGCATCTCCGGATTATCCAGCCGGTCGATTCCTTCATAATATTTGTCGGTGGAGGCTTTGAAATCCTTTAATTCATAATACACCTCGGACATGCGAATCCGGGCCCGAGCATAGTCTGCCATGTCCGGAGTGATCAGCGCCAGCGTATTCAATGCCTGCTGATAATTGCCCAGCCGCTGCCAGGTGCAACCCAACTGATATTGAAGATCCTGATAGCCGGGGCTTTCGGCAGCCAACTGCGTAAACTCTTCTTGCGCCCGGTGCAAGCTTTCAGGAGTCCCCTGCTCCAGATAGGTGCGCGCCAGATAGTAACGTGCCGGCAAATAAGCCGGATCGATCTTGAGCGCCTGGATAAATTTTTTGATGGCCTGAGATTTATGGTCTTGTTTCAACAACTCTTTCAGGCGCTCGAAGGGGATAACTTTGCTGGGCTGGCGGTGAAAATGTACCTGCCCCAAACCGGTGAGTGCGGGGACCGAGAGGGAATCCACCTGCAAGCACTGCTGGAATTCGGTCTCAGCTTCGTCCAGCATCTGTCGCCGCAAGTAGAGCGAGCCCAATTGCCAGCGCAAGTTGACCGCCATTGGCTGCTGCTGTAGCTGCCGCTTTAAAATAAAAATAGAGTCGGTTGGCGTAGCCACGGTGGTATCGGATCGGACATCAATGATCACCTGAGCCTGAATGGTTTGGATCGAAAAAAGTAGCAGGCCAATCGCGAACAATTTATTGCGCACTGATGAGCACATGTTTATTCCTCAGGTAAAAAGATGATGCCCGTTGTATCTGCTTGCTTCCTGATGGAATCTGGAATAGCAACGTCCTGCAATGAGGAGTCGAAAATGGAAGCTTTGGGAGCAGGGTTGATTTCATCGATCACGAGCTTCGGTTGCGAACCCCGTAAATTGATCTCCTGCGCCAGCAAATCCTGATATTCAGCGTCATTGATCAATCGAGCATTGCGCATGAGCCGGAGCACCCGGGCCTGGCGTTTCCTGGCACCAGCCCAATTCACAAAAGGATTCAATCGAATAGGATTGGGCAAAATTCCGGCCAACAGGGTGGCTTCGGCCAGATTCAGTTGAGCCGCCGGTTTATTAAAATAATAGTGGGCCGCCGCTTCGGCACCGTAGACATTGGGTCCCCATTCGGCAATATTGAGATAGTATTCAAAAATCTGCTGTTTGCTCCAGACGCGCTCCAGCTTTCGTGCCAACAGGATTTCTTTGATCTTGCGAACGATGCTTTTCTTCTTGGTCAAAAATGCGTTGCGTGCGACTTGCATGGTGATGGTGCTGGCGCCACGAGCGTATCTTTTTTTTTGCCAATTTTCCTGAAACGCTTTTTTGAGCTCATTGATATTGATGCCAGAGTGACCAAAAAACGTGTCGTCTTCGCTGATGATCACCGCGGTGCGGAGCTCCGGCGAAATGCGGCGCAGGGAGACGTATTTTTTCACCGGCGCTAATTCAGCTCGATCCCAATTGAAATTGTGGAGATTGATAACGGTGGATTCCGGCCGGTAATTTTCGATGGTTTGCACGTCGGGCAAGCTGGCCACCAGCGCCCAATAGGCGATGATCGCCATGCCCAACAACACCAACATAATCCTGAAACCCGTTTTCATTCGCTTCGACATAGTTATCAACTCGAATTGATGTGTTCAAAACAGCAATTCCCAATGCGTTCATCAACTGCAGCAAAATATAATCAAACGGCAATTAATTATCAAGCAATTATTTTCGGATTAGCTGACGTTGACCGGCCCCTCTCCCCTGCCCGATGCCGATGCCCAAACCGACCTTATTCTTAAGCACGGCGCAGGGTGGCAACTTTCAACAAATCCAGAATATCGAAAACCCGAGCAACATATTGCGTCTTGAGTTCCAGACGTGAATCTCCAGTGCCGGATAATTCTCGGTGCAGGCTGTGGATGAATTTTTTCAATCGCTGTTGATGCCAACCGAGCCGAGCTTGCAGCGGATCGATGATAATGCCTGCAAATGAGGTCACCAGCGACAGTGCGGCCATCACTGCGCCAGTGGTGGCCCCCAATAACCCGGCAGAAACTGTTACCGGAAAAATGCTATAATAGATAGCGCCCAGCGTCGGACCCAGAAAGAAATGAGACACGGCGGCCTGATGCGCCAGCGCAGTGGCAATGGTTGCACCTGTGGCCATCGCACCCGGCGTCATCTTTTTGAACAATGCGGCACCGGCGGCCAGGGTCACAATACTGCCGGCCAATTCCGATGCGGCCGTTCGGCTGCTGCCATATTCCATCAGATTTTGTTCCAATCGCTGGCGGAAATGCGGCTCCGAGGATCGGGAGGCAATCGTTGTTAATTGCTCCATGATCGCCCCAGCTACCTCTGGCTGATCGAGTATGTATTCCAGCAGCGCATCTTTGGTGGAGCGACGCTGCCCCTGAGCATAGGGTATTTCCAGCAATTCGGTATAAATCAGCCAGGAAATTTCTTTCTGTACATTGGTCTCGAATCCTCGGGGCAATTTGTCGACATAGCGGGACACACGGCTCACGCCACATTTTCGGAGCACAGCAGCCATCGCCTTCGTTGCGGTGTAAGGCGCTGCCCAAAAAATATTCAATGGCCCTTGATAGAGATCCTTGCCCAGCGCTTTTCGATGCAATTTCAATGCGCCTCGAAATGAAAAATGCCGCTTCACGAAGTCATCGACCCGGTCCAGTCGACTCTCGATATAGCGATCCACTGCGCGATCGAATGCTTGCTGCACCTGTTCCGTTTCCATGTTTCATTCCCTATTCGATAGGTTCAATCACTTCAGTGGATGCTGCAAGTAAGCAACCGCCAGATGCGCCAAACAGCGCACACCTATCAGCAATGCGTTCTCATCCACATAAAAATAGGGGGAATGATTCATGGCAACTGTGCTGGGATCGGCTCCCGGCGGAGTGACACCCAGGAAGAAAAATAGGCCGGGCACACGCTGCTGATAATAGGCAAAGTCTTCGGCCGTACCCTTTGGCGGCACTACGGAAACATTGTTTTCGCCCACCACCTGCTGCAGGACAGGAAGCATGTGCTGGGTGAGTTTCGGATCATTCATCACCACTGGATAGCCGGCCTGAATTTCCACCTCGGCGGTTGCCCCAGCACTTTGAGCAAGTAGCGAGGCGGTTCGGCGGATGCGCTCATGAATATCACTTCTCATCTTGGCGTTCAACGTGCGGATCGTGCCCACCAATTCCACCCGGTCCGGGATGATGTTGCTTCGCACGCCACCATGAATGCTGCCAATGGAAATAATTGCCGGTGCTTCGGTAATATCTACCTGACGACTGATGATCTGCTGCAATCCCAGCACAATTTGAGCTGCCACCACAATCGGATCGACACCTCCCCAGGGCATGGCGCCGTGGGTCTGTTGGCCATGAACAATGATGCGCAGACCATCCACCGCGGCCATGGTTGCGCCGGAGCGATAGTTGATGGTACCGGTGGTAAAGGGAAACACATGCAACCCGAAAATTGCATCCACTGGGGGATTTTCCAGCACCCCCTCAGCAATCATCAGACTTGCGCCGCCGGTCTCACCTTCTGGCGCCCCTTCCTCGGCTGGCTGAAATATAAATTTGACACTGCCCGGTAACCGGTCGCGACAGGCAGTCAGAATTTCGGCTACGCCCATTAGCATGGCCATGTGCGCGTCATGACCGCAGGCATGCATAACACCCACCTCTGCGCCATTGTAAATGGTTTTCACCGTCGCGGCAAACGGTAACCCGGTCGCTTCAGTGACTGGCAACGCATCCATATCTGCCCGCAACGCTACCACCGGCCGTTGCTGTCGACCAAACAGAACCCCGACCACACCGGTATGGGCGACATTGGTCTTCACCTCCAGGCCCAAACTCCGCAGATGATCGGCAACTACCTGCGCCGTTCGAAACTCACGATTGGAGAGCTCCGGATGCTGGTGTAGATCTCGGCGCCAGGCAATGACTTTTGGTTCGACCTGCCGAGCAAGCTGGTCGATCTGTCGCAGCAGCGCGTTAGCAGCCCGGGGTTGCGCGAGCCCCATAGCAGCGCCGAATATGCCAGGCAATGTCAAGAGCAACATACCAAATGAAATTAAGAAAAGGTCCTTCATAATATGCGTCTTCATGCTGACTCATTTCTCTTTAGGTTCAATGATGAATTTCAAGTCGATCGTCCTGTCCTGTCGCAGCAATTGGAAAGTCACTTCATCGTTCCAATTCTTGAAGCTCAGATATTTTTTGAGCTGCGACACATTGGCAAATGCTTGGCCATCCACCGTCAGTACCAGATCCCCCACCAACAGGCCCTGCTTTTCGGCGATCGTTTCGGGTAGCACCCGTTTGATTCGGAATCCCCGATCGCTTTTTTCGTCCACGCTGAAACCAAATGAGGGATATTTTTCCTGTTTGACTTCGGGCAGACCCCAGATGAAGTCACCCAGGCTTCGCACCACGACTTTATAGGGCGAATCGGTGGCTGTGCCAGAACCATGCATCGTGGCCATGGGGGGCATGGTTGGCTTATCCCCTGGCCTGGCAGCAACCGGTGCCGAGGGCTTCTGATCCAGGCTTTTTTTCACTTTCATCATGGCGGATTCAGTTACGGTATCCGGGATATCGACGGCCAGCACCGAGGCCACGCTCAGGTTGCTGCGCTGCTGGATGATTCGGCCAATGCCCAAATTATAGGCCACATGGCCACTGCCTGCCAGAACGATCACCTTTGCCTCGGGATATTTCCGGGCAACTGCCAACGCACCTTCGCCCATGGCTGCATCCCAGAGGCATTGGGCAGCATAGATATTTCGAAACGCAGTTGGAGAAATCGCATCCATGCCTTCCATGGTGGTTTTGATGTAGAAACGATGCTCCACGTTCGAGGTATCGATGGACGGTAGTTGCGCCCGCTCCTCGGCAGTCAGCGCACCGATACCGCTGCGGCCGATTTTCGAAGCGTACTCTTGCCTGGTATTGATCCCGAAAAGTTTGATCTGTCGGGATCGGGCATAATTAAAAATCGGCTGATAGTAGCGATAGTTATGCCCCCAGGTGTTGAAATAATTGGACCGATCGAGGAATTCGGCTTCGTCTATTTTTCCAGTGACAAAATCGTTCAACGCAGTATTCTGTTCCGGGGTGAACATTTCCAGCGCCAGACAAATCGTCGCTCCGGCTTCGGCCAGCCCACGGATGATGTTTAGTTGCATCTGATGATGTTGGTCGCTGGTGTGGCTTTCGCCGAGCATGATCACCTGATAGTTTTTGAGTCGCTCGATAAGCTGATCCAGCGATATATCGGCATTGGCCTGGGTGTCCAAAATCTGATTGAGCCGGACAGCGCCAAACTCGTATTTGGTCCGAGGGTTGCCGATAGGTAGGCGCTCGGTGTTGAATTCATCGGCCGCGGTCACCTTTCCCAGCGCTAACAGCAGGCAGCCTATCATTATCGATTTCCAATTTGCCATAAACAGCTCCATAAATTCAACCATAGTGGAATTATTGTTACAAAAAGTACTAAATGAAAATACAAAAAGCAAGCGTTTTATCAGGCCAGGTATAAAACCTCACTTACGCGGGGACAGAGCTACTGACCGGTCGCTTAACTTTCGAAAATTTTGGAAGCATTACCTTGTTAAGCGACCGGTCAGTCCACCGATAACTGATCGTTTATGGCCAGGTATAAAACCTCACTTACGCGTGAACACGCTACTGACCGGTCGTTTAACTTTCAGAAATTTTGGAAGCATTCCCTTGTTAAGCGACCGGTCAGTCTACGCATAACTGAACTTTCATGCCCAGGCACAACATCCCACGAATGGGCGCCATGGCCGGCAGAGTCGTTTCGATTTGTTCGGAATCCAGCATTCGGTCGTTTCAGCAAAGCCTGTCCCGTTGCCTGATCTCTCTGTTCCAATCCATCGCTTCCCCGGCAGCAAGCTCCGCTCAAATGTTTTCTGTTCGAGCAGTCGCCGGTCCTGCAGCATTGATGGGGCTTTCCACCGACGGGTGAGGTATTATGGCCGGGCCATTCTGACGCCAATAAGCTCGCCGTGGGGGGCCATTATGGTCACTGCAAATAACTCGGCAGAGCCATTCGATGGTTGGCGCTATCAGGGCGGAACCTATCTCGTCGATCGCATGAAAATGCAGGGAACCACATGACTCAACCGCATGACCATTTGCATCCGGGCCACCTCGATGGAAGTGAAATTTGGTGCAATCTGGATGACCCTTTCAACCTCGCTGATAATTTGCTTGATTTTTAATAAATTTTTCGGTAATATTAGGCGCTGCTATTGCTAAATCAACGGTAATTGACCAGCATCTCAACAGTAACGTCTTAGACAATTTGAGGAAAGGAATGATTGATAATATTATTTTCGACCTTGGTCAGGTTCTCATAAAGGTGGATTTGCAGCGTTTTCTGGCAGAGTTTCAACGCGAGTTTGAAATCACAGAACTGGAGATGAAAAATCGGATTGAAAACGGCGTTTATGAATCTTTTATGATCGGCAAAATTACACCGACGCAGTTTCATCAGCTTGTCTGCCAGCATCATCGGCGAAATATTTCGCTGGAAAAATTCAACTCGATCTGGAATTCCATGCTGGCCGGTCCCATGCCGGGCATGGCCGAAATTGTGGAGCAGTTGGCGAACCGCAACTATCCGCTTTCGCTGTTATCCAATACCGATCCCTGGCATTATGAAGCCTGTGTTCGACAGTTGCCCTGGCTGAGCCATTTCAGCCGCAAATTTCTGTCGTATGAACTGCAACTGAAAAAGCCTGACGCCGAAATCTATCTGGCAGTGGCAGAGGCGTTGGCAGCAAAACCCGAGCATTGCCTATTTATTGATGATAGGATCGAGAATATTATGGCAGCTCAGGCGCTGCATTTTCAAACCATACATTTTAGTGATGCCAACAATTTTCGGCAGGAACTTGAGAGGATAGGAATAACGGTGTGATCGGGACGCTATTTTTTCTCATTTCGATTCAGCGTTAAGATCCGTGCCGGCCCCTTGTCTACCTGGGATGACGCGGTTGAAGTTTCCGCGGCTGGTTCAGACGCGGTCAGTTGAATTGGCGGGATCACCTTTTCAATGCGAACCGGGGTTCCCCCCATGGTGAAATCGGCCCCGCGAATTTGTTCCTCATCCAGAATCCAGGTGGTTACCAGCAGCGGTACTTGCAGCACCAACAACTGCAGTCGCCACCAGCCGCGTTTATGGTCGGGAGTGATCTTTTCGATTCGAGCAAAAAAGGCAGGTCTATTCTCGATGTAGATCAGAATCAGATCTTTTTCGAATATTGTGCGATCGTCTTTTCTGGCCATGGTCTCAGTTGATAAAGCATTAGATTCAAATTCGGCCCAATCTACAAAACGCAGCGCAAAGAAGCAAGCATTTTTTTGTGGAGCATGATATGTCCTACTACCAAAAAATCATCTACGTGTTGCTGGCTCTGATGATTGTCCTTTCGTCACCCATTGCTTTTTCTCAGTACGAACCCGAACAGAAAGGACCGGTTGGTATTCAGCTCCCCTCCCGAGCTGATTCGATCTTCGAACCCGTGCCGCCTTCATACTGGGTCAAATTGACTGCGTTCAAAACCGTCTCGATCATCATCATCTTGCTGGCGTTTTTGCTGGGATTTGTCGCCTTTTTTATCGGGAGCAGCGCCGGGGCGAAATTGAACAAAAGGGAGATTCGAAAAAGCATCACCGCAGCGATGGTGATTGCGATGGTGGCGCGGCCGATTTCCAATCTGGCCCATCGCTGGATTGGGCTGGGATTGAATTATATTTTGCCGGAGGATTATGCCTTTGGCGTCGCCGGAGGCATCGTCTATTTTTTCTGGTCCCTGTATATCATTTCCATTCCAGTATTTCTGTATGAGTCCTTCACCGTTTCTGCTAAGGAAGCCCATCCCATGGGTTAACGCAGAGAATTAGCAGCAATGGCATCGCTGAAATGGCTAACGGTACTGGCAAAACCTTTTGCCCTCTGAATTATCATGTTCCGCCAAAGGATAAGTGCGCCTGGAAACGATGAAGTGGTTACAATTTTGTGCGGCATTATTTAAGCAAGGAGCGCTCATCTCCCAGGCTATCTTTAACAACCATCTGATTCCTGAATCTACCGGTGCCTTCAGGAACGGAAATAGCTTGAAATCGTTCAAATAGACTTAGCAACCCCAGCGCGGTCAAACAACAATCCCTGAGTTAGAAAATTGTATTTTGGGATAATAGAACTCCTGGACAAAATTGCAAAAAGCGCTGGGCAAAAACAAACGTATGATTTCAAGCGGATAGGAACTGATAATGAAACTAAAAATATATGGAGTCATTGGATTTTTGATTTTGCCATTGCTGGTTTCCTGCCTGGCGGTGATCACCGCTTCCCCACAAAAAAGGAATCTTGCCCAGCGACTGCATGGTTTTCCGACCAGGGACTTGCCATTGCTGGATAGCGCAGCGATTTATTGGGATTCACATTTGATCCCCTTCATCGAAGCTAACACCGATGCGGATTGTGCATTTTTGTTGGGAATGGTACATGCCCACCTGCGCCTCGGCCAGATAACGCTCGTGCGCCGCGTGGTTGAGGGCCGCTTGGCGGAAAGCGTCGGGCCGCTGGCAACCGATCTCGATTTTTCCTTGCGAATTATGAATCTGGGAGCCGCGGCTGACAGCATCGAAAAAATACTGCCCGAGGAAACCAAACGCTGGCTGCAGCATTTTGTGCGCGGCTTGAATTTTTATCAAGATCATCTGATAGAACCGCCGCCAGAATTCAACTTATTGGCTATCCAACCCGAACCCTGGGCGGTAACGGATATCCTAAAAATTGGACGCCTCGCCTCCGCCGACGTCAATTGGTTCAACTGGTTTCAGTGGCTGAAATTTCGTAATAAGCCCTATTGGCCCGAAATGTGGCAACGTTTTCTGGAGCTGGGATTTCAATCCACGCCGAGCTTTGAGGAAAAGTTAAGCTTCGTCTCCTCGGCCATCAAATCGGGCAGCAACGCCCTGGTGATTGGGCCGGAACGTTCAGCCGATGGCCAGGCTCTATTGGCTACCGACCCACACCTGGGATTGCAATTACCCAATATCTGGCTAATTGCTGGTTACCATTGCCCGTCCTTTCATGTACTGGGATTGATGTTTCCCGGCGTGCCCATGATCCTGGTGGGGCGCAATGACTCCATCGCCTGGGCCGGCACCAATATGCGCAGTGCCAGCAGCGATCTCTATGAATTGCCCAAAGATTCGCTCAAGTCTCTAACGGCTCAGACCCAAAAGATCAAGGTTCGCTGGTGGAAGGACAAAAAGGTGACGATTCGCTGGTCCGATCTTGGCCCGATCCTGTCGGATATACCATTCTTCAAAAATAATCCTTCGGTTCTGGCCATGAAGTGGGTGGGACATCAAGCGACGGATGAATTTTCATCGTTCTTCAAATTGAACCAGGCGCGCAACTGGCAAATGTTTCGCCAGGCCTTTGAAAGTTATGGCGTGTCCGGTCAAAATTTTCTGTATGCGGATGGCCAGGGTAATATTGGCATGGTGCCAGCAGTAAAAATTCCCCGGCGTCAATCAATGAAGCCTTCTGATTTTTTGCTGCCCGCAGAAAATGTCCAGCAGCAATGGAACGGTCTTCAGGGAACACTGGAGTTGCCTTCGGCGCTCAATCCGTCCGAGGGCTTCATCGTGTCCGCCAATAATCGACCAGTGGCCACCAATCCACCGCTGGGCTATTTCTTTTCGGCCAATGATCGCGTCGATCGATTGAGTCAACTGATCCGGGAAGATCATCGGCTGGATCTGCCCCGGTTGAAGCAAATCCAGCAGGATGTCTATGTTCCGTCGGCAGTGGCATTGCGGGATGTGCTGGTGAGGAATATTCGGCGGCTTCAACTGCTCGGGACCGATGATGCAGCGGCCAATGAATTTTTCGATCATCTGCAGCGATGGGATGGTAATTACGCCAGCGACTCCCGTGGGCCGGTGGTGTTCCAGATGCTGCTATTTCACCTGATCCAAAATTACTATGGGAAAAAATATGACCGTGATTTTGCCGAAGCGCTGCTGGGATCCGAACATGCCAATTATTTTTTGCTGCAGGATTTTGGTGAGGGCGATGACCTGGAGATAAATTCGGCGCTGGCGCAGGCGATCCCCCTGGCGGTCAAAGATGCTCGCAAATTCGCGAATTGGGGCGAGATGCATCGACTGAATGTCGGTCATATTCTGGCGCGCGTCCCGATGATTGGTGGTCGCTTTCGCTTTGGCAATTACCCCGCGGCGGGAAGCTACAACTCCGCTTTGAAAACAGCTCATGCGATCACCAATAAACGTCACGATACCTTCTACGGAGCCAACTCCCGCTTTATTGCATTGATGAGCGACCTGGATGAAAATTATTTTGTGCTCCTTGGCGGCCAGGACGGCTGGCTGGGCAGCGAAAATTTTGCGGATCAGGTGCCGCTATGGCTGAAGGGGGAATACATCCAGATCCCGCTGCGGTTGGAAAAAGTGCGGCAAGCATTTCCGCACCATCTGTCCTTTGCCAAACGCGTCGGCGGTTCACTGTGACCATTCCGTTCGTTGCGCCCTCATCGACCGGATGCGCACAGCGGTAGATCGGTGGATTGAGTCTTACCTCGCGGCTCGTTCGCTACGATCCATCAGTATGGGAAACGAAAATGAAAGGAAAGCAGGCTTAAGCATGAATCGGACGAAAACAATGATTCAGCTCAATGATGAAATTTTCAAACTGCCGGATGGCAGGCAACTGGGTTATGCCAGGTATGGCGCTGCGGATGGACACCCCGTGCTGTTTTTCCATGGCATTCCCGGCTCACGCTTGCAACGCAATCCGGACCTATCGGTGCTGAACGAACTTTCAATCTGTGTCTATGCGCTGGATCGACCTGGCACCGGTCTATCGAGTTATCAGCGCCGGCGAACTTTGCTTTATTGGCCCGAGGACATCCGCGCCTTTTGCGATGGGCTCAACATTCAACAATTTAGCTGCATCGGGATTTCCAGTGGCGGGCCGTATGCCCTGGCCTGCGCCTATCGCCTACCTGACCGGATCAGACGTCTGGCCATTGTGAGCAGCCTGGCGCCCCTGGATCAGCCAGAGCTCTTTGATCAACTTGATCCCAAAATGAAACGGCTGTTTCGGCTGGCACGTCGCGGCCCAATGATGATGAACATGCTTGCCAGGGTGCTGTTTCGCGCCTTCAGTTCCCGGTTCGATGTGGCCTTCGAGAAGCTGGTGGCCAATCTGCCGGAGCACGACAAAAAATTGCTCGCTGATCCCGCCATTGCTGCCATGTTCAAGGAAGATGTGGGTCAGGCCTTTCGCCAGGGCAGTCGGGGCGTGGTGAGCGACCTGCGAATTTTAGCTCGTCCCTGGGGCTTCGATCTGGCTGCCATCAAGCTGCCAGTGCAGGTCTGGCATGGCACCGCCGATACCATTGTGCCGTTGCGCCTGGCCCAATTCAATCGCAGCCATTTGCCGAATACCAGTGAGCATTTTGTGGAAGGCGCGGGTCATTTTATGGCCATTGAAAAAACCAGCGAGATCTTTTCACAACTGGTTTGAAGGTTGAACAAGCTGTCCCAGCCCAGCGCGGTCAAACCGCAACCCCAGGGTTATGAAATAGTATTTGGGGATAATAGAATTCTTGCCTACAATTGCAAGAAGCGCTGGGCAATCGCATAATTAACCCGAGGAGCAAATATGGAACGCTGTCCCTGGCCCGGGAACGATGAATTGTATATCAAATACCACGATGAAGAATGGGGCCTGCCGGTGCATGATGATCGCAAGCATTTTGAATTTTTGGTGCTGGAGGGCGCACAGGCCGGTTTAAGCTGGTTGACCATCTTGCGGCGCCGAGAACATTACCGCCAGGCCTTCGCACAGTTCGATCCCCAACTAGTGGCGGAATTCGATGCCGCCAAAGTAACTGAATTGCTGGCCAATCCCGGCATCATTCGTAATCGCAAGAAAATCGAATCGGCCATCAACAATGCACGGCGGTTTCTGGCGATTCAACAGGAGTTTGGTAGCTTCGATCGCTATATCTGGAGCTTTGTCGGTCATCGGCCGGTGGTGAATAGCTGGCGGACGCTGGCAGAGCTTCCCGCCCGAACCGAACTGTCGGATCAGATCAGCAAGGATTTGAAACAGCGCGGTTTTTCGTTTGTGGGTTCGACGATCATTTATGCTCACATTCAGGCCATTGGTCTGGTGAACGATCATCTTGTGAGCTGCTTCCGCTATCGAGAACTCATCGCCAATGACCGTTAGCCAGGCCAAATGGTGGCATGGATTACTGGCGCGAACGACCCAATTCTTCCGAATCAGATTCGCCCAGGTTTGTTACTTTCCAATTGGTATGGGTATGCAATAATGTTCGTATCGCAACCGAAGGTTTTCCGCGGGATCAGTGTTCAAAAATGGAGCACATTTTAGATAAAGATAAATTAGGGCCGAGCCATTTCGCGGCGATTGACATGTCAGCGATTGCGGAATGCCCCTCGGCAGGTTGAGGACAAAGGATCATGAATCACATGAAAAAAAAGAAAATTTTCATTATCATTGGTGCGCTATTTTTAGCGGTATTGTTATGGCGGATCGTCATGCTGATCACCAAAGGATCGAGCGAGGCAACGAATCGGTCCGGCCGGCCGCCGGTGGCTGTGGAAGTTGACAGCGTGCGTTATGGCCCAATCCAGGAAGTGGAAACGTTCGTCGGATCGGTGACGCCGATCTATCAATACATTCTGGCCCCCAAAGTCTCGGGACGCGTGATTCAAATCAAGAAACGGATTGGCGACTGGGTGAAACGGGGTGAAGTGGTAGCTCGCATCGACGATTCCGAATATCAGCAAGCGGTGCGCGAGGCAGAGGCGAATTTGAAAATTGCGCAAGCGACTTTGCGAGAGGCCACCAGCCAGTTTGCCCTGGCCAAACAGGACCTCGAACGAGTGCAATCGCTACAGGAAAAAGGGATCGCGTCATCATCGGAATTGGATGCAGCCCAGACCAACTTCACCGCGCAGAAATCACGATTGGAATTGGCCACCGCTCAGGTGGATCAACGTGATGCGGCGCTGAAATCAGCCAATATTCGCCTGGGCTATACCACGCTGGTGGCCACCGAACCCGGCTTCATCGGCGAACGCTATGTGGACGTCGGCAGCCTGCTGGCGCCCAATGCGCCAGTGGTGTCGATCATCGGGATCGATACGGTGATTGTTCAGACAACCGTCATCGAGCGAATTTACGGCCGAGTGCAAATCGGCCAGCCAGCCGAAGTCCAGGTGGATGCCTATCCGTCCAGAATTTTTGTCGGCAAGGTCGCTCGCATTGCACCGCTATTGCAAGAAGCGTCTCGCGTGGCGAAAATGGAGGTCGAGGTGGTCAACGATTCATTGCTGCTCAAACCCGGGATGTTTACCCGAGTGCGAGTGGTGCTGGCCATGAAGGATACCGCCCAACTGGTGCCCAGCCAGGCGCTGGTAAATCGGGAGGGGCAAAACGTGGTATTCGTTGTGCCTTATAATGCAACCGTGGCGAAGCAGGAGCCGGTGCAGATTGGAATTTCTGCCCCCGAAAAAATTGAAATCGTCGCGCCGAAAATTAATGGGCTGGTGGTGACGTTGGGTCAGCATCTGTTGGAAGATGGCAGCCCGGTGATCCTGCCGGGACCTAAACCCAATCAGCCGATGCCTAAGGGAAAAAAGAATAATTGATGCTGGATCGGTGAAGTGGCTTCCGGAGCAATTGATGGACCAATATGTTTGGTATCGCAAAAGAAACCCAATCATCCGAAATTCCATTACTTCGATCCTTCATCGAGCATTTAATTTATGGTTACAATAATCAATTAGCAACAAAATTATCGAGGAAATTAACCGTATGAATATCGCTCAGGGATCAGTAAAACGTCCCATTTTAACGACCGTAATTTTTTGCATTGTTATCACCCTGGGTATCGTCTCTTTTTGGCGGCTATCCATTGATCTGATGCCGGAAGTGACGTATCCGACCATTTCGGTGATTACCAGTTACAGCAACGTGGGTCCACAGGAGATGGAAGAACTGGTAACGCGGCCAATCGAAGAGGCGTTGGCTGCCGTTCAAGGAGTGGAAGAAATCACCTCCAGTTCAACTGAGGGCAACAGCTCGGTGCGCGTATCATTTGCCTGGGGTACAGACCTCGACGTGGCGGCAAATGATATTCGCGATCGCATCGATCGAGTGATGGGACGGTTGCCCGAAGATATCGAACGTCCAATGATCCGGAAATTTGATTTGTCCGCCTTCCCCATCATGATGATCGGCATTTCCAGCAATATGAATCCACTGGATTTGCGGCAACTGGTGGAGGATCAGGTCAAATATCGCCTGGAGCGAGTTCCGGGCGTGGCGGCCATCGATATCCGCGGGGGTTTGATTCGGGAAATTCATGTCGACCTCAAAGCGGCGCAATTGAAAGCATTGGGGCTTTCCACCGAGGCGATCATCACTGCGTTGCGCAACGAGAATCGCAATATCCCCGCTGGACTGTATCAGAAAGGCAATCTGGAAGTCCTGGTGCGGACCCAGGGTGATTTTCGCACCCTGGATGAGATCGAGAAAACGGTGGTCGCCGTGCGCGAAGGAACGCCCATTTTGATTCGCGATATCGCCAGGGTATCGGATTCCTGGCAGGAAGTTCGTGATCAGGTGCGCATCGATGGGCAAAATGGCCTGCGTATTTCGGTGAATAAGCAATCCGGCGCCAACACGGTGGCTGTAGCCGAGGCCGTGCAGGCAGAATTGAAACGCATCAACCAGGACATTCCCCAAATCAAACTTGTTCCGTTGATGGATACGTCGGTTTATATCAAGCGCTCCATTAGCAATGTGGGGCAATCTACGCTCATCGGCGGCATCCTGGCAATTATCATTTTGTTTCTATTTCTGAGGAATCTATCCAGCACCAGTATCATCGCCACCGCCATCCCCATCTCGATCATCGCCACGTTTGGCCTGATGTATTTCGGCGGATTTACGTTGAATATCATCACCTTTGGCGGGTTGGCCCTGGGCATCGGGATGCTGGTGGATAACGCGATTGTGGTACTTGAAAATATCTACCGGCATCGAGAACAGGGGCTGGCGCCGATTCCCAGCGCACTGACGGGAACTGCAGAAGTCGGATCGGCGATTATTGCCAGTACCCTGACGACCATTGTCGTGTTTTTTCCGGTGGTATTTTTGCGGGGTATCTCCGGCATTATGTTTCAGCAAATGGCGTATGTGGTCAGCTTCTCCCTGTTATGTTCATTAATCGTTGCGTTGACCCTGATCCCCATGTTGGCTTCGCGTTTTCTGCGCTATCAGCCGATGGAGCATTATCAAGGGGAAAGCTGGCTGCACCGAATTTATGCCGTAAGCGAAGAGACCTTTCGGCGCATCGAGGAGCAGTATAAACAAATTTTAAAATGGTCATTAACCCATCGTCGGCTGGTGCTGCTGCTGGTCGCCGGATTGTTTGTGGTCTCATTAATTTTGATTCGATTTATCGGTGTGGAATTGATGCCGGCGTCGGACGAGGGAGAGGTGCGAGTGAATCTGGAGATGGCCGTGGGGACGCGTTTGGAGATAATCGATCAGGCCACCCAAACTGTGGAGCGGATAGTGCAGCAAGAAGTTCCCGAAATGACGTCGATGGTGTCACGGGTGGCCGGCAGCGGCTGGGGTTCCGCTGGCGGCGGACACACGGCGGAGGTGCGCATTGCCCTGGTGGCTCAAAAAGATCGCCGGCGCAGCAGCGAGCAAATCGCCAATGACCTGCGAAGGAAGCTGGTTGGCCTGCCGGGCGTGACGATTCGGACGCGAGCCGGCCAGGGCTTGTTTATTTTGCGCATGGGTAGTTCGGCCGGCGACAATATCAGTGTGGAAATTCGCGGCTACGATTTAAAAGTGGCGCACGAATTGGCCCAGCGCGTGGAGCAGATCATTAAACGGGTGCCAGGCATTACCGATACCAAAATCAGCCGCGAGGAGGGAAGCCCGGAGCAAGTCATCCGCATTGACCGGCAAAAGGCGGCGGATTTGGGCCTGTCCGTGGTACGAATCGGCAACACGCTCCAAACCGCCATCGGTGGCACCCAGGCCTCCTATTTCCGCGACCGGGGCAAAGAGTACCATATTCTGGTTCGATTGAGCGAAGAGGATCGCAAAAATCTGGCCGATCTGCTGGATTTGACCGTGGTCAACAGTCGGGGCGAGCCAATCATCCTGCGCAATGTGGTCGATGCCCTGCCTCAGGAAGGTCCGGTGCGCATCGAACGCAAAGATCAGGAACGGATCATCAGCATAAACGCCAATTTCACAGGCCGGGACATGGGATCGGTAATCGCCGATATTCGAAAGGAACTGCGCGCCGTGCCGGTTCCCAAAGACTTCGCCATCACATTTGGTGGCGATTATGAGGAACAGCAAGAAGCGTTTCGGGAACTGATGCTCGGCTTTGTTCTGGCCATCCTGCTGGTTTATCTGGTGATGGCCGGACAGTTCGAATCCTGGCGCGACCCATTGGTAGTGCTTTTTTCCATCCCTATGGCGATCATCGGTATCGCGCTGACGATGATCCTATCCGGCACCATTTTCAGCATGCAGGCATTTATCGGCTGCATCATGCTGGCGGGCATTGTGGTTAATAACGCTATCCTGTTGGTGGATTACACCAATCAGTTGCGCCGCAATGAGGGGCTTGCGCTAATGGACGCCATTGCTATTTCCGGTTCGCGTCGTCTGCGACCGATTTTGATGACCACGTTGACCACTGTTCTGGGGCTGTTGCCGCTTTCCTTTGGATTGGGCGAAGGTGGCGAAACCCAGGCGCCATTGGCACGGGTGGTCATCGGTGGATTATTGAGTTCCACCCTGATTACGTTGGTGTTGATCCCGGTGGTCTATTCGATTTTTGAACAGAAGCTGTTTGCCAGGAAACGAGTCAATTGATCAGAAAATGGAACCATTGCGCGGGCCATGGCACCTGGTGCGGGAAGTATGCCATCAGTCGTGCCGATCACTTCGGTAAGTTTCATGGGTTAAGGTCCATGATTTGATTAGCTTCTAACTGGAAACCAAAATATTAGGTAGCAAAATGGCCAGTCGAATATCTAAAATGAGCACCTTATTCTTCGCTTGGTTGGGCATGGTGCTGGTTACCACAACCCGGGCTGAGGATTTTTCGATCCAAAATCCTTTTCAGCAATTACCAAAAACCGATACGCTGAGAATCGAGCTCCAGGAGGCAATTCTAACCGCGCTGGAACGCAATCCGGCTCTATCTATTCAGCGACTCACACCGAAAATCGCCAAAACCGTGGTCAAAGAGCAGGGAGCAGTTTACGACCCCACCCTGTCGGCGTCCATCAATAAAACCAAAACCAAGCAGCAGCGCTTTCTCGGCTCGCGGCCCGATCCCTTTGAATTGACCTCGAATCGGTCTCAGTATGATGTGGGACTATCTCAAAACCTCCCGCTGGGAACCACCATTTCTGCCAATGCCTCGATGATCGCTTCTCTATCCAGCATTTACACCGATCAGTACTCGGGCAATGTCGGCATCACCATCACCCAATCGCTACTGCAGGGATTGGGCCCGGGATACAATCTGGCCAATCTGCGCCGCGCCCGATTGGATTATGAGATTTCTCAAGCGGAGTTGCGCCGCGTGGCCGAAGAGGTCATCGCCAACATCGAGAAGGCCTATTGGGATTTGTACCTGGCGCAGGAGGAAATCCAAATCCAACAGCGATCCATGGAACTGGCCAACAAGCAGCTCAGGGAATCGCAAGAACGGCTGGCCGTAGGCAAGCTGCCGGAATTGGAATTAGCGGCCGTCCATGCCGAAGTGGCCACCCGGCAGGAAGCGTTGATCGACGCCCAGAGCCGTTATGAACAAGCCCGATTGCAAATTATCTATTTGTTGAACCCTGATCGACCGAGCTCATGGGCTACGGTGCCGTTGCCTTTAGATCGGCCATTCATCCCGGTCGATACATTGGCACCAATGGAAGAACACGAACAACTGGCCCTGAAATTTCGCCCCGATCTGCGGCAAGCCCAATTATCATTGCAAAAAGGCGAGGTCGAAATTGCCCGCACCCGCAACGGTCTGCTGCCGCGATTGGATTTTTTCATTACGCTGGGCCGAACCACCTATTCCAAAACCTTTCGGGAGGCTATTCCCGATGTTCAGAGCCCATTTTATGAAATCAATGGCGGCCTAACTTTCAATTTTCCACTGACCGATCGTAAAGCCATCGCCCAGTATGTCCGAGCCCAATATAGCCAGGATCAACTGGAATTGGCGCTAAAAAATATGGAAAAGCTGGTGCAATGGGATGTCCGCTCGGCTTATATCGAAGTATTGCGCTCGCGCGAGCAAATCGCCGCAACCCGCGTGGCGCGCGAACTGCAGGCGAAAAAACTGGATGCTGAGTTGGAAAAATTTAGGGTCGGTCGATCGACCAATTTTTTGGTCCTGCAAGCACAACGGGATTTCACCGCCAGTCAGCTCAATGAGGCGCGGGCCATGGTGGCTTACCTCAACGCGCTGGTAAATTTGTATCTCATGGAAGGGACGCTGCTGGAACGGCGGGGAATCTCCGAGGCCGGAGTGAGCGGGAAAAAATGATGAGATGGCTGGGATCGATGATGAGTCGCCAGTCGCCGATCGCCAGTTTGGGTACTCCGCGTGGCCAGGATGAAGCGGTGGCTGGGTGTGTGTCGGTTTAGCTATCGCCAGCGTTCCTGAACTGGAATCGCAAGTTCAAGAAGACAAATTTTTTCATTGCCATCAAGCAGCAGGCTAAGTACACCATTTCATAATTTCTTGTAGAGTTACTAAATGGTTTGCAGCTTAAGCCCATTCTGCTGAAATATTCGAAGCGAGAAGGAATTAAATTCCTTGGACACGATTTTATTTCAATTACCAAAGTTCGCTTTAATAGACCAAATCCATTAGACCTTATTAACCTTAGTAGCCTAAGATGATCCACCGATGCTAAGCCTTATTAGCTTATTTTATTAGCTTATTTTTCTTTTAAGGAATATTCCCGATCAGGTAATAAGGTTCGGGCGGTCCTGGGTCGACCTGATTACTAAGGTTAATGAGCTTTTTTTTCAGCCAGGGGAATGGATCAAATCATATCGAGCCTGTTGAATTTGGTTCATCATTTCATAATTTCATGCAGGAGCATTTAAGGTTTAACTCGCTAACTCCACCCCACGAAGTAGAAATACTCAAAGCCAGCAGGAATTGATCCTGCTAAGCGGGTTGTTATTTTTAATAGTCGGACGTTTTCAACCCCTACGCGGATTTTTGAAATCAAGCACTACGCTACCGCTTCCCCTCTCTCTGGTGGGGCATTGCACCATTCATGTGCGCAATTAGCCGATTTCCGGCCGCGTATTCCACTTCCGGATCCCATCTTCCCATCAAAAAATTACCCCATCGTCCTTTCGCATGAACAGCACCGGAATTCCCCAGTCGATGCGGGCGCCTTCGAGATTAATAAACAGCTTGCGCCTGGCTTCGGCAACGGCGCGATCGACCTGGTACGTTTTGGCCAATGTCTCGTAAAAAGTTTTGGCAAAATTGAGCGCGCTGAGATCCGGTATGGGAAATTGCATGGCAATAACAGCAGGCACACCAATTCGGACAAGCCCCTCCGCGACACTCAGAGAAATTTCCGATGATGTCACCTGTGCCGTGCGACAGGCATTCAATACAATCAACCGCACCGGCGTCTCTCGTAACAGCAGACTGAGCCGATCGATGTTGATCAATTCGTGGTCGCCTGTTTCCGACTCGAACACCAGGCAACCGCCGCCCAGTTGCTCGCAGTAACCGCCATGCCCGATAAAATGAATGATATCCACCTTTCGCTTGAGTTCCTTTTCCAGCCCGGTCAACGTTGCTTTTTCCAGAAAGCGGATACGAATGAGATCCTGTTTTACCAATTGCTTCAGCGCCACCTTGATCGATTTCTTCTCTTTTTCGACCTCCAGGGCGGGAAATTCCGGATGAGCCGGACTGGAGATGATCACCAACATTCTCAGCGGCAAGTTGGTAGTCACCACGGGCACTGGATTCTGGATCGAAATGAATCGCGTGATGGAGATGTTTTGATGCAACGCCAAAAATTCATTGGTCTGGTCGCCATCATACATAAATTCCCAGGGATAGCAGGCCAGTTCCGGGGCATCGATGCGGAGCCTGATCCGCAAACACGTGTTTTGGGCATAAGCCATCCCAAGACTTCTGTGGTATTGGTCGTAAATATCTGTATTGATGATGGTCTGAAACAGATGGGCGCCAAAGTTCTTTAGTTTTTTGATATCCAATTGAAAGTTCTGGGACATCTCTTCGCGAATCTTATTGATCCCATGCCCATTGAGCGCTAATCTGATTTCACAACTCTCCTCTCCCGCGGGACTGGAAATGAGTGTCTCGGGATAGGCATCTCGTTTTTCTCGCTTTAGTCCAATAGCTAAATAAAAATCCAGCGGCAGAACTTTCATTTTACCATCTGGTTTGCCATGAGATTCAAAATAGCGCTTCGTGTGTTCATAGGCAAAGGAAAAGACCAAGAAGGGCAGAATAACATAGAGTTTGATCCCCATCCTGAGCCCGATCACCGCAGCCACGACCATTATTGCCAATGCAAACAGGTAAAAGTCCCATCGTTTGAAAAGTGAAATTCCCCTGGATAAGAAGATTAATGCCAGAATGCTGACGACCAGCATGATCAGGCTGATCCCCAGGCTTTCCAGAATTCCCTCTTTGATGGTTTCTCCATTGAGGATTTGACTGATTAGCGTGGCGTACATGTACAAGTTCGAGTAATTCTTAAAATGCGGTCCAGGATTTTTTTCCTGCGAATCGATCGAGTTGCCAATCAGCACGATCTTCCCGCTGAACAACGAATCATTTTTGTTGATATATTCGAAGGCTGTCGGCAGGGGAATGTGCTTGCCAGCGAAGTCATCGATATTGATGAAATTGATCAACGTCTGACATCTGCTGTCTATCGGAATGCGATAGGTAATGGACTTCTGTTTAAAACAGATTTCATCCTCAATGCAGGCTGGAAAAATCGTGCTATCAATCGGAACATCCAGAAATTTCATCACGGCTATCAGCGGCAGCGAAGGATAGAGGCGTTCGTTATAATAAAAGATCATGGGGAAATATTGATCGTCGCGATGGGAAATATCGGTGCTGGCGCTTACGCCCCCCAAATAAGAGGTTGCGCACAACAGTCCCTCCATCGGCAGTAATGCTCCGCGAACATTTTGCAGGTAGCAATTAGCCGAAGGATTCATCAGGGTTTGCAGTTGAAATCGTTCCGGGATGCTGACATGCCTCTCCCGATCGACAAACTCCATTGCGTGGATAACTTTATTCCTGGCGGCACTGGTGGCGGCGATCAATTGAGCATCTTTGAGCGAGTCGGTTTTATCTGCGAACAGGACATCGAGAGCAATCACCTTCGCGCCCAGACGATTCAATCCCGCGATCAGTCGGGCATAGTCTGCGCGGTTGTAAACCTGGTCCTCTTCATCGAGAACCAGCAGGTGTTTGCTCGGTGTTGCCGTGGGAACGAACAACTGAAAATAGAGATATGACTCCAGGGTTTCATATAAGCCCTGCAGGGTAGGAATGCACAGCAACAAGCCCACCAATCCATAGCTTATCAGAAAAAGAAATAGCCCACGCCAGAACGTTTTGGCTTTGAGACCCAACATAAATTTAAATTTCATTATCTATCTTCTCATAAATAATGTTGTGGGTAATTATTCAAATTTCAGAATAGAACTGGCTGCAATTGGGCGGCACCTTCCTGTTAGTGCAAGGTACAATTACTCCGCGGCGATCAGTTCTGCCTGCGCCAACAATTTCAGCAGCAGCTTCGGCTATTGAGTTTGTTAAAGATGCCAACGCCATGGTGAACCATCAACCTTCTAAAACACCGACTCTGCCCACCAGAGCAGATAGCTGCGATCCTTATCTGGCCCCCGTTTGACCGCTTTGCGCTCCAGCCTGGCGTTTTTCAATGGTTGATTGAATAGATGTCTGGCAGCATTGACTTTAATGAATTTTTTGATGGCCGCAGCTTTTTGCTTCAGGTTTGATTTGAAATCCGCCTTCTCGTCGATGTCTGCTTCTTGAGTGGCAATGCCCAACATATCCAGTGCCTGGGCCTGATTACTTTTTAGCAAATTGAACGCCTGCAAGAGTTGCTGTTCCGATTTTTCCTGCAGCCGAAGACTATCCGCAGTGGGTTCATATTTCCAGAGCTGATAGAGAATAGCCAAATTGATCGCCAGCCCGGGAGCGTCTGGTTTCAGTTCAGCAGCTCTGAGGTAGGAGGCCTCTGCCTGCCTGTAATCGCCCAGAATGGTGTGGACATTGCCCATATTAATGAGCGCCGCGGCTAAGTTGGATTTCCGTTTGAGCATTTGCTGAAACTGGCTCTTCGCCAGATGGGCTGAATCCTGCTGAGCATAGATGATACCCAGCTTGTTCCGCAATTCGAGGTCGTCCGGTTGTTTGCGAATGAGCGCCAAATAGCGGCGGATAGCTTTTTGGCTTCGCTCCTGTTCGATCTGCGCGCTATCGTAACTTACGATTTTGGTCAGCACTGCTCTGTCGGGTCGATCTGGAACCTGACTTTGCAACTCATCAGGTGCAGCGTAAGGATAGATACCTTCCACATCTTTTACTTTGACCACCTGCAACTCTCGGTCGCGCTCGGCTTCACGATATCTTTTGCCACCCTCGCGCCAGGCCTCCAGAAACGGCTTCCCGATTGCGGTTACCTCGATGGGCACCCAAAGCGATTGATCCTTCACAATTACCAGGGTATCGCCGAGCGGGAGAATACCCCAATTTCGTTCATGAATCCCGGTATCGAACATCAAAGTAATATGCCCGGGCATACAGAGCAATGCGGTTTTGATGCCGGAATATTCCAGCAATGATGCATACAGGACAGTCAGATCATCACAATCGCCACTTTTTTTCAGCAACAATTCGGCGGGATATTTGACATAATCGACCGCATGCTGGTTGCGATCTACTTCAGAGAAGGGGTTAACCGGATCTTCCTGGTATTTGATCCCAATGACCCCCATGGCATCGAACAGTGCGGCAGCAGTATAAATGTTTCCCAGCTCCAGTTCTGGCCGATACGACAGGCCGCTGGTCGCCGCCAGAGCAAAGAGCTCTACCATGCGATCTAATTTGGTGATGAATGCAACCGCTTTACCGGGATCATCCCAGGTCATGGCGCCACGTCCGTAGAGCCGGAATTTTTTCGTGGCCTCAATGGATTTCCTCTCATTGCGAATCACATAGTCCAATTTAAGTTTGGCCTGCCGAAAGCCCACTTCCCGCTCATTCAGTATATTTTTGGCTAAGATGGCTCTGAAATTGAACGTCCTCTTTTCATTGGCGCCCAGGGTGAAATTTTCCTGGGTAGAAATTTCAGTCAATCCCGGAATCGACACATTCAATGTCATCTTTAACTCTTTATCGTAGTCATTGCGGATGGTGACAGTACCAATCTCTTTATTGGCATAGGTTTTATAAAAAGAAGCGAACAGGTCAGCCACTTCGAGGTCGCTAATTTTTACTGGCGCAATGCTGGAAAAAAATGACAGCGACAGCACGTGCGTCGAGAACAGCGTCGGTGGCATCAAGTAGGCGTAATCCATTTGTAAGTAGAGCTGGGGAAATTTCAAGGCGCAGCCAACGGAAAAAGTCGGATGCTCATGCGTATGGAGGTCACGTTGGAATCCACCGCGAACCGCCAGATTTTCATGCAACCAGGTTTCGGCGCCCACATGCAAGCGATCATCGATATCCAGCGTCAGCAAAGGATGGTTCAACGAAAACCAGTTCAACGAAATCTGATTTTTGGGATAAAATGCTAATCCAAAACGGATATTCTGGGGTAATATTTCATCCGATTTAGTCGTTCCCGTATACCTGACGCTGGTTCCGGTCGCATCATAAACCATCAAACCAAAATTGATTTGCTCGAGAAATTGGTGAGGTGCTAATTTCAAGGTATACAACGCTCCGAGGTCAAAACCAAAACCATCAGCCCGGCCTTCTGAGAAATCATCAATATAGGCATTCGTGAAAACATATTTCAAATTCGTCCCCAAAAATAAGCCTTGATAGGCTCGAATGCCGCAGGAGAGGCTGAGCATGTCCCGATAAAACTCTAACTCGTCATCTCTAAATCCAAAATAAAAAAAATTGGAACCAATAACATAGCGATTGCTGATGGGGTTTGGAAACACAATGCTCAAGTAGGCATTTCTCATCCCCTGAATATTGTAAAGGTTGGCATACATGCTATTGATTTCCATGCGCCGCAGCGCAGGTAGACCGGCTGGATTCCAGTAGGTAGCATTACCGTCATCAGCCACCGCCACAAACGACTCACCTAACCCTAATGGTCTGGCGCCGATAAACATTTGATTGGTCACCTGCGAACTGACCGTTGCTACCATGACTGCCAGCCACAACATCATCAGCTTCGTTCTCAAGAAAAACTTCCTCGCCATCGGTTTTCTCCTGGTCATAGACTGACCATTTTAGCGATGATTCCAATTTAAAAACCGCCGGTTACGCTATCCGCCGGCCGGCTTTTGGCGTCAACCTAAATATTCGTAATACCACCAAGACTCGAAGACTCCAAGAAATCAGATTGCATTTTAGCAAATATGCCTCACCAGCACTCCGTGGTCATCAAATTCTTCGGCCATAACTTCGTTTCATAAGATAATTGGTCGCAGATTGCTTCGCGTCGTTGTGCCGTTGTGGCCAGCATCCTCTAAAGTTGACGCCAATGGTTTGCTGGCGGGTTAAATAATCCGCCGCCTGGCGGATAAGATGATTTAGCCTCATCTCGTCCGCCAATTGGCGGACAATCAGGGACTCTTCAGAATCCACTCATCCATATACCAATGACAAAATTATTGTTCCTTTTTCTCTTGCTGTTTCGGCACGATGAGCTGATTGGCCGTTAATACCTGTTCAGTATCACCACCGTCTTGCTGGTAACGATCGCCCCAGCCTGAATAGTGACAATGTATAAGCCGCTCTCGCAAAACCTGCCATTCATATCCCGACCATCCCAGGGGATAACATTGCTGCCGTGCAACAGATATTCTTTCTCCTTTAAAACTCGCACCAATCTTCCGCTGGAATTATAGACTTTGACCGTTACGTTGGCCGATTGGCCAAGATCGAATGAGATAGCAGTCTGAATATCATGGCCGCCCCCCCGTGGTGAAAAAATCCGAGGCTGGCATTTGACACCATGGATTCCTGACCCGCCGCCTTCGGTCAGGTCCTGGTAAATTGCAAAAACGCCCAATGCCATGCTCGTGCAAGTAATTTTGCCGCTCTCCGGCCTATAAGTACCGCCCAGCCGTTGCCACCGTCGCGTCCATGGCGCGAAATGGTAGATCGCCAATTTCCGTTGGACCCCATCGGCGACTAAAGAATCGGCGATCGTTAACGTCAAGTGGATTGGCTTTTTCAACGCCGTGTGAACCGGTCCCACTTTAAAGCAGCCTGCTACAAAATGAATTTGTGGCTGCTCCAGCAGATCACTCTGGGCGAGGGTTGTATCCTTGACAAAAATTTGTCCATCCCGGGCTATCGCATTGGGTGGAACGTAGACTTCAATTCCAGCGACTTCGGCACAGAGATAACCACCATTCAGGGCGTCGATGAATTGGCAGGCGGCGGCCAGTTCGACGGGCACGAACTCGTGGCTGATATGTCCTAACCGATCATAACCAGCCAGATGCAGCCAATAGTTGCCATTTGCCAGGCCAGCAGTCTGCCAGATTGCCAGCGTGTCGTTGCGGATTTCCTGAGTTGTATCCTGCTTATAAACAAATCGATCTTGCAGCCACTCGGTCGGCTCCTGCATTCGGGCATAACTGAGCCGATAGCTGCCGAGATCGCGATTCGGGGAATTGTCATAAGCCGAACCGATGATCGCTACCTCACCAGCCACCACATCCTGGGTACGAGGAGCAATAATTGTAATGGTCGGTGGGGTAATATCCACAGTGAAGGTGCGAATGGCCGAAACTGAATCGACATTGCCCCAGGCGTCCTGAGCGCGTACCTGAAAAAGATAGGTTCCATTTTCGGGAATGGTAGGCTGGATGATTTTATCCGGTTGAAAATCAGACCAGTCGCCTGCAATTGGCAACCGATTCGAGTCCAGTATTTGCCAGGCAAATTTCAGCCGGGGCAATCCATTCGCACGATCCACAGCATCGAAGATGAAGAATGGATTGGCGATGCCAATCAACGATTGGTCTGGCGGACCTTCAACGATGTATGTTTTTGGCTTCCGGCGGTCCGGTCGGATATTGCTGGCGCCCTCTTTAGTGCCGAACCACAAGCTGCCATCCGCCGCCTCCAATATGGAATTGATATAGTCTGAATTGAGATCGCCGGTGACCGCAAAATTGGCCCAGTTCCCCTGGTAAAATCGGCTGACGCCCTGTTTCGTTCCGACCCAAATCGCGCCATCGCGCGTCTCATACAGGCACCGAATCGACTCGGAGGCTAACTGTTCGCGATAAACAGACCAGATGCCGCCTTTGTAGCGCCGCACCCCTTTCTCAAAAGTGCCAATCCACAACGAACCGTCCGAGGCCGCGATTATCGTTTGAATATCATTATCAGCCGAACCTCCAGGAATTGCAATAGCCGACCATTGACCTTGGTGAAGCCGATTCAAACCATTATGAGTGGCGAACCAAACCGCACTATCCGCGGTTTGCGCGATTGCAGCGATAAAATTGCTACTCAACGCATCGACAGTGGTGAACGTCGTCCATTTATTCTGATACAGACTGCTAACGCCCTTGGAAGTAGCGAACCAGAGCCTATGATCAGCGGACTCAAGGATGGCAGTCACATCATTGCTGGCCAGCCCGGCATTTTTGGTGTAGCTTTGCCAGCTTCCTTGGGCATAGTAACTGACCCCACCAGCCGTTCCTACCCAGATCGTTCCGTCCGCCGCTTGAATTATCGCTCGAACATTATTATCGACTAAACCGTCCTCCAGGGTAATTTTGATCCATTTCCCTTGAGAATAGTGACTGATGCCCCCATTCGTACCAAACCACAGCGCGCCATCGGCGCTCTGAAAAATGGTGTTGACCCAATTGTGGACCAGGCCATTAGCTACCGTATAACTGGTAGACCAATGCTCCTGGAACCGACTGACGCCGCCACCATACCTACCACTGGGAATGCTTGCAAACCAGATCGATTCATCCGCTGCTTCCACTATGGCGCGAATATTATAGTCGACCAATCCATCACCCACAGAATAGTTGCTCCAGGTGCCCTGGCGCAAGCGACTGACACCGCTTTCGGTGCCAAACCAAAAAGAACCATCCGACGCTTCGGCAATGGCGTGGACAAAATTGGAAATTAATCCATCCTCGGTCGTATACACCGACCACTTTCCCGCCCGAAAATAGTTGACGCCACCGCCGGCCGTGGCCAACCAGATGGTGCCATCCGAGGATTCAATAATAGCGGAAATCCGATCATGCGCCAGGCCGCTGCTACCAGTAATGGTCGTCCATTGCCCCTGAGCATAACGACTGACTCCCCCGCCGAAAGTACCGAACCACAGGTTGCCGTCAGAGGATTCCAGAATAGCAAACACACGATTATTGGCCAATCCGTCCGAGGTCGTCAGAATGGTCCAATTGCCCTGGTAATACCGACAGACGCCCCCGCCATCGGTACCAAACCATAAAGCCCCGTCTCGAGTTTCATAAATCACGCGAATTGGATTGTTCGCCAAACCGCTATCGGCGGTAAAATTTGTCCATTGACCACGATAAAGCCGCGTCGCCCCCTCATCCGTGCCAAACCAGAGTGCACCATCCCGTGTTTGGCAAATCGCATGAATATTTAAATTATTGAAGCCCTGGCGATAAGTGGTCCAGGCTCCCTGGCGATAGGCACTCACGCCATAAGCCGTCCCAAACCATAAGGTACCATCCGAGGACTCCAGCAGCGCCTGAACAGAGCTGCTCGCCAATCCATCCGAAGTCCGGTAAGTTGTCCAGAGATCATTTTGTTGTTGTGCCAGAAGGGAATTAGCAAGAAAGAAAAGGATTGCCACCCAGTGCCGTGCTATTTTTTTCATGCGCCATCCAAGCTCCCCTTTTTTATAAAAGATACTATCGACTATCTATCAGGAAGCGTATCATCCTGATCAACGAATCATCTTACTCTCTGTTAATTTTTCGTAGCGCTCGAAAAAGGCATTTGGTTCAGCATCTCGAACTTGTTGCACTGTCGTTGAATCCGGCAGAATCAAAACTGCTAACTATTTACCATTGGAAGGTGTTGGAATAACTTGCAGGGTAAAAGTTATAAAAATAAAACAAAAAAGTCAACACATATTTAGAAAATTTTTTGCATCCCGCAAAACAACCCTACTGGCCAATCAGCTCGAGGCCACCCGACCTATCTTCCGCCTGGATAATCCCCGGCATCAAGCGCGCATTCTTCTGGAGGCAATTTCGCTCTGGCAATAAATAAAAAACCACCTGAGCCAGAGCATCTACTTCCCTGCTCCCAGGTGGTTGTCGATTTTAATCCTCGCTGAAATAAAAGCGATCCGCAGTAGCTAATTCCTATGGCGATTAAGCGATAGTGACTTCCTTGGTCAGATAAACATCCTGGATTACGTGCAATAGTTCCACACCTTCAGCCATAGGACGTTGAAAGGCCTTGCGTCCGGAGATCAAGCCCATGCCACCGGCGCGCTTGTTGATTACCGCCGTTTTGGCCGCCTCAGCGAAGTCATTCTTGCCGGAAGGGCCACCGGAGTTGATCAAACCAACCCGCCCCATGTAGCAATTCACGACCTGATAGCGGGTGAGGTCGATAGGATGATCCGAGGTTAATTTTTCGTAAACCAGTTTATGTGTCTTGCCAAAATTGGGCAACGCCAGGTAGCCGCCGTTGTTTTCCGGCATCTTCTGTTTGATAATATCCGCTTCAATGGTAGCACCCAGATGGTTCGCCTGGCCGGTCAGGTCGGCGGAGACATGGAAGTCCTTTTCCTTGGTCTTGAAGGCAGAATTCCGCAGATAGCACCACAGCACAGTGACCATGCCCAATTCATGTGCGTATTTGAAGGCTTCACTGATTTCGATGATCTGGCGATGGGATTCTTCGGAGCCAAAGTAAATAGTAGCCCCAACTGCGGCAGCACCCATTTCAAATGCCTGATCTACATTGGCAAACAGAATCTGGTCATACGAATTGGGGTACGACAGCAGCTCATTGTGATTTATTTTCACAATAAACGGAATCTTGTGGGCATATTTTCTGGCGACGGCACCCAACACTCCCAGCGTCGAGGCCACGGCATTGCAGCCTCCCTCAATCGCCAATTTCACGATATTTTCCGGATCGAAATAAATTGGATTGGGCGCAAAAGAAGCTCCAGCAGAATGCTCGATCCCCTGGTCCACCGGTAGAATCGAAACGTAGCCTGTTCCTGCCAATCGCCCCGTATTAAAAATAAGCTGCATGTTTTTCAATACCGGAATCGGGCGATCCATGGGCATCATCACTCGGTCGACAAAGTCAGCGCCGGGCAAATGCAGCGAGTCTTTTTTGATTCCCTGACATTCATGTTCCAGCAAATTCTTGGCGTCGCTGCCCAACAGTTCTTCAATTTTTTTTATCATGGTCTAAACTCCTCAGCTAAAAAATCACGTACCTATCCATTAACCCTATATTAAAAATTGGGCACAATATACAAAATTTTTTTTCGATATGCCAGCAAAAAATTCAATCTCTCTAAATTTTAAAATCGGTGAACCTTCCTCCGACCAGAGTTTTCCATGAGAATGATCCATGCGCCCGGTGATTAATTCCAAAGCAATCGCCTACCCGGTCAACTATCAACTGCCATAGCGCCGGGTGCCGAAAGCAATTTGGTATGGTCAATAGCCATTTCAGGTACAAACTTTGCAGCAACATCGGATACCAAATTGCGCGCCGCTTGACGCGATGCGTGATGACCCGGTTATGGTGAAAAAAATCGGAATGTTGGCCGATATCAAAATTTCTATCGGGCAAAAACAAATTCTCGCACAGCGGTGGCACATATCGGCAGGCAGGACAAAATCCGATTTCTTAACCATCTAAAAATACGGCACTAATTGAATCGGAACTTTTATAGCATAAAGGGCTGCACCGTTGAATCAATTAGAGTTATCTGATCGGAATTTGAACAACCCAATTGAGCCAGAAAAAGCTGTGACCATTACCTTGGACCCAGGCGCCGAATTACCAGCGCGGTTGGATGAACTGGAACGAATGCTACGGAAATGTTTCAATCAGAATCAATATCAGATCATTCTGAACATGGAAAAAATAAAGTTGCCGCCAGCTCGGTTCATTGTTATCCTGATCGAGGCAACTTCCCAGGCACGACGTATGGGTGGCGATGTTCGATTGATTAATTTGAGTCCAAGCGTCCGCAACAACCTGGTCACTTTTTCCCCGCGTACCTATCTATCCATCGCGCCATCCGAAGCGGAAGCATGGTCGGACTTCGGTGAAACTTTTGATGCCACGGCTGAGTTGGATAATTGTGACAAGAAGCTAAGCGCATCGGCAACGTCTGGCGCTAAGACAGCGCTCGATGGAGAACCGCCGCCGACCGCAATGGCCGCTGGGAAAAGCATCGATCCCGGATTGCTGGCATTGGCCAGGGATCGCATTCGTGTCAATAGCAAGGTGGAAAATCTGTACCAGATCTGCGATTTTGTATTAGACCATGCACAAAGCGCCGGTTTCGATATTCGTGAACGCGGCAAAATAAAAGTGACCGTTTATGAGGCCTGTTTGAATGTCATCGAGCATGCCTACTTCTCCAATCCCGATAATTTAATTCAGGTGGCGGTTGGCTACGATGACAAGCGGCTGGTAATTGTGATCCAGGATTGGGGTGCCAGTTTCCAGTTTGATCCCACGCGGCCCTATGACGTGGAAAAGGCGGTTCAGGATCGCCGCACCGGCGGTTTTGGATTGCATATCATCCGGCGATCAGTCGATGAAATTCATTACCTGAGCGATGCGCAGCAGGGCAATCGGCTGATATTGGTTAAAAAAATTAATAACCAATGGAAGGGATAGGGAGGCAAAATGAAAAAGAAACATTCGTTGTACGAGGAGATGCAGGAATTCAATAAACGAAAAAAGCTCTATGCCATGATCCTGTTGGTCATCGGCATCTTTGGATTGATTTTTCCGGTCATCCCGGGCTTGCTATTTATTGGATTTGCGATTGCACTATTTTCACCACAGCTTGCGTCAGCATTGGTTGCCAAGGTGAAAAGCTGGTTCAAATCGTTGCGGCTTGAATTTTAATCGTTTTCATAATTGCTATCGATGACACTTAAAACCAATGGCTTAGGCTGGCTCGGAAAGCGATGTCAGCGGGAAGTTGGGAAAAACTGCCTGCTGGCGCAAAAAAGCAACAATGATAATATTATAACCCAAAAGCTGTCCGCCAGAGAATCGAATTTTTCAACAGATAGTTATTTCAATTTAATGCCCCATCATCGGAGGAGGAATAGAATATGCCATTTTTTGGATTTTCACTAACAGATATTTTGTTATTGGTTCCGGCGCTGTTATTTGCCCTATATGCGCAAATGAAAGTGAAAAGCACGTTCCAGCGCTATCAAAATGTCTTTTCACGCCGACGCATCACCGCAGCTCAGGCCGCCAAAAGTATCCTCAGCAGCAATAATGTTTATGATGTCGAAGTCGAGGAAACCAGTGGCCTATTATCGGATCATTACGATCCACGAGCCAAAAAACTAAGGCTCTCCAGCGATATTTATCATTCGTTCTCAGTGGCCGCATTGGGAGTGGCAGCACATGAGGCGGGCCATGCCATTCAGCATCGCGTGAACTATGCGCCGCTTAAATTCCGTAATGGGCTGTTTCCAGTGGCTAATATTGGCTCGCAGATGGCGCTCCCCCTGTTTGTGATTGGACTGTTATTCCGGTCGGGATTTATGATGGATATTGGTATCTGGTTGTTTGTCGCCGCGGTTGCGTTTCAGATTGTGACGTTGCCAGTAGAATTCAACGCCAGCAAACGAGCACTCGTGCAGTTGGAAGCCGGCGGGTATCTGGAGCGGGATGAAATAGAACCCGCTCGCAAAGTGTTATCGGCAGCCGCCTTAACTTATGTGGCCGCTACCGCGGTAGCCGTAATGCATCTGATCCGTCTGTTGTTGCTACGTGGCAGCAGTGACGATTAAATGGCTGCCACAGCCAGAGCATCGTCAAGGTGCAAAATGTGGTGGCGTTTTGCGACCGTGGTCCATTACGCCTTCGCTGAAGGTCTGAATTAACTACTGCCGCCAGAGGTGAGGAAGGGATGACACGAATCAAACGATTTTCGAGCTTGCAGTTATGGCGCTTCTTGAGCTTCGCCGCCCTTAATGGTGTACTGCTTTTCGGCCTCGTTGTGAGGCCTACGATGGCGAATGCCTCTACGAGGCCGGGTGATCATCCATCCCTGGCCAAAATCGATCGTGAAGAAATAAATTACCTGGCTCTATCCAGGACCTTTACGGATGTGGCGAAAGCAGTAATTCCCTCGGTAGTATCCATCACCAGCATCATGATTATCCGGGCGTCTGATTTGTGGCATGGGAAATTCAACGACAAGGAACTGCGTGATTTTTTTGGTGAGAAATATCTGAATCTGCCAATTCCTCGGGAGTTCCGGCAGCGAGCCTCCGGCTCCGGGATCGTGGTCTCCAAAAATGGCCACATTTTGACCAACCTGCACGTTATCGACAAGGCAGAAGCCATTCAGGTGCTATTAGCCGATAACCGCACCTTCAACGCCCGACTCGTTGGCGCCGATCCGTTGACCGAAATCGCCATCATTAAAATCGATGCTGAGAACTTGCCGGTAGCGCCGCTCGGTGATTCCGATTCCCTGGAAATTGGCGAATGGGTGCTGGCAATTGGCAATCCCCTGGAGTTGCGATCAACGGTTACCGCCGGCATCATCAGCGCGATCGGACGAGATATCAATATCATTGCCGACACCTATGGCGTGGAAAATTTTATTCAGACGGATGCCACCATCAATCCCGGCAATAGCGGTGGCGCATTGGTCAATTTGAACGGGGAAGTCATCGGAATTTGTACCGCTATTGCCACCCAATCGGGTTATAATCAAGGCTACGGTTTTGCCATACCGATCAACCTCGCCAAACAAATCATGACCGACCTCATTCAGAATGGATTCGTCACTCGCAGCTACCTGGGCATCTCCATGCTGGACGTCAATGAAAAAATTGCCAAAGCGCTGGGGTTAAAATTGCCCTCGGGTGTCTTTATCGACCAGGTGATCCCCAACGGTCCTGCGGCGATTGCCGGTCTGCAAGAGAAAGATGTAGTGATCAAAGTCGACAATATCTTTGTGAACAAGGGCAACATCGTCCAGAGCCTGGTGGCTCAAAAAAAACCAGGCGACCTGATGAATTTTACCCTCATCCGTAAGAGCCGATTGCTGAAAATACCGATTATTCTCGGCGAAAAGAAGGATACGCATCTGAGCGCGCCTGCGCAGGAAAAATTGCCTACTTTTTCCAATCTGGGCCTTGCGGTTGAAAACATCAGTCGTCAACTGGCAGAAGAACTCGAGTTAAAAATTGGTGAAGGGGTCCTCGTGATCGAGGTCAAGCCATTTAGCCCCGCTTATGATGCTGGAATTCAGGTCAATGACATCATCCTGGAAATCGACGACCGCTTGATCACCTCTGATTTCGCATTTAATAATATCATTGCTCAACTGCAGCGGGGCAATATTTATATTTTTAAGATGAAACGGGGTGAAACCATCTTCCATTGTTTCGTCGAAATCTCTCAATAGTTGCCCTATCCCCTGCTGCAGCGATCTTTCAATCCTTCAACCCCCAACTGCCTCCGCCGCGATCATGACGCGCTCTGTCATTCTGGCAGACATCAGTTGACAAGTTCGGATTTCGCTAATCTATTTTAGTGCATTAAGAAATAGAAGATTAGGCGATCCTGAATCCATTGGCATAATGTTTGTATTAAGGTCAACCAAATAACCAAAATATTCGGTTACCTGATTGTAAGGAGGTCATCTTATGGTTACATTGCATTTTCAACCGGGACGCGATTTCCGGGGTTTTCGACGAAATATCCAGAATCTCGTTGCTGACATCTTAGCGCAGAATCCATTTGTTGCGAATAACTTGTGGATTCCGCCCGTAGATCTGATCGAGACCGATGATGCCTATCTGGTCTCCGTAGAACTTCCCGGTGTCAATAAAGACGATGTTCACATTCGAATCCAGGATGAAAAATTAACCATCAGCGGTGAGCGAAAAAGTCAACCGCGCCAGATGCACCACTTTCGCAAAGAAAGCTTTGACGGTCCATTTAGCCGCACCATCGCGCTGCCTGGGCCGGTCGATCAAAGCAAGGTGACCGCTAAATATAATAATGGTATCGTGGAGATCGCGCTACCGAAACAAGAAAAAAATAAAGGCAAAGAGATAAAAATCGAGGTCGCTTGAACCCAATCTGAGGCTTGAAAGAATTCCAGGCAATTGTTCCAGGATAGCCTCGATAATTCAAGCAAATTATCGTTCCCGGAAGTCTTATTAGTTGGAGTAAGTACATGAAGAAAAGTCAGCCATCTGAAAATATGGTCGAAACGAACATCCATGAAGCAGGAATAAATTTAAACAGCAATCAAATGCCGCCTGATGCATCGCAAAATCGACCATCAGCGGAAAATTTGCAGCCTTCGGCGACACCTGAACCGAGCAATGGCACTGAAGTCAAAAATTATCTGGAGCAACTTCAGCGATTGCAGGCTGAATTTGCCAATTACCGAAAGCGGATTGAAAAAGAAAAGCTGGAGCTGTCAACTTTC
This sequence comes from uncultured Cytophagia bacterium, assembly GCA_964647995.1. Classification (GTDB taxonomy): domain Bacteria; phylum Zhuqueibacterota; class Zhuqueibacteria; order Thermofontimicrobiales; family Thermofontimicrobiaceae; genus Thermofontimicrobium_A. Next base: position 54,713 of record CAZYNP010000027.1, read on the forward strand.
TATAAGAGTGAATTGGTGAGTGCGTTGCTACCTATCATTGATGATTTTGAACGGATGTTGAATCATACCGATGATAGCAACAACGAATTGCTGACCGGCGTTCGGCTGATATTTCAAAAATTACTGGACACACTCCAATCCCAGGGATTAAAGCCGATTGTGGCAATAGGACAAAAATTCGATCCGTCGATTCATGAAGCCCTGTTCGTGGAACGAACCGATAATGGCGATGACGAGACAGTGATTGAAGAATGGCAGAAAGGCTATTTTTTTAACGACCGTTTACTCCGGCCAGCTCAGGTGAAGGTGTCAAAAAATGAGGTAGTACGTGAGAGTTAACAATGCCCAAACGAGATTATTACGACATATTAGGCGTCAATGAGCAAGCGTCAGACGAAGACATAAAAAAAGTCTATCGAAATCTGGCGAAGAAATATCATCCCGATGCCAATAAAGGCGACAAAAACGCCGAAGCTAAATTCAAAGAGATCTCCGAAGCCTATAATGTGCTCCGTGATCCGGAGAGGCGAAAAAAATATGATCAAATGAGAAAGTTCGGTGCCTTTACAGGTGGCACTCCCGGCGGCTTTGATTTTGATGGATTCGATTTTGGTCGCACCTGGACCAATTCAGCCAATCGCCACCAAACAGGAGGAAGTTTCTCATTTGAAGATTTTTTTGGCCTGGGAGGCCTGGGTGATATTTTTAGCGATCTGTTCGACCGGGGCGACCGCATCCGCAAAGAACGGTCGGGCAAGCGACAGAAAGGTACGGAACTCCATTCCGAGCTAACGATCCCCTTCGAAGTAGCCATTCATGGGGGCAAGCAAGTGATCAATCTGTTGCTTGAGGAACCGTGCGATCATTGCCAAGGCACAGGAGCTGACAAAGGCACGAAGCCCAAAACCTGTCCCGATTGTCACGGCCGGGGTACCATTTCCATCTCCCAGGGGTTCTTTGCGGTCAACCGTACCTGTCCTCGTTGTTTTGGGCGAGGCACGATAATTGAAAAAATCTGTCCGGTCTGTCAAGGGGCTGGCGAGATCAGGCGCAATAGAAAACTGGCCATTACCATTCCCCCTGGCATTGAAGATGCTACCAAACTGCGACTGCGGGGTCAGGGTACCACTGGTACCAAAGGCGGAGCTCGTGGCGATATCATTATTACCATTCGCGTTTCGCCCCATCGTTTTTTCAAACGACAAGGCAAAGATATCTATTGCGAGGTGCCTCTCGACATAATCAAAGCTATTCAAGGCACCAAAATTCGGATCAAAACAGTCTATAATAATAAAGTGGACGTGACCATTCCTCCTGGCACCAGGGATGGCAAGACCTTTCGCCTCAAAAAATTGGGCGTCAAAGCCAAGGACGGAATTGGGGATCAATACGTGACGATTAAATTGGTGCGTAGAGCAAACTTGACCGAAGAGGAACGAAAAATTATCGAAGCATTCGAAAGTGATGGCAAGCAGTATTAAGCCATTACTTCCGGGCTATCCAATATAAATTGAATCTTTTTTAATTTTGGGTCGTTGATAGAGAAGACAATTCTTGATAACAATTTTCAATAGTGGAGGAAAATTATGGCTATTAAGAAAAAAAATATTGCCTTGCTGAGCCTGGCAATTTTTTTGGGAATTATGATTGGCCTATTCATTTCAGCCAATTTTGATATTATTTTTAAGGGATTTGCATCCAACAATCCCTCAGGTTCAGCCGCCAAAGCAACGCTCGTTTCCGAAGTGAAACCTGTGGAATCTGACAACTCCGGAAACTTAAATGAGCAATCCGGGCTGGATGATTTACTCCAGTTGGAAAAAGCCTATATTCGGGTAGCTGAAGAGGTGAAGCCCTGGGTCGTTACCATCACCAGTGCTAAAATTATTCGTTATTACTATCGGAATCCCTTTGACGACTTCTTTGACTTTTTCGGGGACTGGGATCGCCCTCGCAATCGTGACCGCGAGCAAGGGCAGGAACGGGAATATCGTCAGGAAGGACTTGGCTCGGGAGTCATCGTCAGCGCCGACGGATACATTCTGACCAATAACCACGTGGTTCAAGAGGCCGATGAGATTCGCGTCATTACCATGGATAAAAAAGAGTACACAGCCAAGCTCATTGGCCGTGACGAAAAAACCGATGTCGCCGTGGTGAAAATCCAGGAGAAAAATTTACCCTTTGCCAGATTGGGTGATTCCGACAAAATTCAAGTCGGCCAGATTGTCATGGCCATCGGCAATCCATTCAGTCAGGAATTAAAGCAGACGGTGACCGAAGGCATCATCAGCGCCAAAGGACGTTCGAACATCGGACTATCCGACTATGAAGATTTCATTCAAACCACGGCAGCCATCAACCCCGGTAATAGCGGTGGTGCGTTGGTGAATCTACGTGGGGAGCTTATCGGTATCAATACCGCGATCGTTTCACGGTCGGGGGGGTTCAACGGGATCGGCTTTGCAATTCCCATCAATATGGCCAAGCATGTGATGGATTTATTAATTGAAAAAGGTTATGTCGTTCGCGGTTACTTAGGAGTAGGCATTCAACCGATTGATGAGGAGATGGCGCAGGCGCTGGGACTCAAAAGCACCGAAGGCGCTCTGATCTCGAGCATTGAAAAGGGACTGCCGGCAGACAAGGCTGGCCTGAAAGAGCAAGACGTAGTGCTGGAAATGGATGGTAAGAAAATCAAAGATCACACCGACTTCCGGCTCCGCATCGCCGAGCGCCGACCTGGCGAACGAGTCAATTTGCTGATCCTGCGGGATGGCCGAACCATGACGATCCCGGTTACCCTGGGTGAAAAGCCCGGTGATCGACCGCCGAAGCAATTGAGCGAAAAAGAAACGGAGAAGCTGGGCATTTCCGTGGCCAATCTGACTGCGGAGCGCAGCCGCCGCTATGGTTTTGAAAATGAAACCGGTGTGATCGTGGTGGATGTAAAACAGGGCAGCGAGGCCTGGCGCAAAGGGATGCGTGAGGGCGACCTGATCACCTCCATCAACCGTAAGCCAATCAAAGATATCGACGACTATAACGACATCATGGGCGACGTTAAATCTGGTGACATTCTCCTCATGCGATTAAAGAAGCGACTGAGTGATAATACGGTCAGTCAAATCTTTATCACGATTCGAGTGCCATAGTAGCTCGCTATGTTAGTAAAATCGATGAAAGCGGATTGCCACAAAGTCAATAGGTTAGCCTTATTTTAGCCGGGCAAATTCGTCAATCAACAAGGATCTTGGTTCAGTCAGCGGTTTAGAGGAGTCATAGCAATGCCAACTTATGAATATAAATGCAATCATTGCGGTTATCAATTTGAACAATTTCAATCCATCAATGCCGAACCGATTCGCCAATGTCCCCAATGTCATGGGACTGTAAAGCGCCTCATTGGCGGCGGCAATGGTTTCCTATTTCGGGGCAATGGTTTCTATATTACCGATTACCGGAGCGATAATTACAAACAAGCTCAAAAGCGGGAATCGAATCAAACCTCGGAGGCTGCGAACGGCAAATCGCCGTCCACGGCCACGAAGCCAGAGCCGTCGAAATCTTTGGCATAAAATACTGCCAAAACGGCAGATAAAGAGGTGGCCATGGTTTAGCACGTTTGAATACGGTTTAAAAAACAGGCTTGTAACTCACACAATAATAGCAGAATACAAGCCTGTTTTTTTTTGATTGGTTCATGGCATATTATTTGCAAAAGGACAGTTCAAATTGCACTAACAATTTTCCGGACTAAGAAAACAAATTCGAGTTGTGAATGCTCGTTTGAATAATTGAAAGCATGTAGGAGGTTTTCAATGGGTAAAATTATAGGAATCGATTTAGGTACAACTAACTCCTGTGTTGCGGTGATGGAGGGCGGCGAACCAGTCGTAATCCAGAACTCCGAAGGCGGTCGAACGACCCCCTCAGTGGTAGCCTTTACCAAAGATGGCGAACGGCTGGTCGGTCAGATTGCCAAACGGCAGGCGGTTACTAATCCGAAAAATACGATTTATTCAATAAAGCGATTCATGGGTCGTCGCTACGATGAGGTCAAGCGCGAGATCGAAGAGGTGCCTTATGAAGTAGTTCGAGGTAAAAATGATGTCGCTCGCGTACGGATCGGCGATAAGGAATACTCGCCGCAAGAGATTTCAGCGATGATTCTTCAGAAAATGAAACAGACCGCCGAAGATTATTTGGGCCAAAAAGTAACCGAAGCAGTGATCACGGTGCCGGCTTACTTCAATGACAGTCAACGCCAGGCGACCAAAGAAGCAGGCGAAATTGCGGGTCTGAACGTTCGACGAATCATCAATGAACCGACCGCAGCCTCGCTGGCGTATGGTTTGGACAAGAAAAAAGATGAGAAGATTGCGGTGTTCGATCTTGGCGGTGGGACGTTTGACATCTCCATTCTGGAATTGGGTGATGGCGTGTTCGAAGTGAAATCCACCAATGGCGATACGCATCTGGGCGGCGATGATTTTGATCAGCGGGTGATCGACTGGATGGTGGATGAATTTTTGAAGCAGGAAGGGGTGGATCTGTCGAAGGATCCCATGGCGCTGCAACGGCTGAAAGAGGCCGCGGAAAAAGCGAAATGCGAGCTTTCTACCGTAGCGCAAACCGATATCAATTTGCCATTCATCACGGCTACCAATACCGGTCCCAAGCATCTCAATATGACGCTGACGCGCGCCAAATTCGAGCAACTATGCGAAGACCTATTCCAGCGCTTAATTCAGCCATGTCAAACCGCGCTCAAAGATGCGGGTCTTACCGCCAAAGAAATCGACGAAGTAGTGCTGGTTGGCGGGGCCACCCGCATGCCTAAGGTGCAGCAAATCGCCAAAGATCTGTTCCAGAAGGAGCCACACAAAGGCGTGAATCCTGATGAGGTGGTGGCCGTTGGTGCGGCTATTCAAGGTGGGGTGCTGGCAGGTGACGTGACCGATGTGCTGCTATTGGATGTAACTCCTTTGTCTCTGGGCATCGAAACGCTGGGTGGCGTATTCACCAAATTGATCGAGAAAAATACGACCATCCCCACCCGAAAATCGGAGATCTTCTCTACGGCATCGGACAATCAGCCGTCGGTGGAAATCCATATTCTGCAGGGAGAGCGAGAAATGGCTGCGGGCAACCGAACACTCGGTCGGTTTCATCTGGACGGCATTCCGCCGGCTCCCAGAGGCGTGCCCCAGATCGAGGTCACGTTCGACATCGATGCCAATGGCATTTTGAATGTCTCGGCCAAAGACAAAGCCACAGGCCGAGAGCAATCCATCCGCATCGAAGCGTCGACTGGCCTGACCAAAGATGAGATCGAAAAAATGGTCAATGACGCCAAATCGCATGCCGCTGAAGATCGGAAACGCCGTGAATTGGTGGATCTGAAAAATCAAGCGGATCAGATCGCCTATCAAACCGAGAAAAATTTGAAGGAGTTGGGCGACAAAATCGACAGTGGTATGAGAAATAAACTGGAATCTGCCGTGGGCCGGGTGAAAGAGGCCGTGAAGACTGATAATGCCAACGAAATCAAATCGAGTATGGAAGCGCTGAATCAGACCTGGAACGAGGTTTCGGCTAAGCTCTATCAGCAGCAACCCGGTGGTGGTGCGCAATATCAACAAAGCCCACCTCCTGGCGGTGGTTCTGGTTCAAAAGATGAAAAAGAAGTCGAAGAAGCCGACTATGAAGTGGTTGATGACGAGAAAAAGTAATTGACATTATTAAACGGAAGATAGCAGGCGAGGTCGCTTAGATCTCGCCTTTTTATTTCGGAGATTGTCTTAAAAATTACTTGTTTTAATGAATTTTAATTATTATATTTGCCTGCCGTTTTTTTCAAATAATTGAATGAGCACCTGCAGCGCTCACTCATGACGAAGCAATCAAATGGCGATCGCTAACAAAAACGGATGATGGCGATTACTCAGCTTCTCTCGGATCAACAGATTCAATTTGATTAAGTGATTGCAGATCCAGTTGGAGGTTTTATGCGGCGTTTTTTTATTCGTCTGAATTTATTAATATTCATCACCTCTTATTCCCTGGCCTGGGGCCAGGCCGATACCAAAGAAATTCAACTCTCCAAAAAAAACTTTAGCGTCACTCTGGGCAACGGCTTGTTTCAACAGGTGAAAATGGAGCTATTGAATTTCGACAACCAAATAATCACTACCTCTGGTTCGATAATTCCGTTGAATATCAAAGCCAATTTTCACTATTATTTTACTCCCAAGTTGGCCTTGCGCTTTTCGTCTGGCTATGGTTTTTTGCGGTCCAGCAGTGAAGACATGATCGATTATAGCATTATTCATGCGCAGGAGAATAAAACAGAGGAAGTTGCCAATTTTTCGGTTACTGGTTTCCCCGCTGAAATGGCGGTTATTTTTCAGGCACCATTGGATGTGCGTGCCAACATGTTTTTCCATTTTGGTCTTGGCATGGGCTATTATGTCTATAATTACCGAGCCGAAGGCACCGCCAAACAGGTCAATACCATGACAAATTTGCAGCTCTTGAAAGAAAATTATGTGAATCCCGAGATGACCCTCGCTGGTTTCGCCCAATTTTTTCTACTGGGCTTCGACCTAAGCCTGAGCAATCGGATTGGCGCTACAATTGAAATTGCAAAGGCAGGATTTAGCCACCTGAATTTGACCCGCGATATCATGAATCAAGAAGTCAGCGGTGGAAAGATAGCCAGCGAAACCAAATACGGGGTCTCCCGTCACGCCTATCCCATTGCCAGCGGCCTTGATGACCTCGCGATTTCCTTTGGCCTTTTCTGGCCATTATAATTCGTACATAAAAGTCAAAGCGATATTTCTCGGCTCGCGCAGATTTCGCTCGAGCTGGGTGTAGGCGTAATTGAATAAATTGTTTACCGCCAGAATCGCAGTGAACGGCTTAAGCCGCAAGTATAGGCGGGTGGTCCAGACCTTTTGTGGCACGCGTTGATCGTAGCCGTAGAGCATCACGGTATCAATTTTGCTGGCGTAGCGATATTCCAACTGCAATTCAAGCGGATCGACTCTAAGGGATGGGACGATAAACGCCAGAATTTTCGGTCGATAACTCAATGGGGAATTGGTCTTTAAGTCTTTGGCATCCATATAGGTAAAATTGCCCTGCAGACCGACTAAATTGCCCCACCAGCTTCCTTTGGTAGACACTTCAAAACCTCGAATACGTGCCCGAATGACATTGCGGAACTGCACCTGCAAGCTAAAGTCATCCAATATCTCTTCCACCGGCTCGATGTAATTGTAATAATTGTTATTGAAAACAGCCGCGTCGATCCACCAATTGTTGGTAATCTGTTGCCGTACGCCCACATCAAATGACCACACGGTTTCGGCTTTCAAATTCTCATTGGGCACAGCGGTAAATAGCTTGTACTTGAAATTGATGTAACGCTCAGTGATGGAGGCAGCGCGAAACCCACTGCCACCGGAAAAACGGAAAATCGTGCCCGGAAACGGATTGTAATTGAGACCCAATTTGGGATTCAGGTAGTTCTCGCGATAGTTCGAATTTAGTACCCGATAATCATCATAGCGCAAACCCAGGGTGGCCGTTAGATCGCGCAACAATTGCCATTGGTCTTGCAGGTACGGTGCGATGGAATAGCCCTGATGATTACCTATGTATTTGGTATGTCCGCCGTCGATTTTATATTCAACGCCAAAAGTAAAATTATGCGCATAGTGCGGGATAAAGTCGATCTTCGCTTCGGCACCGGCCCCTTCCGCCGGAAAATAGTCATCGGCACGATTGTATTGATCGCCAACCAGGGAGCTAATGAATGAAGCGCGTACTTTGAAACCCAGCCGCGCATTGATTTGTTTTTGATAAAATAGATAGGAATCATAGAAATTGAGTCGCAACTTTGCACCACTGTAAAACGGCGAGGATAGTTGGGCATTGTGTTGGTCTTGCCATTCGACAAATTCGCCACGATTCTCGTAGCTATAGCCTCCATAAAAAGTCAATTTTGAAGCGTCGGGGAAGTTATAGATCAGTTTGGTGCTGCTATTGAAGCGCCGGAAATCATTATCTGTGCGGTAGCCTGTGGAATGATGATAACCCAGCGACACATTCACGCCGAGATTGCCGAAACTTTTGCTGTAACTAAGATCGTTTCGGGAATAATTCAGCGTGCGATCAGTCCATTTCCAGGATGCATATAGCGGATTGGTGTAAACACCGTTGACGGTGCGCACTTTGAGGCGGCCGACGTCGGTGGGGGATTTGGTTACCACATTAACAACCCCGCCCAGGGCATTGGAGCCATAAAGGGCACAGCCAGCACCTTTGATGACCTCGATCTGCTCGATATCCAGCACGGGCAGGATATTCCAGTTGATTTCATTATTATCGCTGTTCATCATGGGCACTTCATCGATCACCAGCAGCACGCGTGAACCCACCCCACGAGTATAGCCGGATGAACCACGAATGTTAATATGATTTTCAATGAAATGCACGCCAGCAACACTTTCCAATGCGTTATCCAGGCGCAATGGGGTTCGGTCAATCAATTCGATCTCTGGCAACACCGAAATGCTGTGAGGAATCGCGGTCAATTCTTGCTGCTGTTTGCTGGCGGTGACCACAATCGGATTGAGGCCAATCACAGTCGCTTCGAGTTCGACCACGGGCAAATTTACCGTGCTGCCCAGATCCAACTGAATATCGGCTACCTGCTCGGTCTTATAGCCAATCATCGAAAAACGAAGCGTGGCCCGTTCCAGCGGAATTTTTTTCAGATGAAAAATACCATCGCTGCCCGTCGTCCCGCCCAAATAGGTGCCAACAATCTGAACATTCACTCCCGCCAACGGTTCTTTAGACTGCTTGTCAATCACCTTGCCGGTGATCGTGGCAAAGATACCTTGCGCAGGCAGCGACGTGCTGTGGAGCATTATGCCAAAGATAATGAACAGGATTTTCTTCATGAACGGTTTTTCCCAATTTTTTAACTGATCCGTGCGTCTGATTTAGCAAAACAGTAACTTCCTGAAAAACAGCAAACGAGCGAGACCAAAAGCTGACTGAATGAACGTTCGATAGCTACGCCGCGCTTATTCTTTAGGGATAAGTTTTCGAAAAATCGGCTACCAGATCGATGCGCACCGTATCCCCTTGATCGTTCTTGAACCACTCCAGCGTTTCGCCCAAACGGAGCTGTTTCCCTTCCGGAACATAGGGACCAATTTGTGGCAGATCGTCTGGCAGCATCAAATCGGCTATTTTTTTGAAATCGTACGGGTTGCCTTTTTTGCCTTTCCAGAACAGGGCCACAAATTTGTGGAATCCTGGTGCCACACTAAGTTTGAATTCATACGGATCATACGCCGAGGCAACGACGGGCAGCGTCAAATCCCAACCCAGGGCGAATAGATAATCAACCACTGTCTCCGGTTTCATCGGAAAAGAGGCCAGGATCATCATCTGAGTATTGGGATTAAAATCGCCCTTATAGGTAATTTTACCTTTGATAAATGAACCATAGCGAACGAATCCAAAGTCAGCATAGATATTGATGCCGGACACGAATTTATCGTTGCGCGTGATGGTCACTTCTTTGGGCTTAAAAATATTCGGTGCGGTATAGACGCCCAGAATGTTGGAAATCGTCTCGAACGACCATTCCTCGCCTTTAGGCTTCCAGAGGACAGCCACTACATCGTAGGTGCCGTAATTGAGTGGCAATCTGAAAGTTGTCGTGTCCTTGCGGACATTGCGGTCAAAATAGATCGGTGGCGTTTTGATGATATCAGTCCACTTCTGGGGCGGGAAATCGGGCGCCACTACCACCACCATATCGCCGGTACGCCCCTCTTCCACGCGATTGATGGAGTCAATGATGATTTGTCCTTCGATCCAGGGACCGGGCTCCAGCCCTGTGTCCATGGTACAGGTGGTCACCACGACCGTCAGAATCAGCGGCAGCAGCAATAATAATAACCAATAGCGAGACTTCATAGCGGACGAACTCCTGCATAGGCTAATGAGTTCGTGACCGCCACAGCAGCGTGACGGTCACGTCAATGAGATCAGGGGCTGTTTATTTGATAAAGGCTATCTTCTGCGAAGCATTGAAGGTACCCGCTTTCAACGAGCAGATGTAAATGCCGGAACTCACCGGATGTTGGTATTTATCCCGACCATCCCAGCGATATTGATACGCTCCAGCCGACAGCGCTTCATTCACCAGCGTCAGGATCTCCTTCCCCTGCAAGTCGACAATCTGTACCGTTACCCATTCCGCAGTGGGTAGATCAAATGCAATCGTGGTACTGGGATTGAACGGATTGGGGAAATTCGGTCGCAGGCGAAAAGCAGATGGAACTTGTTCTTCGTCGCTGGTCGAGACGGTACTAATGTAGCCCTGAGTTCGCACCGACCGAAGCAACGTGTTAGTTTGATTCTCGAACATTTTTTCAGCCGTAGCGACCGACTGATTGCTACCCAGGAAGTAGCTGGTGCTATTGTAGTTGAAAGAATCGGTCAATGCATAACTCTCGAATGCCATGCCGTGGTCGCCATAGGAGAGGCTATCGCCGGTATCCCAATCATACATTCGATCTACGCCTCGTGGGGCAAGAGTGCTGCCGTCCGCATTATCCCAATAATACAAATACTGATCGTATGGTTCGGGTGTGACCGCAGGCGGAAGGCTCTCATAGCGGACATTGTTGATGGTGATCAGCGTGCCTGGATTGCCGGTAACCATGGTCCAATTTTTGGTTTTTTTGACCAGCGTGGTATCTACATTGTCCAGCGCACCCTTGCTATCGATGGCAATATCCTGATTTCTCAAGCCACGTTGATCGCCGCTAAAAAATTTCATCCCGGCGGCACTGGCATTCAGATCGTATGACATGCGAACGGATTTGATTCGAGCTAACCCTAAAAACTGATCCAGGCCGATCTGCCCTGAAAAAAGCGTGGAATAGGGGTAATAGGTCATTGAAAAATTCACTTTGCGACCCGACGGTTGTCCAAATAAATACACTTCCAGAGGCAGTTTACGTTTCAGCCGAACCACGGCATTGGGAGAATAAGTAATTGATGAATCGGGATGCATGGTCAGATCATCTTCAATCAATGTCACCCAGAGACTGGCAACGATCATTATAAATCGAATCTTGGTCCGATCATAGATGTCCTGGTTGGTACCGCCTCCGTCACCAGTGATTTGAATGTTGCTCGGATACCATTTTTTACCAAATTCGAGCTGATAATATTTGCCAAGGATTCGATCGTTGGCCGCATCCACAGAGACATATTTCACCGGGCTCTTATCCTGTTCGGTCAGCGTGGGCGACACAAAGAGGTAGCACCAGCCTTTGAGATTCTGATTGATGGGATCAGTTACTTCGATCTCGAAGCGCTGATAATTCTTCGATTCGGGATTAGCGATCCAGTTCCCGACCGATGCTCGATCACCAAGATCCTGCGCCAGGAAAATAAGCACATCGGTGGTGTCGTAGGAATTATTGGATGGATTGAAGGGATTTTTTTCATCAATTTGAAATGGAATCGGAGTCCAGCCACTGCCGGAGTGATAGGCATATAGGAACAGTTGGTTGGTGGGCGTCCCTTGCTGTTTCAAAAGATCAAAAAACCGATACTCCATGGTGAGTTCGATCGGTTCATAGTTTCTTTCGGAGGGCAATGATTTGGACTGAAGCAATTGACTAAAAGCTGAGCTGACCACAAAAATTAAAATTATCATCAGCATGCTGAACTGGTAAATAGTTTTCATTTTGTGTTACCTCCTCATTTAAAGTGAATTCCGGGGCACAGTCAGAAGCACGGCCATAATCCCCTGAGATTTGGTGAATAGCGAGGATTTTGATTCAATTGGTAAAACGATCCCATAAAAAAAGGGTTCCTTTTTATCTTCTGCAATAGTTAAATTGCAGACCAAACCTGGAACCCTACCATATTCTCTAATATTTTTCGCTCCGGCGGTAGGACTCGAACCTACAGCCTAGTGGTTAACTCCGCCAACCG